>NZ_JBXWMW010000013.1:0-110204 GCF_059610045.1 Ruegeria sp. YTSA168
GCCTGCTCGCAAACACCGTCACAGCAGCATGCCGCGCAAACAAACTGCCAGAACCCGAAGGCCTGACGGCCTGAGCCGGCGTACTGGGCCCACACCCGGAACCAGATTGCTTAAGACATGATTTACCGCGCCCGCATGACCACGGGCGTGGTATTTCTTTGAAAAGCTTCCCTTGTGAAGTATATAGTGATAAGTATTATTTTCCAGATGGTTACGAGGTACGTCTGCATCTTCGCCAATATGTTTAGTGTTGATACGGCGCGGTGCATTTGAAGATAAGTATGGATACCAAAGTCAGTGAACTCAGAACGGCACTTACCCCTCAGCGCATGTGTGCCGCGTTCATTTTTCTTCCGTTGCTGGCATATGCCTTCCCACCGTTCATGGATACGGGTTTTTCATTTGGATTGCGCCTGCTGTTCTGGGTCGGCGTGATGACAATCGCTTTGGGCGCGATTTGTGTGACCCGGAAGCTTTTGCGAGACAAGCTGATACTGGTGAAACTGCCGCTGCGCGACCTGGCTTTCGCGGCGGTGATCTTGGTGTTTCTGACACCGCTGCTGTGGCTGCTGGCTTGGTGTTTGTTCACCTATACCGGAAAGATGGTGCCCGAGGTTAAATCGGTTGCCGCTTATGGCGCACTGTTTGCCACGGGCCTTGTGCTTGTGCGTCGCGGTGATTTGCATGCTGGCAGCGGGGAACCTATGCCCCCGGAGTTGCCACGTCTGGTCAGGCGATTGCCTGAAGGATTTGAGGGGCAGATTTACCGGCTGACCGTACGGGATCACTATGTGGACGTTGTCACCTCAGACGGTGTCTTTTCGATCCGATCCCGGTTTACCGATGCGATTGCCGAGATGGAGCCTGTGCCGGGCCATTGCTCGCATCGCTCGCACTGGGTCACAGATGCCTCGATTTCGGGTGTTGAAAAGACGGGAGGTAAAACGCTTTTGCGTCTGGTCAATGGCGACCTGGTGCCGGTCAGCCGCAAATATAAGCCGAAGCTGGAAGAAGACGGGCTGATCTAACCCTCGCGTGGCATCGGGATCATCTGCGGGTTGGGCCCGGTTAGAATGGCCATCGCATCCTTTGCCATCAGATCTGACAGGGTGATGTCCGAGCTGCGTAAACCGCCCGTGTAGGTGCCATAGGCGGGCAGAATAAGCCGTTTCTGATCCAACAAGAAAGCCGGGCGCGAAATTGATCGCCCTCGGATAGACAGGCGTACCTTTGGGTGAAAATGGCCTGAGACTTCGCCCTTGGAATTTTCCTCAGCGATGTGTCGGAATACCAGTGGGCCTTTGGCCCATTCTGCCAGATGTGTCCCACCCAATTCGATAGGGCCGGGATCGTGGTTGCCTTCAATCCAGACCCATTCCCGACCGGCCTGCAGCGCTGCGATCTGCAGCTTCTCGGATTCTGCCAAGGTGGTTGAGGCAACCAGATCGTCGAAACTGTCACCCAGGCACAGAACGTTTTGTGCGCCTGTCGCATCCAGATCGGTCGATAGCCGATCCAGCGTATCCCGGCTGTCATAGGGAGGCAGGGTCAACCCGCCGCGCCGCGCCAGCCGTTCGGACTTGCCCAGATGCAGGTCTGAAACACACAGCATCCGCTGCTCCGCCCACCATAACGCACCCGAGGGAAGGGCGCGCAGCGCCTGTCCGCAAAACAAAAAGTCCAAACCGTTCATGGTACGTTCTTTGCTTGATTCCGCGCCACGCGCAAGAGGTTACAACTGGTTCAACCCGGCGGCTTCGAGAAGGCGCGCGCTTTCTTCAGCCAGCAATCGCTCCTCAGCTGCACCTTTGACCGGGATCTTCCCCACCTCCAGAAACAGCGGCGCGGCCAGTGGTGTGATGCGGTCCAGCCGCAGCAGATCAATCCGGTCGCCGATCCGCTCCACCATTGCCTCGATGCGCCCAAAATCAACCAGCCCGCGCATGGCCTCCTCTCGGGTGATCTGCATCAGCAGGTGGCCGGGGTCGTATTTCAGCAGCGTATCGTAGAGGATATCTGACGAAAACGTGGCCTGCCGTCCGCTTTTGCGTTGCCCGCCGGTGTTGCGTTCGATCAGGCCAGCGATTGTGGCCGAGGCACGAAAGGTGCGTTTCATGACGGCATTGCCGGCCAGCCATGTGTCCAAACCCTCTCGTAAAGCGTCGCGTTGGAACAGGGGGCTTGGATCGGTCACGGCATCCAAGCCCCAAATCAAGGTCGCGTAGTCCGTTGCGACAAAACCCAAGGGTGCGAGCCCGGTTTCTTCCATGCGTTTGGTTAGCAGCAAGCCCAAAGTCTGCTGGGCATTGCGTCCCGCGAAGCCGTAAACGCATAGGTGCTCTCGTCCGTCGCTTGGAAAGCTCTCAATCAGCAGGCGATCACGTTGGGGCAGTCGGGATATGTCCCTCTGCAAGGCCAACCAGTCTGCAGTGTGATGAGGCAACTGAGGCCAATCGGGTTGTGCGAACATGCGCAGGATGCGGTCGCTCAGCTGGGTGGAGGTGGCAAATTTCGTCCCTGCGAAGGTGGCAATTTTGGGTTTCTTATCGGCACGACGGCTGACCTCGACCACCATCTCACGCAACCCCTCATAGCGCACGATCTGGCCGCCGATCAGGAAGGTATCGCCAGGGGTGAGAGAGGCAGCAAACGCCTCTTCAACCTCGCCGAGGGGTTTGCCGCCTCGGTTACGCCTGAGCCGAACTTTCAGCGTATCCGTGTCCTGAATCGTGCCAAGGTTCATGCGGATGCGTGCCGCGGCGCGGGGGTCGCGTAACTGCCACAACCCGTCAGGGCGCTGTTGCAGTCTTTGCCACCGATCATAGGCGCGCAGGGCGTAGCCACCGGTAGCGCAGAAATCCAGACAGGCGTCGAATTCCGGGCGGGTCAGCTCGGCAAATGGCCCGGCCGAAGTCATCTCCGCGAACAGCGCATCGGCGTCGAACGGCCCTGCCGCCGCTGCGATCAGGATATGCTGGCACAACACGTCACGGGGGCCTGCGCCGCGTGGTTCTCCGTCCAGTTCATGAGCCTTGGCGGCCTCTAGCGCGGCGACGCATTCCACCACCTCGAACCGATTGGCGGGCACCAACAGGGCCTTGGACGGGGCGTTGTAGCGATGGTTTGCTCGCCCGATCCGCTGCACCAGCCGTTTGACATTCTTGGGGGCACCGATCTGGATAACCAGATCGACATCGCCCCAATCGATCCCTAGATCCAGAGAGCCGGTGCACACGATGGCGCGTAGGTCGCCCCTGACCATAGCTGCCTCGACCCGTTCACGCTGTTGGCGGTCCAGACTGCCATGGTGGATGCCGATGGGCAGGCCTTCATCATTGGCAAGCCATAGATTGTGAAAGAAAATCTCGGCCTGCGCGCGGGTGTTGTGAAAGATCAAAGTTGTTTTGTGCTGGCGGATTTGGTCTAGCACCGCGGGGATTGCATAAGCCGCGCCGCCGCCGGACCACGGCGGCATGTCCTCGGTTTCCAACATCGCAATATCAGGATCAGGCCCGGGATCGGCCTGAATGATGCGGCAAGGGTCCGGATGCCGTGCCAGAAAGCGGGCGATGCCTTCGGGGTCTTCGACCGTTGCCGACAGACCCACGCGACGCAGGTTCGGGCACAAGGTCTGCAACCGCGCGAGTGCCAGCATCAACTGATCTCCACGCTTGCTTTCAGCGAGGGCATGGATTTCATCCACGACGACCCGTTGCACCCCTTCAAACATACGCGGCGCATCCTCGTAGGAGGTCAGCAGGGCCAGGCTTTCGGGCGTCGTCAGCAGAATATGCGGTGGGTCTGCCCGCTGGCGTTTCTTCTGGGTGGCCGAGGTGTCGCCAGTGCGATCCTCGATGCGGATTGGCAGGCCGATCTCCTCCACCGGCGCGCGCAGGTTGCGTTTGATGTCCGCTGCCAGAGCCTTCAACGGCGAGACATAGATCGTGTGCAACCCTTGGCGGCCGCCTTCCGCCAGTTCGGCCAGAGAGGGCAGAAACCCGGCCATCGTCTTGCCGCCCCCGGTGGGGGCAATCAGCAAGGTGGCCGCGTCCTGCGCCCGGTCGAACATGTGTTGCTGATGCGGGTGGATGGACCAACCTTTGGCTGAAAACCAATCGGTGATCCGGGCGGGAATCTGCGTCATGGCCGCAGACTAACCGCCCTTGTGTCAGAATGGCACAGCGTTATTTGACGATCTTCTCGTCCTTGACGAACATGTTGGCCCAAGCCCGGTCGATCAGATCGGGGCTCATCTGATAAGGGATGCCCTCGAATTCGCAGATCGAAATCATCTGGTCGATCAGGAAGATCGGCTGGTAGTTCGCATAGATGTTATCGATGGTCGGGTATTTGACCTTGAGCAGATGAACCAGCGCGGCCTCATCCAGTGGCATGCCGCGTTTGCGGGCGACCATGGCGAAGATTTTCAGGAAGTTTTCCTGGTTCGGACCATCGATCTTGATCTTGAAGAAGATCCGGCGCAGGGCGGCTTGGTCAAAGATTTCATTCGGGTGGAAGTTGGTCGAGAAGATAACCAGTGTATCAAACGGCACCTCGAATTTCTCACCCGATTGCAGGCCGAGGATATCCTTGTTTTCTTCCAGTGGAACAATCCAGCGGTTGACCAGCGCCTGTGGCGGTTCTGCCTGACGGCCAAGGTCGTCCACGATGAAGATGCCACCGGTTGATTTCAACTGCAGCGGGGCTTGATAGGTTCGCGCGGTGGGGTTGTAAACCAGATCCAGCATGCTGAGCGACAGTTCACCACCTGTCACCACGGTCGGACGTTCGCACTGAACATAGCGTGAATCGAACCGTTTGCGGCGGCGCAGGCTGTTAGGGTCATCGGCTTCCTGCTCGATTGCTGTGTGCACAATCGGGTCATAGACGGTGATCACCTGACCCGCATATTCGATGGCGTACGGGACATAGACATTGTCGCCCAATGCATCGCGGATACCGTTCGAGATCGAGGACTTACCGTTCCCCGGAGGACCATACATCAGGATTGAGCGCCCTGCGCTGACCGCGGGGCCCAGGTGATCCAGCAGGCTGTCGGGCAGAACCAGATGGCCCATCGCGCTGACCAATTGGTCACGGGTGACCTGAATGTTGCGGATAGACTGACGTTTGACTTGCTCGCGGTACACATCCAGCGGAACAGGCATGGCGCCGAAATACTCTGACTGGCTCAGCGCGTCCAGGGCACGGGCCTTGCCTGCGTCGGTCAGCTGATATCCCATCTCGTTACCGCTATTGGCGTTCAGGGTGCCCGTGGCTTCCAGCAGTTTCTGTTCGCGCGCGATGTCGATCAGTTCCTGTGTGACAGCGCCGGGCAGGCAGATCGCCTCGGCCACTTCGGATACGGTGCTGGCATTCTTGCGAAACACCGTTTTCAGCATAATGTCCCGCATCATCACCAGCGGAAGCTGCATTTCGCCCAATCCCTTAGGCGCAGGAGGGGCCATCACGGCGGAGGTTTGCATATTCATGCGCGGCGCTCGTCTATCCAGAAATCACACACATGCCCGCAGAGGGGCCACTTGCGGGAAATCTGGCCCAGCTTTGTGGCGGGACCAAGGCAGCGGCATGGCGCACAGATGATAGTTTACGATCCGTAAACAGTGCCCAAAATCAGATACATGACCAAAGCCCCGGCCAGGGCGAGGCCCATCGGGAACTTCTTGCCGCGATCCCAGCTTTCCCAATGGGGCGCGATGGTGCGTAATCTGGTATGGCGGGCCAGCCGGTGAGTGGCAACGGCGCCCAGTACCGTTGCCAGCAGTATCGCGATCAGAACACCCAGGTCCTGAATCCAGACAAAGGGCGACGCAGCAGCCAGAAACTTTGCATCACCCGCACCAAAAGCACCGATGGCATTCAAAAGAATGCCCGCTACCAGCACAATAGGCAGATGCAGCAACTGCCAGATATATGGGGAAAAGGCGACCGGGAAGGGACCAAGCGAGCCGCTGATTGCCTCGGTAGACCAAGGGGGTAGGGCAATCAGCCCAACCACCACATAGATCATCGCCAAGGCGACAACCGCATGGTTCTTGATTTTCATATCCCTCATGTCTGTAAAGGCGACATACAGGCAGATCGGCAGGATGAACGGCAAGAACCAGATCGCCGCGCGAATAGGAATTTCCATTTAGGTAGAACTCTCAAGCGCGCGCAGAGATCTGACGGCTTCGTCAAAATGCTGCGGATGGGTCGAGATCGCCTCGCGGAACAGGTTCTTCGCGGTATTGATGTCGCCCTGTTTGACGGCTGAGATACCCATTGTGTTCAACAACTGCGCGCGTTCGACCTGTGACATCGGCACAACAGGCAGGCTGTAATTCCCTTGTGCCGAACGGGCCAGAACCAGGTTATTCTTTGCCGTAAACAAAGAGCTGTCCTGCCGAACGGCGTCGGAAAACAGGCGTTCGGCTTCGGCATACTGGCCCCGGGTCAGTTTGGAGTAGCCCCAGTTGTTCATGACGCTGCCGGGGCGGGTCGTCAGACCCATGGCTGTTTCATAGAAATGATCGGCGCGTTTCCATTCTTTTCTGGAATCAGCCACAACAGCCTCAAGCCGATAGCGCTTGAAGGTTTCATAGGTTGGGGGAACCGAATCCAACACAGTTTTTGCCTGCGCCCAATCGCCATTTCGAACCAGCGCATCCGCATATTCGACCTTATCGGAACTGTTTGTTCCCTTCATGGTCGTCACCCGTTTCCAGGCAGCGCTTGCTTCGGTGGTACGTTTTGCCCGGCCCAGCGAAACGGCCAGTCCACGCTGAAGATCGATTCGGTTGGGGTTCTTGGCGGCGGCGCCCTGAAAATAGGTCACTGCTTCGTTGGGATCTGAGGCGTTCAGAAGAACGTCGTTCAGGTTGGTTTCGTCGATGACGTTCACTTCCTGAAATGTGCGTTCAACCCGTTCTTCGGCGGATTCTTTTTCACACGCGGCCAGAACAAGCCCGCTCAGAAGGAGTGACGGAATCAAGAATTGTTGGCGCATTTTTGCGTCCTTTACTGCTCTTGCCTCGGTTACTGGCGTTTGCGCAGCGTAAATTGCCCGTCGCCGCGCTGTTCCAGTGTATATTCTTCTTCTTGCGGAGCAGTATTAACAGGATTTTCCATTTTTGCGAGTGCTAAGCGCAGATTGTCTCGGATTGCGTCACTTTCGCCATTATCCAGGGCAAAGGCGCGTTGAAACACCTGAGCGGCTTCGGGGTATTTCTGCTGCTCCATCAGCAATACCCCCAGATTGTTCCATGCTATGGGCCATTCGGTATCGTCTTCGACTGCACGCCTTAGCAAAGGTTCTGCCTGGCCCAAACGCCGCAATCCGAGATTGGCAGTACCCAGCGAGGTCAGGACTTGTGGCGTCATCCCCTGGTCAAGTGCGGCGCGGCTAAAGCTTTGCAAGGCAAGCTCATACTCTCCGACGGCCATCAGTCTGTTGCCGGTTGCAATGTTGTCGCTGGTTTGTCCATTGGGATCGACACCTGGCGCGTCCAGCCCGTTGGGCCGACCGATATCATCGCAAGAAACCACCGTGGCTATGACCACGGTGGCTTGAAGCAGTCGGCGAAGTCCGGGCCGGACACACCTGGTATTTGTGTTCATTGGCGCTTTATCCGCGGCCAAAGCTCGAAATGACATTTGCAGAGGGGCCAATCAGAATGATCAACAATGGTGGAACCGTCAGCATCATTGTGACCAGAGTCATTTTCGTAGGCAACTTATTTGCGGCTTCTTCAGCGCGCATGACGCGTTTGTCGCGCATCTCACCGGCATAAACCCGCAGGGCTTCGGCAATCGATGTACCGAATGTGGCCGACTGGATCATCACCGTCACGAAAGAGCTGACATCCTGCACACCACAGCGGGTGCCGAAGTCGCGGAGAACAGTGTCTTTGTCTTTGCCGGCCTTCATTTCATAGGCGACAACTTCGAATTCCTGCGCGATATCCGGATAGGATGATTTCATCTCACCGGCAACGCGGACAATGGCCTGATCCAGAGATTGCCCGGCCTCGACACAGACCAACATCAGGTCAAGCGTGTCAGGGAAGCCGGCGGTGATCGCCTCCTGCCGTTCCGCGACGCGGCGTGTGATCCAGTATTTCGGGATCATATAGCCGATACCGCCGGGCAGCAGGACCCGGATAATCTGCTGCTGGCCGGTGTATTCCTGATCTCCTGCCAACACCGTGATCAACATGACGCCCAGAACAATACCCGAAATACCCAGGGCAAACTGGGCAAAGTGGAAGAAACGCACAGCATCCTTGGACTGATACCCCGCTTGCCGCAGCTTTAGCTGAACGGCCGAATACTCTTCCTGGTCCTTGGGTTCTAGAAAGGTGGCGAACTTCTCAAGCTGCTCGTTCTGGCTGCCGTGGCGCAGCCTGTCCTTCTTGCCTTTCTTCGCCGTTTTGGGTGCGGCTGTTGAACGCTGAAGTTTTTTCAGCGGATCCTCAGGCTGGTTCATCATCAACGAAACAGCAACGCCGATCAGAACAAGGCCCAGAATACCCACAACGATCAGGGGGCCAAACTCACCCAGGTTCTGGGTCAGCAGGTCATTGATATTGTTCAGAAACTCCATGAGACCGCCCTCAGACCTTAATGTTGGTGATGATTTTCATGACGATCAGGTTCAACGTCAGCAGGATACCAACGACAAAACAGGCCGGAATGAACCAGGGATGATCCAGGACGTCGTCATAGTAGCCGGGGTCCTTGACCAGAATAAACACCAGACAGGCGATCGGGAAACCAGACAGGAACTTGCCGGACCACTGCGCCTCGGCCGTGATGGCTTTCACCCGACGGAACAGCCGGAAACGAGCGCGGATAACCTGCGCCAGACCGGCCAGAATTTCCGCAAGGTTGCCACCGGATTGCTGCTGAATGCCGACAGCAACAGCCAGGAACCGCAAATCCTGCATATCCAACCGTTCTGCCATGTCTTTCAGCGCCTCGCCGACATCGCGACCATAGGCGCATTCGTCGGCGATCACGCCGAACTCGGTTCCCAGCGGGTCCTGAACTTCGTTCGAAACCACCTGAATTGTCGAGACAAACGGGTTGCCCACACGAAGGGACCGGACCATCAGCTCCACGGCATCGGGTAGCTGCTCTTCGATCAGGCTCATCCGTTTTTTGGCTTTGTGGTTAACCCATGCGTAGACGCCCCCAATGCCAATCGCGATTGAAATCGCGATGCGCAGGGTGATTTCTGTGGCAGTGCCAATGCTGAGCCCCATGAACGCGACAACAGAGACCAAGCACATGATCATGATCAGCTGCCGTGGCGAGAATGCAATCGCGGCCTTTTGCGCTTTGTCTGCAAGCAATGAATACAGAGGGATGCTCTGCGATTTCATATGCTGCTGCATTTCCTTACGCAGCTGTTCCAATACCTGTTCGCGGCCGGCACCTTTTTCCAGCATGTCCAGACGGCGATTAACCCGGTTGTTCAGGCTGATGGATTTGCCGAACGCGACAAGATAGATGCCCTCGACCAGGGCAAGGACCCCCACAAATATGGCGACATAGATGATCGCCTCCATAGGCACATTCATACTAAGCTCTCCTACACTGTGGTTGGGTCATAAATCGACGCGGGCAGGTCAAAACCCCACAAACGGAACCGTTCCGAATAGTGGCTGCGTACACCGGTTGCGGTGAAGTGGCCGATGATCTTGTTGTCAGGCGTCAATCCAACACGTTGAAACTTAAAGATTTCCTGCATCGAAATAACGTCGCCTTCCATGCCGGTGATCTCGGTGATCGAGGTCATGCGGCGCGAGCCGTCCTGCAGACGGCTGGCCTGAACGATCAGGTTCACAGCGGATGAGATCTGGCTGCGGACCGCTTTGATCGGCATTTCGATCCCCGCCATCGCGATCATGTTTTCCAGGCGCGAGATACCATCGCGGGCCGAGTTGGCGTGGATCGTGGTCATAGAACCATCATGGCCGGTGTTCATGGCCTGCAACATGTCGATCACCTCGGCGCCACGCGTCTCGCCCACGATGATACGGTCAGGACGCATACGCAGTGCGTTTTTCAGACAGTCGCGTGGGCTGACCTCACCTTTGCCTTCCACGTTGGGCGGGCGGCTTTCCATCCGGCCTACATGGGTTTGTTGCAGCTGAAGTTCCGCCGTATCCTCAATGGTCAGGATGCGCTCGGCATTGTCGATAAAGCTGGACAGGGCGTTCAATGTGGTTGTCTTACCGGAACCTGTACCGCCCGAAACGATCACGTTCAGTCGGGTCGACACCGCGGCCTGCAAATAGACGGCCATTTCTTCGGTAAACGCACCGAAATTGACCAGATCATCGATACCCAGTTTATCTTTCTTAAACTTACGAATCGACACCAATGAGCCGTCCACCGCAATTGGCGGCACCATGGCGTTGAAACGCGACCCATCGGCCAGACGGGCGTCAACATAGGGGTTGGATTCATCAACTCGACGACCCACAGCGGATACGATCTTGTCGATGATCCGCATCAGGTGTTTTTCGTCCTTGAACGTGATGTCACTGATTTCCAGCTTACCGGCGCGTTCCACAAAGATCTGTTGCGGGCCGTTTACCAGAATATCGTTGACAGTGTCGTCCTGAAGCAGCGTTTCCAAGGGGCCAAGGCCTGTAACCTCGTCATAAAGTTCTTTGTTCAGCTGTGTCCGGTCTTCCCGGTTCAGAACAATGCTACGCGCTTCGAGAACTTCGCTGGCGATCGCGCTGATCTCTGAGCGCAGCTCGGATTCGTCCGCGTTTTCCAGTGCGGAAAGATTCAGGTTTTCTAGCAGTTCGCGGTGCAGTTCGATCTTGATTTCGCTCAGCCGCTCTTTGCGTTTGCGATCGCGATCAACACCGACCGCTTCCGCCGCTGCCTTCTGAACCGGCTTACGGGCGATGGCGGTTTGAGTCGGGGTATCTACAGTCGCGGCGTCTGCAGGCGCTTTGGCCGGCGTTTGCACCGGCTGCGCTTCGGGCTGTTTTTTGTATCTTGAAAACACGACTGATCCCCCCTTGGGATGGTTTTATGCGGCCTCGGCGTCACTACTGCCCAGGCTATGAAGTGATTTCGCCAGCTTCGCGAATTCGCGGCGCAGTGGGTTCTTGGCTGCGGCGTTGGCCAATGGCAGGCCGTGATCGCCGCTTTGCATCACAGGTTTTCCGCCATCCGGCAGTTGCAGATCAATGGAAATGCCAAGACTTTCACCCATGCGTTTTACACGGCCTTTACCATTCAGATCGGTGAATTTGGGCGCACGGTTCAGCGCGAAACGCAGTTTTTCGAACGGCAATTCTTCGGCTTGCAGGGCGCGTTTCAGGCGCAATGCGTTTTGGGCAGATCGCATATCCAGCTCGATCATGGCAAAATACACATGGGATGCCTGCAAAACGGTTTCTGACCAGTGAACCAGCGTTTTCGGCATGTCCACGACGACGTAGTCGAAATGCTTGCGCGCCATATCTATGACCCGCTGAATGTCTTCTGGCGTAATCAGATCCAGCGGCACCATGTCGGCCGGCGCAGTCAAAACCTGCAGCTTTTCTTCATAGGTTTGAAGCGCTTGCGAGAAGACTTCATCATCCATGGCTGCTGTGTCAGACAGCATTTCGAACACGGTCTCGCGGCGTGGCAAATCAAGGTAGGTTGAGACTGTGCCGAATTGCAGATCCAGATCGATCAGGCAAACCGTCGGGGCCTCCTTGTCAGACACGTTAGCGAGTTCCCACGCAAGGTTCACGGCCATGGTTGTTGAGCCGACACCTCCGGCCAGGCCATGTACGACGAACATTGCACCTTCTTTGGCATCACCGCCGGCCAACGGAACAGCCGCTGCGTGTGCAGCGGCAACCGGGTCGGGCTGGTTCATGCGTTCGATGGCTTCCTGCAATTCGCCTTCGGGTAGGGGGTAGGGGACAAACTCGTCCGCCCCCTTTCGCAGAAGCTGATGCAAGGATGCGGGTGTGACATCCTCGGCGATCAATACTACTTTGATTTTCTTTTCTTTCGCTTGTGCGATGATTTCGCCCATCAGGGAAAGGTTGTCTTCGTCTTCGCCATCAATGGCCAAGGCCACGAATTGCAGTGAATCGGCTTCGGGTTGACCGAAAAACGCCAATGCCTCGGCAAAACCAAGATCACCCCATCGCTCACCCAGAGCGGCCTCCATATCTTCGATCAACAGATCGAAGTTCTGGACGTCCCGGCTTATCGTGCAGGCCAGAATACCGGTGTTATCGTCATGCGGCGTCGCGCTGGTCATACAAACTACCCTCGTTGAAAGAGGCCAGCATTTCTTGCGGACGAAGATCACGCCGATTGATTTGCTGTCGCCCCTATGCGGTCAATTCAGGCCGCAGGTCACCCAATTGTTGACAATGTCGCTGTGAAGTTGGGCAAGAATTTGGCGCAAAAGAACCAATTGTAGGGAAATGGGCGACGATGTCGCCCATTTCGGGTGTATTATCAACCGTCGGCAGAGGTGCTAGACGATTCTTCAATATAGCTGGGCCGCGTTGCGCTATCGATGTACTCGCGATAGATGATGTCGGCGTACTTGCCATCCAATAGCTGTGATCTGCCGTCAGCAAAGCCCGATACTTCGGTAACAGTGCGACGGTTCCGCCGGTCACGATCCGGCGTGTCAATCAGTGGCCGCGTTTTGCCAAACGAGACCACCGCTTCGAGCCTGGAGCGTGAAATTCCCTGCTGAACCAGATAGTTAACCGCTGCTTGCGCGCGGCGCAGACCAAGGCTCTGGTTGTAGCTGGTCGATCCGACGGCGTCCGTATGACCATAAACGCGGAACCTCGCTTCTGGGAATTGTTTGATCCAGTCAGCCTGACGCCGCAGAATGGCCTGCGCCGAGGCATCCAGTTGCGCGCTGTTGAAGGCAAAGTTGATCTGGACCGGTACGTCTGCAGCGAATCTGCGGCTCAGGATCTGAGCGAATGTCAGCTCGCCATTCATGACCTGAATATTGTTTAGCGTCGCGTTGCCATATGCGCCCTGGTCGAGCTCATATCCAGCCTCGCGCGTACAGGCCGAGATGGCAACCGTAAGACCCAAGGTGATAATCCATTTGTTCATTGGTCTATCCTCCTTATCAATCCAGGACGTAGCCGTAGGAGCTGCCAAAGTCCTGCTTGGCAACCTCGGATGCAGCACCCGCACCTTGGCGTTTCGTGCGTGCGACACGGCCCGTGACGAACAGGTCAAAATCGCTGGGTGGTTTGACGCGATCAGTTGGCAACGCAAGGGCTTCGCCGCGTGTTGGGCTGACCAAATGCGCAGTCACGATGATGACAAGCTCGCTCTGTTCACGTTGATAGTCGGCGCTACGGAAAAGCGCGCCCAGGATCGGAACATCGCCCAACCATGGGATCTGGTTGTTTTGATCGGTGAAATTATCCTGGAGTAGACCGGCGATTGCAAAGCTCTCACCATCCCGCAGTTCAATCGTCGTCTTCGCCAGACGCGTGATAAAGCTGGGTACGATGTCGCCATTGATCGTGAAGTTCGAACTTGTATCGATGGCCGATACGGCTGTACCCATTTCCAGGTTGATCAGGTCACCGTCCACCACGCGTGGTGTGAACTTCATTTCAACACCGAACTGTTTAAACTCGATTGCAACGACGCCATCGTCCTGCGGAACTGGGATTGGAACCTCACCACCTGCAAGGAAGGCCGCTTCTTGTCCGGAAAGGGCGGACAGATTGGGCTCCGCCAGATTTCGCACCAAACCTTTTGTTTCCAGTGCCTGAAGCAAAACATTGACCTGTGCCGAACCCACACCGAAGCCGAACAGCAACGTTCCGTCTTGGACCGAAACAGGGGGAACAAGGTTCTGAGGGTTGAAACCACCTGAAACGTCGCCGGCTCCGAAGGAAAGAGATGAAGAAAGCTGTTTCGCAACCGAGCGGTTCATCTCGGCAAAGCGAACTTTTAACATGACTTGCTGAACACCCCCGACCGACATCAGGTTCGATACGCGTTCAGGTGCATAGCGTTCTGCCAATTCAAGCGCACGTGCCAGCTTGGCTGAGCTTGAAACTGTGCCCGACAATACAATGCCGTCATTGGCGGTGCGGACCTCAATCGGCTCGGATGGCAGAATCTGACGCAGACGCTCTTTAAATTCTGTAACATCAGGCGCAACACGAACGCGCACATTTGCCAACAGCATGCCTGCGCCATCAAACAGCGTCAGGGTGGTCATGCCCGGTGTCTTACCCAAAACATAGATAGTCCGGTCTGAAAGCGATGAGATATCCGCAATGCCTGCATTGGCAATGCTAAGTTCGGCAAACGGCTGTTCGCTCTCCACAACGATCGCGCGATTCATCGGAACATCCAGTGTTTCCACCGTGCCCTTCTTTACCACACGAAGGGTTTCGGCCCAGGCGGCATCGCCGACCGGGCCCATAACAAGCGACAACCCCAGCAGGGTTGCGCTGATCCAGGAACGTATTGTCATGTGACCTGCCTCTCCGATCACGCCTCGTTTTTTGGGTCTGATGCCCTATAGGTAAGACAGTGCGCGAAAACCGAATTTATTGCAATAATCAATGGTTTCCGGAATTTTGTTTATGTGGACAATAGGCAACAATAGCAAAAAAACAGGCCGCGCGTTCTGCGCGGCCTGAACCGATAACGTTCTGAATTGACGTTAATTTGTGCAGGGTATTTGGGTTTCGAACGTGTCGCCGCCTTTTCGGATGCGTGTGGTGCAGACCTGCTCTTTCGCCTTTTCAGGCGCAGGCGCGATTTCTTCGATGCCCAACAGCTTTCTTTGGTCAACTTCGATTGCAGATGCGACCGATTCATCCTGCACTCCAACAAGTGCCAAGGATAAACGACCAGTGTTCTGGGCCTGGGCAAGCGCTGCGACTTGCTCGGGTGTTGCAGCAACCGTCACGGTTCGTGCGATTGTCGTTTGTGAAACGTCTGAGCCCGCTGTCTGGTCGACAGCAATCAATTGGATGTTTGACTGAATCAGACGTGTGATGCCACCGGCTGACCCCTCGGCGGTGCCACTCGAACCAGTCCAGTAGATATCAACATTGTCGCCCGGACGCAGGAAACCTGACACGCCCGATGCCACGTCAACGCTGATGGCGAAGGCGCGCATGCCTTTTTCCAAACGCGAGGTCAGGCCTGCCTTTTCGCCCGGCTCTGTGACTTTAACCGCTAGAATCGCCTCGTCTTTTTCCATCGTGCGGAGGATAAAACGTTCCTGCGGTCCAATTTCCGGAAACAGGACTGCCATCTCGGTGAAGGTGCCTTCGGGAATCGCGTTTTCGGGCCAATCGACGGCGCGAACGTCTTCCGGTGTCAGAGCTTCGCCATACTTCAGTGGCCGATTCGACACGTAAACAGTTACCGTGGGGATGACCTCGACCTGAGCATTCGCCAATGCCTCGGCTGCCGCCTGCTTCTGACGGGCCAGCTCGTTCTGGTACTCAGCTATATAGTTGCGCGCCATATAGACAGCGCCCCCCGCCAGAGCCACCCCGACAATCAGAACAAGTCCGAATACCGCTCGCATATTTGTACCTCACTTTTTCGCCGGTCGACTAGTTAGCGACAGTATCACTAATTTTGAACAGCATAATTCCTACAGATCAATTGTGTCGAAATATGGGACAAATTAGTCAATCGCACGGGATTCTTAATACTGTTGCACGAGTAGTTCTCTAACTCCTGCCAGCGAAGGACAGACCTGAACGCAACAAAAAAACGCCCTGCGTAGCTTGCAACGGCGTTTTCTGTTCTGGGTGTAAATGAGCGTTGCTAAGTTCGTTTTAACCGCCGCCCGAGCCGCCGCCATCGCCGGAGCCACCACTTGAACTACCGCCCGAAGACGAACCGCCGCTGGAACTTCCACCAGAGGACGATCCGCCACCCGAGGAGGAGCCACCAGCGGTGCCCGCAGCCGTGAAACCGCCAGCATTGTCATTGTCGCCCGTACTGACGGTTGCGGATGTAAGTGCGGTGTTTACGTTCCCGCCGTAGCTGTTGGTCGCAGATGCGATTGCCAGATACAGGGCTGACCCGATGCCAATAATCAAGGCCGTCAACACTACCCAATCAACCGTGACAGCGCCGTCTTCGTCATGCGAAAACCGTTTGATGAACTTATACATCTTGCCCCTCCGAGCCATAGTCCGTTTCGACCCAGGCAATAAAACGGGCCGTCTGTTCCGTAGTTCGAAGATTATTTTTGCGTGACATGCATGGCGGAAATAGGGCCAAATATTGTGTTTGGCGCCACAGTTTGCGAATAATTGCCTTAAATTGTACAGCTTTGGCGATAAGAAGATGCGATCCATCCTCGTTGCTGGGCAATCGGCCAACAGCCGGAAATCTGTTACTCATGGCGCAGGCTAGCCAATGAGAGGGCTCCATAAATAGAAAAACCGCGCCGAGTTTGGCGCGGTTTCAAATCATACTCTAAGCGATTGCTTAGTTGGTCGCGGTACCTGCGCCGGTTACACCACCTGCAGCTGTGTTGCTGCCGGTCGAGATGGTCGCACCGTTCAGAGCGGTGTTGACGTCGGTCGCCAGGCCGGTCGCGCCAGCCGAAATCTGCTGGTATGCAACGGCTGCCAGGCCGATGACTGCTGCGGTCAGAACAACCCAGTCAACTGTTACTGCGCCGTCTTCGTCTTTGCGGAAGTTCTTGATGAACTTGATCATGTTACGTCCCTCCTAAAGGATCTAATAAAGTCTGTTGAACCTTGGCGTCTTTCAGAGCTTTCTCTCTCGGTCCGCTCCAGTCCGTCTCGGTATGGGCTTATGTTTGACGGGTACGCGTGGCAGGAATTGGGCCAAACCCATATTTTTTTCTGTTTGATTTAACTTTTTCGATACGAATTGATTAACAGCATGATAACAATAAGAAAAAATATGTTATCACTCCTGTTTCACCGTGCCGGGCGGTGCAAAAAAGCGCCAAATGAGGCGAAATTGCCCCAATTCGCTTTGTTTTTCTGGCCTTGCGAGGCGTTTTGCGGTTCAACTTCCGTAAAAAGAGAGCATGAGGCAGGCAAATGAATCTCCGGGACGCACTTAAATGCGCCGGTGTGTTGGCGTTCCTAACAGTTGGTGTTGCGCCTTTAGGGGCAACCGAACCCGAACCACGTGGTGTATATAAAAGGATAAAAGCGCCGAAACCCGGTGAGCGCCCGCGCGTGACCGTCCAGATTTCGCCGCAAGAGCATGCCTCAAGACCATCCGCGCCCAGCACAGGGGCCGAACTTGTCGTGCCTGAAGTCATCAAGAAAGCCAAAGTTCCGCCAGCCACGGCGCCGAATGTCGGTGTTAAAAGCAACCCCAAGGGCTCATACAAGGCCTTCTGGGATAGAATCTCGCCGGATTTGGCCCAGGCTCGGGCCGGGCGATTGGAAGACGCAATCCAAGCCCTATCGGCGACCAGTGTGAAATCGCCCAGGCTGCAGACGTTGCAGACCATCGCACAGCAACAGGGCGTGGATATTCTGCGCTCAACAGTCGGCACAAACGTCTCGCCCGCTTTGGTGCTTGCTGTGATTGCAGTCGAATCGGCCGGACGCGCCGATGCCGTCAGTTCAGCCGGTGCGCAGGGATTGATGCAGCTGATGCCCGCAACTGCGGCGCGCTTTGGTGTGAATGATAGTTTCCAGCCGGATCAAAACATCGCTGGTGGCGTTAAATACCTGAATTGGCTGATGGAAGAGTTCGGTAACGATCCGATTCTGGTGTTGGCTGGATATAATGCGGGTGAGGGGGCCGTTAAAAAACATAGCGGGGTGCCACCCTATGTTGAAACGCGCGACTACGTTCCCAAGGTTCTGGCCGCGTTTCAGATCGCGCGTGCGCTGTGCGCGACGCCGCCTGATCTGATCTCGGACGGTTGCGTGTTTCAAACCGCCAACTGAAAAAGGCCCGCCACTCAGTGCGGGCCTTTTGTTGAATACGATAACTTAGTCGACGATTTTGGCCTGAGTCGCAGCGCGCATGTCGTCTTCGCTGACACCATCCGCCAGTTCGACGATCTTCAAACCACCCTCGACAACGTCCAGAACGCCCAGGTTTGTGATGATGAGATCCACCACGCCTTTGCCGGTCAGCGGAAGGGTGCATTCTTTCAGAACCTTCGAGTCACCGTGTTTGTTGGTGTGATCCATCACCACGATGACACGCCCAACACCGGCCACCAGATCCATCGCACCGCCCATACCCTTGACCAGCTTGCCAGGGATCATCCAGTTGGCCAGATCGCCTTTCTCGTCCACTTCCATCGCGCCCAGGATCGCTGCAGCGATTTTGCCGCCGCGGATCATGGCAAAGGATGTCGCGCTGTCGAAGTAGGATGTGCGGGACAGTTCGGTGATCGTCTGCTTGCCTGCGTTGATCAGGTCGGGGTCTTCCTCACCTTCGAACGGGAAGGGGCCCATGCCCAGCATACCGTTTTCGGATTGCAGCGTGATGTCCTTGTCACCCACATAGTTCGCCACCAGCGTCGGAATACCGATGCCGAGGTTCACATACATGCCGTCTTCCAGTTCCTCTGCCGCGCGCGCGGCCATTTGGTTCCGATCCCAGGGCATTATGCATCCTCCTTCTTGCGAGTGGTGCGCTGTTCGATACGCTTTTCATGGCTACCTTGGATGATGCGATGCACATAGATGCCGGGCAGATGGATAGAATCCGGGTCCAGTGAACCGCGCGGAACAATCTCTTCCACTTCGGCCACACAAATCTTGCCGCAGGTGGCGGCAGGAACGTTGAAGTTGCGGGCGGTCTTGCGGAACACCAGATTGCCGGTGTCATCGGCCTTCCAGGCCTTCACGATGGCCAGATCGGCAAAGATACCCTCTTCAAGGATGTAGGTCTCACCATTGAAGTCTTTGTGCTCTTTCCCGTTAGCTATCACGGTACCGACGCCGGTTTTGGTGTAGAAACCGGGGATCCCAGCACCACCCGCGCGCATCCGTTCGGCCAGTGTGCCTTGGGGATTGAACTCCAGCTCCAGCTCTCCGCTCAGATATTGGCGCATGAATTCCGCGTTCTCACCGACATAAGAACTGATCATTTTTTTGACCTGTTTGGTCTGCAGCAGGATGCCGATTCCGAAATCATCCACACCGGCATTATTCGACGCAAAGCTCAGGTCTTTGACGCCCGAATCCTTGATTGCCTCAAGCAACAACTCAGGAATGCCGCACAGGCCGAATCCGCCCGCCGCAATCAGCATGCCATCCGACAGCACTCCGTCGAGCGCCTCAGCGGCATTGGCATAGACTTTCTTCATGGAAAACTCCCCCAATGACATGGTGATGGGCAGGTTGTGCCGCCACGTCATTGGGAAGTCAATGAAACCAAGGGGGTGGTGGTATTTCTACCTACCCGGCCGCCTTTTTGGTGGTTTTCTTGGTGGCAGCCTTCTTTTTGGGTGCCGCCTTTTTCTTGGTGCCTTTTTTGGCCGCGCGCTCGTTGACCAGTTCGATGGCCATTTCTTGCGTCACATCTTCGGGCTTGATGTCCTTGGGAATGGTCGCGTTGACCTTTTCCCACTTCACATAAGGGCCATAGCGCCCGTCCAGCACCTGCATCGCGCCGCCATCGGGGTGTTCGCCCAGCTCTTTCAACGGTTTTGCAGCGGCGCGGCGCCCGCGCCCCGGGTTGGCCCGTTTTTCGGCCAGCATCTCGACGGCACGGTTCATGCCGATTTCAAACACATCGTTGGGGTCTTTGAGGTTGGCGTAGACCGGTTTGGCCTCATCCGCTAGCTGATGCATCAGATAGGGCCCGAAGCGACCGAAGTTCGAACTGATCATGCCGCCCTCGGGGTGCGCACCGATCTGGCGGGGCAGGGACAACAGCGTCAGGGCCTTCTCGAGGTCCATGTCATCCTTGCTCCACCCACGTGGGAGCGAAGCACGGGGGGGCTTCTTGTTCTCAGGCGTCGGTTCGCCGCGTTGAACGTAAGGGCCAAACCGTCCGGATTTCAGCCAAATCTCGTCACCAGCATCCTCGCCCAGCAGGCGCTCGTCACCTTCAGCGCCTTCTCCGGCAATCGGACGGGTATAGGTGCATTCGGGATAGTTGCCGCATCCGACGAACCCGCCGGTGCGAGAGGTTTTCAGATGCAATTGCCCTGTCCCGCATTTCGGGCATATACGAGGATCTGACCCGTCTTCGCGGGGCGGATAGAGTTGAGGCGCAAGCGCTTCGTCCAGTTTGTCCAGCACTTCCGAGATCCGAAGTTCTGACGTCTCGCCAATCGCGGCCGAGAAATCACGCCAGAACTTGCCCAGTAGCTCTTTGTAATCGCGCCCGCCTGCGCTGACGTCGTCCAGCTCTTCTTCCAGATTGGCCGTGAACTCATAGCCGACATATTGGCGGAAGAAATTCAGCAAAAAGATCGTGACGATCCGGCCCTTTTCTTCGGGGATTAGCCGGTTCTTGTCCTTACGCACATATTCCCGGTCCTGAATCGTGGTCACGATCGAGGCATAGGTTGAAGGCCGCCCGATCCCCAACTCTTCCATCCGCTTGACCAATGTGGCCTCGGTATAGCGTGGCGGAGGTTGGGTGTGATGCTGCAGGGCCAGAACGGATTCGTTATCGGATAGGATGGCGGCCTTGTCTTCTGCCTTTGAGACCTGATCCTTCAGCGAAGATTTGGCAAATTTCGCCGGATCGCCCTGCATGATCTGTGGCAAGCGCTTTTCATCATCATCGGCCACGTCATCGCGGCCTTCTTCATAAACGCGCATGAAGCCATCGAACAGAACAACCTGACCAGTCGCGCGCAGGCCAACCTGCCCGTCGTCGCTGCCGATCTCAACCGTTGTCCGCTCAAGGCGCGCTGCTGCCATCTGGCACGCGATGGTCCGCTTCCAGATCAGATCATAAAGCTTGCGCTGATCTTCATCGGTGACCTTCAGCGCCTTGGCATCGCGCGTCATATCCGTGGGGCGGATACATTCGTGCGCTTCCTGCGCGTTCTTGGCCTTGTTCTTGTACATACGCGGGCTGTCTGGCACGTATTCGCTGCCATATCTGTCAGCAATCGTGTCGCGAGTGGCAGCCACGGCTTCGGGGGCCATGTCGATGCCGTCGGTCCGCATATAAGTAATGTAGCCCGCCTCATACAGCCGCTGCGCCACTTGCATCGCGTGACGTGCGCCCATGCCGAACTTGCGGCTGGCCTCTTGTTGCAGGGTCGAGGTCATGAAGGGCGCGCTGGGGTTGCGGGCGGCGGGCTTGGCTTCGACCGAGATCACGCTCAGCGCGCGGCTGGTGATCGCCTGAACCGCCAGTTCGGCCTGCGTGGCATTGGCCAGATCGTGTTTGTCCAGTTTCTTGCCCGCTAAGGTGACCAGACGGGCCTCATAGGTCTGGCCGCGTGGGGTTTCGAACAGCGCCCGAACTGACCAGTATTCCACCGGCTTGAAAGCTTCGATCTCCATCTCGCGTTCGACGATCAGGCGCAGACAGACAGATTGTACGCGGCCTGCGGATTTCGCACCGGGCAGCTTGCGCCACAGAACCGGAGACAGGTTGAACCCCACAAGGTAGTCCAGCGCGCGGCGGGCCAGATAGGCCTCGACCAGCGGCATGTCGACCTGGCGTGGGTTCTGCATCGCCTCGGTCACGGCCTCTTTGGTAATGGCATTGAAGGTGACGCGGCTGACCGGCGTGTCTTTCTTGATCGAGCGGCGCTTGGTCAACGCCTCTTGCAAGTGCCAACTGATCGCCTCGCCCTCGCGATCCGGGTCAGTCGCAAGAATCAGCGCGTTGTCTTCTTTCAGCGCATCAGCGATGGCTTTGACATGTTTGCGGCTGTCATTGCCCACTTCCCATGTCATCGAAAATTCATGGTCCGGATCGACCGATCCATCCTTTGGCGGCAGGTCACGAACATGCCCGTAAGAGGCCAAAACCGTGTAGTCCGGACCAAGATACTTATTGATCGTTTTGGCTTTGGCCGGAGATTCTACAACAACTACGGGCATTTAAGAGGAATCCTTGCTCGACAGACTTTGCGCGTTTTATGGCCGTGCAAGATGTGTGCGACAAGATCGAATTGTCAATGCGTTCCTTTGGCGCCAGGGCTGATGTGCCGAATCCCACCATTAAGCACGGATTGAAACAATAGGTTTAGCGGTCAACTGGCCAGTGACAACAGCCCGCCGGGCTGGCGTTGAATCCGTCCCTCCAGCTCCAGATCAACAAGGACCGGTCCGATTTCGCCTGCGCTTGCGGCGATGTCGCGGATCAGCTGGTCTTCGGCTATGGGCGACGGGCCCAGGCGCAGCAATACCTCATCATGCAAATCCGCTGGTTTGGCAGGGGCAGAGTCGATTGTCTCGCCTCCCGTTTCGTTTTGGGGGAACAGATTGGACTGATTTGGTGGCAGCGCGTCGATCACATCTTCTGCGGATCGGACCAGAGTCGCCCCGTCTCGGATCAGCAGGTTACATCCGGCGGCGCGTGCATCGAACGGGTGTCCGGGCACCGCCAGAACCTCGCGCCCTTGATCCAGAGCATCCCGCGCTGTGATCAGGCTGCCGGATTTCGCGGCGGCTTCGACGACAACCACGGCCTGAGCCAGCCCCGATATGATCCGGTTGCGGCGCGGGAAATGTCGCGCCTGTGGGGTTACGCCTATCGGCTGCTCGGACAGCCGCAGGCCCTTGATCGCAATAGTGTGGGCGAGTTCTGTGTTCTCGGCCGGGTAGATGACATCGACACCACCCGCCATGACGGCGATTGTCCCTGTCACAAGCGACGCCATATGCGCTGCAGTATCAATGCCGCGCGCCAGGCCTGAAACGATGACATGATCCTTTTGCCCCAGCTCTTTCGCCAATCCGCGCGCCATCCGCGCGCCCAATGATGAACAGTTGCGGGCACCAACTATCGCGATGGCGGGTTTATGCAAAAGCGAAACATCGCCAATTGCCCAAAGGATCGGCGGGGCATCATTCAGATCATTCAACGCCTGTGGAAAATCGGCGGCCCCAAGGCACAAAAGCCGCGCTTTTGCGGCTTTTGCGGCCTTGAGCTCCGCCTCAATCACGCCGGGGGGGCAGATTTCATACCCTTCTATCCCGGCAGCGCGTGCCATTTCTGGCAGCGCGGCCAGCGCGTTCTGCGCCGAGCCATGTTCACGCAACAGCCGACGAAACGTCGCCGGACCAACCTTGCGTGAGCGCAACAGACGGAGCCAGGAAAACCGGTCCTCTTCCGTGGTGGGTGGGAGTGGGGGGTGATTGGAAGAAAGCTGCTCTTCGGTCATCCGATGCTCCGCCTGATTGCAAAACTGGTTTACGTCAGGGCGGGTTAACAGCCTGTAAATCGATGAAAATTAGCTGTGTTTCGTTTGTACCCATTGGTACTAAATTGCGTTATCCTCCTGATAACGAGACAAAAAACCCAAGCAGATTTTCTGGGCGCATTTGGCTGGCCGCCCTAGGTGCGCTGCCGCTCAGGCAGGCTGCATTAACCTAGAGCACCCCGGAAACTGATGATTCCGACTCAGGTGGCAGAGCCGCCAACGGTCAACCCGTCCATCAAGACGGTCGGCTGTCCGACACCGACAGGAACCCATTGGCCGTCTTTGCCGCAGGTGCCCATGCCCGGATCCAGTGCCATGTCATTGCCCAACCCTCGAATACGTTTCAGGGCCGAGGGGCCGTCGCCGATCAGGGTGGCGCCTTTTACCGGCGCGCCGATTTTGCCGTTTTCCACCCGGTAGGCCTCGGTGCAGGAAAAGACGAATTTCCCGTTGGTGATGTCCACCTGACCTCCGCCAAAGCCCACGGCCCAGATACCGTCTTTGATTGCCGCGACCAAAGCAGCCGGATCGCCCTGGCCGCCGAGCATGATGGTGTTTGTCATCCGAGGCATCGGCTTATGGGCATAGCTTTGGCGCCGCCCGTTACCGGTAGGCGTGACCCCCATCAGGCGGGCGTTCTGGCGATCCTGCATATAGCCTGTCAGAATGCCGTCTTCGATCAACACAGTGCGTGAACTTGGTGTGCCCTCATCATCCACACTGATCGAGCCGCGCCGATCTGCGATGGTGCCATCGTCCACAACGGTCACGCCCTTTGAGGCAATCTGCTGGCCCATCAACCCGGCAAAGGCCGAGCTGCCCTTGCGGTTAAAATCGCCTTCGAGCCCGTGTCCGATGGCTTCGTGCAGGAGGATGCCGGGCCAGCCGGGACCAAGCGCCACCTCCATCACTCCGGCAGGGGCGGGGATAGCCTCAAGGTTGACCAGCGCGATCCGCAAAGCCTCGCGGGCTTTGCCCTGCCAGTCGACAGGGTCGATCAGCCCACTCAGTCCCACGCGACCTCCGCCGCCGGCCGAGCCGTTTTCGCGGCGACCGTTCTGCTCGACGATGACCGAGATATTCACCCGAGTCATGGGGCGCACGTCGCGTACCAGCACGCCGTCCGGGCGCAAAATCTCGACCTCTTGCACGGTTGCCGCGATTGTGGCGCTAACCTGCACAACGCGCGGGTCCAAATCGCGGGCGAAGGCATCAATCTCACGCAGTGTTTCGATTTTTACTGGAAAGGAAGCGGATTCTATCGGGTCTTCATCTGTATAGAGCCGTGTGTTCGTGGCGCGCGGGGCCTCAGCCAGCGTCCCACCGCCGTCCCCGACCGCAAGGCGCGCGGTTTCGGCTGCCCGTTTCAGCGCCGGGACCGAGACATCGGTGGAATGCGCGTAGCCCGCGACATCGCCCTGGACCGCACGCAAGCCAAACCCCTCGGATGCGTCATAAGATGCGGTGCGCAACCGTCCGTCATCAAAAACAAGTGATTCTGATTTTCGACGCTCGACAAACAGCTCTCCATCCTCGGCCCCGGCGGTTGCCGATTGCAAAATTGCCAGCGCTTCATCCTGCGGAAGGGCGCTTTCAAACGGGCGAAACGGGGCCTGAGTCATGGGTTGGAACCTTTCGGGTTTGATCCAGATCAAAAATAGCGTCTGTTTGACGCAAGCATTTTGCTTTATCTACCAGCAGGAATATGGTTTTTAACGCGGCCAAAGACAACGGGAGAGGTGCGACCGATTCACACCTTTTCGCGAGAGACGCAAAGATCAAACGATCAGGACAGAACATGAAGAATGCTTTGATGCTTTCGGGGTTTATGACAGCCCTCTCCAGCCTTCCCGCCATGGCTCAGGACCTTGAGATCATTGGCAAGCCGGTCGATGGCGGCCTTGGGTTCCAGCCAGCAGCCACCAGCCTTGCTGAAGGTATCCACAAGTTGGACAACATGATTCTGGTGATCATCACCGCCATCTGTATCCTTGTGGCGGCGCTGCTGGTTTACTGCATTGTGCGCTACAATTCGCGCGTCAACCCGACCCCGGCGCGCTTTTCACACTATACCCCGGTCGAGATAGCATGGACCTTGGGTCCGATCGTGATTCTGGTCTTTATTGGTGCCTTCTCGCTACCGGTTCTGTTCAAGCAGCAGGAAATTCCCGAAGGGGACGTGGTGATCAAGGTTGTGGGCAACCAGTGGTACTGGACCTACGAATATGTCGACCATGATTTTGCCTTTGACAGCTATCTGCTGGGCCACCCGGCAACTTTGGACGAAGGTGCCCGCCCTGCAGATGCCGAAGTCACCCCGTTTGTTCTGGATGATGCCATGCGCGCTAAACTGGCCGATGCGGGCTATAGTGATGATGAGTGGCTGCTGGCCACCGACACCGCCGTGGTCGTTCCGGTTGGCAAGGTTGTTGTCATGCAGGTGACCGCCTCTGACGTGATCCATTCCTGGACCATTCCATCCTTCGGCGTGAAACAGGACGGTGTACCCGGACGTTTGGCCGAACTGTGGTTTGAAGCCGAAAAAGAAGGCATCTACTTTGGTCAGTGTTCGGAGCTCTGCGGCAAGGACCACGCCTATATGCCGATCACCGTAAAAGTGGTGAGCGAGGAGGCATATGAAGAGTGGCTGCAAGGTGCCATTGATGAGTATGCGGGGCTGCCGCAAGCCTATCAGGTGGCCTCTAACTGATAGCCATCCGGGTGGGATAAGCCCATCTGCCAAGAACGAGCAGGCTGCGCGGAAAATCGCGCAGTTTTCGCCCTAAAGGACCTGAAATGACCGACGCAAGCATCAATGCCAGCATTGCGACCGCTAAGGCGGACGAGGCCAGCTTTGGCGACTACTTCGCCCTGCTGAAGCCGCGTGTGATGTCGTTGGTTGTCTTCACGGCTCTGGTTGGCCTGCTGGCGGCGCCAACCCCGGTGCATCCCTTTGTGGGCTTCTGCGCGATTCTGTTCATCGCCATCGGTGGCGGCGCCTCCGGTGCGCTGAACATGTGGTGGGATGCGGATATCGACCGCGTCATGAAACGCACTAAGTCCCGACCCATCCCGTCGGGGAAAGTCGACGCAGGCGAAGCACTGGCGCTGGGGCTGACGCTGTCGGGCCTGTCGGTGATCATGCTGGGGCTGGCAACCAATTGGTTTGCAGGCGCGTTTCTGGCCTTCACCATCTTTTTCTATGTCGTCGTTTACACGATGTGGCTGAAGCGCACGACGCCGCAGAATATCGTCATCGGAGGCGCTGCGGGCGCGTTCCCGCCAGTGATTGGCTGGGTCGCCGCGACCGGCACCATGTCTATTGAGCCCTGGCTTATGTTCGCCCTGACCTTCATGTGGACGCCACCGCATTTCTGGGCTCTGGCGCTGTTTATGCGTTCGGATTATGACGATGCGGGTGTGCCGATGCTGACCGTGACCCATGGCCGCAGATCGACCCGTTGGCATATCTTGGCCTATACCGTTCTGCTGGCGCTGCTGGCTATCGGCACCGCGTTCTCGGGCATCGGTGGACCGATTTACCTGACGGTTTCCATCATTCTCAACGCCTTGTTCCTGCGCGGCGCCTGGCAGATATCGCGTCGCAGTGAAGACGACGCCGAGGCGGATAACTTCAAGGTTGAACGCTCTTTCTTCAAGTTGTCGCTGCTCTATCTGTTCCTTCACTTCGGTGCCATTCTGGTTGAGGCATTGCTGAAGCCTTACGGTCTGGGAGGTTGGTCATGAGCCTGCGCAAAAGCCACGAATTGCATCAGCGCCGTTTTGGCCGCAATCTTGGCGTCGGCCTGACGCTGGCGGCCTTTATCGTGATCATCTTTGGCCTGACGGTTGTGAAAGTGTCCAGTACCGATTTCGGTATGGCCACGCAGGAGATACAGAACTGATGGCGATGTCTGGTCCTCAGAAAACGGTTTTGCAGACGGTCGGGGTTGTGATCCTGATGGGCAGCCTGGCCTGGGCTGCGGTACCGTTTTACGATTGGTTCTGCCGTGTCACCGGGTTTGGTGGCACGACGGGTGTGGCTGAGGCTGCCCCGGAAGATATTCTGGACCGGACGATTACGGTCCGCTTCGACGCCTCCAAAGCCAAGGGTATGGCCTGGGAATTCAAGCCCGTCGAACGTGAAATGGAAGTGCGCATCGGTGAGACCGGACTGGCCTTCTACGAGGCCTACAATCCAACCGATCGCCCGATTGCCGGGCAGGCATCCTACAATGTGGCGCCTTATTCGGCAGGTGGGTATTTCCAAAAGATCGCTTGTTTCTGCTTTGAGGAACAGGTGCTGCAACCTGGCGAACGGGTTGAGATGCCGGTTACCTTCTTCGTCGACCCTGAAATGGTCGAGGATCTGGAAGCGAAGTATGTGCATACGATCACTCTATCGTATACATTCTACGAAATTGACCTGCCCGAGGGTTATGCAACCCTGGACGTGCAGGCAGATACAAATACGAACTAACGCCTTTAGGTGAGGGACACTGATGGCACACGCAAAAGACCATGACTACCACATTCTAAACCCCTCGATCTGGCCGCTTGTCGGCGCGATTGGTGGGTTTGTGATGCTGTTCGGAGCCGTATTGTGGATGCACGGGATAACCCCGTGGATGTTCTGGGCTGGCCTTGTAGCCGTTCTTTACACCATGTTTGCCTGGTGGTCCGAAGTGGTGGTCGAAAGCCGTCAGGGCGATCACACCCCAGTTGTGCGCATCGGCCTGCGCTATGGTTTCATCCTGTTCGTGATGTCCGAGGTGATGTTCTTCTTTGCCTGGTTCTGGTCGTTCTTCAAACATCGCATGTACCCGATGTATGACTATGCAGGAACCGAGTACATCCAGCCGGATATTCACGCCGTTGACCCGTTCCACCTGCCGCTGATCAACACTCTGGTCCTGTTGCTGTCGGGGTGTGCGATCACCTGGGCGCACCACGCGCTGGTGCATGACAATGACCGCAAGGCGCTGATCAATGGTCTCGCCATCGGTATTGTTCTGGGCATCGCCTTTACCGCGTTGCAGGCGTTTGAATACTACGAACTGCTGGCGCATGAAGACTGGAAGTTCGGTGGCGACCAATTCTATTCGAACTTCTTTATGGCGACCGGTTTCCACGGTTTCCACGTGATCATCGGAACCATCTTCCTGTCGGTCTGTCTGATCCGGGCGCTCAAGGGTGATTTCACACCTGAAAAGCATGTCGGATTCGAGGCTGCGGCCTGGTACTGGCACTTCGTGGACGTCGTCTGGCTGTTCCTCTTCTTCGCAGTCTACATTTGGGGTCAGGCCCCGCTGATGTAATGCCGGTGAGGCTGTTCAATTGCAAAAGCCGCCCTTTGGGGCGGCTTTTTCTCTATTCGGGGCGCAAGATTGCGCCCCATACAATTGCGTGGTTGCATTTCGGTGCACGCGCCCCGTAACAAGACGCCGGTTCCTGCAACGAGCGATAGTCTGATATGCGCCGCACTTTGTTTCTGCTGATCTTCGGTCTCGCCGGGTTGGGCGTGCTGGTGTCGCTGGGCATTTGGCAGGTGCAGCGTCTGGCGTGGAAAGAGCGTGTTTTGTCCGTGATCGAAGCGCGCCTCTCTGCCGCCCCGATTGGCCTGCCGTTGCAGATTTCCGAAGGCGAACACAAATACCTGCCGGTCTCGGTTTCTGGAGAAATGGAGCCCGGCGAAATTCACGTTCTGGTTTCGGTCAAGCAAGTTGGGGCAGGGTACCGCATTGTCCAATCCTTCCGCACTGGGGACCGCAGCATTCTGGTGGACCGCGGCTTTATGCCGACGACTGCCAAGC
Source organism: Ruegeria sp. YTSA168 (assembly GCF_059610045.1). Classification (NCBI taxonomy): domain Bacteria; kingdom Pseudomonadati; phylum Pseudomonadota; class Alphaproteobacteria; order Rhodobacterales; family Roseobacteraceae; genus Ruegeria; species Ruegeria sp. YTSA168. Next base: position 29,176 of record NZ_JBXWMW010000013.1, read on the forward strand.
AGGCCGAGCGTCTGATGGGTCCGATGGAGGTGACAGGCAATCTGCACTGGCCCGACGAGATCGACAGCTATACGCCTGAACCGGATATCGATGAAAACATCTGGTTTGCACGCGATGTGCCCGCTTTGGCCGCCGCGTTGGGCGCCGAGCCGGTGATGCTGATCGCGCGGTCGCAAACCGATCCGAATGTAACACCGCTACCGGTCGATACGGCGGGCATCCCGAACGATCATCTGCAATACGCAATCACCTGGTTTGGTCTGGCGCTGGTCTGGGCCGCGATGACCGGGTACTTCCTGTGGCGCAGCCGTGCCAATTCTGAAAGTGACGAGCCATGAAATATATCTCGACCCGTGGGCAGGCGCCCGAACTGACCTTTGAAGAGGCGATGCTGACCGGGCTGGCCCGGGATGGTGGCCTGTACCTGCCTGCCGAGATTCCGGTGATGTCGCAGGATGAGATCGCAGCGCTTGCCGGGCAACCCTATGAAGAGATCGCCTTTCGCGTGATGTGGCCTTATGTCAACGGCTCGTTTGGCGAAGATGAGTTCAAGGCGATCATCGCCCGTGCCTATCAGGGCTTTGGCCACGATGCCCGTGCGCCGTTGAAACAGCTGAACGAGAATCATTTCCTGCTGGAACTTTTCCATGGGCCCACGCTGGCTTTCAAGGATTTCGCCATGCAGCTGATCGGGCAGCTGTTCCAGGTTGCGTTGAATCGGCGCGGGGAACGAGTGACCATTGTGGGCGCGACCAGTGGGGATACTGGCTCGGCTGCGATTGAGGCGTTCCGCGGGCTGGACGCCGTGGATGTCTTTATCTTGTTCCCCCATGGCCGCGTGTCCGAGGTGCAGCGCCGGCAGATGACCACGCCTTCGGACAGTAATGTTCATGCGTTGGCCGTGGATGGCGATTTCGACGATTGTCAGGCCGCGTTGAAGGATATGTTCAACGATTTCGATTTTCGCGATGGCGTGAAACTGGCTGGCGTGAATTCGATCAACTTTGCGCGGGTACTGGCGCAGATCGTCTATTATTTCTCGGCAGCTGTCAGCCTGGGCGCACCGCGTCGCAAGGTCAGTTTTACCGTGCCCACCGGCAATTTCGGCGACATCTTCGCGGGCTATCTGGCCAAGCGCATGGGCCTGCCCATCGACCGTCTGGTAGTGGCGACCAACCAGAATGACATCCTGCACCGCTGCCTGTCGGGTGAGGGGTATTTCAAGGGCGCTACCATCCCCTCGATCAGCCCGTCGATGGATATTCAGGTCAGCTCGAACTTTGAACGTGCGCTTTATTATGCCTATGGCGAGGATGGCGGCGCCGTAGCGCAGTTGATGGATGAGCTGAAATCCGGCGGCTTCAATGTCAGCCAGGGCGCGATGGAAGCGCTGCGCGAGAATTTCGACTCGGGTCGGGTGTCTGAGGACGAGACGCTGGAGATCATCAAACATACGTTAGCTCACAGCTCCGAACTGGTCTGTCCACACACTGCTGTGGGTATCAAGGTTGCAGAGGAACATCGTGCTGCGGATGTGCCGATGATCACCTTAGCCACGGCCCACCCCGCGAAATTCCCCGCGGCAGTCGAGAAGGCGAGCGGGGAACATCCGCCTCTTCCATCCCGCATGTCTGATCTGTATGAACGTCCGGAACGGGTGACCCGGATTGCCAATGATCTGGGGGCCCTTGAGGATCATATCAAAGGGCATATCGCTGAGTGACTGTCAGACAAGATCAGCTGAAGAACGGCTTTCGTATCGTCAGTGAACATATGCCGGGGCTGCAATCGGCGGCCATCGGCATCTGGGTGACCGCCGGCGGGCGGCATGAGCGGATTGAGCAGAACGGGATTGCGCATTTCCTTGAACATATGGCGTTCAAGGGAACCGAGCGTCGTTCCGCGCTACAAATCGCTGAGGCGATTGAGGATGTGGGCGGGTATATCAACGCCTATACCTCGCGCGAGGTGACGGCCTATTACGCGCGTGTTCTGAAGGATGATGTGGCGCTGGCGATGGATGTGATTGGTGACATCGTTCTGAACCCGGTGTTTGACCCGCGTGAGATTGAGGTTGAGCGTGGCGTTATCCTGCAGGAAATCGGTCAGGCCTGTGACACGCCCGATGATGTGATCTTTGATTGGCTGCAAGAGCAGAGCTATCACAATCAGCCGCTTGGTCGGACGATCCTTGGCCCGACGGAACGTGTCAGCGCGTTTTCGCGCGAGGACCTATCGGGTTTTGTGGCCGAGCATTACGGGCCGGAACAGATGATCCTATCTGCGGCGGGTGCGGTGGATCACGATCTGCTGATGAAACTGGCCGCAGAAATGTTTGGTCATCTGCAACCACGAAGAGGTTTGATCCCAGAGGCAGCCCGGTTTACCGGCGGTGAGGCGCGGCAGGAAAAAGATCTGGAGCAGGCGCATTTTGCGCTGGCGCTGGAAAGCCCCGGCTATCGCGATGACGCGATCTATACGGCGCAGATTTATTCGACCGCCCTGGGCGGGGGCATGTCCTCGCGCCTGTTCCAGGAGGTGCGGGAAACGCGCGGGCTGTGTTACACGATTTTTGCCCAGACCGGGGCATATGCGGATACTGGTACGACGACGATCTATGCCGGTACTTCGGCGGACCAGGTGGGAGAGTTGGCAACCATCACCATCGACGAGATGAAGCGCGCGGCAGAGGATATGAGTGCTGAAGAGGTCGCCAGAGCGCGCGCGCAGATGAAAGCCGGGATGCTGATGGGTCTGGAAAGCCCCTCGAACCGGGCCGAGCGTCTGGCGCGGTTGGTTCAGATTTGGGGCCGGGTGCCCTCGCTTGAGGATACCGTTGCAAAGATCGATGCCGTCGGCACCGAGGATGTGCGGCTTTTTGCTGAGCAAATGGCGGCACATGCGCCAGCGGCTCTGGCGCTGTATGGTCCGGTCTCGGGCGCGCCCTCTTTGTCTGATCTGCAGGAGAGGCGTGCGGCGTGATGCTGTTGGGCAGACGCAAGCTGAAACTCGAAACCGAGCGGCTGAGCTTGCGACCGCCCGTGCATTCTGATTTCAGCGCCTGGACCGCGCTGCGCCGGGCATCGAAAGACTATCTGACGCCATGGGAGCCGATTTGGGCTAAGGATCACCTGAGCCGCAAGTCCTTTACCAACCGGGTCTATTGGGCTCAACGTTCTGTCGCCAGTGGAACTGCGATTCCGCTGTTTCTGTTTCGGCGCGAAGATGACGTGCTGATCGGAGCGATCACGCTGGACAATATCCGGCGAGGCCCGGCTCAGGCAGGGACACTTGGCTACTGGACCGGCCAGGCCTTTGCCCGCAACGGGTATATGCGCGAAGCGATTGGCGCGATTGTGCATCACGCCTTCACACGGCTGGATCTGAGCCGGATCGAGGCGGCTTGCTTGCCTGAAAACGCGGCCTCTCGGGGGTTGCTGGAAAGTTCCGGATTCAAGTACGAAGGCGTTGCGCAATCGTATTTGCAGATTGATGGCCGGTGGCGGACGCATGTTTTGTATGCCAGCTTACGTTCGGACCGGCGCGGCAAGACCGACGCGGGATAGGGGGCTCTGCCCCCGTCGCGGCAGGCCGCGACTCCCCCGGGATATTTTTGGCCAGATGAAGCAGGGGATCGGTTGCGTGAGACCGGTGGTGTTTCGCGTGGATTAGACCGCTCAGTGAAAACGCATGACTTGGTGGCGTTCTGCGCTACAGTTAGGTCATGCGCTGGTTGGTTGCAGCATTGATGGTGGTTTCAGGTGGGGCGTTTGCGCAGGAGCGGCGGCCGAGCCACTGCATCGCCATAGCGGATGCCGCGCCTGGGATCGCGTTTGTGCAAAAGGCCGCCTGGCAGGATCCTGTGCCGGAGTATTCGGTGCGGATCAGCTATGTGGCGCATGCTTCGTTTTTGATTCAAACGCGGGGCGGCTTGAATGCTGTCACAGATTTCACGGGTTTCATTGGGAGCGCCGATCTGATTCCGGACGTTGTCACGATGAACCACGCGCATAGTACACATTGGACCGCAAACCCGGACCCTGCAATCCCACATGTCTTGCCGGGATGGGGTGAGTTTGGTGAAGGCATTGATCATCACCTTGATCTGGGTGAAATGCTGGTGCGGAATGTTTCTACCGATATTCGGTCTGCCTATGGCGGGGTTGAGGAGCGGGGGAATTCGATCTTTGTGTTCGAAGTTGAGGGCCTGTGCATCGGCCATTTGGGGCATCTGCATCATGTGCCATCAGACGCGCAATTCGCGGCCCTTGGGCGGCTGGATGTGGTCATGGCAGCTGTGGATGGGGGCACGACCATGCCTTTGCCGGATATGATCACGGTTCTGAAGCGGTTGGAAAGCTCGGTCATTATCCCGATGCATTGGTTTTCCGGTTTCTCGCTGGATCGGTTCCTGGTGGATATCCGGGATGAATTCCCGGTTGTACGCGAGGGCGTCTCAGAGATCACCGTCTCACTGCGCTCGTTGCCGGATCGGCCAACCGTTGTGGTGCTTGAACCGGAATATCTGATTGACCTGGAATAAGGCTTGTGGGTGCAGCGCACGTTGGGCAAGTAAGAGTTATGACCCTGAACCCTGCTGATGACAGAATTGCTGACCTGATCCGGGCCTCTGTGGGCATTGATGTGCTGCGCCCGATCTCAGAACGGTATCTGGAAGAGCCGCGTGGTCGTTTTGCCGGGCAGGCGGGGCTGCTGGCGTTGCCGCGCACGGTTGAAGAGGTATCTGCGCTTGTCCGCTTGGCGTCTGACGAGGCGGTTGCCGTTCTGCCGTATGGTGGAGGCACAGGTTTGGTTGGTGGGCAGGTGATGAGCGATGGTCCAGCGCCGCTGTTGGTGTCACTGGAACGCATGACCGCGATCCGAGATGTCTATCCCACAGAAAACGTCATGATCGTCGAAGCAGGCGCCATTCTGTCGGATGCTCAAGCCGCGGCTGAGGCGGTAGATCGGTTGTTTCCCTTGTCGCTGGCCGCGCAGGGCTCTTGCCGGATTGGTGGCAACCTTGCGACCAACGCCGGTGGCGTCAATGTGCTGCGCTATGGGAACGCCCGCGATCTTTGTCTTGGTCTTGAGGCCGTGTTGCCAAATGGGGAGATCTGGCATGGTCTCAGCCGATTACGAAAGGACAACACGGGTTACGATCTGCGCAACCTTCTGATTGGGTCCGAAGGAACGTTGGGGATCATTACGGCGGCGTCACTGAAGCTGTATCCGCAACCTGCGGCAACTGGGACGGCGATGTTTCAGGTGGCCTCCCCTGCGGCTGCGATTGACCTGCTCGCAGTTGCGAGGGATCAGGTGGGCGAGACGGTCAGCATATTCGAGCTGATCCATCGGCAGGGGTTTGACTTTCTGGCTGAGGTTTTGCCGGATGTGCGCCAACCCTTTGAAACCACCCCGGATTGGTCGGTTTTGATCGAATTGGGGTTGCCAAAGGGGCAGGATCCCGTTGAGGCGCTGGAGGCCTTGTTCAGTACCGCAAACGCAAGGGGCCTGGTGAATGACGGGGTGGTGGCGCAAAGCGAAACGCAGCGCCTGGAACTTTGGGCCGTTCGTGAACGTATTCCCGAAGCCAATCGCCTGATTGGATCAGTGTCCAGCCACGACATTTCTGTGCCGATCTCGGCAATCCCTGAGTTCATTCAGCACGGGGCCGAGATCATCAGCGCATTGGGACCGTTCCGTATCAATTGTTTTGGTCATCTGGGGGATGGCAATCTGCACTACAATGTTTTTCCACCCAAAGGGCAAAGCCGGGCGGACTTTGAAGACGATCGCGTGGTGGTCAAACAGGCCGTACACGAGCTTGTCCATGCTTTTGAGGGCTCGGTGAGTGCAGAACATGGGATCGGGCGTTTGAAGACAGATGATCTGGAACGGTTTTCCGACCCAACCAAACTGTCCACCATGCGCGCGATCAAGGCCGCCTTAGATCCTAAAGGGATCATGAACCCGGGCGCGGTTCTAAAGATGTGATCACGGCCCAGATAAGACCGGGCCGTGATCCGTAATTGCTTACGACTCCGGCAGGATCACCTTGTCGATGACATGGATGACGCCGTTTGACGTTTCAATGTCGGCCTGAACCACATTTGCGTCATTGACCATAACGCCCGAATCCAGATCGATGGTGATGTCGCCGCCTTGAACGGTGGCTGCAGTCATGTCGTCAGACAGATCGCCAGACATCACTTTGCCTAGAACAACGTGATAGGTCAGAACTGCCACCAGTTGGTCTTTGTTTTCTGGCTTCAGCAGGTCAGCAACCGTGCCCTCGGGCAGGGCTGCAAAGGCCTCATCTGTTGGGGCAAACACTGTGAACGGGCCTTCGCCTTTCAGCGTATCGACCAGTTCGGCGGCTTGCACAGCGGCAACGAGTGTTTCAAAGCCGCCAGCGGCGACAGCGGTGTCCACGATGTCTTTGCCGTGACCATCGGCCATGGCCGAGGTGCTGAAAAGGATTGTTGCAACACTTGCGGCGGCGAATTTGCGGAACATGACGTAGTCTCCCTAAGTTGGGATGCTCTCAGTAGCATCACACGGAATACGGTCATCAATGGAAACAGATCAAAGCAAACGCGCAAAGAATTGGCTTGAAAACAGCCTTGTCCGGGCTAAGCCCGCGCCCTTTCAGATTTCCACTCAAAAATATGTGATTTCTTTCGGGTCAGAGCCCGTCGAATTCGCACAGGACATGTACATCCATGCCCATCTCTTCCAGCACTTTTCGGCCGCCAAGTTCGGGCAGATCGATAATGAACGAGCATGAGACGATCTCGCCTCCCAACCGTTCGATCAACTTGATCCCGGCAGCAGCGGTGCCGCCGGTGGCCAGCAGATCGTCGACCACTAGGATTTTTTCACCCGGTTGGATGGCGTCATCGTGAATCTCTACGATGGCCTCGCCATATTCCAGCTTGTAGTCCTGACTGATTGTGGTGCCGGGCAGCTTGCCCTTTTTGCGAATGGGCACAAAGCCAACGCTCAGCTGATGCGCAATCGCGCCGCCCAGAATGAATCCGCGTGCTTCAAGACCGACGACTTTATCAATGCGTTCACCTGCATAAGGGTGCAGCATTTGGTCGATGGCCATGCGAAAGCCACGTGGGTCGGCAAACAGCGTTGTCACATCGCGGAACATGATCCCTTCATGTGGGAAATCGACAATGGTCCGGATGTAATCTTTGACCGTTTTGGTTCTGGACATGAGGCAACCCTTTGGCGACAAAACACCCGGCGGTGTTTGGCCTATCGGGGCCGACCATGCAAGATAAGACTGCGTGATTGTGCCTATTTGCGGCTTTTGGAAATGGCGTTTGGCAGGCTGTAGTAGCGGTACAATGAAGCCGGTAGCCACGACAGGTGTGGTTTGCGCCAATTGCGCTGATCTCTCAAAAGAAATGCCTGGGCGGTTTGAAGGTTCATTGCCATATTCCTTTTTTTGTTGTTAGGTGCACGATATCTACAACCTCTATGCTGTGTATATACATTGCATCGCACAGAGAATCAAGGTTTTGACGGGAATAAGACGCGTGGCGAAGAAAGACGGTAAAGGTTCTGTTAAGAAAAACAGTCAATTAGTGTTGCGTCTGGATAAGGATGAACGCGATGCGTTTGTTGAACTGTGCAAAGAGCTGGACACTTCGGCCGCACGCGAAATTCGCCGCTTCATTCGCGGTTTCATGAAAGAAAACGCCGAAGACTAGCCTAGGCTGGGCGGCGCAGGACAGCGGTCGCCAGCCCCATTCCGATCAACGAGACCCCACCGAAACGCGTCAAAGCGGTGATCACTCCTGCGCGTCCAACCATCATCCGCAACCGATCTGCCAGCAACGCATAGGCCAGCGCATTCAGTGCGGCGAGCCCGACAAATGTGGCGATCAGAATAGCGAATTGCGGGCTCAGCGGGTCTGTGGGGCGTATGAATTGCGGGACAAAAGCAATGAAGAATGCGATGGATTTCGGGTTCAGGGCCGTGACAGCGGCAGCGTGCCCAAAAACGCTGCGCGCGGTCACATCGCGGCCAGTTTCCGCAGGGGCCAACCCGGCGGACGGTGCGCTGCGCAGCAGCTTGATCCCAAGCCAAACCAGATAGGCTGCGCCGATCCACTTCAGAATGGAAAAGAGCGTGGCCGACGCCAGCACCAAAGCGCCCAAGCCCAATAGCGAGGCGGTCATGGCAATCAAATCGCCCAAAGCCACCCCGGTGGCCGAAGCCACTGCCACGCTGCGGCCTTTGGACAAAGCATAGCTGAGCACAAGCAGAACGGTCGGTCCTGGGATCAAAAGCAGGGCGGTGGATGCGGCAACGAAAGCCAGCCAAAGGTCGAGGGACATGGTCGTTTCTCACAGTTGTTGTCGCTGGTTAGGGGCAAAGATGCATGCGCTCAGGGCCTGTATTCAAGATCGCACCAGGACAATAGCGCCCTCGGATTCGATTTTTGGGCGCGAATGTGATAATATTGCTCTGTTTTTAAGAAAGGAATTAATATGAAATTGTTCTCTAAGGCGCTGATTTGCGCAGTGTTAACCTTTGTTCCAACCGTTTCTTTCGCTTCCTGCGGTGAGGGTAAATATGCTTGCGGCAGCGGTTTTTGCTGCCCGAGTTCATAGGTGATCTGATGACACGCAGACTTGCGGCTCGATTGTCCGTGTTTGTCTTGATTGCGTGCCTGTTTGTTGCCGGTTGGTTTGTATTCTTCATACTGTCTGATGTGCACAAGGGCGATGTGATCAAATATCACGGAATGAATGTACAGCTAACCGCAGCCCCGTTTGAAGCAGGAGACCTTGTTCGTGTTTCTGCGGATGGGCAGCGAATGACGCGGTTATGTCAGATGAATATCTCAACGGGGGATAAGAATACTTATTACAAAAACAGTGAATACGTTAACGGGCTGAAAGAAACGTTGCCTGGGTTTGTCAAACTGGTCGAACGTACGCACGCTCGCTTTTCTGGCGACGAGATTGAACCTGATTTGCAGGAGTTTGAAGGCAGTCAACGCATTCGGTTTACCGGTACTGTATCTCGCCTCGAAAGAGATGACGTGATGCCGCATACCGAGGATAGCTGTGCCTGCGAACTGGCCCGTGCGCTGATGGCCAGAGCCAAAGTGTGCATCGTGACGAACTCATTGATCGAAACTCAACTGCTCTCACACGAGCAGGCCCTTGTTCCGGGGCGTGAGCGCATCCAGCGTGTCACGATTGGAGTAAAGTTCCGTTCTGATGGGATTTCGGTTGGGGACTTCTCGCAACTCTCCCATTGCCGCGGAGTGAACCCCGAGGCGCGTCTCGATCCAAACCCAAAATGCCCGGACAGTTATGGGCAAACAATGGATGTGCGGGTTCGTGACTTCCTGAACGTGATCCGCGAGAAGGACTTGCTGACCGCAATGGCGTCGAACTAACGTGAGACAGGTGGCAGGGCCAGGGTTATAGAACCCGGCCTGCCACCGCATCCAGCTTGAACAGCAAGGCAGGATCACGCTTCTCTGGCGCTGTCAGGATCGCATATTCCAGCGCCCTGTCGCAGCCATGCGGGCAGGGCGCACGCCCAGCCCCTAACAAAGCGGGCAGGCCTTTGACCAAAGCGCGGCCTTTTTCGGCATTTCCGGTTAGGGTTGCGATGATGGCCGTCACATCGACCTCGCCATGGTCAGGATGCCAACTGTCATAGTCCGTAACCATCGCAATTGAGGCATAGCAGAGCTCGGCCTCACGAGCTAATTTCGCTTCAGGCATATTGGTCATGCCGATCACATCACAACCCCATTGTTCGCGATACATCTTGGATTCGGCAAGTGTTGAGAACTGTGGCCCCTCCATCGCCAGATAGGTACCGCCGCGGTGGATGGTGATGCCTGCGGACTTACCGGCGGCCTCACACGCATCGCTGAGCCTTGGGCACGTCGGGTGGGCAACGCTCACATGCGCCACGCAACCTGTGCCAAAGAAGCTTTTCTCGCGCGCAAACGTCCGGTCAATGAACTGATCAACGATCACGAAGTCACCGGGCGCCATCTGCTCACGAAACGATCCGCAGGCCGAGACCGAGATGACATCAGTCACCTTTAGACGCTTCAGTGCGTCAATATTCGCACGATAGGGCACCTCGGTTGGCGAATGCACGTGCCCACGTCCGTGACGAGGCAGAAAGGCCATCTCGACGCCGTCCAGCGACCCGGTCAGGATCTGATCCGATGGGGCGCCCCATGGGGTGTCAACCGATACCCATTCTGCGTTTTCCAGCCCATCGATGTCATAAATGCCTGATCCCCCGATGACGGCGATTTTGGTTTGGGTCACGTTTGGCCTCCGCTGCGAAAATCTGATACCCGATTTCTGCGGGGCGGCGGGCGAATTGGCAAGTGCAGTCAACCGTTTGTGTGCGACATCGAGCAAACCTTACCTAGCTATGCGTCAAGCGCATATCGGATTCCCGCTGATGTGGTATCTCAACCGGACCTTAACCGGTAGAAGGCCCCTTTCGCGCGAACATAATGATCCACAGGACCGTCCCATGCCCCGAGCCATGCTGGCAAGCTTTGCCAACCGTATAGCCAAACCTGATCTGCGTTGGGTACCGGATGAGGGGTTGACCGTCTCGCGCCTGCGGATCGAGCTGTTGTCAGGTCTGACCGTTGCGCTGGCTCTGGTTCCCGAAGCGGTGGCCTTTGCCTTTGTTGCGGGAGTTCACCCACTGGTCGGCCTCTACGCGGCCTTTTTGGTTGGCCTGATCACCGCCCTGATCGGTGGTCGCCCCGGTATGATCTCGGGTGCAACGGGGGCTTTGGCTGTCGTCATGGTGGCCTTGGTCGCGCAGCATGGGGTCGAGTATCTGTTCGCGACCGTTGTTCTGATGGGCATCTTGCAGGTCATCGCTGGTGCCATGCACTGGGGCCGCTTCATTCGCCTTGTGCCGCATCCGGTGATGCTGGGCTTTGTGAACGGTCTGGCGATTGTGATCTTTCTGGCCCAGATGGGCCAGTTCAAAGTACCCGGCACCATGGAAAACACCGGCCACGGGATGAGCGGCGGTGAATGGCTGTCGGGGATGCAGCTTTATACCATGCTGGGTCTTGTGGCGCTGACCATGGCGGTGATCTGGGCGATGCCGCGTGTCACGCGCATCATCCCCGCGCCTCTGGCAGGCATCCTGGTTGTTGCGGCGCTTGTGATCGGTTTCGGTCTGGATGTTCCGCGCGTTGGCGATCTGGCGTCAATTGAGGGCGGTCTGCCTGCCTTTCACATTCCGATGGTTCCGCTGAACTGGGAAACCTTTGAGATCATCCTGCCCTATGCGGTCATTCTGGCGGCCATCGGTCTGATCGAATCCCTGCTGACCCTGAACCTTGTGGGCGAGATCACGGGCAAACGCGGCGGGGCCTCGCAGGAGTGTATCGCCCAGGGCGCATCAAATATCGTAACTGGCTTTTTCGGCGGCATGGGCGGCTGCGCGATGATAGGGCAATCGATGATCAACGTGAAATCCGGCGGTCGTACGCGGATTGCCGGGATCGCGGCGGCTTTGTTCCTGCTGATCTTTATTCTATTTGCCTCGCCGCTGATCGAACAAATCCCGCTGGCTGCGCTGGTTGGCGTGATGTTCATGGTGGTGATTGGCACCTTCGCCTGGAACTCATTCAAGATCATGCGAAAGGTGCCGTTGACGGATGCCTTTGTCATCGTGCTGGTCACGGTTGTGACGGTAATGGAAGACCTTGCGGTTGCGGTCGTTGTCGGCGTGATCGTCTCGGCGCTGGCCTATGCCTGGAACAACGCAAAGCGCATCCATGCTGTTACCCGCGACTCGGAGACTGAAAAAGGGGCCAAGGTTTATGAAATCCAAGGCCCGTTGTTTTTCGGATCATCTGACGGTTTCGTTGAACTGTTCGATGTGTCAAACGACCCCGATATCGTGGTTGTGGATTTCGCCGAGAGCCGGGTGGTGGATCAATCCGCTCTGCAGGCCATCGAAAACATCGCTGGCAAGTACGAAGCTGCCGGCAAACGCGTCATGCTGCGCCATCTCAGCCGCGACTGCCACAGGCTGCTCAATAAGGCGGGTCACCTGATGGTCGATAGCGACGATGACCCGGACTATGGTCTGGCCGTGGATTACTCTGTCCGAACCGGAATTCTGGGCGGGCACTGATCCAAAAAGGCGGCCATTGTGGCCGCCTTTTTCTTAACGCGCGATACGTTCCAACGCATCAACATCGCCTGATACTAGCGCATCTTCGGCACGCGCGATCTGCTCGGCGGGCCAATTCCACCACTCCAAGGCAAGCAGCCGCTCGATGATGTCGGACGGAAACCTGAACTTCCGAACCTCGGCAGGGTTACCCGTTGCGATGCCATATGGCGGGATCGTCCCGCGCACCACCGATCCGGCACCGATGATTGCCCCGTCCCCGATCCTCGCACCCGGCAGGATCAGGGCACCGTAACCGATCCAGACATCATTGCCGATTACGGTGTCTCGCGTGTCTGGCTGATACTCCAACAGCTTCTCTGGATCAAAAACCGGGAAGGGATAGCACGTCACCCCATCCATCGCATGGTTGGCAGATGACGTTATGAAGCGGGTGCCATGGGCGATTTGACAGAATTTTCCGATCACGAGTCGTTCGCGCGAAAACGGAAATAGAAACGGAGCCAGGCGGGCGGCCCAATCCGTTGGCGCGTCGAAATCCGAGGCATAGCTGTAGTCACCTGCAACAATGCAAGGATGATCGATAGCCTGGTTCAGGAACACAGTCCCCGGATGTTCGGTTCCATTGGGCAGGGTCACCGGGTATCGGCGTGAGGCGTGGGGCAGGGGCATTATTCATCGGGCCTAGATAGGCTGAACACCTCGGATACCACGGAATAGTCGCGGTATCCAAGTCGTGCCAGGGGTTGAAACGAGGTCACGTCGAACTTGCCATCCTTCATACAGTCATCGCGCAAATGCACGCCGATAACCTCGCCGAAAACAACTCGGTTTGCTTCGCCTGGCAGGGTGACGATCTGGGTCAGTTTGCATTCAAGCGCCGCGGGGACATTGGCGACCCGCGCACAGGGGATGGTTTCGCATTCTTCCGGCGTGAGGCCCGCATGGTGAAACTCATCCGTGTCTTTCGGTAGTGCGGCAGAGCTTGCGTTCATGGCATCCTGATGGGCCTGAGCCACAATGTTCACGCAGAACACACCGGTTGCTTCGATATTGGCAACGCTGTCTTTGGTACCATCCTGATCCGGCTTAGACGCCGTTGAGGCGAACATAACCTGCGGCGGGGTATAGGCGACGGCGTTGAAGAAGGAATAAGGGGCCAGATTGTTGATACCATCAGCACTGCGCGTTGAAATCCACCCGATCGGGCGCGGGGTGACGATGGCGTTGAAAGGATTATGCGGCAGTCCGTGGCCGTCTTCGGGGCGATAGAACATCTGATCTCCAAGCGTTTGCCCAAGGCGTATCGAAGTGCTAGGGCGAATGCCAGCAAGGAAAAGAGGGCAGGCGTGCAGCAATTCGGGATCAGGCCGGAAGAGCCGGACGATTGGTGGGAGGTTGAAGCCCTTTATGACCTGTGCTTTGCGCCAGGTCGGGAGGCACTGTCTTCCTATCGCTTGCGCGACGATGTTCCGCCTGTTTCCGGGCTGTCTCTGATCGCGCGCGATGGGCAGGGCATTCTGGCGGGTGCTATCAGGTTCTGGCCGGTCCATATCGGCACAGACGATGCGCTGTTATTGGGGCCGGTCGCCGTGCACCCGACGCGCCAAGGCGAAGGTTTGGGTGGGTTTCTAATCCACGCCGGTCTCGAGGCCGGGCGCGATCTGGGATGGCAGCGCGTCATGCTGGTGGGCGATGAACCGTACTATTCCCGGTTCGGCTTCGCCCGGTTGAGAGGTGTCGAGATGCCGCCTCCAACGAATCCGGATCGTATTCTGGGGTTGGATTTGAGCCCTGACGGATGGGATAATGTGGCGGGTTTCGTCACAAGATGGACACGCTGACCTATTGAAACTCTGACTGCAAACCCCGATCTGTTCAAAGAACGGAGGGATCAGATGCAGGACGTGGTTCTTGTTGAAGACATAGATGCCGAGGCAGAGTTGGACCGCTTGGCGCAGCATTATAGAACCGCGGGCGGTGCCGGGGTTCGACTGCTGAATGCACTGGGTGGGTCGGCTGAATCCCTGATCGACCAACTGCCTGATCCCGTACGCCAGGGTCTAACCGGAGCAACCGAGAGCGCACTTTGGTTGGCCATTCGGGCTGCGCAAGGGTCAAGGCGTGCTGTTCCGGATCAAGCACCTTGGGTGAATACAGCAGTTACCACCGCAATGGGCGCGGCCGGTGGCATTGGTGGCTTGTCGACGTCATTGGTCGAACTGCCAGCAACCACGGCGATGTTGTTGCGTTCCATCCAGGGAGCGGCCGCGCGCGAAGGCTTTGACCCGGCTGAGGAAAACGTCAAATTCGATTGCGTTCGTGTTTTGTCGGCAGCAGGCCCATTGTCATATGATGATGGGGCTGATTTGGGGTTCTTTTCCGTTCGACTGACGCTGACCGGACCAGCCATGCAGCGCCTGATCGCAGCGGTTGCGCCGCGGCTATCGATCGTTCTGGGGCAAAAACTTGCCGCGCAGTCTGTGCCGGTTCTAGGAGCATTGGCTGGTGGTGGAACCAACTATATCTATACCCGCTACTATCAGCAGATCGCACATGTACATTTTGGTCTGCGTCGGCTGGCGATTGACGCTGATATTCCGCACGACCAGCTGGTTCGGATGCTGTCATCCAGGATGTAGCTTGGCACCGGGAACCTTGGCTTGAACCGCATGATGTGGTATCAAAGGTCACTAGGGCCGCAAAATAAGATAAGAATAGCGGCTTCGCAGACAGGCTTGAACCTCTTGTGAAAGGGATGTCGTGATAGACGCCGGACTTTCATCCGATTTATGGCATGGTACGGAAAAGCTTGCGATTTTGCCGCAGGTATCCGCTTTGTGTTATCGGATAGAGCGCGGCCAACCCGAAGTTCTTTTGATAACAACACGACAGACCCGGCGTTGGATCATCCCCAAAGGTTGGTTGATGCCTGGACTGACAGCATCCGAAGCCGCGGCGCGGGAAGCCTGGGAAGAGGCAGGTGTCGTCGGAAAATGCGGTGACCAATCGCTGGGACAGTTCCCTTTCATAAAGATGCGACCCAGAAAGGGGCCGGTTCTGTGTATGGTCGATGTTTACCCGCTATACGTGAGAACCGTGGCCCAGGAGTTTCCGGAAAAAGGGCAGCGCAAGCGGCAATGGTGCTCTCTTAAGAAAGCGGCATCCAAGGTGGCCTCGCCCGAACTTGCCACCATTTTGCGTGCCTTTAAGTCGCGCCTGCATTGATACGCCTTACGTAGGGCTTGATATTGCCTTGCTGGTCGGTATCTATTCGGCCATCGCTTTTTTGGGTGAAAAATGATTCAATACGCGTTGAAATGCGTCGAAGGCCACACATTCGACAGTTGGTTCCAGTCAGCCGAAGCATTTGACAAGCTGGCAGCTGCTGGCCTTGTGACCTGTGCGGTCTGCGGATGTTCGCAGGTGGAAAAAGCGATCATGACACCTCGGGTACGCCCCGCGCGCAAGGCCGCGCCAAAACCCGAGGCATCGCCGCCCGCCAGTTCCAATGAGATCAGCGTGGCGACTCCCGCACCTGAAATTGAGAAAGCTCTGGCCGAGCTGCGCCGTAAGGTTGAGGAGAACTCGGACTATGTCGGTAAAGATTTTGCCAGCGAGGCCCGGAAGATTCATTTGGGCGAGGCACCCGAACGGTCGATCTATGGTGAGGCAAAGCCTGATGAGGCGAAAGCGCTGATAGAAGATGGCGTGCCCGTTGCACCATTGCCCTTTATGCCCAGCAGAAAGACGAATTGACCCATGCATGTTCTGATCACCGGGGCTAATCGTGGTATCGGCAAGGCCCTGGCAGATCGGTATCGCGCCGACGGGCATAGTGTCACCGGCACGGCCCGAGACAACAGTGCAGAGATACTGCTGGATGTCTCGGACACCGCGCATCATCAGGCCATGGCGCAGCAGCTACAGGGGCAGCCTCTGGACCTGTTGATCTGCAACGCTGGCGTCTATCTTGACAAGGGGCAGGGCCTTGAGGGCTATCCGGCTGACATGTGGGCGCAGAGTTTTGCGACGAATGTCACCGGGGTGTTCCTGACCGTTCAAGCTTTGCTGCCGAACATACGGGCCGCTGGCGGAAGGATCGCCATTCTCTCCTCGCAAATGGCGTCACATACCCGTGCGCCGGGCGGCAGCTACATCTATCGCGCGTCGAAGGCGGCAGCGCTGAATCTGGGGCGCAATCTGGCAACGGATCTGAAGGCCGACGGGGTAGCCGTCGGGATTTACCATCCGGGCTGGGTGCAGACGGATATGGGCGGATCGTCAGCGGATATTCATGTGGATCAGGCCGTTTCGGGCCTCATCAAACGCTTTGGCGCGCTCTCATTGGACAATACCGGCTGCTTTGAAACTTATGACGGCCAGCCGCACGCTTACTGAGCGCTCAGTGCCGCCTTGGGAAGCTCGTAAACCTCTCCGGGTTCGATGAAGATGATCAACAGATCACCGCGTGTTTCATAGCTGAGTTTCGAAGGCGAACTACTGGAATCCGGTACGCCATCGGTGAAATAGATGTTGCGCACCTCGCCATTGCCCAAGGCCACTGCCAGGGTGGCGCTGCCATCATCGCGGCGGCGAAGTTCTGCATTGCAGCTTTGCAGCGGGTCACCGGCATTGGCCGCGCACGGGACAGTGCCCAAAGCGTTCTGACCATCGGTTCCGGCCACGCTTGCATCCTGCGCCAAGGCGGGAGAGCACAGAACGGCGAAGGCGGCGGCAAAGCGGAGCATGAGTAACCTCTTGGAATGATTGCGAAGGGCAGGCTGACATTGTACCCGCGGATTGTAAAGCGGCTCTGCGTCGCAGGCAAAGCCTGATTGCGGCCTTGCCCTTGATCCCCCCCTCGCATATGAGGCACGGAACTAACAGCCCAAGGCACGGAGACAGTTGGCCTCATGCCCGTACTCGTGATGAAATTCGGTGGCACATCGGTTGCCAATCTTGATCGCATCCGCCGCGTGGCAAAGCGCGTGGGCGTTGAGGTGGCCAAGGGATATGACGTGATCGTCATTGTTTCGGCCATGTCCGGTAAAACGAATGAACTGGTGGGCTGGGTCAACGAAACCTCTCCCTTGTTCGATGCGCGAGAATATGACGCGGTGGTGTCTTCGGGTGAGAATGTGACGGCAGGCCTGATGGCATTGACGCTGCAGGAAATGGATATCCCGGCACGCAGCTGGCAAGGCTGGCAGGTGCCGTTGCTGACCAATGGCGCCCATTCCTCAGCGCGGATCGAGGAGATCCCGACTGACAACCTCAACCAGAAGTTTGGTGAGGGCATGAAAGTGGCCGTTGTGGCCGGGTTCCAGGGCCTGAGCCCTGAAGGGCGTATCACAACGCTGGGCCGGGGTGGGTCAGACACAACTGCCGTGGCGTTTGCCGCCGCTTTCGAGGCTGAGCGCTGTGACATCTACACGGATGTGGATGGGGTTTACACGACGGACCCGCGTATCTGTGAGAAGGCGCGCAAGCTTGAGAAAATCTCGTTCGAGGAAATGCTCGAACTGGCCTCTCTTGGCGCAAAGGTTCTGCAGACCCGCTCGGTCGAGTTGGCGATGCGCTATAAGGTGCGCCTGCGGGTGCTGTCCAGTTTCGAAGAACAATCCGACAATGCAGGCACGCTGGTCTGCGACGAGGAGGATATCATGGAATCCAATGTTGTGGCCGGTGTGGCCTATTCCCGCGACGAAGCCAAGATGACTGTGGTGTCGGTGGCTGACCGCCCGGGGATCGCGTCGATCATCTTTACCGCGCTCAGTGATGAGGGCGTCAATGTCGACATGATCGTACAGAATATTTCGGACGAAGGGCGCACGGACATGACATTCTCATGCCCAACCGATCAGGTGGCGCGCGCTGAAAAAGCGCTGCTGGCGATCAAGGATGCGGGAGATCTGAACTATGCCGAACTGGTTGCTGATAATGACGTCTGCAAGGTCTCGGTGGTTGGAATTGGGATGCGCTCTCAGTCCGGTGTTGCGGCCAAAATGTTCAAGATACTCTCGGATGAGGGGATCAACATTAAGGTCATTACAACCTCTGAGATAAAAATTTCCGTTCTGGTGGATCGGAAATACATGGAACTTGCTGTTCAGGCACTGCATGATGCCTTTGAACTGGACAAGGCGGCCTGAGCACATCAGCCAAGGATCTCGCCTGACACACTAAATTGGTTGGGCCATGGCAGACGGCACCGAAACAGAATCCCGCAAGCTGCTGGGGCGGCTGCGCGAAGAAATGGCGAGCGAGGCCGCCGGTCAGGAAAGGCTTGACCGGATCACCAATCTGATCGCGGATAGCATTCGGTGCGAGGTCTGCTCGATCTATCTGTTCCGTGATGAAGAAACGCTGGAGCTGTGTGCGTCTGAGGGGCTGTCCCCGGAGGCGGTTCACAAAACCCGCATGCGCATGGGCGAAGGGTTGGTTGGCCGTGTGGCCAAGTACAGCAAAGTGGTCAACACGGCTGACGCGCCCTCGGCCAAGGGGTTCCGCTATATGCCGGAAACCGGCGAGGAACGGTACTCGTCTTTCCTGGGTGTGCCCGTTCAACGACTAGGCCAGAAGCTGGGCGTTCTGGTCGTTCAGTCGCGTGAGGCGCGCGAGTTTTCCGCCGATGAGGTCTATGCGCTGGAAGTCGTCGCCATGGTGTTGGCTGAAATGGCCGAACTGGGCGCGTTCGTCGGTGAAGGGGCTGCACTCTCGCCGTTGCACCAGCAATCCGTGCTGCTGCGGGGCGGACCGGCACAGGAAGGATCGGCCGAAGGGCATGTCTGGTTGCATGAGCCGCGCGTTGTTGTCACCAACCCGATTGCCGATGATCCACATCGCGAGCGGGAGCGGCTGATCGAGGCGGTCGAAGAACTGCGCGTTGGCGTCGACAAGATGCTGGAGATTTCCCAGGGCGGGGATTCTGACCAGTTGAAAGTACTGGAAGCCTACAGGATGTTTGCCAATTCCAAAGGCTGGATGCGCCGGATGGAAGAAGACATCGCTTTGGGCCTGAGCGCTGAAGCGGCGGTTGAGAAAGAGCAATCACAGGCGCGGGCCCGTATGGGGCAGGTGACCGATCCGTATCTGCGAGAGCGTCTGGCCGATCTGGATGACTTGTCCAACCGCCTGCTGCGAATCCTGACAGGGCAGGGTAAGACTGACAGTTCAGACCTGCCACCTGATCCGATTCTAGTTGCGCGCAATATAGGCCCCGGTGATTTGCTGGAATATGGCCGCTCGCTGAAAGGGATCGTGCTCGAGGAAGGATCTGTGGGCAGCCATGCGACCATCGTTGCGCGAGCGTTGGCGATCCCATTGGTTGTCCATGTGGGGCGCATCACGACCGAGGCGCTGAATGGTGACCATATTCTGGTTGATGGCGACCAAGGTGTTGTGCACCTGCGCCCCGAGGATACGGTGGTCAGCGCCTTCCGCGACAAGATCGCCATGCAGGCCAAAGCGCAGGAACGCTATGCTTCGATCCGCGAAACACCATGCGTGACGCAGGACGGCGCGCGGATGAACCTGGTGATGAACGCGGGCCTGATGGCAGACCTGCCGTCGCTGAATAACTCGGGGGCCGAAGGGGTTGGGTTGTTCCGCACCGAGCTTCAGTTTCTTATCCGAAACCAGATGCCGAAGCGGTCCGAGTTGGTGACACAGTACCAGCGCGTACTGGATGCAGCAGGCGACAAACGTGTGGTGTTCCGCACACTGGATATCGGGTCAGACAAAGTACTGCCCTATATGAAACATGTGGCCGAACCGAACCCGGCCCTTGGCTGGCGCGCGATCCGCGTGGGTCTGGACAAGCGCGGCGTGATGCGCATGCAGTTGCAGGCGCTGATCCGTGCCGCGAATGGGCGGCCCCTGACCGTTATGTTTCCCTTCGTCGCGCAGGCCGATGAGTACCGTGAAGCCCGATGGGAGGTCAACAAGACCATCGAGCGGGAAAAGCGGCTGGGTCATGCGCTGCCCGAAACGCTGGAAGTTGGTGCGATGCTTGAGACACCGTCTTTGGGGTTTGCTCCGCAGAAGTTCTTTGACGAGGTCGATTTCATTTCCATTGGTGGGAACGACCTGAAACAGTTCTTCTTTGCAGCCGATCGCGAAAACGAGCTAGTGCGCAGGCGGTATGACACCCTGAATGTCAGCTTCCTCAGCTTTATCGAACGCGTGGTTGAACGATGCGATATCTCCGATACGCCGCTCAGTTTCTGCGGTGAGGATGCGGGCCGGCCCGTTGAAGCCCTGTGCCTGGCGGCGATGGGAATTCGTACATTGTCGATGCGTCCAGCCTCGATTGGTCCGGTGAAAAGCCTGTTGTTGCGTTCGAACCTTCAGGAGGTGCGCAAGATCATCGCCGATGCGCGCCACCGGGGCGAACAATCCGTTCGACCTTCGGTGATGGAATGGTTGCGCAGCCAGGGCTAGCCGGAAAACCTGGGGCTTTGCGCAAATCCATACTTGATTTCTTGGGTCTATCTTCTTATTACGGCCACAAATGTTAGCGATAACATTCTCATGATGGCAGTGTCACCTTCCCAAAGCATGGGTCATGATAGGCTGGCATAGGTGGATGCAAAAGGAACCAGGCCATGGTCTCACGTGTAATTCCAGTCGATCCGTTCGACCTAGTGCTGTTCGGCGCGACGGGCGATCTGGCGCAGCGCAAGATCCTGCCAGGGCTATATCACCGATTTGAGGTTGGTCAGATGCCCGAAAATGCGCGTATCATCGGTACGGCGCGTTCGGACATGGACAGTGAAGGGTTTCGCAAACAACTGCGCGCGTCGATGGATGAGTTTGCCCCTAAATATGACAAGGGCATTTTGGACCGGTTCCTGTCACGTGTCGACTATGTCCCGGTGGATGCGCTGGGCGATGCAGGTTGGCCTGATTTGGCGAAAACGCTGCGTTCTGACGCGGTGCGCGCTTTCTATCTGTCGGTAGGCCCCAGCTTGTTTTCGGGCATTGCACAACGTCTGCACGATCATGGGTTGGCCACACCAGACAGCCGGATCGTGGTGGAAAAACCCTTTGGTCATGATCTGGTCTCGGCCAAGGCGTTGAACGAAGGGTTGCGCGCCTGTTTTGAAGAGCATCAGATCTATCGTATCGACCACTATCTGGGCAAAGAAACCGTGCAGAACCTGATGGCCTTGCGCTTTGCCAACTCTTTGTTCGAACCGCTCTGGAATGCCACCCATGTCGATCACGTCCAGATCACCGTGGCCGAAACTGTTGGTGTCGAGGGGCGCGGCGCTTACTATGATCAATCCGGCGCGATGCGGGATATGATCCAGAACCACCTGGTGCAATTGCTGTGTCTGACGGCGATGGAGCCACCTTCGAAATTCGCACCCAACGCGGTGCGGGATGAAAAGGTCAAAGTGATCGAAGCGCTTGAGCCCGTCGAGCCCAAGGATATCGCACGCGGTCAATATCGCACCGAAAAGGGCGGCGATGGATATCTGGATCACGTGGGCAATCCCGCCAGCCGCACCGAAAGCTATATCGCGCTGAAGGCGCATATCGGCAATTGGCGCTGGGCTGGGGTGCCGTTCTACCTGCGCACGGGCAAACGCCTGCGGGCGCGTGAATCCGAGATCGCCGTGTTCTTCCGCGACCCGCCCCATACGATTTTCCCCAACGTAGGTCCTTTGCACGGCAACGTGCTGGTGATCCGCCTGCAACCGGATGAGGGCATCACCCTGCGCACCACCATTAAGGAACCGGGGCAGGGCGGTTTCCGTCTGTCAGACGTAGCGCTGGATATGAGCTTTGCCGACGCGCTGGGCGATGATGGTCAGTCCCCCGATGCATATGAACGCCTGATCATGGACGTGATCCGTGGGGATCAGACCTTGTTCATGCGCGGGGATGAGGCCGAGGCCGCCTGGGCCTGGGTCGATCCCATCATTCACGGCTGGGAACAGCGCGGCGACAAACCTGCGAAATACGATCAGGGCAGTTCAGGGCCCGAAGAAGCATTGATGCTGATGCATCGCGATGGACGCCGCTGGCGCCAGATCGGAGGGTAATCATGGTCAACACTGTTATCTCCAACGTTACCAAGCGCATCATTGATCGCAGCGCCGATCTGCGCGGTCCACATCTGGACCGGATGGAACAGGCCAAATCCAAGGGTCCGGCCCGCGCGC
This sequence comes from Ruegeria sp. YTSA168, assembly GCF_059610045.1. NCBI lineage: Bacteria > Pseudomonadati > Pseudomonadota > Alphaproteobacteria > Rhodobacterales > Roseobacteraceae > Ruegeria > Ruegeria sp. YTSA168. The sequence continues at coordinate 51,529 of NZ_JBXWMW010000013.1, forward strand.
ATCTGTCCTGCAGTGGACAAGCCCATGCCTATGCTGGTGCGGGCGAAGATCAGCAATCGATGGCCACTGGCACCGCTGGGAACCTCGGCATCGTCACGGCCTACAACGATATGCTGTCCGCGCACCAGCCGTTCGAACGCTACCCGGCCCTGATCCGCGATGCGATCCGCACAGCAGGCGGTACCGCGCAGGTCGCGGGCGGCGTGCCCGCCATGTGCGACGGCGTCACCCAGGGCGAAGCCGGGATGGAACTCTCGCTGTTCTCGCGGGACGTGATCGCCTTGGCGACAGGCGTAGCGCTGAGTCACAACACCTATGACGCCGCCGTGTTTCTGGGCGTCTGTGACAAGATTGTCCCTGGCCTGGTCATCGGCGCGCAGGCCTTTGGTCACCTGCCAGCAGTCTTCCTGCCCGCAGGTCCTATGACCAGCGGTTTGCCCAATGATGAAAAGGCCAATATCCGTCAGAAATTCGCCGCCGGAGAAGTTGGCCGCGATGAACTGATGAAGGCTGAGATGGCCGCCTATCACGGCCCCGGCACTTGCACCTTCTACGGCACCGCCAATTCCAATCAAATGCTGATGGAGTTCATGGGCCTGCACCTGCCGGGTTCCAGCTTCGTCAATCCCAACACGCCTCTGCGCGATGCCCTGACCGAGGAAGGCGCACGCCGTTCCCTGTCTCTCAGCGCGTTGGGCAATCACTACACGCCGGTTTGTCAGATCCTTGATGAACGCGCTTTCGTCAATGGTATCGTTGGCTTGATGGCCACGGGCGGGTCGACCAACCTGCTGATCCACCTGATCGCCATGGCGCGCGCGGGCGGTATCATGTTGGATTGGCAGGATTTTTCCGACATCTCCGCCGTGGTCCCTCTGGTTGCGCGGGTCTATCCCAACGGTTTGGCCGATGTGAACCACTTTCATGCCGCCGGGGGCTTGGGCTTTACGATCAGCACGTTGCTTGACGATGGGCTGTTGCACCCCGACACGCTGACCGTTGCGGGGCAGGGGCTGCACAACTACACCAAGGAACCCAAGCTGAAAGACGGCGACTTGGTCTGGGAAGAGGGTGCTGGCCACAGCCTGAATGAAAAGATCGTCCGCCCCGCCAAGGACCCGTTCCAGCCTACCGGTGGCCTGTCGCGCCTGACGGGAAATCTGGGTACGGGCGTCATGAAGGTCTCGGCCGTGGCACCAGAACACCAAGTGGTCGAAGCGCCCGTCCGTGTGTTCCACGACCAGAACGACGTCAAAGCCGCCTTCAAGGCCGGAGAGTTCACCGATGACATTATCGTCGTTGTTCGGTTCCAGGGCCCGAAGGCCAACGGTATGCCCGAGCTGCATTCGCTGACACCGATGCTATCGATCCTTCAGGGCCGCGGCCAAAAGGTCGCTCTGGTCACCGATGGCCGTATGTCAGGCGCGTCGGGCAAGGTTCCCGCAGCCATCCATGTCTGCCCCGAGGCGCTGGATGGTGGCGCCATCGGCTATCTTCAAGACGGCGATCTGTTGCGCGTTGACGCCGTAAAGGGAGAGCTGGAAATTCTCACCCCCGGCGTCCTCGACCGCAGCCCAGCGACCGCTGATCTGTCTTCCAACCAGCACGGCGTTGGCCGAGACCTCTTCGGTGCGTTCCGCCAAAATGTCGGCTCCGCCGACACTGGTGCCAGTATTTTCGGAGTTTAACTCATGTCCAAAACCCAACGCACCCGCGAGATCTGCGCGCTAGCCCCCATCGTTCCGGTACTGGTCGTGGATGACGCCGCCCACGCCCGCCCGTTGGCCGAGGCGCTCGTTGCAGGCGGTCTTCCCGCTCTCGAAGTCACTTTGCGCACCCCTGCCGCACTCGATGCAATTCGCGCTATGGCCGAAGTGCCCGGTGGTGTCGTCGGCGCCGGCACACTGGTCACCCCTGACGATGTTCGCGCTGCCAAAGAGGCTGGCGCGCAATTCGGTGTCTCACCCGGTGCGACCGATACCCTGATCGCCGCCTGCGAAGCCGAAGGCCTGCCGCTTCTGCCCGGAGCGGCCACTGCAAGCGAAGCCATGGCCCTGCTGGAAAAGGGTTATGATATGCTGAAATTCTTCCCCGCCGAAGCCTCGGGCGGAGCCTCCGCACTGAAAGCCATCGGCGCGCCCCTGCCGCAAATCAGTTTTTGCCCCACGGGCGGTGTATCGCCTTCAAACGCGCGCGACTACCTGTCTCTCTCCAACGTAATCTGCGCAGGTGGCAGCTGGGTTGCGCCCAAGCAGATGGTCCAAAACGGCGATTGGTCCGGGATCGAATCCCTTGCGCGCGAGGCCGCCGGCCTAACGGATTGACGCCGCAAGGCGAAACGCTAGGGTAGGCCACAAGTTAAGCAGGTTGCCCTCATGAAAAACCAACACTCCCTCGCACATGGGCGCGAGTATTTGGCCATTCCCGGCCCTTCGGTCATGCCTGACGCGGTGCTGCAGGCCATGCACCGCCCGTCGCCCAACATCTACGACGGCGAGCTGATCGAGATGATGCCTGCGCTGACGCAGGACCTAAAGCGCGTGGCTCGCACCAACCACAATGTCGCCATCTACATCGCCAATGGCCACGGCACATGGGAGGCCGCGCTGTCGAACGTGATCGCGCCCGGCGAAACCGTTCTGGCCCCGGCCTCTGGTCGTTTCACCTATGGCTGGGCCGAGATGGCCGAAGGGATCGGCGCCAAGGTCAAAACGATTGATTTTGGCACATCTTCTCCGTGGGATTTCGACCAAATTGCGGATGTTTTGCGCGCCGACCAAGCACATGAGATCAAGGCAGTTCTTGCCGTCCATGTGGATACATCCAGCTCGATCCGTAATGATATCCCAGCCTTGCGCGCGCTGCTGGACGAGTTGAACCATCCGGCGCTGCTTATGGCGGATTGCATTGCCTCACTCGGGTGCGACCGGTTCGAAATGGACGCTTGGGGCATCGATGTGACAGTCACCGCCTGCCAAAAAGGGCTGATGACACCGCCCGGCATGGGCTTTGTCTTCTTTAACGACAAAGCGCAGGCAAAACGGGCCGCAATGCCTCGTGTCTCGCTCTATTGGGACTGGCAACCGCGCGCCAATCCTGAATTGTTCTATCAATACTTTGACGGCACCGCGCCGACTCATCACCTCTATGGCCTGCGCGCCGCGCTTGATCTCATTCACGCGGAAGGTATCGAAAACGTTTGGGCGCGCCACGAACACCTCGCCAAAGCGATCTGGGCCGCCTGCAAGGTCTGGGCGGAGGGCGGTGCTCTCCATTTCAATGTCACCGATCCGGCCTTTCGCAGTCATGCGGTCACCGCCCTGCGCCTGACCGAAGGGCGTGGCACAGCGCTGCGCAACTTTACAGAAAACCACCTCGGGCTGACGCTCGGCATAGGATTGGGGATGGAGGACTGGGACGGCTGTTTCCGCCTCGGCCATATGGGTCATGTAAACGCTCAGATGGTCATGGCGATGTTGGGCGGTGTGGAGACCGCCATGGCGGCCTTGAACATCCCGCGCGGCGCTGGTGCGCTTGAGGCCGCGGCGGCAACCTTGGCCGAGCCGACCTGATCCCCTTCATCTGGCCATAAATATCTCGGGGGAGTCGGGCATAGCGCGGCGGGGGCAGAGCCCCCTACTTCAACCTGATGCTTCGCCCGACCGTGCAGCCTGCAGCGCGATCGGCAAAGCCCTGGAAAAGGCCGTTAAATCATCTTCGGTACCGCAACTGATGCGGATACACCGGTTCTGCGGCGCAACAAATGGCATCCGAACAAAGATGCCTTGCGCCACGAGGGATGCCAACACCGCCTTGGCAAAATCGCCATCTTCACCGCAATCAATTGCGACGAAATTTGTGGCCGAAGGCAAAGCGATCAGCCCGTTCTCTTGTGCAATCCCGCCAATGCGGCTGCGCGCGGTTTCAATGCGGTTTTGCACCTCACTCAGCCAAGCTTGATCTGTTAGCGCGGCCAGTGCCCCCGCTTGGGCAGCGCGGTTCATGCCAAAGTGATTGCGTATCTTGTTAAAGGCCAGAATCAACTCGGGCGCACCAATCGCGTAGCCAACCCGCGCGCCTGCCATGCCATAGGCCTTTGAAAATGTGCGCATCCGGATGACGCGCGGATCATCTGCTTGCACCGGAGCTGCTGTGCCTTCTGGGGCGCATTCCACATAGGCCTCGTCCAACACCAGCAGACAGCCTTCAGGCAGGGCGTTCATCGTAGCGGCAATATCTGCGCCACTGTGCCAGCTGCCCATTGGGTTATCAGGATTGGCCATATAAACCAGCTTGGCGTCAACCTCGGTTGCCTTTGCAAACAAGGCCTTTAGGTCTTCGTGATCCCCAGCATAGGGCACCTTGTACAAAACGCCGCCATAGCCCGCGACGTGGTAGTTAAAGGTCGGATAAGCCCCTTCCGAGGTCACAACCGCATCGCCTGGCTCGACAATCAGGCGCGCCAGGTATCCCAGCAACCCGTCGATCCCTTCGCCAACAACGATGTTTTCGGGGGCGATCCCATGATGATCCGCCAGGGCGTTTCGCAGATCGTGGTTTTCGGGATCACCATACATCCAAATCTCTGCACCGGCCCCACGCATGGCTTCAATCGCACGGGGCGAGGGGCCGAACACGTTCTCATTTGCGCCAAGGCGCGCCGAAAACGGCGCACCGCGCTGACGTTCCTGGGTTTCAGGGCCGACAAACGGCACGGTTGCGGGCAGGGTTTGGGCAAGCGATGTGTAGCGTGGTCCAGTCATAGGCGCAGATAAACGTATGCGCACAGTCGGGGCAAGCATCTGCATTGCCCTGACGTCGCAGTGGAACTGAACCCCCATTTTGGGTCATGTTGGTCCAAACAATGTTGGGAGGCCATCATGGCACGCGTATCCGTCGAATACCGCAATCACATTGCCCATGTCACCCTGACGCGGGGCGACAAGATGAACGCGCTGGACGACGCGATGATCAAGGCCTTGTTGGGTGCCGGGCAAGAGGTCGCCACATCCGATGCACGCGCTGTTGTCCTGTCGGGCGAGGGCAAAAGTTTCTGCGCCGGACTCGACATGGCCAGTTTTGCAAGCATGGCGCATAAAGACCCAACCGAATGGCTGATGACCCGCAGCCACGAAGACGCCAATGAGATGCAGGAGCTTGCCCTGATCTGGCGCCGCGTTCCGGTTCCAGTGATCTGCGCCATTCAGGGCGTGGCCTATGGCGGCGGGCTGCAGATCGCAATGGGTGCAGATATCCGCATCGCGCATCCCGAGGCCAAACTGGCCGTGATGGAAATGAAATGGGGCATCATACCCGACATGGGCGGCATGGTCCTGCTGCCTCGGTTGGTTCGCTCTGATGTGCTGCGTCTGTTGACCTATACTGCCCGTCCCATCGGCGCGCCTCAGGCATCGGACTGGGGGTTGGTGACAAAATTGTCTGACGATCCCCTCACCGAGGCCCTCGCGATGGCTGAAAACATCGCAGGCCAAAGCCCCTCAGCAATCCGGGCCGCAAAACGGCTGATCGAGGTTGCCGAATCCAGGGGCCGTCAGGATGTTTTGTTGGCAGAATCTTCAGAGCAAGTGGACCTGATCGGAAAGCCCGACCAGATGGAGGTTGTTATGGCCCAGATGCAAGGTCGAAAGCCGGAATTCAAATGACTACCGCCACGATAGCTCGGATCATTATCTATACCAAACGCATGGATGAAATGATCCGATTTTATGAAACGTATTTTGGGTACTCGGCTCAACAAACCGCTGGGGATCGCATTGTGGAGTTGGTTCCTCCAAACACCGGGTTGCGCCTTCTCTTGCACCCTGCGGCAAAATCTGCGCGCGAAGGACAGGTCGCGATCAAATTGGTGTTCGATGTGGATGACGTCGCGGCCTTCTGTGCACGTGCCAAAGAGAATGGTTTGGAATTCGGCGCTATACATCATGCGGACGGGTATGATTTTGCCAACGCAAAAGACCCTTCAAAAAATTCGATTTCTGTATCTAGTCGGGCGTTTTCTGACCAAATCTAGCGCATAAAGGCGCGTCGTGCGTCACGTGCCATATGGTAACGCATCTCGAGGTCGGCAATTTTTGCCATTGCAGATTTGCGCTCAAACGGATCCATGAGATCAGCATAGGATTTGCGTGCCGCGTCCAGTTCCTTCTTGATGTTGAACTCTTCTGGCAGCACCCCGGCCTGTGCCATGATCCGATGCCCGATCGCAATGCCGGGATCGCCTTGGGCCTCGCCTGACCGATCTGGCAAAGGCGCCCCTTCGCCTTCCAGGTCTTGCATCTGGCCTTCAGTCTGCGCCTTCTTGATCTGGTGTTCTACCAGTTTTGCCAATGATCCAAACATGTTTGCAGTCTACATGCGATAAAGCGCTGTTAAAAGTCGCTAGCGCACGCGGATTGACACAAGATACGCGATTCCACCTGCCAGCAGCCCCCAGACCGCAGCCCCCAACCCGTACACGGTGATGCCCGAGGCAGTGATAGCCAGGGTTAGAATGGCGGCCTCTCGCTCGGCAGGCACGTCCAGCGCTGCGTGCATCGAGTTGGCCATTACACCAATCAGGGCTACACCGGCCAGAGTACCCATAAGCAACGGATCTGCGTGTGTGGCGAAACTGGTGATCGCCACCGCAAAGACGCCGAACAGGCAGTAGAACACGCCGCCCATGATCGCGGACCAATAGCGCAGAGCAGGGTCGGGATGGCTGTCTTCGTTCGAGCACATCGCGGCGGTGATCGCGGCCAGGCAGGTTGCGGGTGCGCCAAAAGGTGCCGACAGCAGGCTTGCGCCACCGACGGACGAAAACAGCCGACCAGCGTCTGGCGCATAGCCAAAGCTGCGCATCACTGCGACGCCAGGGATGTTCTGTGTTGCCATTGTCACGATAAAAAGCGGCACACCAATCCCTATTGCGGACGCGACTGAAAACTTAGGCGTGGTCCAGACCGGGGCAGCCACCAGTTGATCGGGCATCAACTGGGCGCCTCCAGCATTCGAGGCCACCACAATGGCCGCCGCGATTACGGCGGCGGGGACGGCGAATAGTCGATTGAAACGTCCTGCGATGAACCAGGTCAGGATCACCGGCAGGGCCTGCCAAGGTATCTCCACCGCTGCTTTGAAAGGGACCAGACAAAGCGGCAAAAGCACGCCTGCCAGCATCGCTTGCGCCAGCGTTGTGGGGATCGCCGCTGCCAAACGCCCCAGCGGTTTCCAGAGCCCGGCCAGAACCGTCAGAGCGCCGGCGCATAAGAACGCTCCGATGGCACCGGAATAACCTTCTATGGGCGTGGCCGAAACAGCTAGCAGTGCAGCCCCCGGCGTGGACCACGCGACGCTGATTGGCAGCTTGTAGACTGTGCTGAGAATGATGGCGGCCAACCCCATTGCGATGGCGGCGCACATCAGGCCTGATGCGGCCTGAGCGGGTGAGGCACCCATTGCGGTCAAGCCCTGCAAGACAATCGGGAAGGAGCTAAAAAACCCAACGATGGCAACCACCAACCCGGTTGAAACGGTCTGCATCGGGGGAAAGCGCTGTGTCATTGCGTCCTCAGGGTTTGCCACTTGCATTTGCTAACAACCGCAGCCTGCCGGGAACAAGGTCAAAAGCGTCAGAGAAAAGGGAAACCCCGCCATAGCATGTGGCGGGGTTTTCGAATTGTGGGATTGTGAAAAGATGAAGATCAGGCGATTTCGGCCAGACGGGCGAGGGCCTCGTTCAGCTTCGCTTCTTCTTCCTCGCGGGCGGCAAGGTTGGCTTTGGCCTCGGCCACAACCTCTTCCGGGGCCGAGGCCACGAATTTGGGGTTGTTCAAACGCCCGCGCAAACCGCCCAGTTCCTTGGCCAGCTTGCCCTTGGCTTTTTCCAGCCGTTCCTTTTCCGCACCGATGTCGATGATGTCCGCCAGCGGCAGGCCAAAGGAGGCTCCGGGGGCGGGGATGGAAATGGTGCCTTTGGGCAGTTCGTCGGCTTTGGTCAGGCTGTCGATCCGCGCCAGACGCTTGATCAGCGCCTCGTTTCGGCCCCATGCCGCCTGTCCATTGGCGTCGATCTCGGTCACCAGCATCGGCACGTAGAGGCCAGCCGGAACCCGCATCTGCGCACGGGCCGAGCGGGTGTTTTCGATCACCGAGATCACCCAGTTCATTTCGCGATCCGCGTCGGCGTCGATCAAGTCGGCAGCGGCGTAAGTCGGCCAGTCGGCGTGGACAACCATCTTGGCGCGGGTGCCGGTCAGGCTCCAGAGCTCTTCGGTGATGAAGGGCATGATCGGGTGCAGCAAGACCATGCACTGATCCAGAACCCAGCGCATGGTGGCGCGGGTCTCGGCCTGTGCTTCGGCGTCGTCGCCCTGCAGCAGCGGCTTGGACAGTTCCACATACCAGTCGCAGACCTTGCCCCAGACAAAGGCGTAAAGCCCGTTGGCCGCGTCGTTGAATCGATAGCTTTCCAGCGCCGCGTCGACCTCTTCCCGCACGCGGGCGGTTTCGCCGATGATCCAGCGGTTCACGGCCGCCTTGGGTTTCAGGTCAGCCACGTCCAGTTGCGGCACGGCGTCGGTGAAGACCTCGTTCATCTCGGCAAAGCGGACGGCGTTCCACAGCTTGGTGCCGAAATTGCGGTAACCGGTGATGCGCTCGCGGCTGAGTTTCAGCACGCCGCCGATGGCCGCCATTGAGGCATTGGTGAAGCGCAGCGCGTCGGCGCCGAATTCATCCACGATCTCCAGCGGGTCGATGACGTTGCCGGTGGTCTTGGACATTTTCTTGCCCTTCTCGTCGCGGACGAGCTGGTGCAGATAAACGGTGTGGAAGGGGATCTGATCGACTACGGCCAGTTGCATCATCATCATCCGGGCGACCCAGAAGAACAGGATATCCGCGCCTGTGATCAATACGCTGGTAGGGAAATAGCATTCCAGTTCCTCGGTCTGCTCGGGCCAGCCCAGCGTACCGATGGGCCAGAGGCCGGAGGAGAACCATGTGTCGAGGACGTCGGGGTCGCGGTAGATGTAGACTGGATCAATATCGTCCAAGTGCTCGTGCCCGAGCGCGACGGCCTTTTCCCGATCCTCGGCTTCACCCGCAACAGTAATAGGGAACCGCGATTTTTCATCATAGTACTTTTGTGCTTGCTGTTGGGCTTCTTCAAATGTTGGAGCGCAAAATGCTACCGGAGAATCCCAGTTTTCAGCCTCGGAATCGGCCATGCCCGGTGTTTGGTTAATTTCTAAACTTGGCCCATACCAAACCGGAATCTGATGCCCCCACCACAGCTGGCGCGAGATGCACCAGGGCTCGATGTTCTCCAGCCAGTGGTAATAGGTTTTCTCGCCCGATTCAGGGATGATCTTGACCGTACCGTTCTTGACCGCATCCAGCGCGGGGCCGACAACCTTTTCGGCATCCACGAACCATTGGTCGGTGAACATCGGTTCGATCACAACTTTCGAGCGGTCGCCAAAGGGCTGCATGATCGGTTTGCTCTCGACCAGCGGCACCAGCTTGTCCGCGCCTTCGTAATCCGGCTTCAAAGCGGTCGAACCCAGACGCGCATCATCCGCGCGCGTCATGACGGCCAGACCATCTGCGGTGATCTCTTCCACGACCTTTGCGCGCGCCTCGAACCGGTCGAGCCCGCGCAGGTGGTCGGGGATCAGGTTGATCGCGTCGATCTCGTTCTCGGTGAACGCTTTGCCACGCGCGTATTCCTGCGCCTTGTCGGCCTCTTCGGCGTAAGGTGCACCATCGGCCCGCATCGCGCCTTTGGTGTCCATCAGGCGGTACATCGGAATGCCACCACGCTTGGCCACCATGTTGTCGTTGAAGTCATGCGCCCCGGTGATCTTCACCGCGCCCGAGCCGAAATCGGGATCGGGATAGTCATCGGTGATGATCGGGATCTGGCGGCGATGCTCTTTCGGGCCAACCGGGATTTCGCACAGCTTGCCGACGATGGGCGCGTAACGCTCATCCGAGGGATGAACGGCAACCGCGCCGTCGCCCAGCATGGTTTCGGGCCGGGTCGTGGCGATCGAAATGTAATCGCGCTCTTCCTCAAGCACGATATTCCCGTCCTCGTCTTTCTCGACATAGGTATAGGTCTCACCACCCGCCAGCGGGTATTTGAAGTGCCACATATGGCCTGCGACTTCGATATTCTCGACCTCAAGGTCCGAGATCGCAGTTTCAAAATGCGGGTCCCAGTTGACCAGTCGCTTACCGCGATAGATCAGGCCCTTTTCGTACATGTCGACGAAGACCTTGATGACCGCGTCGTGGAAGTTCGCGGAATTTTCGTGTCCCGTGCGCGGGTCGCCCGCTGCACCCGCCATGGTAAAGGCATTGCGTGACCAGTCGCAGGAAGACCCCAGCCGTTTCAGCTGTTCAATGATCGTTCCGCCGTATTCGCCCTTCCACTCCCAGACTTTCTCAAGGAATTTCTCGCGCCCCAGCTCGCGCCGACCAGGCTGCTGCGTTGCGGCCAGCATCTTTTCAACCTGCATCTGCGTGGCGATACCCGCGTGGTCCTGACCAGGTTGCCATAGTGTGTCGAACCCACGCATCCGGTGCCAGCGGATCAGGATGTCTTGCAGCGTGTTGTTGAACGCATGGCCCACGTGCAAAGCGCCTGTCACGTTGGGCGGCGGGATCATGATGGTAAAGCTTTCGTCACGCGATTTGTTCGCGCCCGCCTTGAAGGCTCCGGCCTGTTCCCAGGCCTCGTAAATGCGGGCCTCGGCCTCGGCCGCGTTGAATGTCTTTTCCATCGCCATGGGATGCGTCCTGCGTCAACAAATTCGGGTCAGCGCTTGCAATAGCGAAAGCTTTGCAAAAGGGGAAGGCTTTGCCGCCAATTCCCCCTGCGGCGAAGGTCATTGCGACCGTGAACCACGCCACAGACAACAGGTGATCGGATCGGTCACACTCTTACGGCGTCGACATAGGGCGATGTGGCAGGGCAAGGCGCGGCATTGCTGTCAGTTTCGTGACCGGGCGACCGACGGTTTCAGGAATTTTGCAACGGTTTTGAACTTTCGTAATATCTTCAGACATATGGTGGTCGTATTAAAGCAGCGGAATGATCTGAGAGGTTTGGCCATGATGAAGCCCAGATGGCTGACTAGGATCGAGATGATGGCGCAGAGGCTCACGGTTTCGTTGGGTGCCTTGCCCGGCACGGGCAGGATGCCCATCCTTAAGTTTAACTCCATGCCGCATTTATTAGCGCGCCTTAAGCTTGACGCTCGTGGGTGTTGTGGGGGTCAGATACGGATGCAGAGGCGATTGGTGCGCCTGCGACCGGGGTCAGAGGAGGTGCGATGCTGAGGCGTGCGCGCAACCTTGCAGAGTACAGGAGTGGCTGAGATATGGATTTGTCGCGGCTGAGCAGGAAGGTTCTGGGATGGCTTGGGCGGCCATTGCGGTCCGAGCATTCTGCTGAGGCGCGGCACCGCGAGCCGATCAGCCATGTCATCATTCTGGACGGGACCATGTCTACGCTCGAACCGGGGTTTGAAACCCATGCGGGTCAGACTTTTCGGCTTTGTAGAGAGATGGGCAGTCAGGTGTCGGTGTTTTATGAGGCCGGCGTTCAGTGGGACAGCTGGAAGTCGTCGCTGGACGTTATGATGGGGCGTGGGATCAACCGGCAAATCAGACGGGCCTATGGATATCTGGCATCGCGGTACAAACCGGGAGACCGGATCTATTTCATCGGCTATTCGCGTGGTGCTTACGGCGTGCGCAGCCTGGCCGGGGTGATCGATATGATTGGTCTGCTTAAGGCCGAGCACGCGACCGAACGCAATATCAAACAGGCCTACCGGCACTATGAGTGCAACCCTTCGGGAACGGCGGCGCGGGATTTCCGGCGAAAGTTCTGCCATGACGACCTTGCCATCGAGATGATTGGCGTCTGGGATACGGTAAAGGCGCTTGGGCTGCGCCTACCACTGGTGTGGCGCTGGGCGGAAGACAGGCACGCGTTTCACAACCATCATCTGGGTCAGGCCACGCGCCACGGCTATCATGCTATGGCCCTGGATGAAACGCGTGAGGTCTATGAGCCCGTGCTCTGGCAGTGCAAGCCTGATTTCAAAGGCCATGTTGAGCAGGTCTGGTTCCGTGGCAGCCATGGAGATGTAGGTGGTCAGTTGAACGGGTTCGAACAGGCCCGACCGCTTAGCAATATCTCTTTGATCTGGTTGCTGGATAAGGCCGAGCGGCACGGGCTGCCTCTGCCAGACGGGTGGAGGGACCGGTTTCCGACAGATGCCAGCGCGCCTTCGGTTGGCACGTGGCGCGGGTGGGGCAAGATATTCCTGTTGCGCAAGCATCGCAAGGTCGGGCGGGATCGGTCCGAGCAACTGCACGTCTCGGTTTCGCCTCAGGACCTGCCGGGTTGGGTGCCAATGTCAGACGAAGCCTCCTATCCGGCGCGATAAATCCAGCCGCGCCGATCCGGTTCAGCGGCCGTACTGCGATTAATCGAATTGTAAACTCGGACTGTCCGCATCAGAAGCTTCAAAGGCGGCACCGATGTCGTTTTCGATGTTTCGAGTCAACGAGAGATCGGGCAGAGCCGTCGCCGGAAAGAACCGAGCCTCGCTGGTTTCCAGGCCGGGCTTTGGGTTCTGGGCTTGCAACACATCGCATAGGAAGAACAGTTTGTAGAAATCCCGAACATCCGGCGGATAGGGATGCCGAGCCTTGTGGCGCAACGCGTACAGATGGCGGGCCTGAACGCGCAGGCCTGCCTCTTCCCAGACTTCACGTTCGATATTCTCTGCAGGAGAGCTTCCGATATCTGCAAATCCGCCGGGCAGGGCCCATTTGCCATCGCTGCGCTCACGCACCAGCAGGATGTGCCCATCGCGGATGACGGCGCCGCGAATGTCGACGCTGGGGGTGGCATAGCCACCTGTGTGATCGACTGCCAATCCTTCGATCTTGGTCAATGGAACTTGGCTAAGATCAGCCAGCATGGAGCGAGCTATGGCTGCGATCTCGTCATAGCGTTCGCGATCAAACGGGTCTTTGGTGAAATGCTGGCCGGTTTCGGCCAGCGCTAACAGGCGTTTTGCGCGGGTGAGCCAGGTATCCTCTAACGCTGTGGAGACCTGGCGCATTGGCTTAACGCCGCCGGTCGCGGCGCGAGCTCATGGGCTGGAACGCCACACCCACATGCGCCTCGCAATAGGGTTTGCCGGGCTCAACCGGCAGACCGCAGAACCAGAAATCCTCGGTCGCCGGGTCGCCCACGGGCCATTTGCAGGTCTTTTCGGTCAGTTCCATCAGCGAGAGCTTCTTGGCCTTCTTCTCAATCTCGTTGACCTTGGCCAATGCCTCGGGGCTGATTTCATTGGCCGAAGGTTGCGGCGGCAACGGCTGACCGGCCGGGATGATCTGACGGCGGGCGGGCACGGCAGGTTTTGTCTCGGCCGCCGGGGCAGGTGCGGGGCGGGCGGGCTCCGTCTTGGGTGCAGGTTTGGGCTTGGCCTCGACCTTGGGCGCGGGGGCTGGCTTTTCCTTAGGCTCGGATTTCGCCGGAGCTGCGCCGGTTGCGCGGTTCGACAGGCCCAGACGGTGTACCTTGCCGATCACAGCATTGCGGGTTACGCCGCCCAGTTCCTTTGCGATCTGGCTGGCCGACTGGCCCTCGCCCCACATCTTTTTCAGCAGCTCTACACGCTCGTCAGTCCAGGACATCATTTGCCTTTCAAAAGCGGAAAGCGGCCCCGGATTCGGGCCGCCTTGGGAATTCGTTTCAGCACCCTATTCTAATCACTGCGGGCCGAGTTACAAGCGGTCTTCGAATCAGCTATGGGGCAGACATGCAGAATCTTGTGGATCAGGGCACGCGCCGGTTTGGTGCGGTCAATTGGATGGGGCTTTACACGCTTGCGCAGCGTGAAACCCTGCGCTTTCTGGCGGTATGGACGCAAACCCTGCTGGCCCCTCTGGTGACGGCTGGATTGTTTCTGCTGATTTTCACAATCGCCATCGGTCCCAGCAGGCCAGATGTAATGGGTGTTCCATTCCTAACCTTTCTTGCGCCGGGTATCATGATGATGACGGTGATTCAGAACGCCTTTGCCAATACCTCTTCTTCTATGGTTATCGCCAAAGTGCAGGGCAATATTGTCGATACGCTGATGCCGCCCCTGTCTCCGCTTGAGATTATGCTGGGCTATCTGGCAGGCGGGGTCGCGCGTGGCGCGTTGATCGCCTGTGTTGTCGCAGTGGCTTTTTGGGTGTTCCTGTCTATCGCGCCACAGAACGTGCTGGTCACTTTGGTCTTTGTCTTACTTGGTGGCGCTTTCATGGGCGCGTTGGGTCTGTTTGCCGGTATCTTTGCCAACAAGTTTGATCAGATGGCCGCGATCACCAATTTCATCGTCACACCTTTGGCGTTCTTGTCAGGCACCTTCTATTCCGTCGACGCCCTGCCACCGGTTTTGAACGCGATCAGCCATGTAAACCCGGTTTTCTATCTGATCGACGGGTTGCGATATGGCATGATCGGTGTGTCCGACAGTTCTCCCGTTTTGGGGGCCATTGTGTGCAGCCTCGCAACTCTGCTGGTCTGTACGATGACATGGTGGATGTTGCGCAAGGGTTACCGGCTCAAGGCCTGACGCTGCCGTGCTTCACGCCAGACCAGGATCAATGCTCCGGCAATGATGATCGACGACCCAATGATGCTGACTGTATCAGGAACGACGCGAAACACAGCAAAATCATAGATCGCAGCAAAGATCAGTGTTGCATAGCTAACTGGCGCCACGAATGAGGCATCCGCACGCGCCATACCATTCACGAAACAGGCCTGGGCGCAGGCCATCAAGACACCGATCCCAATTAGCGCAACCCATTGTGCTGGGTTAGGCATTTGCCAGACGAAGACGACAGCAACGGATGCAATGGCCAATCCCATCGAGTTGTTCACCAGTAGGATTTGGGTGGGATTTTCCTTGCCTGAGAGTTTTTTGATGAAAATCAGTTCCATCCCTATTACGGTCGCAGCCGCCAAGGCCAACAACGCCGCGGGTTGAAAGCTCTCAGGGGTTGGGCGCAGCAGGATCAACGCGCCTGTCAGCGAAACGGCAGCAGCCAACCAGCGCCACGGCCCAACACCCTCTTTCAGCAATGGAATTGCAAGCACCATGGCAAAGACCGGATTCAAGAAGGAAATTGCGGTTGCATCTGCGATTGGAATGAACGCAACCGATGCAAACATCAGCGTGATGCCAAGCCAGCCAAAGCTTGTTCGACCAATATGAAGTCCCCAATGGGGGCGCCGCAACTGCGGGCGTAGAATTCCTACCGCGCTGACAATCACCACAAACGCAAACAGAAATCGTCCATGGCTGATTTGCATTGGGTGAAGAGGCGGGCCGAGCGTTTCTGTTCCCAGCGCCTTGGCCAACAAGGTGGTTGCAGCAATAAAGGCACTGGCGACGAAAATCAGCAGCGCGGCCAGCGGCGGATTCTGATCCTTGGGTTCGAACATGGTCTACCGGTGAGGCAGCGCGCCAAGAATGGCAAGACGTAACTGCAAGGCGCAGCGATGCTGAGCAGTATTTCTCTCGCGACGCAAATTATGGGTTTCCAGAACCGCTATGGGCCGCTATACGGCCTGCATGATCAAACTTACCTATATCCTGCGTCTCCGACGCCGACGCTTTTCTGCGTAACCGCTTAGTTTGATCTCTGTGCGCCGTTCTCAACGCCGCAAACCCCACCAAATCAGTTGACGACCATGGCTCTTGTGTATCACTCACAGGGCTTAAGCTACTTGAAAAGGATGATCCGATGATCCCGTCCGTTCTGCCTACCTATAATCGTGCGCCCCTGACTTTCGTGAAGGGCGAAGGCGCCTGGCTGATCGAGGCGGATGGCCGACGTTTTCTGGATCTCGGGGCGGGTATCGCGGTAAACGCGCTGGGTCATGCACATCCGGCGCTAGTCACTGCGCTGAACGAGCAAGCGCACGCGCTCTGGCATGTCTCGAACCTCTACAACATCCCGCAGCAGCAGGCCTTGGCTGATAAGTTGGTCGAACATACATTCGCCGACACTGTGTTCTTCACGAATTCGGGCACCGAATCCTGCGAACTGGCCGTGAAAATGGCCCGCAAGTATTTCCATGACAAAGGCCATCCCGAGAAGGTCGAGATCATCACCTTCGACGGCTCGTTCCACGGCCGCTCCTCGGCTGGTATCGCTGCCGCTGGCTCCGAGAAGATGACCAAAGGCTTTGGCCCCCTGTTGCCCGGCTTCATGCATCTCACGTTCGGAGATCTGGACGGCGTAACTAATGCGATTGCCGAAGAAACAGCGGCAATCATGATCGAACCGGTTCAGGGCGAAGGCGGTATCCGGCCCGTTCCCGATGCCGAACTCAAAACCTTGCGCCAGATTTGCGACGACCATGGCCTGCTTCTGATCCTGGACGAGGTGCAATGTGGCGTGGGCCGCACCGGCAAACTGTTTGCGCATGAATGGGCAGGTATCACCCCGGATATCATGATGATCGCCAAAGGCATCGGCGGTGGGTTCCCGTTGGGTGCGGTGCTTGCCACCGAAGAGGCGGCCAGCGGAATGACTGCTGGTACTCACGGCTCGACATATGGGGGCAACCCGCTGGGCTGCGCTGTGGGGTGTGCGGTTATTGATCACGTTGCAACACCCGCCTTCCTGGAAGGCGTCAACCGCAGAGCGGGCTTGATGCGCCAGAAGCTCGAAGGCCTTGTCGCGGATCATCCGAATGTCTTCGAAGAGGTGCGCGGATCCGGCCTGATGCTGGGCCTGAAATGTAAGGTGACCAATATCGATGTCGTCAACGCGGGCTATGACAACCAGGTCATTACCGTCCCTGCTGCCGACAACGTGATCCGCCTGCTGCCGCCTCTGACGCTCAGCGAGGGTGACATTGCCGAAGCCCTGATCCGCCTCGACAAGGCCGCCGCACAGGTCGAAGGCCAACTTGCCAGCGCCTGACCCTTCTTCTGTTCAAAAATACCTCGGGGGTTCGGGGGCAGAGCCCCCGTCCGCCGACAACCAAAAGCGATACATCATGAACCACTTTCTTGATATCCACAAAACTGACACCGCATCCCTGCGGTCGATGATCGATCAGGCCAGCGCGATGAAACAGGCCCGTTTGGGCCGCGGCAAAGCCGCACCGGATGATGAACAACCGCTCAAGGGTTGCATGGTTGCGCTGATCTTTGAAAAACCATCGACCCGGACGCGCGTCTCATTTGACGTTGGCGTCCGTCAGATGGGCGGGCAGACCATGGTTCTGTCAGGGAAGGACATGCAGCTGGGTCACGGCGAAACCATCGCCGACACCGCCCGTGTTCTGTCGCGCTATGTCGATATGATCATGATCCGGACCTTTGACGAAACCATTCTGACAGAGATGGCCGAATATTCGGACGTGCCGGTGATCAACGGTCTTACCGACCGGACCCATCCCTGCCAGATCATGGCCGATGTCCTGACCTTCGAAGAACATCGTGGACCCATCAAGGGCAAAAAGGTGGTTTGGACGGGTGACGGCAATAATGTCTGCGCCTCGTTCTTGCATGCCGCCGGGCAGTTCGGGTTTGATTTCACGTTTACCGGACCCGCCCAGTTCGACCCTGAGGAAGAGTTCATGGGTTTTGCACGACAGCAGGGCTCAAAGGTCGCCGTTGAACGCGACCCATATAAGGCGGTCGAAGGGGCCGACCTCATTGTGGCGGACACTTGGGTGTCCATGCATGATTCTCAATCCGCGAAAGAACGTCGCCACAACCTGCTTCGCCCTTATCAGGTCAATGCCGAACTGATGTCCCACGCGAAACCCGATGCGCTGTTCATGCATTGCCTGCCCGCACATCGCGAAGAAGAAGCAACATCCGAAGTTATGGATGGACCAAACTCGGTCATTTTCGACGAGGCTGAAAATCGCCTGCATGCGCAAAAGGCGGTGATGCGCTGGTGTCTGGGCGTTTAAGCCTTTCGCTTCACATCCCATACCCGCAATTTGGCGAGCGCCCGCGCGCTCGCCAAAACAACCAGCACGCAGAGTGCAGTCTTGCTTATGGCTCCCATCGTGCCTTCGATCAGCATCGCATGGATCACACTGCCCAGAATGGTGATAATTGCCAGCCCGGTATGACCCAGACGCCAGATGCGAAACCGAAGGCTTAGGCGCGTTCGATAAAGGCCCAGCACGGCGGCGCCAAAAGCGGCCCACATGGCAACAACGCCCCAGGTGGAAAACGGTGTTGGTGAGACAAACAACAACGCGTCAACAACATCGGGCGGGCTGGTGATCCACAACCCTCCAACATGCAACATAATGACGATGATCAGCGCAATACCCAACCATCGATGTAGGTTTCTGCTGGTCATTGGCGGCAGGCCAGGAAGGTCTCTGGCCGCGAGCAGGGGTTGAACCAACAGCAGACATAGGCCGATGATCCCCGCAAAACCAGCCGCAATGTAGACAGGGTCGCGCCATGCCAGTAAAGGGCTGAAACCCGCGACTGCCAATGGGACGGCAAGCGCGACCAACAGGCTTGCCCAGATTGCGATTTTGCGGTTCACGAAGGTCAGATTGGTTGCAACACAAAATGTGCAGCCAGTGTTTTGTCCTTCGAACTGGACATCACTGGGCGTAGGAACACAGTCTCGTATGTGCCACTGTCATAGGCCAGGTGACCATGCGGTTGACCAAAGGCGGGAACGATTTGTGGCATTTCCAGCCGGAACTCACCATTTGCATCCGTTAGGGTCGCGCCGTGGCTTTGGGGATCGCGCTCGTGCCCTTCGGTGGTATGCGCCCAGATCTGGATGCGTTGATCGGGCAGGGGCGCTCCGTCGCCCGCGCGACGCACCGTGCCTGTCATCCAGAAGCCACCACCACCGATCCGTTCAACGATCGGAGCGCCCGGACGATAGTTGTTGGACCCGCCGCGCATCGATGGCGTAGGATCAACCCCGGCCGCCAGCGCCGGTGTAAATCCGCCTGCCAACGCGGCTGTTCCGGTAGCGATCAGGTTCCGGCGCGTGATCAGTAAATGGGTCATGGATGCTCTCCTATCGAACCTGATGCAGTCCTGCGTTCAATGGCCTCAATATCCAAAGATAGCACATGCGCGAGCGATTCCGAGGTCGCGTCGATTGGAATCGCTGGGTTTCGCCTCACGCCTCTGTGAGGGTCAGCGCTTGTCGCCAACACTGACATCTCTCCGCACCGAAACTGTGCATTGATGCGCTTTTCTTGTACCACTTTGGCTATACATTCACATCTGCGAACGCAACCCGGCCCGCAGGCCGCCTGACTGGGAGAAAAGGAATGAGTTGGAACCCGACCCACAATCCCGAATGCCTTTCCGAAAACCCGGCATTGGACACTTTGATCATCCCGCGCGCACGCGACTTGGGAGGGTTCGAAGTGCGCCGAGCTTTGCCTTCGGTTCAGCGGCAACTTGTGGGGCCCTTCATTTTCTTCGACCAAATGGGCCCGGCTGAATTCATCACCGAAGGCGGGATTGACGTGCGCCCGCACCCCCATATCGGACTGGGGACTGTGACATATCTTTATCAGGGTGAGTTCGAGCACCGCGACAGTCTGGGAACCCACCAGATGATCTATCCGGGTGAGGTCAACTGGATGGTTGCCGGGCGCGGCGTGACCCATTCAGAACGCACCAGCGATGAGACCCGAGGCAAGCGAAACAGTCTGTTCGGTATCCAGACCTGGATCGCACTGCCAGAACAACATGAGGACATGGCCCCTGATTTCGAGCACCACAAACAGGCTGCATTGCCTCATATTCAGGATGCCGGGGTCAGCGCGCGGCTGATCCTGGGTTCAGCCTATGGTGAGACAAGCCCGGTGACCATGCTGTCTGAAACCTTCTATCTGGATGTAGAGATCGACCCCGGCGCATCGTTCCCGCTGCCCGACGATCATGAAGATCGGGGCGTTTATGTCACCGAAGGTCAGGTTGAGATCGCCGGAGATAGGTTCGACGCGGGGCGCATGATGGTTTTCCGTCCCGGAGACAAGCTTTCGTTCACGGCGGGGCCTCTTGGCGCGCGGCTCATGCTGTTGGGCGGGGCGACACTGAATGAGGAGCGGTATATCTGGTGGAACTTTGTGTCCTCATCGAAAGAGAAGATCGAAACCGCAACACGCGAATGGAAAACCGCAGATTGGGCCAATGGCGCATTCCATCTGCCGCCCGGGGATGATCAGGAGTTCATTCCGATTTCAGAGGAATTGGGACGCACCAAACCCCGCCTGGCACGGTGAACGCGACGTCATTGGGCGATGGGCTTGTCCCAGGCTGAGAACCCGGTGATCCTTTCCAGAGCGGAGGGACCACCATGAAGATTGTCATCGCTGGGGCTGGCAGTATCGGATGCTATTGCGGCGCGTTGCTGGCTGAAGCCGGTCATGAGGTCACATTGCTTGGGCGTGCCCGGGTACTGAATCCGATTCGGGAACAGGGCCTGACGGTCACCAACTATGCGGGGCTGCATCGCCATCTGCCCGCACAGAAGCTTAGTCTGAGCGATGATCCCGCGTGCCTCGGTCGTGCCGAAGCTATCATCGTGACGGTAAAATCAGGGGCCACGCCTGAAATGGCAGATCTGATTGCTGCCCATGCGACACAAGAGGTGCCCGTTCTATCTTGGCAAAATGGGATGCAGAATGCCCGAACCCTCAGCGCAGCTTTGCCGGGCTACGATGTGCGCGCGGGCATGGTGCCCTTTAACGTGGTGCCGACTGAACGCGCAACTTACCACTGTGCGACATCCGGTGACATCGTAGTTCAGACCGGCCCCGGAAACCTGGCTGAACACCTGAACAGCCCTAATCTGCCAATCTCGGCAAGCGATCAGATCGAGGCGGTTCAATGGGGCAAACTGGTCATCAATCTGAACAATGCGCTGAACGCCCTGTCGGGGCTGACATTGGTGGATCAGCTAAAAAATCGGGAATGGCGCCGCCTGATGGCCGATCAGATGGTCGAGGCATTGGCGGCGTTAAAAACCGCCGGTAAGCCGGTCGCATCGACGACACCGTTGCCAGCCAGCCTGACACCTTTCATCCTGCGCCTTCCGACGCCGATCTTCACGCGTGTTGCATCAAAAATGCTGACAATTGATCCAACCGCGCGCACCTCAATGGCCTATGACTTGATGCAGGGCCGTAAAACGGAAATTGATAGCCTTCAGGGTGAGATCATGCGCCTCGCGCAACAAACGGGAACGCCGACACCAATTTGCAATCGCGTGTCCGATTTGATCAAACAGTGGCCCAAGTCACCCATGCGGCCACAGGACATACGGCCCTAGGCAAAGGCGGTCAGAAGCAGGTAGATCAGTCCCGACATGGTTGCGGCTGCAGGCACCGTCACGACCCAAGCGGCGATGATGGTCATGAAGTGCGACCGCCGGACCAGCTTGCGCCTTTGGCGTTCTTCCCGCGCCAGTCGCGTTTCACGGGGGCGTTGACGGTTTGAGCTTTTCCAACGCCGGTCCAGATGCCATTCGCGATAAAACCCAACCCCAAACACGGCGCCGACCGCAATATGGGTTGAGCTGACAGGCAATCCCAGCGAGCTTGCAAGGATGACGGTTGTTGCCGTGGCAAGGGCCACGCAAAACGCACGCATCGGATTCAGCTTTGTAATCTGACTGCCGACCATCCGGATCAGCCGGGGGCCGAACAGGAACAGACCAAAGGAGATGCCGAACGCTCCGATGAACATCACCCAAATAGGGATCGAGACGCTGTCTGCGAAACTGGCAAATTCGGCTGCGTAAACGATTGCCGCAAGTGGGCCCACAGCGTTGGCCACGTCATTGGCCCCATGCGCAAAGCTGAGGAATGTGGCCGAGATGGCCAGCGGCAATCCAAACAGGGATTTCAGAGACCTTGTGCGGTTTTCCATGCCTTCGGATTTGCGGCGCACCCAGGGCACGGTGATCACCCAGACCAGCACGCCAATCGCTAGGCCCATCACAAGCGCCAATCTCAGATCGATCTGCACGACCCTGTCGACTGCTTTCACGGCCAGATAGGTGGTAAACGCCCCGGCCATAATCGCGACCAGTATGGGTACCCAGCGCCTGGCGGCCTCGATCTTGTCGTCCTGATACTGAATTGTGACCTTGATGAGCGCAAGAAACCCGGCGGCAATCGCGCCGCTGAGGAGTGGAGAAACCACCCAGCTGCTGGCAATGGCACTCATCGTGCTCCAGTTGACGGCGGCCAGGCCGGCGGCGGCAATACCTGCCCCCATGACGCCGCCCACGACCGAATGGGTTGTGGAGACCGGCGCGCCGATCCAGGTGGACAGATTGACCCAAAGTGCGGCCGAGATCAGGGCAGCCATCATGGCCCAAATCAGGGCCGAGGCGCTGTGCAGGGCATCAGGATCAATAATGTTCTGTGAAACGGTGGTAACAACATCGCCCCCTGCCAACAGGGCGCCCGCGCTTTCGGCGATGGCGGCGATTGTAATCGCACCTCCCATGGTCAGTGCGCTGGCCCCCACGGCTGGCCCCATGTTGTTGGCCACATCGTTGGCGCCGATATTGATTGCCATATAGGCCCCGAAAATCGCCGCCGCGACAACGACCAACGCGCCGTCTGCCTTGCCGAAAAACACCGCGGCGGTCAGCCCTGCCAAGGCCATGAACGCCAGTGCAACGCCGGGCGCCAATAGCCGTCGCGCAACATGAGAGTTTGCAGTCTCAACGCGCGATATCCGGTGCAGGTCGCTATCCAGCGCCTGCCAGCGTGTTTTGGGGCTAGGCTCGGGCATCAACTCGGTTTCAGTCTTGGGTTGGTCGCACAGGGCTAGCGATTTCCCATTGTGGGGGCAACCTGTTCGGACTGACTTCGCCGGGTCTGTGTTAAATTTTCAGCAGCAGGGCCTGCAATTCGGGTTCTCTGACAAGTGTGGCCGCCGTTTTAGGTGCAAACCAATCGCGCTCTCGCTGGCCAATTTCGGGGAATTCATCCGCCAATGCGTCAACCGAAATCTGGAAGACGCTGGCCAAAACCGGTTGCGCGGAACCATCTTTGAGGATCTTGTCATAGCTGAACTGGCCAACAGGGGTCTTGTCGACCTTGTCCGCCCGAACGCCAGCCTCTTCCCATGCTTCCTGAGCCGCAGTTTCCGCGCCATCCAACCCGTCGATCGGCCAACCTTTAGGGATCACCCAACGCCCAGTATCGCGGCTGGTGATCAACAAAACCTCAGGGCCCGCATCGGTTTGCCGCGTGCACAGGGCTGCGAACTGCACCCGGCGGGGGCGCAGAAACAGGGGTCTTGCGACCTCTTCCCATATGTTGCGAAACCAATTTGACATAGTCAGATTTTCAGGTTCTTTTTCACTATTCTAGTCCGCTCAGGTAACCATTGGACCAAGAGTTTTCAACAAATCTGTGACCAAAAGACTAAGTTTTGGTCTGTTTTTAAGGAAATTTGTGTCTTTTTGTGGGATTTTGGCAATGCCTGACATCCGGTTCAGCTTGTTCTGCGTTTAGCACGTAGGGTTGGGTCAGCTTGGGTCGGATCTTCGGGCCAGGGATGTTTTGGATACTGCGCCCGCATATCCTTGCGTACATCCGCGTATGACCCGGCCCAGAACCCGGGCAGATCCCGCGTGATCTGAATAGGGCGCTGCGCGGGAGACAATAAGGTGATCTTAAGCGGAGCGCCCGCGACAAGGGGATGTTGCACAACCCCGAAAAGCTCCTGTAGGCGAACAGCGATTTCGGGTACGTCACTGCCATAGTCAATCGGCACCTTGCGTCCCAATGGCGTGGTGAAAGACCCCGGCGCGCGCTTGTTCAACTCTTGTATCTGCACCCAATCCAGCCGCGCCCGGAGCGCGGGTAGTAGGTCAAAGCGTTTCCAGTCTTCGGCGCTGCGCACGCCGGACAGCATGGGCAATAACCAATCTTCGAGAGAGGAGATCAGCCCATCGATTGAAAAATCCGGCAGATCAACTCCATCGGCGCGTACCAGTTCGACCCGTGCCGCAAAACGCGCGGCGGCGCCTTCCAGACGCAACCCCAGATCGCGCACGCCGTCCAGCATGGCCTGTGCAGCGATGTCATCGGGAACGTCTTTCCAAAGGCGGTCGCTCAGGGTGATGGCGCCAAGCCGTTCCTGCTGTCGGGCGATCACGCGCCGTTCGCGCTTGGACCAGGCGCAGGTATCAACCCAACACAGTTGGTCGGCGAACTGGTCGCGGATGTCGCGTTCGGTAATTTGCACAGCCATCCGCACGCGGGCTTCGCGCGGGTTCCCATCGGTGTCGAGCACAACAAGATAGGGCGCAGCGGCCAAAGTATCGTCGTTTTCCAGCACCACGCCTTTGCCACCCGACAGGACATAGCGCGGCGCATCCCCTTTGCGTCTTTGTCCGATCCGGTCGGGATAGGCGAGCGCCGCCATCGCGGCGGCGCTGTGCTTGCCGTTCTGAGGTTCGATCATCGGGCGCAGACGTTTCGTTTCACCCTTGATCCGATCCACAACGCTTGGGTTGAGCTGCCAGGGCTTATCCCTTTGAAAGCCCCGCGTATCGCGTATCGCAGCCATCCTGAGGGTCAGATCGGTCGGGGCGCCCTTGAGCGGGTCTCGTTCGGCCAGCAACGCGGCCAGCGGGGCTGCCTGTGTCCCGGCACGAGCCAGCATATGGCCCAGACGCGGGTGCAGAGGCAGGGTGGCCAAACGCCGCCCGTGATCTGTGATACGTCCTTTGTCATCCAGCGCGCCCAGCATCCGCAACAGGGATCGCGCCTCGGACAACGCGCCATCAGGCGGAGGGGTCAGAAACGCAAGATCGCTTGCATCTGCGCCCCATAAGGCAAGTTCCAGCGCCATTCCGGTCAGATCCGCGGCCTCGATTTCTGCGGGAGGATAGGTACGCAAGGCACCTTCCTCGCCCTTTGACCACAACCGATAGCAGACCCCTTCGGCGACACGGCCCGCACGACCAGCCCGCTGCGTCGCCTCGGCCCTTGTAACGCGTTCGGTTACCAGCCGCGACATGCCAGAGCCCGGATCGAACCGCGCCCGCCGTGCCTGACCCATATCCACAACCACGCGGATGTCGGGAATGGTCAGCGAGGTTTCGGCAATCGACGTTGCCAACACCACTTTGCGGCCAGCCTCAACCGGCGCTATGGCCGCGCTCTGGGCAGCAAAGGGCAGGGCGCCGAACAACGGGCGCAGAGTGCAATTCTTCGGCAGACGCTGGTTCAGCGCGGCTTCGGCCCGTCGGATTTCACCTTCACCGGGCAGGAAAACCAGAACGCCGCCACCAATCGCCTGTGTTTCGGACACAGCCGTTTCAACCAGATCAATCAGCGCATCCAACCGTCTGGCCTGTGGGCCGAGCGGACGGTTCAGCCAGCGGGTTTCAACCGGATAGCTGCGCCCTTCCGAGGTCACAAGAGGGGCCTCCATCAACCGCCCGACCGGCTCAGCATCCAGCGTGGCCGACATTGCCACGAGGATAAGGTCATCGCGCAGCGCCCCGGCGACCTCAAGGCACAGCGCCAGACCCAGATCAGCATTCAGGGATCGTTCGTGAAACTCATCAAAAATCACGGCCCCAACCCCTGGAAGATCAGGATCAGATTGGAGCATCCGGGTCAGGATACCCTCGGTCACGACCTCAATCCGTGTGGTGTTCGAGGTTTTGGCATCACCGCGAACCCGGTACCCTACGGTTTGCCCCGCGCGTTCACCCAGCGTTTCCGCCATGCGTTCAGCCGCTGCGCGGGCTGCCAGACGGCGCGGTTCCAGCATGATGATCTTGCCGGTGCACAACCCGGCCTTGAGCATTGCCAGGGGGACACGCGTGGTCTTGCCCGCGCCGGGCGGGGCCTGAAGAACAGCCCGTCGCTGGTTTGTTAGGGCGTCCAGCATCTCGGGAATAGCATCGTCAATCGGCAGTGTCGTCATGCGGGCTTTATCCGCGATGTCTTTGCAGAGGTCCAGTTCCCGCTATTTTCTCAGAATGACGGCGGCACCATATATCGTCTGCGCCTCGACCCTCACAGCTCGCATAATGGAGCCGACGCGTGCATAAGTCACCGTTACGGGAAACCGGCTGCCCTGCCGCAGATCGCCCGGCGCGTACCCGGCAATGCGCCTAAACGCTCCGCTGCATCTGACGTGACCGGCACTATCGTTGCGCTGCGTCAGCGAAATCTCGGTCAGCCTTTCTCCGTCATAGATCTTCTGGCGCAAGGTGCACAGGTCCTCGGGGTCCTGATCCCGCAGCACCACGAAAATACCGGTCAGAGGATCAACCGCGCCGCGTTGTTGCGTGTCGGTTACCGCGTGAGGGCTGCGGTTCTCAATCTCGGGCCCGCTGGCCCGCGCTACACCGCCATTGTATTCAAGCCGGACGCGCGATTCGCGTTGGCCGGTATCCATGTCCTCGACATACAGGGCGGGCATGAACCTGCTGCCTTCGCGTCTTCCCTGCGTTTCAAGTATGAAG
This sequence comes from Ruegeria sp. YTSA168, assembly GCF_059610045.1. NCBI lineage: Bacteria > Pseudomonadati > Pseudomonadota > Alphaproteobacteria > Rhodobacterales > Roseobacteraceae > Ruegeria > Ruegeria sp. YTSA168. The sequence goes on from NZ_JBXWMW010000013.1 coordinate 78,094, forward strand.
CGAATGCGCTTCAGGGTGCCGACTAATCCGGTGGTCGACAGCTGGCCGGTCACGGCGTAACGGCTTTGCGTTACATCTGAGGCCAACACCATCTCGCCCACCTTCACCCCAAGCGCGCGCAGGGCAAAGCGGCTTTGCTCGGCCGCCGCCGAAACCGGCAGACAGAGCAGGATCAAAAGTAGCAGTCTCTTTCGAACAATCGTCATCGGACAAAATTCCTGAAGGGTCCGGGCTGGACAAATCGCCATAGGCCGCGGCAAGTAGAGATGCCGCAAAAGATCGGGGTCGAGATGGACATAAACAGCCTAGGTGACAGCATTTTGAACGGGGAACGGCGTGCGCTTGCCCGGGCAATCACGCTGGTCGAAAGCATCCGTGCAGATCATCGGGAACAGGCTTCGGAATTGCTGAACTATCTGGCGCAATCTGGCCGGCAATCGCTGCGCATTGGCCTGTCGGGGACACCGGGCGTGGGGAAATCCACCTTCATCGAAAGCTTTGGCATGATGTTGACGGGTCAGGGGCTGCGCGTTGCTGTTCTTGCGGTCGATCCAAGCTCGGCCCGGTCAGGGGGATCGATCCTGGGTGACAAGACCCGGATGGAACGTCTGAGCCGTGACCCAAATGCCTTTATCCGACCCTCGCCCAGCCAAAGCCAGCTGGGGGGCGTTGCCCGTCGCACGCGCGAAGCCATCGCGCTGTGCGAGGCGGCAGGATATGATGTCGTGCTGATCGAAACCGTGGGCGTTGGCCAGTCGGAAACCGTGGTGTCTGAACTCTCCGATCTGTTCCTGCTGTTGTTGGCTCCGGCGGGCGGGGATGAGTTGCAGGGCGTAAAACGCGGTATCATGGAGATGGCGGATATCATCCTGATCAACAAGGCAGATGGCGACCTGAAGGCGACGGCAACGCGCACCTGCGCGGATTATGCCGGTGCCCTGCGTCTGTTGCGCAAACGCCCACAGGACCCGGATGGGTTTCCCAAAGCGATGACAGTATCAGCCATAGAAGAACATGGCCTTGATCAAGCCTGGTCAGAGATACAGTCGCTCAGCCAATGGCGACGGGACAACGGGTTTTGGACGACAAACCGGGCTGCGCAGGCCCGCTACTGGTTCGATCAAGAGGTTCGGTATGCCCTGCTGGCCCGCCTGGACACGCCCGAGGCACGCCAGGAAATGGATGAGCTGAGCACGGAGGTGGGCCAAGGTACGCTCAGCCCCACGGTCGCCGCGCGGCATATGTTGTCAAAACTCTCCGCCACCTGATCAGTGTTCGGGCGTTTTGACCTGGACCTTGATGCGCGCGGCGTCTCATCGCACTATGGGTGTGTATTGTATCCGATCATGCCGATCTGGTCGTGTAAATGGTTGCTATTTTAGACCTGCCTGTTGCTTGGGAATAGAGGACCATGCCCAATATAAGGGGTACCAACGGCAATGACATAATCGACGTTACCGGTGACAACGGGACGTTGAATGGAACGCCTCAGGGTACGCCGATCGATAATATTCGCGGCCGTGGTGGCAGCGACCAGATCACCGTCACGAACAGCACGGTTGTCGGAGTTGTACGTGGCAACGGGGGTGGTGACGACATCACCATCACCGGCAGCACAGTTGGAACACTGAATGCCGGAGGGGGCGCGGATACCGTCGTTGTGCGTGGGTCCGACATCAGCAGTATCGCATTGGGGAATGGCAACGATACGCTGGATTTCCAAAGCACCAATGTGTCAGGTACAGTCGACGGCGGGGGGGGTACCGATACGCTGAACCTGCCTGAAGGTACCGTGATCACCGACAGCACGTTTGGCACAATCACGGTCGAGGCAGGCACCAGTTATTCGCTGTCCAGCGGGTCGTTTACCCTGCCGTCGGGAACGACGGTCACGTATACAGGGTTCGAAAATGGTGCCGGGTTTCCGTGCTTTACCCGCGATACTCTGATCGCGACGGATTGCGGGCTTTGCCCTATTCAGAACATCGAGGCCGGGGATCGGGTTCGGACGGTCGGTCTGGGGTCACAAACTGTGCGTTGGGCCGGACAGCGGGCGTTCACAACCCATGACCTTGAGCAGGACCCTAAATTACGCCCGGTGCGCATCGTGGCGGGTGCTCTGGGACAGGGGGTGCCAAACCGCGATTTGCTGGTCTCGCGCCAGCATCGGATGCTGGTTCAATCCAAAATCGCGCAACGCATGTTTGGCGCGACTGAAGTTCTGATTCCGGCGATCAAACTGACCTCTTTGCCGGGTATCTACGTTGATCACGACGTGCAATCAGTCGAGTATTTTCACCTGCTGTTTGACCGTCACGAGGTTATCTATGCCGAAGGCGCCCCGAGCGAGAGCCTGTATACTGGGCCTGAGGCGTTGAAATCGCTCAGCACCGCCGCGCGGCGTGAGATATTCAAGATATTTCCAGAACTGGCGGATCACGATCACAGCCCCGACCCGGCGCGGCTGATCCCGCGTGGCAAGTTGCAGGCCAAGCTGGTTTCGCGTCATTTGAAGAACAACAAACCGCTGTTGCATGCGCCGGGCGCGCCTGCGTTCGGGGAAGATACAGGGGGTGCAAATATTCCGCCTAACCTGTCTTGACCCTACCTGCGATTCCCACTACACGCATCCAACCAGTTTTCGGGCGCGACTTCGGGTTGCGCCCCTTGTGATTTGGCCGCAGGCGTTTTGCCCGGCCTCCAGAAACAAAGGAAGAAACCATGTCGCGCCGTTGCGAACTGACCGGAAAAGGCCCGATGACTGGCAACAATGTCAGCCACGCCAAAAACAGAACTCGTCGTCGTTTTCTGCCGAATCTGAACGACGTCACCCTGCAGTCCGAAACTCTGGGTCGTGGCGTTAAGCTGCGTATCTCGGCGGCTGCGCTGCGTTCTGTCGACCACCGTGGTGGTCTGGACGCGTTCCTGGCCAAAGCCAAGGACGAGGATCTGTCTACGAACGCATTGAAAGTGAAAAAGGAAATCGTCAAGGCGCAAGCGTCGGCGTAACCTTCTCATTACCTACGGTTTGAATGACCCCGTACCCGATTGGTGCGGGGTTTTTCATTTTGCGATTCTGCTTGGGGTGAAAAAATTGAAATAAATTGTAACAACCGTGAAATAGTTCACATACGCGCGAGGACACAATGCGTATTTTGATTGCATTCTTTGGGCGGGGGCCGAGTGATGTCGTTAAAGAGTTTCTATATTTTCCTGTTGCTTTCGACCGTTTTCAAAAAATCTATTTTGGCCTGCACGCGCATTCAGCGTCAGGTGAATCGCTCCCATACCAGTCTGACCAAAGGGGCCGTTAAACGGCCTGGGCTGGATTACTAAGAGACGCTTCAAGCGCGACTGTTTGGCGCTTGAAGCGTTTCATCTGTCTGGCCTATATGCGGGTCACGATGAGATCTACGTTACATAAGTTTCTGCCGATAATTGTGTCTCTGCTGCTGGTTCTGACCGGGCAGAGCCTTGCGGTGTCGCGCGGCGTAGATATGGCCACAGGCCAGATGGTCCTGTGTACCGGAAACGGCCCCGTTGTTGTTTATGTTGACGCCAACGGACAGCCAACAGCCCCACCACATTACTGTCCCGACTATGCGCTGACCTTGTTGGGGGCGGTCGCAGATGCGCAACCCGCGCAACCCGATGCTTCGGTTCAACGGCCTCCCGCGCCATCGCGCGATAAGGGCAATCTTATTGCCCCTCCCGTCCCGGACACACCTGCGCGCGCGCCTCCCGTCTTGGTCTGACCCCACGATAGTTTTTCAGACCACCAAACAGATAAGGAGAGGCGCAATGTCCCTCAAAACAACCCTGTTCGCCACTTTTGCAACTGTCCTTCTGGCCGTTCCGGTCCTTGCTGACAGCCAGATCGTGGTTGACGATGCCTACGCCCGTTCATCCGGCAAAACTGCCAAGGCAGGGGCGGCGTTTATGATGATCGAGAACCAGGGCGATACGGATGATCGGTTGATCAGCGCAACATCAGATGCCGCAGCCCGGGTAGAATTGCACACGCATAAGATCAACGATGATGGCGTGGCGCAGATGGTCCATGTTGAGGAAGGTTTTGCCATCCCGGCAGGCGAGACCTACATGCTCAAGCGCGGTGGTGCGCATGTAATGCTGATGGGATTGAAAGCCCCGTTCGAGCACGGTGCAACAGTGCCTGTTACGCTGGTGTTTGAGCAGGCCGGAGAGATCGTGCTGGACGTTCCGGTGGATCTGGAGCGCCAGGACAAGCATGGCCACGATCACGGATCCCATTCGAACTAGCAGCAACGCCTGTCTTCGGGCCGCTTTGCGGCCGTCATCCATGCGTCAGGCCGGGCAATGCCCGGCCTGCTTGCAGTGTAGCTCGTGTTAGTTCCTAGCGATGAATGGTCTTCATGCCGACCCGGTCGTTGGCGCTGCGCAGACGATTTGCCAGCCAGAACATGACAACTGCAATGGCAAGCGCTGAAAAGGCAATCGCCCATCCAAGCGCGACCAGAGCAATGGCGGGCCAGATCATAAGCACGAGGCCCACGATCAGCGCCGCAATCCCAGAGCCGCGCATCGAGCGGCGTTGCGGATCGCGCTCATTCATTTGCTGTGACGCGGCCAGAGAGCCAATACCGATGATCAACGCCCAGGCCCCCAACAGGAAGAAGGCCAACTTTACTGTGCCCTCGGGCCAAATCAGCAAAATCAGACCGATCAACACCGCGCCGATCGCTGCGCCGCCCAACAGGCCTCGGCGGCCTACCCCCAGCAGCGTCAACCCGCCGTCAATGATCAGCAAAGCACCAACCAAGCGCAGCAGCAAAGCAATGCTGCCAGAGGGCCAGAACAGCGCGGCAATGCCAACAGCGCCGGCCAAAACACTGCGAACCAAGAAGGTCCACCAAAGACTGGACAGCTGAGCGCTGAGCCGGTCGCGATTGGCCATGCTGCCATCGTCGAGAATTTCACCGATTCTTGGGTCTTGATCTGTCATGGTGTGGTTTCCCCTGAATGAGGTGATGCATGTGTTAGTGCGATTTGCCTCTTATGTCTTTGTCATCAGCAACCGATCAACCCATTTTGGCACGGTTTCGGTTGCTTTGCCCAGCAGGCGGTCATCGAAACCACCGCCTGTCGACTCCAGATTGATCTCAACGGTATGCGCCCCGGCTGCGTGTGCTTCGTGTACAAAAGCGGCGGCGGGGTAGACCTGACCAGACGTGCCGATTGCGGCAAAGATCGAAGCGGTGGCGAGATGATCGAAAATCTGGTCCATATGATACGGCATCTCACCGAACCAGACGATATCAGGCCGCCCGGATGGGGCATTGCAGGCCGGGCAGGGTTCATCAGGGGCCATTTCTGGCGGTGCTGTCCACCGATGGCCACAATCCCCACACAATGCACCAGACAGGATACCATGCATGTGGATCACCCCGGAAGCGCCGCCAGCCTCGTGAAGACTGTCGACGTTTTGTGTGACGATCACAACATCGCCTGGCCAATCCTGTTGCAACCGGGCAAGGGCCTTATGCGCGGCATTGGGGTGGACCTGAGCAGCCTGAACCCTGCGGGCATTGTAGAACCCCTGAACCAAAGCCGGATTCCGGGTAAACGCCTCGGGCGTCGCGACGTCTTCGATCCTGTGTTGTGCCCATAGCCCGTCTTCATCCCGAAAAGTGCTGAGCCCGCTTTCGGCGGAAATGCCTGCTCCGGTGAGAATGACGATCTTTTCCATGTGCCCTCTGCGCGGTAGAAGATTGCATATGACACAGCGTATCCTCTTTGTGTGTTTGGGCAATATCTGTCGGTCACCTGCGGCCGAGGGTGTGTTTCGCGCCAACGCCCCACATCATACAACCGACAGTGCCGGAACCGCGGGCTGGCATATTGGCAGCCCGCCCTATGGTCCCATGCTATCTGCGGCACGCGCCCGCAATGTCGAACTGGGTGGTCTTCGCGCAAGGCAGTTTGTGGCTAAGGATTTTAATCAGTTCGATCTGATCATTGGGATGGATGCCGACAATATCGCGAATATTGAGGCCCTTAGGCCGGATGGAAACAACACGCCCGTTCGGCTGCTGACAGAGTTCGCACCTCAGGCCGGTGTAGATCATGTGCCAGACCCATACTATACGCGGGATTTTGACGGGGCGTTGGACTTGATCGAGATCGCCGTCGCTGGGCTTGTCGATCACCTGGATGGATCGTCCAGCACCTTCAACTGATCACTGAGCCAGGGCAGTTTCGCCGTCGCCGGGTCAATGATCTGGCTTTGCATCAGCCGCCGCATCATGCCCGCAACCTCTTGCGGCACCTGATCTGACCAGTCCGTGCGGGTGAACAATGAAATGGTCCGAGCAAATGCGCCAAACGGACAGGGATGAGCCTGCATCTCTTCGTGAAACCGCGCCGCGCGCATATAGCCCAGCGGCGTTGTGATCGCCCAGCCCAGACCGCGCGCAACCATCGCCATCAGCGCCAGGTGTGAGCCGATCTCGAACCGTTCTTCGTATTCAACTTGCTGGCGTGCCAGGTGGCCTTCGATCTGGCGACTGATCAGCTGCTCGCGCGCATAGCGCAGAAAAGGCAGGTCCTGTACGACGGTCTGCGTATCACCCGCGCCCGCCGGGGCGACCAGTATAAATGGATCCTGCACCAACGGATATTCAATGACACCTTCCAGCACTTCGCCGCTATGGGCGGAAACGGCCAGATGCAAGCGCTGGGCGTCCAACTCGGCAAACAGGTCCAGACTGGGCAGGGTGATCAGCTTGAATTTTGATCGGGTCAGGCTGTCAGCCAGCAGTGTCGCAAGCCGAGGTGTCAGGTCATTGTCGAAATCGTCGATCAGGCCGATGGACAAGGTGGTGAGATGCCCCAGATCCATTACCGTCAGCTCGCTCTGTGCCATCTGCAATTCACCCAGCACTGCCTGCGCGCGGGTCAGAAAGCTGCGCCCGGCCTGGGTCAGCCGCATTGGCCGCCGCCCGTGATCGACCAGATCGGTGCCCAAGGCCTTTTCCAGATTGCGCAATTGCTGAGAAACCGAGGGCTGGCTGAGCCCCGTGATCTCGGCCGCCTGCGCCACCGATCCGGTCCGCGCAAGAGCCTCGAACACCTCAAGGCCCCGCAGGGTCAGCCCTTTCATCACCATCGCACATACCTTTCGCTGCGCCATTTCTGGGGCGCAGCGTGCATCAGGTCAAGGACTGACAGGGGTTAGCTGCAGATCGCCTGCGCCATCTGGCCAAAGTTCTGATACCGATCCCACAGCGCATCATCGCGCGCGGTCTGCGACATCTTCAACTCCTGCGCCTGATGGGGGTCTTCGAACCACTTTGCCACGGTATTCTGATCACCGCGCGTTAGCGCCTGATCCGCCACGCGTTGAATGCAAGAACACCGCGCCCGCGTCGCCGCCTGACGATCCGAAGCCAAACACGCTCGCTTGATCTGGGACGCGTCTGCAACCTGAGCCACCGCCGTCAGCGATGCCGCACAAAATGCGATGAGGAGGAACTGTTTCATGCTAGAGCCTCATTCTTTGCCTGCCCGGAGGGGTCTTGTGCCCCTCTCAGTCTGCGGCGGAGTATGAATCAAACTTGTTGTTCAATCAATTCACAAAAATTGCATCAGTGAGTTTCCATTCAGAGGACACCCAATAGTTGCAGCCCTAGTCGCACGATCCGATACAACAAATCACCAACCGCAGTACCAGCTAGACCTACACGGAGCGTTTTTCCTTCCTGGCTATCATGAAGTTGCGAACCATGATCCAGTATTTTCTCTCTTAGCAACGCCATCTTCGAGGTTCTGCTGAACACACGCGTCGCCGCGTCTGTGCCGGGCAGAGGGGGAGCGCCGGTTGGCAACGGGAGTAAGCGGTCGTTAACGAGCGAGGGGATATCTTCGGCGTAATCCTCGGCCATACTACCTTCGCTTAGTTCCACCAAAATTGGTTTTGCTTCCTCCAGCAGTTTTTGGGCGCTTCCATCAAGCTCAGAGAAGGCTTGCAGCGCGAGTTGCTCCCGGTTTGCGGCCACTTCCGGGTGATTGGCGCGAATACCCCTTACCCCTTCTTCGACCGCGTCTAATAAGGCAAGGTTATCTTCGCTATCCGGTAGATATTTGGTTTCATGTATTTGACGGCGAAGCCCCTTGGCGATCGCGGTAAGTGTCATTTCTGCTTGCTGAGGGTCATTCCCATAGCGTTTGGTTGCACGAGTGATTTTTCGAAACTCACTCGATTGCTCCGATAAACCATTGGTTCCCTGTATCGCATCCTCAAGTGCGTCAGAAATGTTCGTAAAAAGTGCTGCAAGAAGTGGAATGTTCTGTAGTCGAATGGGTGTAGCTCGGAAATGGCCAGTGTCAGGGTTAATTTCAACAACTTCCGCTTGCGGTAGTTTCCGAGCAAGAAGCGTTGCCTGAAGATGTTTGATTTCCGCAGCTACAGCTTCATGCCCCTTTGACCAAATACTTGGGGAAATGGAGGCCACATTCCGTAACAATTCCGGATCGAGCGGCTCACCTTCTACAAGGCTATCATAGTAAGTTACCCAGAAGTCAAAATTCCCCTTCGTTTCTCTGTTCGCTTGGCGCAGTGCGCGCCTGGTTTTGCTGGCTAACTTGGAAACCTGAGCGTTCCGTGCCCAAATAGACGCAGTTGATTCCCAAAGAGGTTCGGCACGCAAACGCCGTCCTCTTTCGGCGGTCACTCGCTTTGAAGACAAATTCGTACCGCGAGAAATGATGTCAATTTCATAGCTAAGGAGATCAGACGGTTCGCCAGGGTCGATTGCGATCTCTTGGGCGTCCTGAAACGTTTTGCCGTTGTCCAAAAGGACGGTAATAGCAGGGGTTGGACCTGTGTCTAATTGAAAGCTGAATCTTGGTATTTGTCTGGCTTTTATCGCGTAACTCGTGGGGCGGTTCTTGGGATAGTATGGCGCAACGCTGCGGGAAGTAACATCTTTATCAAGGTCTAATGCGATCAGGGATGTTCCCATCGCTCTAAGCAATGTTGCGTGCCGAAGGTTCACATCTTCGATGGAATCGGAGATCTCACCCAAAGCTCGCAAGAGATATCTGGCGAGTATGACTCTTCGACTAAGCGTGGAAATCCATCCCAATCTCTTCGTGGCGTCATAGCTGCTCATTTTTCTTACCTTGCCAAGCCGTAGTTGCTCTTGGACCATTGCCATCGGCTATCACTTAATACATATCCCCAACCCATGACAGACCTCGCTCATATCCGCAATTTCTCCATCGTCGCGCATATCGACCATGGCAAATCCACCCTTGCTGACCGGCTCATCCAAGAGACCGGAACGGTCAAGGATCGCGACATGAAGGAACAGCTGCTCGACAGCATGGATATCGAGCGCGAGCGTGGCATCACCATCAAGGCCAACACAGTCCGCATCGACTATACCGCCGACAATGGGGAGAAATACGTGCTGAACCTGATCGACACGCCCGGTCACGTGGACTTTGCCTATGAGGTCAGCCGGTCGATGCGCGCGGTCGAAGGCTCTCTGCTGGTCGTGGACTCGACCCAGGGGGTCGAGGCGCAGACGCTGGCGAACGTGTATCAGGCCATCGACGCCGATCATGAAATCGTGCCGGTGCTGAACAAGATCGACCTGCCCGCGTCCGATTGTGACCGCGTGGCCGAACAGATCGAGGATGTGATCGGCATCGACGCGACCGACGCCATTCAGGTCAGCGCCAAGACCGGGCAGGGCATACACGAGACGCTGGAAGCCATCGTGCAGCAACTGCCCGCACCGCAGGGCAATCTGGACGCGCCGCTCAAGGCGATGCTGGTGGATTCGTGGTACGACGCCTATCTCGGCGTCATCGTTCTGGTCCGCATCATGGACGGTACGCTGAAAAAGGGGATGCGGGTCAAGTTCATGTCGAACGGCACCCTGCACCATGTCGACCGCGTCGGCGTTTTCCGGCCCGAGATGGAGATGGTCGACAGCCTCGGCCCCGGTGAGATCGGCTTTCTCACCGCCTCGATCAAACAGGTCCGCGACACCCGCGTCGGTGACACGATCACCAATGACCGCAACGGGACTGAAATCGCGCTGGACGGGTTCAAACCCGCGCAGCCGGTGGTGTTCTGCGGTCTCTTCCCCGTGGATTCAGCCGAATTCGAAGACCTGCGCGATGCGATCGACAAACTGGCGCTGAACGACGCCAGCTTCAGCTTTGAAATGGAAACTTCGGCCGCACTTGGCTTTGGCTTCCGCTGCGGCTTCCTCGGCCTTCTGCACCTTGAGGTCATCCGCGACCGCATCGAACGCGAATATGATATCGAGCTCATCACCACCGCGCCCTCGGTGATCTATCACGTCTACATGAAAGACGGCGAGATGATCGAGCTGCACAACCCCGCCGACATGCCCGACCCTTCAAAGGTCGACCATATCGAGGAACCGCGCATCAAGGCGACCATCCTTGTTCCGGATGAATACCTCGGCGACGTGCTGAAACTGTGTCAGGACCGCCGCGGCATCCAGTTGGACCTGACCTATGCGGGCAGCCGCGCCATGGTCGTCTATGACCTGCCGCTGAACGAGGTTGTCTTTGACTTCTACGACCGCCTGAAATCGGTGACCAAGGGCTATGCCAGCTTCGACTACCAGATGACCGGCTATACCGAGGACGCGCTGGTCAAGATGTCGGTGCTGGTGAATGACGAACCGGTCGACGCGCTGTCCACCATGGTTCACCGTGACCGGGCCGAGATGCGGGGCCGGGCGATGTGCGAAAAGCTCAAGGACCTGATCCCACGCCACATGTTCAAAATCCCGATCCAGGCCGCCATCGGAGGCAAGGTCATCGCCCGCGAGACCCTCTCGGCCCTGCGTAAGGACGTGACCGCGAAGTGTTATGGCGGGGATGCGACGCGGAAACGCAAACTGCTGGACAAGCAGAAAGCAGGTAAAAAGAAGATGCGCCAGTTCGGAAAAGTTGATATCCCTCAGGAGGCTTTCATTTCGGCGCTGAAAATGGACAGCTAATGGAGACTGATCCAAGAATTGTAGCCAACTTTGTGCTGGACACACGAGAATTTCTAAAACTCGACACGACACAGATCGAGTTGCAGAAGCTATTGTATTTTTCTTATGAAGCCTACTTACTTCAGACACGCAAGCGATTGATGTCGGGTTATTTCGAGGCTTGGCAATATGGTCCTGTTCATCCCGTCGTGTATCAAGCGTTCAAGCACAATAAAGGGATGCCGATAAAAGATCGCGCGAAGAAACGTGATGTTTTTAAGAAATCAACGGCCGCGTTTGATCAACTAAGTGATCCGGAAAAGATCCGACATGTAGTGGAAACGGTTACACGTTTTAGCCGATTTACAGTGCGTGAACTCGTGGCGCTTTCGCATGCCAAAGGAGGGCCTTGGCACTATGTTGTGGATAGTGCTGACGAAAGTATTGCTTTGGGACTTCGTATTACAGATAATGTGATTCTAGATAACAGAACACACAGCATGTTGATGAGGGAGGGTCGGCCTGTTGTAGCAGATGAGGATATGCTTCATGACGAGTCGCCGCTTACCAGAGACAGACATCGCTAATATCAGTGTTCTACCTGAACGAGATCAATATGCACGTCTAAAAAACAAGCGCGCGTTTCGACCACCTCATAGTCTTGAACCAACTAGGCGATGTCTGAATTCTCTATTTGGGGTTTCAACGCCGATGTTCCCTGACGCTACGATAGCGCCAGAGCATGCAATCAAAGCCCTAAGATCATCTATCAAGAGAGATCAAGATCGTGTGCCCAATCTATTGCGTGCGAGATCGATTTTGAATTTCCGGGAGGCGTGCGTTACTGAGGCTGCTGCTGAGGCGATGAGAAGTCATCGGATTAGTATCGATAACTCCATAAACCTCACTCATTCTTTGGTTGTCGAGATCAATGACCGGCCCCAAATTCCTTTTATCGACTTACGAAAATCCGGTAGCCTGTCGAAATCCGCAAGGGACTTCGTTTTCTCGATGAACTATCATCTCCTGATTGATGCGAATCCGGATTTTGCTGATTTCGGGCTTTTGATTTTGAACTATTGGGAAGAAAGCGCGTCTAACTTCGGGCTTACTCCGCATTGGTTTAACGGCGTCCCAAAATACTCCTACGAACAACTAACAGACATGATCGCAAGAACCTACCAAATCTGGTTGGATGTACTAGATGAACGTAAAAGGTCTGATCCAGATGAAGGTATCGGCCCCCTGTTCGCGTAACGTCCCCAAAAACTATTAAGTTTTTAGGGAGCATTGATCAACTCACCCACCCGGCGTCAACGCCGGGCCGCGCCGGCCCGCCCCCATGGGGCGGCGCGTTTGCGCCTCCCCTCAGGCCGGCGCTGCCCTCAGTTCTGATGATCGACCGCTGTCAGCAACTAAAACCGCGCTGAAGCGCAGATGAAGCTTTCCTTAGAAAAGTTGCAACCGGCACGCGCCCTTCCAATCTGTTTAACAGGACAGCGGAGGTTTACGCCGTAGCCTGCGGATCAGAACGACCTACAGCACTGTTCTGGACTGACAGGCGAACCGGAGCGTCTCCGGCCTGATCGAGAGTAGGGGGTACCAGTTGCCTAAGCGGGCAGCGTTTAGTAGGTATTTATGATCAGGTCGGGACGCTTCTCAGAGCGCCAATCCACAGGGCTGGGCGCTTTTCGATTCGGGCTCAACCAAAGCGGGATTCGTCGGTTTGCGATTGAACATGGCCTTCGCAGGTGCAGCATTGCCTGAAATTTGCGCGTTTTCGATCTGTTCGGAGTTTTCCACGCGCAAGCAGGCCAGTTTGCAAAACTTCTCGATTTATCCACATCGCCCTCCCGGCGGATATCAACAGGTTATCCCCGTCTAATTTTCATGCTGCAGTGCTATTTTCTTGCCGGTATTGGGCGTCAATGTAACAGTAAGGTTACCGCAGCACTTCCTCGGAACAGGCAGCGGGGCGCAAGGGCCAGGGGCCAACGCAGGATCGGGTGGATTTTAGGATTTACGCGGATTTGCAGGGGTTTACCGGTTGCTGGACAGTCGAGTTGGGTGTCAGATCCCGGGTTGATAGATCAGCTTCTCAAAATGGATCTTGTGCGCTGTGACGGCCTTCGGGTCGAAACGGCAGTCGCAGCTTCGAAAGGGGCTGAGGCAACTGGATCAGGGTGCCCTTCGGGGTGTGCTGACCCGGCAAGGCGTCAGGAGTGTCCGCAAGGATACATGCAAAGACCGCGTCTGCGCACCTGACGCCTTTTCCTATTCTGGTTCCATACAGGCATCATTCAAGACCCCTTCGAATGGAAACGGGGTTCCTTCGTGCGAACGAAAGAACCCCGTCTTTGCGTCAGATGATGCAATGCCGCGTCTATGCACCTGTAGCGCAAGACTAGTGGCTTTGGATCAGGAGATCAACAATATGTTGATGAATTTTGGGGCGGCTCCGCAATATACTGGGCCGGTCAGATGTTCTCTTGAACCTCAGTGGCCGCATTCTGGATTGCATCCCCGGCGTTTTCGATATCTTTTCCCGCGCCTTTGGCGGTTTCGCAGGCGGTCAGGGCAAACAGGCTCAGGCCAATCAGGATTGCTCGGATCATACTCGTCTCCTTGGTGGTCGATCATGATTTCGGTAGCACCTTTTCACAAGCGGGACCAGCATCAGCGACGCTGTTCGTGACAAAAGCGGCAAGCCCGGTTGAATATGGCCTGAGGTAGCAACAGCGATCAACAATCTCACAATCGGCCCGCGAAGTGAGGCGCACCCCTTGCAGCCCCCCAAAGGCAACACTAAGACTCGGGTAACACTTGTTGGGATACTCTCCCGATCCATAGCAAAGCAGGCAGGTTAAGAATGTTCGATCCCGTAGACACCTATATGAATACGCTTGTCCCCATGGTTGTCGAGCAGACCAGCCGCGGTGAGCGCGCCTATGACATTTTCTCGCGTCTGCTGAAAGAGCGGATCATTTTCATCAACGGTCCGATCCACGACGGGATGAGCCATCTTGTAGTGGCGCAGCTGCTGCATCTTGAGGCCGAAAACCCGAACAAAGAAATCTCGATTTACATCAATTCGCCCGGCGGCGTGGTCACCAGCGGTTTGTCGATTTACGACACAATGCAGTACATCAAGCCGAAATGTTCCACATTGGTGATCGGTCAGGCGGCCTCGATGGGGTCGGTTCTGCTGGCCGGTGGTGAGAAAGGAATGCGCTTTTCGCTGCCCAACAGCCGCATCATGGTGCACCAGCCCAGCGGCGGCTATCAGGGCCAGGCCAGCGACATCATGATCCACGCGGCCGAGACGCAGAAACTGAAAGATCGTCTGTATGATATCTATGTGCGCCATACAGGGCAGACAAAAAAGGCGGTTGAAAAAGCGCTGGATCGTGACAATTTTATGAGCCCGGAAGAGGCGAAAGATTGGGGCCATATCGACGAGATCGTCGAGAACCGCGCCAAGATGGACACGGAAGAAGCCTAAGAAACAAGCCTGGCGCCATCGGCGTCGGGCGCATTTTTGAGATTGTAGCCGCCACAGTGCTGGCCTAAGCTGCATGAACATGCGCAAGCGCGACCTCAGGATGGGGCGTGTGGACGAAGCCCGAAAGGTAGATCATGGCGACGAATTCAGGCGGTGACAGCAAGAACACGCTCTACTGTAGCTTTTGTGGAAAAAGCCAGCATGAGGTGCGCAAGCTGATCGCAGGCCCGACCGTTTTCATCTGCGATGAATGTGTCGAGCTGTGCATGGACATCATCCGAGAAGAGACTAAAGCCAGCGGGCTGAAATCTTCTGATGGGGTGCCAACGCCCAAGGACATTTGTGAGGTGCTGGACGACTACGTCATCGGTCAGGCCACGGCAAAGCGCGTCCTGTCGGTTGCGGTCCACAATCACTACAAGCGTCTGAACCATGCGCAGAAGGCTGGCGGTGATATTGAACTGGCCAAATCCAACATTCTGCTGATCGGCCCCACCGGCTGCGGTAAGACATTGCTTGCCCAAACGCTGGCGCGCATCCTGGATGTCCCGTTCACCATGGCGGATGCGACCACGCTGACCGAGGCGGGTTATGTGGGTGAAGATGTCGAGAACATCATCCTGAAACTGCTGCAGGCCAGCGAATACAATGTCGAACGCGCACAACGCGGCATCGTCTATATTGACGAGGTCGACAAGATTACACGAAAATCAGAAAACCCTTCGATCACGCGTGACGTCTCGGGCGAAGGCGTGCAGCAAGCACTGCTGAAACTGATGGAAGGCACCGTGGCCAGTGTGCCGCCTCAGGGTGGTCGTAAACATCCTCAGCAGGAGTTCCTGCAGGTGGATACAACGAATATCCTGTTCATCTGCGGCGGTGCGTTTGCAGGGCTGGACAAGATTATTGCGCAGCGCGGCAAAGGATCGGCCATGGGCTTTGGTGCCGACGTGCGCGACAATGATGATCGTGGTGTTGGTGAAATCTTCAAGGATCTCGAGCCTGAGGATCTGCTGAGATTTGGCCTGATCCCTGAATTTGTCGGCCGCCTGCCTGTTCTGGCAACGCTGGAAGATCTCGACGAAGACGCACTGGTCACAATTCTGACCAAGCCCAAGAATGCTCTGGTCAAGCAATACCAGCGACTGTTCGAACTGGAAGATGCTGAATTGGCTTTCACCGATGATGCGCTGAAAGCGATCGCCAAGAGGGCAATCGAACGTAAGACAGGTGCTAGAGGTTTGCGATCGATCCTCGAAGATATCCTGCTGGATACAATGTTTGAACTGCCCGGCCTCAAAAACGTAACCGAGGTTGTTGTAAATCTCGAAGCAGTTACGTCCGAGTCTCAGCCGCTTATTATCTATGCGGATGCTGCTGAATCAGCATCGGCGGGCTAAGACGTTTGATAGAACTGGACGAGCGGCACGGTAAAACCGTGTCGTTTTTCTATGCAGGAGGGGCAAATGATCAGAAGAATTCACTCTGGTGGAGAGTACGAAAAAAAGGTTGGATATTGTCGTGCGGTCATGGCGAACGGTTTCGTTTTCGTTGCAGGAACCTGTGCCCAAGGTGATGACATCCCTCAAGACATCGTTGGTCAGTGCAAATCATCTCTGGATACAATCGGCAAAGCGCTGGCTGAGGCCGGGGCGAGTTTCAAGGACATTGTACGTGTAAACTACTATCTGCCGGATATGTCGGAATTTGAACAATGCTGGCCTGTCTTGAAAGAGGCCTTTGGTCCCAATCCCCCGGCTGCAACCGTCATCGAGTGCAACCTGATTACACCCGAAGACCGTATCGAGATCGAGGTAACAGCCGCGTTGCCGGAAAAACGCTGATAAACTCGGTGGTACTGGACCTTGGCGCGCCTTTGGTTCATACCTTTCCCGAGTACTATGCCGGAGGCAGCCAATGGGCATTCTGAACACTCTTTTGCGGGCCGTAACCTGGTGGAATGGAGCAACCCTGAACACCCAGATTTATACCGCGCGAAAAGGTGTGAAAGTTGGTGAGGATAACGAAGGCAACGTCTTCTATCGCAACGCAGATGACAGCAAACGCTGGGTGATCTTCAATGGTGAGGCCGAAGCCAGCCGCGTTGATCCCGATTGGCATGGCTGGTTGCATCGCACATGGGATGAGCCACCAACCGATAAGCCGCTGCCTCATAAGTCCTGGGAAAAACCGCATCAGGAAAACCTGACAGGGACAGTTCTGGCCTATACCCCGGCAGGGTCGCTGCGCCGGCCCGACCCGGTGGAGCGCAAAGACTACGAGGCCTGGAGCCCCGAATAACAGAGGCGAGCAATGTCGACCCACAATTGGACCGAAGTCATCGTCGGTGGTGCCGTTCTGGCCGTTGCCATTTCATTTGGCGTTTATGCCAGCCAGTCAACGGGCCTGTCGCAAAGCAGCGCGGGTTATGAGCTGGGGGCCTCCTTCCGGTCGCTTGAAGGGGTTGGCGTGGGTACCGATGTGCGTTTGGCCGGGGTCAAGATCGGCACCGTAACCGACGTCGATCTGAACCCAGACACCTATCGTGCTGATACGACCTTTACGATTGCGGATGGGATCCTTGTTCCGGATGACAGCGCGATTGTGATCTCGTCCGAAGGTCTTCTGGGTGGAAATTTTGTTGAGGTCATGCCGGGCGGCTCACCGTTCTTTTTTGAGCCCGGTGATGAGATCGAAGATACCCAAGGCGCGGTCAGCCTGATTTCGCTACTTGTTAAATTCGTGGCCGGAGACAGCGGCGAATGAAGTATTTGGCGCTGATGGCGATGGCGTTTTGCGCAACGGCTGCATCTGCGCAGCAGAAGGTCGAATCCGGCCCCGGCGCCATGTTGCGGGGCCTGGACAAAGTAAACGGCCAGACCCTTGATATCGAAATGCAAAACGGCGACACCCAGCCCGTGTTTGGATTGGATGTAGCCTTGGGGGATTGCAGGTACCCGGCTGACAACCCCACAGGTGATGCGTTTGCCTATCTGACGATCTGGGAACAAGGCAAGGCAGATCAGCTGTTTGACGGTTGGATGATTGCGACATCACCAGCGTTGAACGCTTTGGATCATGCGCGCTATGACGTCTGGGTGATCCGCTGTATCACGCCATCCGCTGACTGAGGAACATCCGCAGAAAAATCGGCGCTAGCGTGGATCGCTTCCTCAAGCGCTTCACGATATGTACCGCGTGGAATTTCGATGGCGCCAAGCGACGCAAGGTGAGTTGTCAGGAACTGTGTATCAAACAGCTTGAAGCCCGTTTGTCTAAGCCGGTCGACCAGATAGGCCAGGGCGATTTTTGAAGCATCTGTGCGCCGCGAAAACATGCTTTCCCCAAAGAAAGCGGCCCCCAACACGACGCCATAGACACCGCCAACGAGTTGGTCGTTGTCCCAAACCTCAAGTGAATGGGCGTGACCTCTCATATGCAATTGATCGTAGAGGCGCCGCAACTCGGTGTTGATCCAGGTATCCGCACGGTCCGCGCAACCATCAACAACGCCGTTGAAATCCTGATTGATTGAAATGTCAAAGCCGGATCTACGCAGGCTCCGGGCCAGACTGCGCGAGATATGAAACCCGTCCAGAGGGAACACACCCCTGTATTTCGGATCGACCCAGAACAACTCAGGGTCATCCCGATGTTCAGCCATGGGAAAAATGCCGATGGAGTAACCATGCAGCAAAAGCTCCGCAGTCAGGCTCATGAGAAAAACCCGAAGGCCGGAGGAGTGGTTCCATCCGGCCTTCCAGACAGGTTAGTCTGCCATATTCTCCGCAAGCCAGTGCTCCAGCCAGTGGATGTTGTATTCGCCGCTATGCAGGTCGGGTTCCTGCAGTAGGGCGTGGAACAGCGGAACGGTGGTGTCGATGCCGTCAACGATCAACTCTCCCAAAGCGCGCTCCAAACGGGCCAGTGCCTCGGTCCGATCGCGCCCTTGTACGATCAGCTTTGCGATCAGCGAATCGTAGTAGGGTGGGATCGAATACCCGTCATAAAGCGCCGAATCCATCCGTACGCCCAGACCGCCGGGCGCATGATACGCCGTGATCTTACCGGGGCAGGGGGAGAAGTTGGGCAGCTTCTCAGCATTGATCCGAACCTCGATGGCGTGGCCTTCGATTTGCAGATCATCCTGAGTGAATGACATCGGCAGGCCCGAGGCGACGCGGATTTGTTCGCGCACAAGATCGACGCCGAAAATGCCTTCGGTTACCGGGTGTTCCACCTGCAGGCGGGTGTTCATTTCAATGAAATAGAACTCACCGTTTTCATACAAGAACTCGATGGTGCCGGCGCCGATATAGTTGATCTTCGCCACAGCGTCAGCGCAGATCTTACCGATCCTGGCCCGTTCTTCGGGGGTGATGCTGGGGCCGGGGGCCTCTTCAAACACTTTCTGATGGCGGCGCTGAAGCGAACAATCGCGTTCACCCAAATGCACGGCCTTGCCTTTGCCATCGCCGAAGACCTGAATCTCAATGTGGCGCGGCGTGGTCAGGTATTTTTCGATATAGACCTCATCGTTGCCAAAGGCAGCTTTACCCTCGGCACGTGCGGTCATGAAGGCGCTTTCCATCTCATCCGCTCTCATCGCGACTTTCATGCCGCGTCCGCCACCCCCGGCGGTTGCTTTGATGATCACGGGATAGCCGAATTCCTCACCAATGCGCTTGGCGTCTTCCAACGTGGGAACGCCACCGTCGGAACCGGGAACACACGGCACACCCAGCGCCTTCATTGTGTCCTTGGCAGTAATCTTGTCGCCCATCACGCGGATATGTTCGGCGGTGGGGCCGATGAAGGTGATGTCGTGGTCTTCGACGATCTGCACGAATTCGGCGTTCTCGGACAAAAAACCATAGCCGGGATGGATCGCCTGCGCGCCGGTGATCTCACAGGCCGAGATAATGGCGGGGACGGACAGATAACTTTGCGGGCTGGGCGGGGGACCGATGCAGACCGATTCGTCCGCCATGCGCACATGCATCGCGTCGCTATCGGCGGTGGAGTGGACGGCGACCGTCTTAATCCCCATCTCGCGAGCGGCGCGGATGACGCGCAGGGCGATCTCGCCTCGGTTGGCAATCAGGATCTTGTCGAACATGGGCCCGCCTTACTCGATGATGACCAGAGGGGTGCCGAATTCCACAGCATCGCCGTCGCCAACCAAAATGCGTTTGACGGTACCCGATTTGGGCGCGTGGATGTGGTTCATGGTCTTCATCGCCTCGACGATCAGCAGCGTGTCGCCTTCGGACACCGCTCCGCCGACGGAAATGAACGACGGCGCGCCAGGTTCGGCCTGCATGTAAACAGTGCCAACCATGGGCGAGGTGACCGCGCCAGGATGGCTGGCCGGGTCATCTTGTGGGGCTTCGGTCGCAGCGGCAGCAGGGGCTGGTGCGGCGGCGGGGGCTGCCGGGGCAGCGGCAGGAACAGCGACCTGAACCGGAGCAGCGGCAGCCTGCGTCATGCGGCTGACGCGCACATTCAGGCTGTCTTCTTCGCCATACTCGCGTTTCACCTGCAATTCAGTTAGGTCGTTGTCGCGCAGCAATTCGGCCAGTGCCTTGATGAATGCTACATCCGCTTCGTGTTTGGTATCTGTCATGAGTGTCCTCGACGGTTCCCCTAGTGGCCCATCTAAACCTGCGGGCTTTGGTCTGATTACGCAGCGTTATAAGCTAAGCGCCGGGCCATGAAAAGCGCAGTCTGAAGTCGTGATTCAAGGAATTTGTGCGGGCAAAGCGCAGTTAGAGCGGCATGCCCGAAAGTTTCGCCACGAGCTCCGATAATTTACGCGCGCCGAACTTTTCCAGCAGGCGTGCGCGGTAGGCTTCGATCGTGCGATAGCTGAGGCCGAGTTCGGCACCGATTTCCTTGGCCGAGAGGCCGCGGCAGGACAGGATCGCCACCTCGCGTTCCCGCACAGTCAGTTCGACCACGGGGCGTTCTTCCGAGATGTCTGAAAAGCTCCAGATCCCGTGACGGAACGGATCATCCGGTGTCAGCGACCTGCCGCGCGCGCGACACCAGAATAAATCGCCATTGCGTCGCCGCATCACCCGTTCATCGGTGTAATAGCCGGTATCCCGCATCACCTGTAAGCTACGCGCGCCGATCCTTTCCCAATCCGCGACGGAGGGGTAAAGGTGCAGCAGCGGCATGTTGCGATAGTCGCTCTCTCCCCCTCCGAAGGTCCGGGCAAATTGCAGATTGCAACGCCGGATGATCCGGTTTTCCAGTTCAACCAGCCCAATTGGGGCATATTCGAAGGCGGGGTCACTCATCGTTGTATCGTGCCGGGAATTGGTTGGAAATAGAAGAGGTCATGAGAATTTGCTGTGGATTTGAAGTGGATGATTTGCTGTTGCTTTTGTTAATCTTGTAAATCTCGCCTGAAAACTCTGCCTTAACTGCATTGATTAAATAAGATATCTTGAAAACACTTAATTGTGATTCAAAGCTTGGCGAGGGAGAAGCCATTGATGCGCGATACGCTTACCGGCAGCCGGATCCGTGAACGCCGTCAGATCTCGGGCCTCAGGCAATCCGAGCTTGCAAAGCGTGTTGGAATTTCGCCGTCATATCTGAATTTGATTGAACATAACCGCCGCAGGATCGGTGGAAAGCTTTTGGTCGATATTGCCGATGCCTTGGATGTGGAGCCCTCGCTGCTGACCCAGGGTATAGAGGCGACGCTGATTTCTGCACTGCGAGAGGCGGCGGCAGATGCAGTCGGACAACGGGCCGAGGTTGACGGGCTGGAGGAATTTGCCGGTCGCTTTCCCGGCTGGGCCGGGGTTCTGGCGCAAATGCATCAGCGCGTCGTGTCATTGGAACGCACGGTCGAGACGCTATCGGACCGGTTAACGCATGACCCGCATCTGGCCGCGTCGATGCACGAGGTTTTGTCGACCGCCGCTGCAATACGATCTACCGCATCGATTTTGGCGGACACACAGGATATCGAAGCCGAATGGCAGGACCGGTTTCACAAGAACCTGCATCAGGATGCTGAACGTCTGGCCGAAAGCTCTAAGGCGCTGGTGTCTTATCTGGATGAAAGCGACGCGACCAAGACCCCGCGCAGTGTTCCGCTGGAAGAGGTTGAGAGCTTCTTTGCCGCCCAAAACTACAGTTTCCCCGAACTCGAAGCGGGGGTAGGGGTTGAGAGCATTGCCCTAGACGGGCTGAACACCGCCACCGCCCGTTCTGTCGCCCTAGAGATTTTGCGATGGTGTGCACGGGATGCGGTGGCGATGCCGCTTGCCGAGCTAAAGCAAGTTCTGGCCAAGGGCGAACCTGACCCCATCACGTTGGCGCAGCGTTTCGCGGTCGACATCCCCACGGTTTTGCGGCGTCTGGCCTTTGTGCCAGAGCAGGATTTGATGCGCCCGGCAGGACTTGCCTTGTGCGATGCATCGGGCAGCCTGCTGTTTCTGAAACCGCTTCCCGGTTTCGTGATGCCGCGCCATGGCGAGGCTTGTCCGTTATGGCCATTGTTCACTGCCCTAAGTCGCCCTCTGGTGCCGGTTCGCAGACAAATCGCTCAGTTGGGGCGCAGTGCGGCTGAGTTCGAATGTCACGCCTATGCTTGGCCTCATGCGGTGCCAGGCTATGATCAGGACCCGGCTTATCGGTCGGTTATGCTGGTGCGACCGGTCGGGGAAGAAGGGGCATCGGCTTTGACCCAGGTCGGGGCCAATTGCCGGGTCTGCCCCAGCCGAGATTGCACATCGCGGCGCGAGCCTTCGATTCTGAGCGAAGGTTTTTGACAGGTCGATGACTGACCGCTTAATCTGGCGGTGGCAGCGGGCCTAGAGCGCGATCTGCCATGGGGAGGAATTGAAAATATGAGCCGTAAGGTTCTGTTGATCGAGGATGAGCCGAACATCGCTGAGGCCATCCGCTTTTTGCTGACACGCGAAGGCTGGCAGGTTGAAACGCATTCGGAAGGTTCTGATGCGGTTCAGGTGATTCAGGCTGCGGCCCCGGATCTTGTCATCCTTGATGTCATGCTTCCGGGAAAGAACGGCATGGATATTCTGCGTGACCTGCGCGAATTGGACGGGATGCAACGCCTGCCTGTCCTGATGCTGACGGCACGCGGACAATCCCGTGATCGGGAAATGGCCGAAAATGCAGGGGTCAGCCGGTTCATGACAAAACCGTTTTCAAATGCCGAGGTCTTGACTGCGGTGCGCGATCTACACGCGCAGGCCTCACGGGCATGAACTCTGATAGTGACATAGACCGGATACCAAAGGGCAAACGGTCCTCACTATTCCTTGGGCGGCAAAGCTACCGCCGCCGCAGGCTGGCTGATGCGGCCCGGCTGTTGCCGTTTCTGGGTGCGGCGCTTTTGGCACTGCCGCTGCTGTGGCCTGATCAGAACGGGGGCGACAACGCTGTGCCGCTTTCATCGGCTATGCTGTACATCTTTGTGTGCTGGGGCGTGCTGATCGCGACTGGCCTGATCTTTGGCCTGACGGCCAGAGGGTTGGGGGTTCGCGACGATATAGGTGCGGACACTGAGTGATGGCGACGCCGAATATTCTGATATTGGTCAGCCTGGGCTATGTGGTTCTGCTGTTTGGTGTGGCTTTCGCCGCTGAAAGAATGGCCGAGGCGGGGCGTGGGAAATGGCTGCGGTCGCCCCTAATCTACACGCTTTCCTTGTCGATCTATTGTACCGCCTGGACCTTTTATGGCGCGGTTGGCAATGCCGCGCGATCCGGGCTGGAATACGTCACGATCTATCTGGGGCCAACGCTGGTTATGGTCAGCTGGTGGTGGGGGCTACGTAAGCTGGTCCGGGTTGCACGCAGCCAAAGGGTGACCTCGATCGCCGACCTGTTGTCGTCTCGCTACGGAAAGTCCAACACGCTTGCCGTGTGCGTCACTATTTTGGCGGTTCTTGCCGGTACGCCGTATATAGCCCTGCAACTTCAGTCGATCACCCTGTCATTTTCGATTTTTGTCGAGGCTGCTCCATCTGGCCTTTACCCAAGCGGATCAAACGTGTTTTGGGTTGCCGCCGGGCTGGCTGTCTTCGCTATTCTGTTCGGCACGCGAAATCTGGATGTGAACGAGCGTCATCATGGCGTGGTCACAGCGATTGCGGTGGAATCGGTGGTGAAATTGTTCGCCCTGATCGCCGTTGGCGTGTTCGTCGTGTGGGGGATTGCTGGCGGGATTGGTCCGATGATGGATCAGATTGATGCCTCGGAGATCGGCCAATGGAACATCGACGCAGGTCGTTGGACCGTGTTCATCTTTCTATCCGCCGCCGCCTTTGTCTGTCTGCCGCGCATGTTTCAAGTTATGGTTGTTGAAAACGACGATGAGGGCCATCTGAGCACCGCGGCCTGGGCTTTCCCGTTGTACCTGCTGCTGATGAGCCTGTTTGTTGTTCCTATCGCGGTGGTTGGTTTAGACCTTTTGCCACCTGGCTCGAACCCTGATCTTTTCGTGCTGACGGTGCCGCTGTCACAGGGCAATGACTGGCTTGCCATGCTGTCCTTTATCGGTGGTTTTTCGTCGGCAACCTCGATGGTGATCATCACCGCGATGGCACTTTCGACGATGGTGTCGAACCAGATTGTCATGCCGATCTGGCTGAATACGCATGAACGCGTGGGCTCGGCCCCCGGTGATGTGCGGACCATCGTTTTGATGGCACGCCGAGTGTCGATCGCGGTCATCATGATGCTTGGGTATTTCTATTACAGCCTGATTGGTGACGGCGCGGCGCTGGCTTCCATCGGGTTGATCGCCTTTGCGGGGGTCTCGCAGATGCTGCCCGCTCTGGTGGGCGGATTGTTCTGGCGCGGCGCCACGCGCATCGGTGCCTTGGCCGGGCTGACGGTGGGTTTTGCACTTTGGTGCTATACGCTGCTCTTGCCGGGAATGGGCGGGCTTTGGATGCCTCAATCGGTTATCGAGCAGGGCCCTTTCGGGATAGGTTGGCTGCGCCCTCAGGCCCTGTTCGGAATCGAGGGGATGGACCCGATGGTCCACACAGTGATGTGGTCGATATCTTTGAACACAATCGTCTTCTGCGTCGCGTCGCTTCTTAGCTTCCCGAGCCCATTGGAGCGTTTGCAGGGGGCCCAGTTTGTGAATGTCTTTGACCATTCCGTTGCGCCGCGCGGCTGGTCGGGGTCGGTGGCGCAAAGCGAAGATTTGATGATCATGACCCAGCGCATTCTAGGCACCGGCCCCGCACAGGCGTTCTTTCAGGCCGAAGCCGAGCATCAAGGCGGACGGTCACATCTGCCCGAGCCTACGCCGGGCTTCCTGAACCGGCTTGAACGCGAGCTTAGCGGTTCGGTAGGTGCGGCCACGGCCCATGCCATGATTGGCCAGATCGTGGGAGGTGCCTCAATTTCGGTCGAGGATTTGTTGGCTGTGGCGGACGAATCCGCTCAGTTGCTGGAATACTCCAGCCAGCTGGAGGTCAAGTCGGCTGAACTAAGCCGGACCGCGCGGCAGCTGCGCGAAGCCAATACCAAGCTGACCCTTATGTCGGAACAAAAAGACAGCTTCTTAAGCCAGGTCAGCCATGAGCTGCGCACCCCGATGACCTCGATCCGGGCGTTTTCCGAAATCCTGCGCGATACCACGGGGCTCAGCGCTGAGGAACAGACCCGCTTTGCCGCAACCATTCACGATGAAGCCTTGCGTCTGACGCGGTTGCTGGACGATCTGTTGGACTTGAGCGTGCTGGAAAATGGTCAGGTCAGCCTGAACATGAGCGATGGTAGCCTGCGTTCAATACTGGATCGTGCGGTCTCAACCGCGTTGGCCGGAGCATCGAAACCTCTGACAATCCGCCGAACACGCGCTGCGGAGCGTATTCCGCTACATACCGACCTGGACCGTTTCGGACAGGTCGTCATCAACCTGATTTCCAACGCTCAGAAATACTGCGATGCGGATGAGCCCGTTTTGACGATTTCGGCCCATGATATCGGGGGTCGCGTGGTGATTGATTTCGTTGACAATGGCAGTGGCATCCCGGTTGATGCCCAGTCGATGGTGTTTGAAAAATTTGCGCGGATCGGGATCGATAAGGCCGGCGGCGCGGGGCTGGGGCTGGCGATCTGCCGTGAGATCATGCAGCGGCTTGGGGGCGAGATCAGTTATCTGCCGGGGCAGGGCGGGGCTGCGTTCCGTGTCAGCCTTCCTTTGGCCTATCAACAAGCGGCCCAATGACGTGCGGGTAAAGAACTTCGTAACACTCACCGGGTTACATCAAGGGTCAGAGGCTCGAACAATTGGTGAGTTTTGGTCATGTCAGAGGCAGGGAACACCGCGCTGTTGCGAAAGCTTTCAGCGGGGCGCGAGAATTTGAAGAACCGGCCGCGCTCAGTGCTGCGCGCACTGCGCCTGGGATTCGCGCGGGCAGCGGCGGATCGGTTGAACCTGCCCCTTGCTGTGATTGGTGCGAAGCAATCGCTGCAGCCTGCCAATGATCTGGTCGATGTGGTTGGGAATGACTGGCTGCTGCTGTTCCTGAAAGGGCCAGATGGAATTGCAGCCGCCTGCCTGGATCCAAATGCGGTGTCGGCGATTTTGCAAACCCAGACTATTGGTCAGGTCACCGAAACTGCGCCAGAGGCGCGCGCGTTCACAAATACGGATGCTGCTATGACGGCGCCGCTGCTGGAAGCTGCGCTGGCCAAGGCGGCTGAGCTGGCCGAAAATGCATCAGATGATGTTGGGCTGATCGGCTATGAATACATGTCCCGTGCGCAGGATTTGCGATCCGTTTGCCTGACATTGGTTGAAGATCTGTATTGTGGGTTCGAACTGACGGTCGATCTGGCAGGTGGCGTTCGGCAGGGTCATGTCTGTATTTTGTTGCCTCAACAGTCATCCCCGGAAGAGGATTGCCTGATCCCCGAAACGGATGAGGGCCCCAGCCTGGAGCAATCCTCTGGCGTTGTCCGGGCCGAATTGAATGCCGTTTTGTGCCGCATGAACGTGCCACTGTCTGACCTTTCAGGGCTAAGCGCCGGGGATATTCTGCCGCTGCAACATGCGCGCATTGACCGGACGGAAATTCTGGCCATTGATCGGTCGCGGACTGCGGTTGGCCGGCTTGGCCAATGTGGCGGACTGCGCGCGGTGCGGATTAACGAACAGGCCCCTTTGGCTGCTCTGTCAGATGTTGAGACGCAGGAGTTTATTGAAAGCCGGGCAGCCTCGGCCAGCCAAAACGCACCTGATATGCCTCTGGGCGCCCAAGCCGTCGATGTTACGGATTATGATGCTGATCCGGACACCCTAGAGGCACAAGACGGTGATCTGAGTTTTGAAAACTCTGAACAAATGGTGGCTGAGATATCGCAACTAGCGGGGCTGGACGGCCCCGAAGACGCGAGTTAGTCGCCCGAGATCCCGAAACATTAGTCGACAGCCTTGCGCATGTGATCCAATGCCGGGCGCAGGTTTTCCAACTGGTACCCTGCATGTGTTGTGGCACTTAGAATGTCATCGGTGCTCATCCGGTCGCATTGACCAAGGGCCCAGACGACCGAACACCGTGTGCCAGATGCACAATATGCCAAAACCGGTCCGCCACAAGCTTCGGCCATATCCCTCTGACGTGCCACGTTTTCGGGCGTCATGGTCTGGTGGGTCAGTTCCAGAACCTCATACTCCAACCCGGCTGCGCGCACTGCCTCGCCGATGGTGTCGGATTGCATGTCTGAGGGAACCTCGTCATTGGGACGGTTGCAAATCACCTTGACGAACCCGGCTTGGGCGATGGCGGGCACATCCTCAACCGAGATCTGCGGTGAGACGGCGTAGCGGGGGGTAATTGGGCGAATCTCCATGCCAAATCCTTAGGTTGGGTTTGCAGCCCTGTCTAGCTGTGCGCCAAGGCCAGGTGCGATGAACATTCCAGTGATCATCGCCAACACAAACAGCAGCCCGCCAAGGCCCCCGAAACTTAGCGAAGCCATCGCAGGCCCGGGGCAGAGCCCAACAAGCCCCCAGCCCATGCCAAACAGCGCAGAGCCGATGATTAGGCGACGGTCCAGTTCGGGGCGTGGAGGTGCTGGAAATTGGCCGCCAACGATAGGTTGCCGTCCGTTGGTCATCCGCCAGGCGATCAGCATAGGCAGGATGGCCCCACCCATGACAAAGGCAAGCGTCGGGTCCCAGGCGCCGAACAGGTCCAACCAACCTTGAACCTTGGTCGTGTCAGTCATGCCCGAAACCAGCAGGCCGGTGCCAAACAAGGCCCCTGCGAATAAAGCGATCAGGATGCGCATCAGATGACCCCCAGAATGTGCCGCAGGGCCAAAACGGTCAGCGCACCGGATGCGATGTAAATCAGTGTTGCCACGATACCCCGCAGCGAGAATCGAGAGATGCCGCACACCCCGTGGCCAGAGGTACAGCCATTTGCGATGCGGGTTCCGACACCCACCAGCAGCCCTGCGACCACGACCAGCAGCAGATTTTCGGTCAGATGCGTTTCGGATTGTGGTGCGATCAATGGGCGCATCAGTAGGGGCATTCCGATTAAGCCGGCAATAAATGCCAGACGCTCGGCGCTTTCGTTGCGCGCGCTGCCATCGACCAGCCCGCCCAATATCCCGCTGGCGCCCATGACGCGGCCATTGCCCAGCAGATACACCGCACCGCCTAGGCCAATCAGCAGCCCGCCCAAAAGGCCCATCACCCAAGATGCATCCATATCTGTTTCGTCCTTACTGTTGATGTCGAAGGGTCAGAGCTTGTTGATCGGCAACTTCAGCATCACATCGCCCTGCTCATCCGCCGGGGGCATCTGACCCGCGCGCATATTGACCTGCAAAGACGGCAGGATCAGGCGCGGCATCGCCAGCGTTGCATCCCGTGCATCGCGCATTTCCACGAACTCTTCGATGCTGCGCCCCTGTCCGATATGAATGTTGAGCGCTTTTTGTTCGCCGACTGTCGTCTCCCAGGCGTACTGATCCCGGCCTGGGGCCTTGTAGTCATGCCCTACGTAGATCCGTGTTTCGTCGGGCAAGGCGAGGATTTTTTGGATAGATTCATAAAGCGTGGAGGACGATCCACCAGGAAAGTCGCATCGCGCGGTGCCAAAATCCGGCATGAACAACGTGTCTCCTACGAAAGCCGCGTCGCCGATGACATAGGTCAGACAGGCTGGGGTATGACCGGGCGTATGCAACACATCCCCGCGCATCTGACCGATATGAAAGCTGTCGCCTTGCTTGAACAGGGCATCGAACTGGCTGCCATCGCGTTGGAATTCAGTGCCTTCGTTGAACACTTTGCCAAAGGTGTCCTGCACCGTCACGATCTGATCGCCGATCCCGATTTTACCACCCAGCTTTTCCTGAATATAAGGCGCGGCCGACAGATGATCGGCGTGGACATGGCTTTCGAGGATCCACTCGACCTTCAGATTGTTTGACTTGACATAGTCAACGATCGCGTCGGCGGCCTGCGTCCCGGTGCGGCCCGACGCATGATCAAAATCCAGAACGCTGTCGACAATGGCGCAGGCCCGACCTTCGGGTTCGTGCACGACATAGGAAACTGTGAAGGTTTGATCATCAAAAAAAGCTTGCACTTTGGGGGTCATATCATCCTCCGTCCCGGTTCAATTTACATATATTGACTATGGAATGTGTTTCAACAGCCGATTTGGCAATTGATGTCTGTCAAGGCAGCCATACCAATATTGGATTAAACTTTAGTCGAACTGGGAAAGATTGCCGAAGCCGCCGAATTACCCGGCAAGATTCCGCACAACCTGAGGTTAGATTGTTCTGGTCTTAATCCCGTTACCTATATCGGAGATACTAGCACCATCTGGGAGGAGCGAAATGAAACAGAACACCCTGTATTCCGAATTTTCAGAGATTGAACAAAAGCTCGAGAATGCCTGTCTCGATACGCGCTTGGCCCTGCAGCCGAGTGTCAGCAAGATCGTTGACCGCATGCGCCGTCAGGGCATGCATGTTCCATCTCGGTTGCGCCGTCTGGATTCGGCCTTGTGCGAAGATGCAATGGAAGCGCAGTTTGACAATATGCCTGTCTAAATCCGCGAGGTCATCCAAAGGAAATACCGAGGATGACCAGCATCAGGCCAATCACCGACAGGAAAAGTGATCCGAGATTCCACGGTAGAACGCCCTGCACAACCGCGCGCAGTTCATCATCTGACAGTCCGGCCTTGCGCGCTTTCATCACGCGAAGAATACACCAGACCAGCCCGGCAAGCCCGGCAACGGACAGGGCAGCCCCGCCCCAGGTGATGAATTCAAACATGGTTCCCCGCAAAGCTGCCTGATCCACACCCGCGCTTAAAGGATCGGGACAATTCGCACAAGCGTGCTTTGGGCTCGGTTCAGGATTGGGTGCTTGCGACCGGCGCGGCTGCACTGTATCCGGCGTCTTGCCAATGTCGCAGCATCAGATTCTAGCCTAGGGGAGAGACGCCTATGGAAGACATGACCGAAGATCAGGCAGCCGCCAATTACCGTGTGACCGCAGGTGAGCTGCGCCAGTTCATCGAACGATTTGAACGGCTGGATGCTGAAAAGAAGGACCTGGCTGAGCAGCAAAAAGAGGTCATGGCCGAGGCCAAGGCTCGGGGTTACGACACCAAGGTCATGCGGAAGGTTATTGCCCTGCGCAAGCGCGACAAGGACGACATCGCCGAAGAAGAAGCAGTGCTGGAAATGTACAAAGAAGCATTGGGAATGTAGAGCGTCTGACTGGTTCAGACCTCTAGTATTCGAACATTTGGCATCGTTCGGATTTTTGCCATGTCTTGTGCATACAGCTCGGAAAACGCACTGACTATTTCAGTGCTCCAGCCGGGCAGGTCCAATTCCTCCTCAACCCGGTCGGGTTGAGCATGGGCCTCAAGTAGCCCTGCCAGTTCGTCGCGCGATGCAAGCCGCGCTCCGGATTGCTCCTGCTGGATCAGCGGCAAAAGCTTATGCTTACCCTGTTCGGTCAGTAAAGAAGCGAGCAGGGTATGTTCTCCAGGGATCGCAATGCTGTCGGGCAAACCGGCCATGGCGCGCAGGATATCTCCCCATATCAGTGGCGAATCCTCGTTCTCCCAAAGGGTGATTTTGACATCTGGAACCAGATCGCCCAGGTCTTCGATCATGGTGACCCAGCTGAGGCAGCTCAGGTCTGTCGTATCCAGTATTGATCTGGTGCGCGCCGGGTCCAGTGCCGTCAGAACCCTTGGGATAAAGAGGCCGGGGTTCATCAAACCGGCAAATATCTCGATCTGCGCGCCGTTCAGCAGGTCCTGCGTATACGCGGCCCGCTTCCCTGCGAATGGATAGATTTGCCCATGTTGCAAGGCCGCGCGCATCGGCCCAAAGAACTTTTCGCTTGAGACAACGATGCGTTGAATATCCGCAGCATCAGGCAGCACGCCCTTCATCTGTTCGCGCGCTTCGGCAACGGGCAATCCGCTCGCCAAGGCGTCAGACATGACTTTGACGAATTGCCTGCACCGGCGCGGCCCTAAGGGCAGGGTCCCTGCCTTGTACAAAGCGCCTTTGTGTGCCGCGAGCGTTGCCAACAATTGGCCCGCATCCGTAAAGGGGACTCCGGCGTGAATGACTACCTGCATCATGCTCCCTGCGCCCGACTGTCTTGCCGAGCCATTTTGGCTTTGGTTCATTGTTATCAAGACTGGGCATTTCGTTGCGAGTGATTTCACACTTTCTCAGGAAATTCGACAATCCCTCACTCGATGATAAATTTCTGGCTTGAAGTCTTTGACCGGAGACATTAATCGACGGTCAACGCCCCTATAGCTCAGCTGGTAGAGCAACTGATTTGTAATCAGTAGGTCCGCGGTTCGAGTCCGTGTGGGGGCACCATAAATCCGAAAATTACTCAATAAAAACAAAGCGCTGTGCATTGTTCTTTTGAGTTAATCCACCCTTTTACCCACCTTTTGTAGATCGTTTAAAGGGGGCGGTAGCAGCGAGATTCTTTTTTGGCGAATCGAATAGCTTGAAAGGGCGTGTTAGCTCAACTGAAACCCGTTTCCCTTGCGACATTGGAGACGGCAAACTCGGCTCTGCACAGACACAGGCTAGCAACTGCGTATTCCCAGGGAATTGCCGCATGAATCCCAAAAAAGCTGCCGCCCAATCCCGTTAATAACGTGCACCAGCCCGATGGTCCCCTATCACCGTGCCACCGGCTATTTGGCAGGAAGGCCACAGTGCTGCCGTTCGCTGCGAGTGCGGTACAAGTCCCATCTAACGGCAACAATGCGCAGAGAGGCAGACCAATCGGATGGGTCACATCCCCTTTTAGATCACGCCGCCATCTGTCCCAAAACCCTGACGACGGACAGAGAGTGGCACCAAAGTAGGCTCACCGCTGAAGGATTCTTTGACGCCCTGTGTGGCGTTTTGATGAGTTATTTGCAATTGGCGGAGCGTGGCTATTCAGCAGATTGAGCTAGCGAACTTGGCCATTTTCGCTAGTGGCGGACTAGGGTCAGGATGCATTGATTTCCAACGCGCAGCATGATTCACGGCTCGGAAAACGGAGCGGTGATATGAGCGACC
>NZ_JBXWMW010000014.1:0-75068 GCF_059610045.1 Ruegeria sp. YTSA168
TTCCTAGCAGTGATAGACAACTGCATTATGGCGCATTGCGACGCCGGTGGAGCAGGAGCCATCCACCCCATCCGGTTCGACGGGCCGCAATGCAGCGATGAAGGTTCTTAGCCAATGTCCGGTTCCCACAGATTCTGTTGAAAAACAACGTGTTGCTGGCGCAGAAAGAGGTCGCCTGAGCTGGGCGCGAGTGCCTTTCTGATCAGGCTTTTCTCATTTGCTGCGGTGCGGTAAAGATCTTCGCCAGTTTGCGGAGGTTCTGGGCGGTGGCGGCGAGGAGGAATTCGTCATTGGCACCACATGGTCCGCGTAATCGGAGCCGTCCGAGGCCCAGGATGCGCTTGAGGCGGGCAAAGAGCATTTCGACCTTCTTTCTGAGCTTCATTGAGATCTCGTACCGAGGGGTCTTGGCAATGTCGCGCGCGACCTGACGGGCGTCTTCGTGCTCCTAACGGGTGATCTTGCGGGCATCGGCGTTCGGGCAACATTTGGCTTTGGATGGACAGCCCTGGCAGACATCTTTCAAGGCGCGGTAGCGGGCCGTGCCCTTTTCCTCACCAATGACTGATGCTTCACGTCATAGGACTCTACGCGCCCAGCCGGTCCAGCCTCACGATCCCGGATTCAAACAGCCGCGTTCAGGCGGTCGTGGATGGCCAGGGGATCGCCCTGTGGGATGATCTGGTCGCGCCTGAATTCAGCGACGGAACCCTTGTCAGATTGTCCGGTGTCAGAGTTGAAAACGCGGGTTACTTTGTCATTTCCACAGATCGGCCGATGTCACATGGCGCGAAAGTATTCTTGGACTGGTTGCGGATTGAAAATGATCGCGGCGATGGGTCGGCCTAGAATCTTGCGGGTTTGCTGCTCTTGAACAGCCGATTTGGAGAAACATGCCGCACCGCCGAATTAACCCCTCCGCATGAGCGAGAGCTTTCTGCGTCAGCAATAGCGGCATGTGCGCAAGTCCGGTTTGTCCGCGGAGCCGTCGTTAGAGCGAGTTGCGACGAACAACCGTTCTGCGGGACAAAACAGCCGTTCGCGACATACGATGCAGCGGTTAAGGCGGATGCGAAGTTTGCAGAAGCTCGCCGCCGTTCACTCCTCCGTCTCCAATCACTTCAACCAGGGACGATCTCTTCCCAGTCGAGACACTTTCAAGTTGACACGCAATGCCGCTCTCGCCGAGTGGCGTGATCTTGGTGCGGCATAGAGGGCAGCTACACTGGCTTGACTGAGGCTGGTTCGAACCGGCCGCACAGTATCCATCAATATTCTTATTGATCCTTGTCAAGATTTGAGCGGGCAAGAAGTGGTACACTCAA
The DNA here is from genome assembly GCF_059610045.1 of Ruegeria sp. YTSA168. Taxonomy (NCBI): domain Bacteria; kingdom Pseudomonadati; phylum Pseudomonadota; class Alphaproteobacteria; order Rhodobacterales; family Roseobacteraceae; genus Ruegeria; species Ruegeria sp. YTSA168. The sequence continues at coordinate 1,326 of NZ_JBXWMW010000014.1, forward strand.
TGGTAACTCAGGGGGGATTCATGGAAGAGTTAATTGAAATCGGTAGGTCCTTCGTTCAGGCGATGCGTGAGCGCCGGGGCCTTGGAAGTGTTGATGAAATGTATGCCGAAAACGCGCAGTCGATAGAAGCCGTTGTGCCTCCGGTTCGACAATTCCGCGTTTCAAAGGGTCGCGAAGCCATTAAGGGAAAAAGAGAGGATTGGTTGGCATCGCATGAAATCCAAGAACTAGAAGTGGATGGTCCCTACGTCCACCCACCCAACCGCTTTGGAGTCCGCTTCAGAGCCGAAGTCATTCAGAAGGCCACGGGTGAGCGTATGACCCTGCGCGAGATCGCAGTGTATTCGGTGGCAGAAGGCAAGATTGTGCTGGAAGAGTTCTTCATGCTGCCGAAATAAGAAGAGCGACCAACAACATCGGCCTTTTTGTTGGCTTAATCAGTGCGCACGGCTTTCGGGCAAAGTTAAATTCCGGACGGAGGTCGGGAATGCAACACAGAACAGTGGCATATTGCCTTGGACTTCCGGGAACCGAGAACAAGCGCTGATAGACGCGGGTCTTGAGCCAGAGATGTTGAGGCTGCTGGCCTATTTGCCTGATCAAACGGAACCAATAGAGGCCCGTTTGGTGCGGTTTAGTGAAGCGGCAGACTTGGCGATTTTGGAAGTTGAGCCAAGCCGCGTTCAGGACCTTGGAATTCCATTGGGGGATGCCACGTCGCGCGTAGGTGAAGAGCTGTATCTGTTGGGATATCCAACGGGTTTGAAAGCTTTGATCGCGCAGGCTGGTCCGGGCTTTTTAGAGGAACTGGAAGCAGAAGGAACGTTGAACTTTTGGTCGATCGCGTCCCGGCTTTCTGCACAAGGTAAGATACACCCGTTGGCAAGTAGAGGGATAGTTGCACGGACAAGCGGGAACGCCTTCGTCTATGACGCCGAGACCACGACCGGTGGGAGCGGGGGGCCAGCATTGAATCGGCGGGGTGAGGTCGTTGCAATCAATGCTGCGATCTTGCCCGAGTTTGGTGGCTCAAACATCGGCGTCCCGGTCTCACATCTCAGAGCTCTGCTGGGAGAGGTTGAAAGCCAGTGATCATTCGCTCGTTCGGAAGCGCGAGTTTTGAACGAAAAACACTGTGATCAGTGGAACGATCACCGAGATCACGGCCACGGAGATCAGCAAGTATCCAAGTTGACTGTAGTCCGCGGTTGACGTGACCTCACCGGTTTCCGGGTTTGTGACAGCGCGCGTGACGACGTATGTCTGGTTGAGGTATTTGGTGCTTAGGCTGCTGGCTGACAGAGCCATGTTTGTGAACGATGCCATCACCGCAAAGAAAGTCGCTTTCAACTGAACAGGGGCATTGCGTGCAATCCAAGCCAACATAGGGACCATGGCGATCTGTCCAAGCGGCGACTCAACGGCTGTGTCAAGAATGGCTATGAATCTTGCGTCGACAACTCCGCCGGTACGCGCCGCCGTCCATTCGTGCACGCCGTAGTAGAGGGCAAGGTTGGGTAGGGCGAGAATGCCCGCCGCAATCGTCAGCAACACCACCACATGCGCAATGGAGCGGTTGGCCATAAATGGTCGAAGGACGATTAACCCGAGCAGGGCCAACATCGAAGTCAACAAAGCCAGAATTGCCAGGAATTGCTCATCGAATCCCAGTTCATCGATTTCAAACCATGTCAGGCCTGGTCCCGGTAGAGGAACGGCACGAAATACAAAAATGATTGTCGCTGTCCCGATCAAGGCTTTGGCTTGGGCTGGTTCCAACTCCTTCAGCAGACGCGACATGAGGTAAAGGATCACCGTCAGGGAAACCGCAAAAACGGTCTCTTGCGCGAATTCGAAATCTGCGGTACCCAGCACGATGCTGAGCACAACGAATGCAAGGCCGCCGAGCAATATGGACCATTTGACTTCGGTGGCTTCATCCGGCGTATGTGGCGGGTGGCCGCGCCTAATAAGCTGACGCTGGATAAAGCTGTGAAGAACGACTCCACTAACGGACAACACCGGGATGGTCAGAGCTATCAGATATACTTGGCCATAAAGCGCAAGGCGTTCGGATTCTTGCAGTTCTTCGGTTCCAGAGAAAACCCAGATGTTTACAGCCGCAACCGCCGCAACCCCGGAAATGATCGAAACTCTGCCCAAGGTCTGCATCGTTGTGTGCTGTGCACGAGTTTCTTCCGGCGAAAATGGTGCGCCGTTCTGGTCAACCTTTGACACCGCCTCAACCGTCATGGCGTCGGCAACAACGTCCTGAATTGCATAGCCCGAAGGCGCCAAGAGCAAGGCAACAACATACCAGTCTTCCAGCGGCATGAAACTGGACATCTGCGCAGGTGCGGTCACGAGCCCGTACATGGTGAGCAAAGACAACGTGATCAAGGACGCGCCGAACAAGATCAGCAGGGACTTCCAGCGCCAAAACAGGTCCACGACATGACCAAGCGGCATTTTTAGTATCCATGGGATACCAGCCCAAAATGCTAGCCCTGCAACGAAAGAGGCGGATAAATCGAGGTAGTCTTTCAGGAAAAAAGCACCAACGACCGAGGTCAGGCCGGACACGCCGGCCGCAAAATAGACCATCAATGGCGGCAGATAGGACCATTGCAGCTGCTGAACCAGATCCACAAACGTTCTATGCCACCAGGCCGAAAGTTTTGATCCTATGGAAGTTTGGTCAGTCGTCATATGCCGTGGCAGCTAGTTGAGGCCTTTGGGTCGTTGTATCAGTTAGAGAAATCCAGATCCGAAAAGCAATGCACTGGTGATCACCCCAAGGATCGGTATCACAAGAGGAACGCGGAAGTGCTTTGCGGACTCCTCCGGCTTCATCTTCAGCAGGATCAGCGAAATGTTGACAAGCACAAAGACGCCCAAAACGATCTGGGATGTGCGCTCTGCCAGAGTACCAATCGGTATAGTTTGAGTAAGCAGTACGATGATCGCCACGACCAGCAAAGTAGCAACTACTGGTGTCTGCGTTGTTTTAGGGACTATCGCCAGAACCTTCGGCAAATGGTCACGGTCAGCCAGTCCGTAGATCACCCGCGAGGCCATAATCATCTGGATCAGTACTCCATTGACTGTCGCCACAATCGCGACCGCGGAAAAGCCCTGTTTAATCACCTCAGGGGCGTTTGAAAAGACAAGTGCGAGGGGGGCTGCAGATGTCGACAGAACATCGATCGGAACAACAAGTAGAACCGTCATTGACGTTCCCAGATATAACACGGTCGCCAGAACGAGCGTTAGTAAAATTGCTTTTGGGATGGTGCGGACGGGGTCTTTGACCTCTTCTGCGACATTGGCCATGTCCTCGAAGCCAACAAACGCAAAGAAGGCGAGGAGTGATGCCGCGAAAATGCCTCTCCATGCGTCGAGTTCAAGCGGGGGAAGCATCGAACTGATTTCGTATCCCTGCGGATCCTGAATCGACATACCCCAGCCAATCACAAAGAGAAGGCCTGCGATCTCGATGATCGTAATGACAGCCGCAAAAAAGACTGACTCAGTGATCCCCCAGAGCGCGATTAGACCCATGATCAAAACGACGCTGATGGTCAAAAAAGGGATGGCAAAACCGGTTAAAGCGTGCAGGTATGACGCTGCGCCAATTGCAACTGCAGAGGCAGAGATAATCCCTGAAGCTGCGACCGCGAGGCCGACGAAAACCGCCATCCAGTTTTTCTGGAATCCTGCCTCAACATAGGCTGCTTCACCTGCGCTGACGGGAAATCGTGTTGCGAGTTCTGCATACGAAAGCGCGGTGAGTGATACGGCAAGTGCGGCCACAACGAACGAAAACGCCGCAAAGGGTCCGGCAATGTCTGCTGTTGCACCGACTAAAACGTAAATGCCCGCTCCGACCGTTACCCCAAGGCCATAAAGCGTGAGCAACGGGGTAGTAAGGGCCCGTCTGAGTTTCTGTTCGTTTGAATCAACTGAGTTCATAAGTGATTTCCGCCAACTGCCCATTCCGAACGTCGTCAGTGGCGTCCGTCTCTTTTTGTCTCGATTGGCGCAGCGGATTGATCCTATGGTCAAAGCCGCACCGAATGCTTTGTGTCTCAACGTCTGGGCACATTAGGCGCCAATCAACTAAATGGGGGCTCGCCATCACTCCTGCCGAGCCCCCGTGGGTGGAACTTCCACTCCTTCAAAATTCCGTTCACCTTCGTGTTTACTTGGGGACAGGACGGTGAACGTAGAATATGTTGAAACATTCGAATTTCACTATGTAATTCATGTTGGTGCTTTGATCTATGTCAATCAACTCGCGGCGTCGGGTCTGCGAGGCTGAACGCAACCCAACTGTCGTTTGTCGTCGGACTTAAAGGCAAAGCAAACATGTTCGACGGTTTCAGATTTAGGGTGGAAAGCAATTAGTGACGCTTTGGAACCTGTTACCAGTCTTGGGCTCGGATGGATGCGCTCAGATGGTTGCATCGCGTGCCTTATCACCTCTGGCGAATTCTCAGGCATATGAAAATATTGGAAGGAGCACCGTCTGCGCGCAAGGGTGGTGAGGTCAACGATGAGGTGGCGTAGTTGTAGGCCGGCCGGAATAAATTAGGCGCGTAAACCAACGCTATTCGACTGAAACGCCAATCCTCGTACAGGAGCGTCCAAAATGAGCGAGGTCAAAGTGCTTTCTTAAGGATGCCTTATAATAAGATTTTCTTCCGGGGCAGCAAATTGGAGGAGCATATGCAGATTTTTCGCGGGATTTTACTGGCACTATTGGTCACGGGACCCGCTCTGGCACAGGACGTCAGCGTCGATGAGGGAAGTGATTTGTATCGGACGTATTGTTGGCAGTGTCACGGTTTCGAAGCGACCGGAGACGGACCAATGGCGGAAATGCTTGCTATTCGAACACCGGACCTTACCAAATTGGCGGGCGAAAACGACGGTGTGTTTCCGATAGTTCGCATAGCTGAACAGATTGATGGTCGTTCACAATTGCTCGCCCATGGGGGCGAAATGCCAATCTTTGGCGCGGTGTTTGAGACAGACCAACAAATCGCGGTGGCTCTGCCTAATGGGCAACCTATGATGGTAGGCCTGCCGTTGGCGAATTTGCTCGCCTTTCTTGAATCGATCCAGTCTGAATAGTCACTGACCAATCTGCTAGTCCGTGTCAGCCGTGCGTCTGATTGACATGAGAGTGAGTGGCGGCCCCAACACCTCGAAGACCACAGTGCTGGCTAGAGTAAAGGCCATGATCGACGCGGCCCAATGCGGAAATTGTTCTCCAGCTACAAGGGCCATTCCTACTGCGACACCGGCCTGTGGTAACAAAGCGGGACCGTACCAGCGGGTCTGACGGCGAGGCAGGCCGCCAAGTCTCGCTCCGCTATAACCCCCGACGAGGCGGGCGACGGCGCGCAAGAATAGGAAAAGAGCACCAGCCCAGCCCATCAAACCGAAGGCTTCAATTTCCAACGTGGCGCCAGCCAACAGGAAGAACAGGATCATGAATGGCCACTGAATGTGCTCGATCTCATGAAAAGCACGGTCGTGATGGCGGGCAAGATTCCCGATAACTGCGCCCGCAACCATGCCTGCTACCAAGAAGGAAACCTCCAGCCAAAGCGCGAGGCCCGCGGTAAGAAAGACTATGCCCACTGCTTCTGCCTGCATTGGCTCCCCCGGTTTCAAGCGGCCGGTCAGGTAAGCGGATGGCACGCCTAGTGCGCAACCCAGCAAAATAGCCCCTCCGAAATCCCACATCGCTGTGGTCGTGACGGTGGCCCAACCATCCGAATGACCGGCCAGAACCAAGGCGATGCTGAAAACGATCAGACCCCAAGCGTCATCAATTGCGACGACGCCCTTTAATGTCTCGGTGAAGCTGTTGGACACCCCAGATTGCTTGATCACGTCCGTCATGGCGGCCGGAGCCGTAGCCGTAGCAATTGCCGCCAGCACCATTGCCAACCCGAAGGGTACGCCGATTGCGGTCAATCCAGCAGACACGATAACAAGGGTTGCAACCACGATTGAAATCGAAATCGTCAGAATGGCTCTGCCATGCCGAACCAGGTTCTCGCGGGTTAAAGAACCTCCAAGAAGAAACGCGACCATCGTTAAAGCCACCATGGAAATCTCGTCGAACCACATTGCAACGTCGAGTGGGATCAAACCCATTCCGGCGTTCCCGGCGATCAGACCGAGGAAAAGCAAGGTTGTAACACGAGGAAGATGCGTGACCCGGCCAAGTTGGTCGGCCGCCAATCCAGCAAGGAAGAGGATACCAAGGGTAATCAGAAAGCCGGCAATGTGCATAGAAAACCAAGCGTTAAGTTCTTGTCTAGACTACTCTAACTCCAACACTGCCCTCTAGGAACCGATGTCGGAGAGAATGCGAGTGTCCCGTTGCGGCCTATGCCGAGGGTAATAAAAATAAGGGATTTTGATCTGTGTTAAGGCGAAAGCGCGCCGCAGGTGGCACAATAGCCTATTCAGGGAATGAGGAGGAATTTTCGATGCCGACAAAGAAATCTAACACAAATAGCCCGACCTCACTTTTGGATGTTTTCAAGCAAATGCAGCCGCCCATGTCTGGCAATCCGGCCTTCGGTGCCCAGATCGAACAGTTTTGGGACGCACAAGAAAAATTGCTCGAAGAAACAGAGGCCTTTGCACAGCATTGGTTCGAACGGCGTCATGAGGCGGTCCGGACGGCTCTAAAAGCTGCACGCAATGTGTCTTCCGCGAACCCGTCCGATCCATCGAAAGCCCTTCAGAGCATGGCGGAATGGCAGCGCCATTCGGCTGAGCGGTTGGTTGCTGACGCGCAGGAATGGTTCGAAACCGTGTCCAGTTGTGCATCTTACGTCGCCGAAACCGAAGCTGAAGCTGTCGAGAAAACAGTTGGTGATGTTGCAGCCGCTACAAAGAACGCGGGGAAGTCTTCAAAGTCTGAGCCTGTGTAGGATTCCTACTGCCGAAAAACCAAACTGAAATCGTCGAGGCAGTAGATAGGAGGTCAAATGTACAAGAATATCCTGATCCCGGTTGCTCTGGACCAAGAACACGACACACAAGCGTCGTTTGAGGCCGCGCGCCAATTGGCTGATACGGACGCTGTTTTCACCGTTGTACACGTCCAAGAACCCATTCCGGCATATGTAGGGTCTCAGATTCCAAGTGAAGTGCTTGCACATACGCAGCATGAGATATTGGAAAACCTGCATCAGACTGCCTCTCAAATTCCAGGCGCGAAGGTACAGCTCATCTCCGGGCATGCGGGTAGGGCTATTGTCGACTTCGCAAATCAGATCGATGTTGATTGCATCGTCTTGGCTTCGCACAAACCTGGATTCGAGGACATATTCCTAGGTTCCACTGCGAACAGAGTCGTGCATCATGCCAAGTGTTCGATTCACGTAATACGGTGATCCAAAGCTAGCGATGCGAGAATTCTATGGGGTCTTGTCAGAAGAACTTGGGTAGAGCGCTGCAGGGCGGTTGCGTAGCTTTTGCCCATGACCAATCCTGCCGAAAAAGTGCCCGATCTGACAACAACAGATTTTTACAGCCTAGTGAAATCGGACGTACAAAGCTGTCCGACCTCGATCACCTTGGCGTCCAATCCTAACTCCCTGATCAAAAACCCTTTGTCGCCCCACTTCCGGATGTAGCGCAGGTAGCCGTTGCCTTCTGCGTCCATAAACAGACAACGGAGGTCACTGTATTCGCCCCAAACACCTGCGATGGCGATCAACGGGACGTCTTTTGGCAAGCAGCGCACTTTCTCGAAGTCGCGATAGTCGATCCCGAAGTCGAGTGCTTGGCGAAAACTCATGGTGAAGCGATCATGTGAAAACAACATTGCTTTCCCTTCAAATTACAATTGGAAGCCGTAGTCACGGTCTTGCTCAAGGCGTTGCTCGTTCAGTTCTCGTTCAGCTGATTTTCGGCGGCTCTCGCTAGTCTCAAACTGGTCTGCAAGTTCTCTTCCAGCGTCGTGTAGCTCTGCTCTTCGGTCAGCAAGCCGGCTAATGTGGTGACTGACACGAGATGCGATTTCATGAGCAGCTCCACGCACTGTCCTAAGCCATTCAGTCTGGTTTCGATCCCGGTCGTCGAGCGTTCTTCCAAGCTGCGCAATTCCTTGGCTGAGGTCTCGCAAGCCGTCACCAACCGCTCGACGCACGCGAGCAAATCTCGCTCCAAAGCTGTCAGGGGTTGATTCATCTAGTTCGGCTCCACTCTGATGCAGGAAACCAATCGGCTCGCCACCGAACAGGTGCGCATGCTTGATGTCTCTGACGGCAGGATCAAATAAGTCGCTTGCTCGTGCAGCACCGTCTGAATGCCCAAGCTCTCTAATTGCGCCGTTGTCGCCATCGTCGAAAGTTTCCAGCTCCACAGAAAGGTCAGCCCTAGCGTCACTGAGATCAGCACTAGACAGGCTGTTGCGGTCGCCCAGGGTGAAATCCATAATATTCGTTTGATCGTGTCGATGTGACTCTGCCAGGCCGTCCCGCTCCAATCCAGAAACATGCGGGTATCGGTTTCGATTGTATTCCGCGCGTGTGTCACACATTCCAGAATATCGTTCCTGAAGTTCTGCAGTTGAGACTCCATCAAGACGGCGTGTTCTTTGCGGATCTCGTCCAGATCCGCGTTCAATTTCTCGCTCAGCCGCGTCGGCTTGCCATTCGTCACGGAATATTTCTCCTTTCAATCGCCAGCGTTCGCCGGTCTCTGGGTCTTTGGCGGTGATGTAATTCTTGCTGGCGCGGGGGATGTCATAACCAACATCCGTCAAGGTATCGATCATGCTGGCGCGGTCGGTGATGGCACCGATGCTGATCTGGTCGAGGATCCAGCGGTGCAGATCTTCGCGGCCTTGCGCGCGTGTCGGGGTCTCCAGGGCCGCCTGCACTTCTTGCGCCCGCTCTAGCTCCATCGGATCGGCCCAGCCGTGCGTCTTGTTCATCAGGTCACGCAGGCTGTCGTAGGCTGTCTGATAACCTGGAGGCGCGATGTTGAGGCTCTTGCCTGTGGTCAGCTCCAATCGTGGCGTGCAGAAATGCAATTCAATGCGATCTTCGTGGCTGTGGCGGACCCAGAGCATGTCGTATTGCTCGCCATCCAGCCCGGCAAAGGCCAGCTGCTCGAAGGCATCCATGACCTCGGCCTGCTGTTCCTCGCCGGGCGCGTCACCGGCGGCAAAGCTGATCACGCCCGCCCGGTAGGTCCATTGGTGGCGACTGGCGTCGATCAACGCCTCGGTGCGGCTTGGATCGCCGCGCAGCACTTCCGGCAAGGGATTGCGCGTGACGGTCAGGGGCTGGCCATCGGCATCGCGGACCAGGTTGCGATTGCCGTCATAGGCCAACACGCGCTCGGCCACGAGGTAACCGACAGGACCTGCGCCCGCGCCCTTGCCGTTGGGGAAGAACTTGATCAGCACTACCGCGCCTCGTCGAGGAGCTGCGCGAGCTGGCGTTCGATCACCAACAGACGGCGCGCAACGGTCAGGCTGTCGAGGTCGGTTCGACCAACCAGAAGCGCCCGGTTCACAAACCGCGCAACCTGGTTGAGATTTCCGCCGATGCGCCCGACCGCAAGAACCAACGCTGGATCAACGCGCGGTGCGGACTTGCGACGGCGAGCTTCGGTCAAGCCAAGCGCCTCGCGCAGGAGTGTCGCTGCGGGGACGCCAGCGGTCTCAGCCTTGGCACGAAGCTCAGCCTTCTCGGCAGCTGTACACCGGAATACGAAGGTCTCGGTCAGCTGCTTTTTGAAGTGGGGCTTGCCCGCGACGGTGGGGTTCGAAGGGGAGGCTTGCCGCCCCTCGCAAGGTCCCGTGTCAGAAGCGCCAGTGTATGACAAGGGTCGCCTTGCTCTTTGCTCAACTCGCATGGCGCACTTCCGGCTCAGCTGGCTACAAAACAGTCCAACCCTTCTCGATGAGCCAGTGCTGCCAAGCGGGCCAGTCGTCCTTGTTAGTTGGCGGGAACCTGTCCGGAAGCCAGTATCCGCTAGCGCCGTTCTCCCAGGCAGCTGGCAGGATTCTGTCAATCCAGGTTCCAAACATGCGTTCTGCGAACACTTCCCATTGGCGACAACCGAATGATGATCGCGGAACGAATACAGCCTGCGGTACACCTCCGCGCGCCGAGGCGGATGGCCCTCCATCCGGCAGATCCGGCTCAAGCGCGGTTTTTTGTTCTTTGGATTGTTCAATCTTTATATAGGAAAGATCACCTGCGAGCCTCTTTTCGCCCGCGATTGACCCCTTTTCAGTATTCGAATGGCTCATTGGTGCGCCCTTTTTCTTGGGACGAAATGGGATGATTTTGGAAGGCGCGCGAAGGTCATAGTTGGTGCAGTTTCCGGCGCCACGTCCTTCGGTTCGAAAGAGCCAACCGAACTCAACAAGCTGTCGAAGGCATCGCTTGATGGTTGCCAATGACATACCCGCCAAGAACTCGACCAATGTGTTCAGCGATGGATTGAGCTGGCCAGTTTTATCGTTGGCGAACTGAACGGAAAGCGCTGATGCGACCGCTTTTGTGGATGAATTGAGGTCGGCACATTGCAGAACAGCTTTCAGCCATTCAAAACGGTTAAGCTTAGGCATGTGCAGCTCCCGCGATTGCGGTCAGATGGTCTTTTTGATAAACTGTGTGTGCAGAAAGATTTGCATTGCCGTTGAGGTGGGTGGCAGCCCCCTCAGCGGTTTTTTTGGGGCCGAATTGCCTCTTGGATAGGTTTGACAAACAGCGGCTAAGCCTTTGATTTTTGGTAGCTGGTTTGACAGTATGCTCCGATTTAAAATCTTGAAAACACTGTTTTAGTTTTGGATTGAAAATCCTCGTGTCGGTGGTTCGATTCCGCCCCCGGGCACCATTTTCGAGTGACGTAAGGTGTGCCGACCATGGCTTGAATCTTATTGTTCGGCTATGAAGGACAGCCCCGAAACAAGCTGTTTCAGGCCCAGCGTGGCACCTGCAAAGATTGCGGCAAAGGTCACTGGTGCGCTGTATGCCAATAGCGAGAAGGCCGATATGCCTTGTCCGACGCTGCATCCGACTGCAATGATTGCGCCGGGGCCCATAATCGCTGCACCCAGAATTTGTCGCTTTAACTCACGCGGGTCCTCGCATGCCTCCCAGCGGAAATGACCTTTAGACCAGGACCCCAGAAACGCGCCGATCAGAACGCCGGAAACTGATCCGACGGCAAAGGACAACGTGTTCCCGGACGCGGTCATGAGGTAGAGTATCGTATCACCCAATGGTGCGGCGAAGGTGTGGGTTTGGGCTCTCTCAGCATCGAATCCGTATGTCGCGACCCAGTTTGTCCCAAGCCATCCAGAGACAATCGCCAACCCGACCGCGGCGCCCCAAAACACTTGCATAGGGGTTCGACGGAAGCGATCATTTGCCAGTGCAAACACGATCAGGATGGTGCCAACAACCGATCCGAAGACCCACGCGGGAATCGAAGTTAGTCGTTCTGCCAGATAGCTGAGGCTTTGGGGCGCGCTGAGATTCATCTCCACCGGAAAAACCCAAACCCGCAGATAGGCCAGGGGGCCTGACATTGCGATATAGGCTGAAAGGCCCATGATCAGAACGATGACGAATGATCGAAGATCGCCGCCTCCAAGCCGCGCCAATGCGCCATAACCGCAATTCCCGCTGATGGCCATTCCATAGCCGAACATCAGGCCACCCACGATTAAACCGATCGGGTTCCATGTCTGTGCAAGGTATCGTGTCTCAACAGGATCAAGCCACTGAAGCCCTATGGCCACGTGGCTGCCTAGGATCGCAACACCGATGGCGATGGCCCACATGCGCATCCGTCGGTCATCATCTGCATACAGATAGTCTTCGATCGCACCCAATGTGCAAAACCGACCGATACGCGCAGCAAGGCCCAAGACGACGCCGCCAATCAAACCGATCAGGGCAACGGTATTTGCGTCTCCTATTGTTTCGAGCATGGCCAGTCTCCTCCCAAAGCTGGCGGTGTCTTTGAATGGCCTCTACTTCTCCCTACAGAATAGATCGTAGACGACTTCCAGGATTTGCGTCGATCGATCATCAGCCAGGCTGTAGTAGATCGTTTTGCCTTCGCGTCGCGTTTTGACCAGACCTTCGAACCGCAAGCGCGATAGTTGCTGTGACACCGCCGCTTGCCGGGCCGAAAGCATCTCTTCCATCTGCGTCACGGATTTCTCGCCCGAGGACAGGTAGCACAAGATCATCAGACGTCCTTCGTGGCTGATCGCCTTTAGGAAGTTTGATGCCGTCTGCGCATTCTCCATCATTCTGTCCAGATCGTCTGCGCACATGTCCTTTGTGAACACTGGCAGTTTCGAAGGTTTGTCCAACAAGGTCGCCTCGCTTTCTCGGCTTCACGCATTCAAAACAGTTTATGTGATTTGTCTTATTTTAGCCAGACGTCTCAATAACTACCCCGGCGTCACGTAGCAATACGCCCAGGAACCCCCAGAAAAAGTCTTCGCCCGGGTAGCCTTCAATCCGGCCCACCTCCTGACCGCTGTCCAGTAGAACAAAAGTCGGCGTGTAGTAGAGAGGTTTTTCCAAAGTGACATCGTCCGGGGTCGCTTGGTGAATATCAAGCCGTTGCAGCGGTGCTGCTTTTCCTTCGGGTGTCTTGGGATAGATATCAGAGATTTCATCATCCCAGCGGGCACACCACATGCACCCATCTTCTTCGGCCATCAAAAGCGTCATCTCGGCCTGCGAACACACAGGAAAAACAAGCAAAGTCATTGCTAAAGGCAGCAGAAACAGGGTGCGCATCTCAAGCTCCGATTGACCGCGACGATATATCTTTACTATTTTGAATGTGTGAATGATAGCCTGACAGGACTGTTTTGAGCATGTTCGACATCACATTTGCAGGAGCTGTGGTCGCCGGTCTGTTGTCCTTTCTTTCCCCGTGCATTCTGCCAATTGTCCCGTTTTACCTCAGTTATCTGGCGGGGGTCGGGATGGAGCGGATCTCGGCAGGCGCTGAGAATCCCGTCAATACACGTCGCCGGGCGACGCTTTCGGCAGTCGCATTCGCGGCAGGCATCATCACGATCTTCATGGCGCTTGGCGCTACCGCGTCGATTTTCGGACAACTGGTTCGAGAGTATTTTGATATCCTGCGCTGGATTGCTGCGGCAATCATCATCGCGATGGGCCTGCATTTTCTGGGGCTCGTGCGCATCGGGTTTCTCTATCGCCAATATCGAGCGGATGTTGGCGAAACCTCGAATGTCGGCTTGATCGGGGCCTATGTGCTTGGCCTGGCCTTCGCGTTTGGCTGGACGCCCTGTGTGGGGCCCGTGCTTGCCGCGATCCTGTTCACTGCTGCAGGAACCGAGACTGCGTGGCGGGGCGCGCTGTTGTTGTTCGCCTATGGGGTGGGAATGACAGCCCCGTTTGTTCTGGCGGCCTTTCTGGTGCGCCCTTTCATGCAATGGATGGCACGGTTCAGGAAACACTTGCCTTTGATCGAAAAGGCGATGGGTTGTCTGCTGATCCTGTTCGGCGTGCTGATCGCCACCAACTCCATCAATCACATCGCGCAATGGATGCTGGACCACATGCCGTGGCTTGCAACCATCGGCTAATAGCGGAGGATGATATGAAACGAGCCTTTTCAATTCTGGTCGTACTTTTAGTGGGTGCGTCGGTTTCTGCCGCTGAACTGGGGGATGATGGACTGCACAAAACGCCGTGGATGCGTGACACGTTCAAGGACCTCCGAGAAGATCTTGAAGAGGCTGCGGGCGAAGGTAAGCGATTGGTTTTGTTCATAGAACAGCAAGGCTGTATCTATTGCAAGAAGATGCACGAAGAGGTGTTTCCACAGCCCGACCTGGCGGCGTATATCGAAGAAAACTTCTTTGTCGTACAGATGGATTTGCATGGAAGCACCACGGCAACCGACTTTGACGGGCAAGAAGATGAGCAAAGGGCACTGATGCGCAAATGGGGGATTCTATTCACCCCAACGCTTGTGTTCCTACCGGAAGAGGTGCCCGAAGACGCCACAGCCGTTCAGGCTGCGGTTGCTGTAATGCCGGGGGCGTTCTCAAATTCAACAACCTTGGATCTTTTCACCTGGGTTGATGAGAAACGCTACGACCTTGAGAATGGTGAAGATTTTCAACGGTATCATGCACGCCGCATTCAGGAGCGTAACAATGTTTCGCAGGATTAAGCATTGCGGTTACAAATAAAAAAATTCAATAAGATGAATTTAATGTTGCGAAGAGCAATGCCCGTCGACTACGGTACACAAAAGCTTTGGATCGCAAAGCGCCATGGGCGCGGTAGCAAACGGGAGGGATCATGAGGCTGAGACTCTTAACATTGGTCTGCACGATGTCGGGTGTTGCCGCATTTGCAGCGGATACAGGCCCGAAAGACGTAACCTATGATGACTATGGTGCGGTAGAGGTCTCTCTGACCGGGGTCGCGGGCGATGTCGCAAACGGCGCGCTCATCGTTGGGGACAAGTCAAAAGGCAACTGTGTGGCCTGTCACGCTGTCACGGCTTTGGCGGACATACCATTTCATGGCGAAGTTGGGCCAATGCTGGATGGGGCGGGTGACCGCTGGTCCGAGGCCGAGCTTCGCGGCTTGGTCGCTAACGCAAAGATGACTTTCGATGGTACGGTCATGCCCGCATTCTACAAGGATGACGGCTATATCCGCCCGGGTGATGCCTATACGGGCAAAGCGCCTACGGCACCTTTGACGTCGATCTTGACAGCACAGGAAATCGAAGATGTGGTCGCGTTTCTGGCGACCCTGAAAGAAGAATAATCGCGCTTTCCGGCGTGACTTTGCGAAGATTCAAAGGAGATTGAAAATGGAACTCTCTCGCCGCGAGACTCTGGCCCTTGGCCTGGGCGCCGCGTTCCTGACAATGATGCCGCTCCGAGCAAATGCGGCCGCTGAAGATGCGATTGCTGCGTTCACGGGTGGCGCGGATGTGGTCGATGGCGGTGTCACTTTGACGGCGCCGGAAATCGCCGAAAACGGGAACACCGTACCAATCGAAGTCAGTGCGCCAGGCGCTGCGTCTATCCTGATCGTGGCTGCAGGCAACCCCGAGCCGGGCGTTGCAACCTTCAACTTTGGCCCGCTGGCGGCGGAACAAGCCGCATCAACCCGTATCCGTTTGGCCGGTACGCAGGATGTCATCGCCGTGGCCAAAATGGCTGATGGCAGCTTTGCCAAGGCATCCGCGACCGTAAAAGTGACAATCGGTGGCTGCGGCGGCTGATTGCCACGCGCGCCTCGAAGAACAGGAGATTAATCCATGGCATCCGGTGTAAAACCCCGCGTCAAGGTTCCAAAGACAGCCGCGGCTGGTGAGACCATCACGATCAAAACCCTGATCAGCCACAAGATGGAAAGCGGCCAGCGCAAGGACAAAGAAGGCAACGTCATCCCGCGTTCGATCATCAACCGTTTTACCTGTGAATTTAACGGAGAAATGGTTGTTGACGTGACGATGGAGCCGGCGATTTCGACCAACCCGTACTTCCAGTTCGAAGCGACTGTGCCGGAGGCCGGTGAGTTTGTCTTCACCTGGTACGATGACGACGGCTCAGTCTACGATGAGAAGAAAACGATCGAGATCGCCTGACGGCTCGACGACTAAGGCAGATCAGCGCGGGTCCGAGGAATTGGCGCTGATCCACCAAGGGAGGAACGCAATGAATACCAAGGTACTTACGGCGATCGCGGCAATTCTGGTTTTCCCGGCTGCAGTGATGGCTGGACCGGACGAAGACAAGCTTGTGATCAATGATGAGCTGGACATGACCTCGGTCACAGAAGCCCCGGCGCATCTCGAAAACTTCGACACGATCTATTCGGGTTGGCATTTCCGCACGGATGAAACCCAAGCGCTTCAAATTGATGACTTCGACAATCCTGCAATGATCTTCGTCGATCAGGCCGCTGATCTCTTCGAGACGGTTGATGGTGCCGCAGGTGAGAGCTGTGCCTCATGCCACGATGGGGTCGAAAGCTTCGAAGGGCTTCAGGCATCAATGCCGAAAGTGGATGCCGAAACTGGCAAGCTGGTCGTCATGGAAGATCTGATCAACAAGTGCCGTACAGACCGCATGGAAGCTGATGCCTGGAAATGGTCCGGGGGAGATATGCAGGGCATGGTCGCTTTGATCGGTCTGCAATCCCGCGGGATGCCAATGAATGTCGCGATTGATGGCGATGCCGCCCCGTTTTGGGAGCAGGGCAAAGAGATGTATTATACCCGCTATGGTCAGTTGGAGCTGAGCTGTGCCAATTGTCATGAAGACAACTGGGGCAACATGATTCGTGCCGACCACCTGAGCCAGGGTATGATCAACGGGTTCCCGACATACCGTCTGAAACAGGCCAAGCTGATCTCGCGTCACAATCGTTTCCGCGGCTGTATTCGCGATACGCGGGCGGAAACCTTTGCCGAAGGGTCGGACGAGTTCCGCGCCTTGGAGCTGTATGTAGCATCCCGAGGCAATGGGCTTTCAGTCGAAACCCCGGCTGTACGTCAGTAACAACGGGCCCGCGCTAGCAATGCTTTGCGCGGGTTTTTAGCAAAAATAACATTCACATATTTATATGTGAAATAGGAAAGCTGATTGATGATTTCGCGACGTGACTTCTTGCAGGTTTCAATGGCGGCCTCGGCGCTCTATGGGGCGTCCGGGTTTGGCAATTGGGCGAAACTTGCCGCACAGCAAAGCCTGACACAGGATCAACTGCTGGAGTTTGAGACCTTCGGCAATATCAGCCTGATCCATGTCACTGACATTCACGCGCAACTCAAGCCGATCTACTTTCGTGAGCCAGAGATAAACCTTGGTATTGGCGATGCGCGAGGGCAAATGCCGCATGTTACCGGTGCCGCGTTCCGCAAGGCCTATGGGATCGAAGATGGAAGCCCGTCAGCCTATGCGCTGACCTACAATGATTTCGCTGCGCTGGCCAAGACCTACGGTCGGGTCGGTGGATTGGATCGGGTTTCAACTGTCATCAACGCGATCCGTGCAGACCGTCCCGATGCGCTGCTGTTGGACGGTGGCGACACCTGGCACGGGTCTTACACCTGCTATCAGACGGCCGGTCAGGACATGGTCAATGTCATGAACGCGCTGAAACCCGATGCAATGACCTTCCATTGGGAGTTCACGTTGGGCAGCGACAGGGTCAACGAAATCGTTGAAAGTTTGCCCTTTGCCGCCTTGGGGCAGAACATCTTTGATGCCGAGTGGGATGAGCCTGCAGAATTGTTCCAGCCCTACAAGTTCTTTGATCGGGGCGGTGCAAAGGTCGCCGTGATCGGGCAAGCGTTCCCTTACATGCCAATTGCGAACCCAGGCTGGATGTTCCCAGAATACTCATTCGGTATCCGGGATGAAAACATGCAGGCCATGGTCGATGAGGTTCGCGATGCCGGTGCCGATGTCGTTGTTGTCCTCAGCCATAACGGCTTTGACGTGGACAAGAAGATGGCAGGCCGCGTGCGAGGGATCGACGTGATCCTCAGTGGCCACACCCATGATGCGCTGCCGGAACCTGTTCTGGTCGATAAAACGCATATCATCGCGTCTGGCTCGAACGGTAAATTCGTCAGCCGCGTGGATCTCGACGTAAGGGACGGGCAGATGATGGGGCTTAAGCACAAGCTGATCCCGATCTTCTCTGACGTTATCGCGCCCGATCCTGCGATCACTGCGCTGATAAATGATCAGCGCGCGCCTTATGAGGCTGCTCTGAGTGAGGTGATCGGCAAAACGGACTCGCTGCTCTACCGCCGCGGTAACTTTAACGGCACCTGGGATGACCTGATCTGTGATGCCCTGATCAATGAGCGTGAGGCAGACATTGCGATGTCGCCTGGCGTCCGTTGGGGACCCTCAATCCTGCCGGGACAGGAAATCACACGTGAAGACATCTGGAACGTCACATCGATGTCGTATCCCAATGCCTATCGCACAGAAATGACAGGTGAATTCATCCATGTGATCCTTGAGGATGTTGGTGACAACCTGTTTAACCCCGACCCTTACTACCAGCAAGGCGGCGATATGGTCCGCGTCGGTGGTCTGGGCTACCGCATTGATGTGACTAAACCACAAGGGCAGCGGATCAGCGAAATGACCCTGCTCAAGACAGGTGAAGCGATTAATCCATCGAAAACCTATGTCGTAGCGGGTTGGGCCAGTGTCAACGAAGGCACCGAAGGTCCGCCGATCTGGGATGTCGTCGAAAACCACATTCGCAACCTTGGCACTGTCACGGTGCAAGAGAACACCAGCGTCGATGTTGTCGGCGCTTAAGAAACCAATGGAGACCTAAGAGATATGGATGACGCGTTCAAACCGTCCCGCCGGGCCTTCCTGAAAGGCAGTGCTGCGGTTGCGGCTGGGTCAGTTGCGGGTGCGGCAGCGGCAGACACGCCCGACCCACTGATAACAGAGCTTCAGGATTGGGCGTCTTACACAGGCGCCGGTGTCGATGAGTCACCTTATGGCATGCCGATCAGCTTCGAATCCCATGTCGTTCGGCGCAACGTGGAATGGCTGACCGCCTCTCCGATTTCGTCGATCAACTTCACGCCGATCCATGCGCTTGACGGCACGATCACGCCGCAGGGCTGCGCTTTTGAGCGTCACCATTCAGGAGCGATTGAACTGCGCAAAGAGGACTATCGCCTGATGATCAACGGGCTGGTCGATCGTCCGCTTGTCTTCACGTATGACGACATCGAACGTTTCCCGCGCGAAAACCATGTGTATTTCTGCGAATGCGCGGCGAACACTGGTATGGAGTGGGCGGGTGCGCAACTCAACGGCGTTCAATTTACCCACGGCATGATTCACAACATGGAATACACCGGTGTTCCGTTGCGTACGCTACTGCAGGAAGCAGGCGCCGATATCTCACCAGACAAATGGGTCTATGTTGAAGGCGCAGACGCGTCATCCAATGGCCGCTCCATCCCGATGGAAAAAGCACTGGATGACGTGCTGGTAGCTTTCAAGGCAAATGGTGAAGCGCTGCGCATGGAGCATGGATATCCCGTGCGACTGGTTGTTCCTGGCTGGGAAGGCAACATGTGGGTCAAATGGCTGCGCCGCATTGAGGTTGTCGATATGGCGGTCGAAAGCCGCGAAGAAACATCAAAATACACCGACGTCTACGAAGATGGCACAGCCCAGAAATGGACGTGGGTGATGGATGCAAAATCCGTCATCACCTCACCCAGCCCGCAAATGCCGATCAAACACGGACCGGGACCCTTGGTCATTTCCGGGCTTGCATGGTCCGGTCACGGACAAATTACGCGGGTCGATGTGTCCAAGGACGGTGGCATTACTTGGGAGACGGCGCGTCTTGGCAAGCAGGGGGACAGCAAGGCTTTGACGCGGTTCTATCTCGACACCAACTGGGATGGGGCACCGATGCTGTTGCAGGCCCGGGCGATGGACGAAACCGGTTATGTCCAACCAACCAAAGACCAACTGCGTGAGAAGCGCGGTGAAAACTCGGTCTACCACAACAACTGTATCCAGACTTGGTACGTGAGCGCAGAAGGGATCGCCGAGAATGTCGAAGTCTCTTAGTCATGTTTTCCTGCCCGTATTCGGCGGCACGGCGTTGGTGCTTGCGGCGGCAGTGGCTATAGCGAACCGGAACTACGGCCAATCGCAGATAGAAACCTTGGAAACCCGGATAAGTCAGGTTGAGGCGCACGCAGCCACTGCCCAGGAAAGCGCGCAAGCAGAGGCCAGCCGGGCAGCCGAACTGGCGGCCAAGGTCGAAGAAATCCAGACCGCAGCGGCCGAGCGGGCCGCAAACGAGATGAACCTGACCGCGCCTGCGCCCAGCAGCGAGGGCACATACGGGCTTGGGCGCTCCGCGCTTGAGCAAGAGATCGCGGCCTGGGACGTCGATGTCTTGCCCGACGGGCGTGGCTTGCCGGTTGGATCAGGCGATGTCTGGACCGGAGAAGAAGTGTTTGTCGATCGCTGTGCGTCCTGTCACGGAGAGTTTGCCGAAGGCGCTGACAATTGGCCTGTTCTGGCCGGTGGCTTCGATACGCTCGCTGACGAAGATCCAGTGAAAACTGTTGGCTCTTATTGGCCGCATTTGTCAACTGCTTGGGACTATATTTCCCGCTCTATGCCCTTTGGTGAAGCAGGTACGCTGACCGCGGATGAGACCTATGCGATCGTCGCCTACATCCTTTATTCTAACGATCTGGTGGATGACGACTTCGAGCTCAACCACGAAAACTTCGCCGATTTTGAGATGTACAACATCAACGGCTTTGTCGTCGATGTACGTCCTGAAACTGAGTACGCCGAGTGGCGGCAAGAGCCATGCATGGAGAATTGCAAGTCAGAAGCCGCCGTCACTATGCGCTCTGTCTTTTTGGTGGAGACACCACCCGAAGGTGGTTCAAACTCGGTCATGAACGACGCCAGCGCGGACGAATTGCCAACGTTTACGGCAGAAGGTCCTTCGTTCATTCCGACTGCAGCGCCAAAGCCTGAGGACGAAGCTGCTGCAACGCCAACCATTCAGGAACCCAGCGATACGGACGGAACCACAGAAGTGTTTGCCGCTGGCGAGAAAGTCTTCAAGAAATGCAAGGCCTGTCATCAGGTCGGTGAAAGTGCAAAAAACAGCACAGGACCCGTATTGAACGGGATCATCGGTGCCAATGCAGCCTCAGTCGAAGGGTTCAAATACTCCAAGGCCATGAACGCTGCTGCTGAGAAGGGGCTTGTCTGGACTGACCAGGAAATGGCGGCCTTTCTGAAGAAACCCAAAGAGTACATGAAAGGCACGCGGATGTCTTTTGCGGGGCTCAAGAAATCTGACGATATCGAAGCTGTGATCGTCTATCTCAAGTCGTTCGGAAACTGATCATGCGCTGGTTGGACATACTGACCTGCGCGGCGGTCGCTATAGCGACCACCTCGTCGGTCAGCGCAACTGAAGACCTGGGCGACGCCGAAGCCGGGAAAGTGGTGTTTGCCAAATGCAAAGGATGTCATCAGGTCGGTGAGGGTGCCAAAAACAAGATCGGCCCGCATCTGAATGGCGTTTTTGGACGCAAAGCGGCAGGCCTTGACGGGTTCAATTACTCCAAGAGCCTTGAGCGTGCGGGAAATTCGGGCCTGGAGTGGCACGCTGATACTCTATCGGCCTATATTGAAAATCCACGTGCATTTGCATCTGGAACACGGATGAGTTTTCGGGGCCTGAAAGACCCCGAGGACCGCGCCAACATCATCGCCTTTTTGCGCGGATTCTCTGATAATCCGCAGGACATCCCCGAAGCGGATCCAACGGCCAGGGGCACGGATCATTCTGTTGATCCGGCGATACTGGCCATTCAGGGCGACCCGGAATACGGCGCTTATCTCAGCAGCGAATGTACAACCTGCCATCAGATCGAAGGGGGCGACGCTGGCATCCCGTCCATCGTCTTTTGGCCAGACGAAGACTTCGTGGTCGCCATGCATGCCTACAAAGCCAAACAACGCCCTCATCCTGTCATGCAGATGATTGCCGGACGGCTGAGTAATGACGAGATCGCGGCATTGGCCGCCTATTTCAACAATCCAGAATAACAGTGCAAAACGGGAGGAAACGCGATGACATTCAACAGACGAACATTCTTGGGGGCCGCGGGTGTGATGGCAGCAGGGTTATCTGCGCCGATGGTGCTGGCACAAGGCAAACCCCGCGTCGTTGTTGTCGGTGGTGGCGCGGGTGGAGCAACCGCTGCGCGCTACATCGCCAAAGACAGCAAGGGTGAAGTGGACGTAACTCTGATCGAGCCATCGCGGACCTATTACACCTGCTTTTTCTCAAACCTGTATCTGGCCGGGTTTCAGGAGCTCTCGGATATCGCGCATAGCTATGGTGCTCTGGCGGCGAATTACGGGATCAACGTGGTCCATGATTGGGCCGTTGGGGTTGATCGCGATGCCAAGACGGTGTCCTTGGCTGGTGGCGGGTCCGTTCCCTATGACAAGCTGATCCTGAGCCCGGGTATCAACTTTGTCGATGGTGCGGTCGAAGGCTGGGATGTTTCGGCGCAGAACAAGATGCCGCACGCCTACAAGGCCGGATCGCAGACCGAGCTTTTGAAAGCGCAGGTTATGGCAATGCCTGAGGGCGGTACGTTTGCAATGGTTGCGCCGCCAAACCCATACCGGTGCCCACCCGGACCTTATGAGCGTATTTCCATGGTGGCCCATGTTCTGAAAGAGAATAATCCAACGGCAAAAATCATCATCGCCGACCCCAAGCCGAAATTCTCGAAAATGGCATTGTTCCAAGAAGGTTGGGCAAACCATTACGAAGGCATGGTCGACTGGATCGGCGAAGACTTTGGCGGCGGCAATGTATCCGTGAACCCGGACGCAATGACCGTGACCATCGACGGTGAAGAAACCAAGGTCGATGTCTGCAACGTCATCCCGGCGATGAAGGCCGGGCGTATTGCAGAGATGGCCGGTGTTACCGATGGCAACTGGGCGCCGGTGAATGCGGCCGACATGTCCTCGAAGGCCGATCCGGATATCTATGTTCTCGGCGATGCGAGCCAGCAAGGTGACATGCCGAAATCCGGTTTCTCGGCCAACAGTCAGGCGAAGGTCTGTGCGAATGCCGTGCGCGGTGCATTGACCGGGTCCAAAGTGTTCCCGGCCAAGTTCTCGAACACATGCTGGTCGCTGATCGACACCAATGATGGTGTGAAAGTTGGCGCGACCTATGAGGCGACGCCTGAAAAGATTGCCAAGGTGGACGGCTTTATCAGCCAAACCGGCGAAGATGCCGATCTGAGGAAAGCAACCTACGAGGAATCGCTGGGTTGGTATGCGGGTATCACCTCGGACATGTTCAGCTAAGGGCTTCGGGGGCTTTGATCCGTGTCAAAGCCCCCGAAAGACAATCTGAGAAAATGCGGTTCAGGAGGAGCATAAAGATCATGAAACACGTTGTTGCTGTAGCCGTATTTTCCACCGTTCTCACAGGTCAGGCTCTGGCCCAAGAGGTCATCACCTCCCCTTTTGACGGCAGTTTTGACGATGCCACATTCGCCGTTGAATCGGCGATAGTCGGGCAAGGGCTGGTCATCGACTATGTAAGCCATGTCGGCGAGATGCTGAACCGGACAGGTGCGGATGTTGGCAGCGACAAACAGATTTTTGCGGCCGCTGATATCTTCATTTTCTGCTCAGCAAAACTCTCGCGTGAGATGATGGAGGCCGACCCGATGAACATCGGCTTTTGTCCGTATGGGATTTTTGTGGCCGAAGACGACAATGGCGTGATGGTGGGGTACCGAAGCTATCCCGATGGACCAATGCAAAAGGTCCAGACCCTGTTGTCTGAGATTGTGGAAGAGGCTGTTGGGAACTGAAATGAACTATCAACAGTATTTTCGTGATCAACTGGACCAACTGCAAGAAGACGGAAACTACCGGATTTTTGCAGACCTCGAACGGCAATGCGGCGCGTTTCCAATGGCGCGCAGGCCAATGGCCGCCAGATGACGACTTGACCGAAGACAAAGACGAACACGCAACGGTGTGAGAGTTTCCGCGCATGGAGAAGCTCATTGATCTGCTGGGTGACCAAGGTGCCTTGGCCTGCGCCGGAGTGCTTGTTGGCATCCTGTTTGGCGCGACGGCCCAGACCTCTCACTTTTGCTTGCGTGCGTCGACCGTCGAAGTCGCCCAAGGTGAGTTTGGCCCGCGCCTGGCGGTTTGGCTGATCGCTTTCACCACAGCGCTGACCCTGGTACAGGCGCTCGTCTTGTTTGAGTGGTTGGATCTGTCTGAGACACGTGCCATCGCATCGACCGGTAGCCTGAGTGGCGCAATCATCGGTGGTGCGATGTTTGGCGCAGGTATGATTCTGGCGCGCGGATGTGCATCGCGCTTGTTGGTCTTGGCGTCTTGCGGAAATCTGCGTGCATTGGTGACCGGTCTGGTCCTGACATTGGTGGCCCAGACTGCGTATACGGGTGTTCTTAGCCCCGCCCGCGAAGCGCTGTCTGGCCTCTGGATGATTTCAGGTGGCCCATCGCGCGATCTGTCAGAAATACTTGGGTTTTCGCCCGCAACTAACACCGCGATTGCGGCATTGGGTTTGGTCCTTGCAACAGCGTTCGCAATCCATCGGTTGGTCGAGCCCGCACGGATTCTATCAGCTGCGGGTGTGGCGGCGGCGGTCGCGCTCGGCTGGCTGATGACCTTCACAATTGCTCAGACCTCTTTCGAGGTCGTGCCCGTGTCTTCGATCACCTTTACCGGCCCTGCGACGGATACGTTGATGGCCTTGGTCACCCAGCGAAACGTTGCCTTGTCTTTCGGTATCGGTCTGGTTCCGGGTGTGGCAATCGGAGCTGCGGCCTCGGCCGTGTATGCCGGAGAATGGAAAATCGAACGGTTCGGCAACGACACCCCGATGGAACGCTACCTGGTTGGCGCTGCCCTAATGGGCTTTGGTGCCATGCTGGCAGGCGGTTGCGCCGTGGGCGCAGGGTTGTCCGGAGGGTCCGCCCTGTCCCTGACCGCTTGGCTTGCGGTGTTCTTTATGTGGGTCGGAGCGATTGCTACACATCGCGTCGCAACGCGACTGCCCGCGCTGCAGCGATCGTGAGCTATTCGAACTCCATTTGTTCAAAAACGCGCCCGGCATTTTTGGTCGCCAGTTCTTCGAATGTGTCCAGATGGGCATAAGGGGATTGATCGACATAGTAGGCTTCGGCCAGATCGCCACCCGCATCCATATGCTCCTGCACTTTGCCACGCAGGTAAATTAAATAGTCACGCGTATAACGGCGCACCTGATCCATGTTTGTCGGATGGCCGTGTCCGGGTATGACATACGTGGCGCCCAAAGGCTCGAACGCGTTGTCCCAGGTTTCAAGCCAATCTGCTGTATAGGTCTCCTGAAAGATCGGCAGCATACGTTCGTGAAATGCCATATCCCCCGCGATGACAAGGCTTTGATTTGGCAACCAGATCGAGATATCGCCGGGGCTATGGGCAGGTCCGAGGTATTTGGCTTCAATCCGGAAATCGCCCATCTCAACCACGTAGTCATCATCGAATGTCTCGGTCGGACCGGCCAAAAAGGTTCCTTCTGACTTGTCGCGATTGTATCGCTGCATACCCTCCAGAATCTGGGGGCCATATTCCTCGAATTCCGCGGCTGCATCCGAATGCGCCACGATTGGAATGCCAAGTTCCGACCAGTAGGCGTTGCCGAGCATCGCGTGCCCCTGACCATTCTCGTTGAAGACAAGCTTGACCGGTTGATCCGTGATCGCCTGAATTTCCTTGTGCAGGGCTTGCGCCAGCACATAGGCCGCTCCGCCGTTTACAACAACCACGCCTTCACCGGTGACGATAAAGCTGAGGTTGTTGTTGTGGCCTGCGTTTTCATAGGTCGGTGGCGCGGTTGCGCCAATGGCAGAATAGACGCCGGGGATGTATTCGACCGGCTTGGAGTAGAGTGCGCTTTGCGGGTATTGATCGGCTATATCCTCGCTGGCCCAAACGGGTGTGGCCAAGGCCAAGGCAATCACGAGTGATCGCATCATGACGGCTCTCCTACAAATCTATATGCCGAGCCTGTCTTTTCGACCCGGCCAATCCCACCATCGGGCAGATGGAAACCAATGACTTTCATCTGTTCTTCGGCAATCTGATCCAGCAGCAGGCTGCGCGTGGTTGCCGCTGTCTGAGGGTCCTGATCCGTGCCGCTGTGCCAGTCCGGGCGTTCAAAGGCCACATGCGGATTCCCGAGCGCGTCGCCCACAACCATTACAGAGTCCGAGCCGTGTCGAATTTCAAACGCCATATGTCCGGGCGTGTGCCCAAAACTTGCGCGCGCGGCAATCCTGGGCAGGATTTCTTGCCCGTCCTCAAAGAACGTGACCTGGTCTTCGATTGCTTCCATGCGCCGCTTTGCGCCGACTGCAAACGCGGCGCGATCTTCGCCAATCGTTTCAACCGTTGCCGGGTTCCACCAATAGTCCCATTCTGTACGGCCAAAGTGGTGCGTGGCGTTTGTGAAAAGCAGGTCGTCAAAATCGTCCAGAACGCCCCAGATGTGATCGGGATGCGCATGGGTGAAGACCACATCGGTAACGTCTTCGGGCGAGAGGTCCATGGCAGAAAGAGCATCCAGCAGCTTGCCCGATGTGGGCATGAAGTCTGGGCCTGCCCCGACATCGAAGAGTACCGTGTTTGTGCCATCTCGGTAGAGCGTCACGTTACACTCTGGCTCGTATCTTGTCGCATCTATTTGATTGCGCTTTAGCAACTGCTCCAACTCATCCTGGGGCATTGACCCGAAGGCCATTTCTGGCGGTATGGACAGATGCCCATCCGATAGTGTTGTGAGGCGACCCGAGGAACCGATTTGTACCTCAGCCAGTACACCCCTGGACTGAGCGCCGAGTGCCGCGAAGCAGGCAGCATTGTGCAAAAAAGTGCGTCGGGAGAGTCGGGCTATGGTCATATACAATCAATAAGATGAATATCTTAATTTGTAAATGTTGAAAGAGGGCAGCCCGAGAGTCTGGACCTAGTGTGCATGTCATTGGCAAACTGTATTTTTTGTATCGAAGGTTTCTGACAAGGTCGTCTTTTTGTTCACCGATGTCGGAAGCAGATAGTTGCTAAGGGTTGCTTCACAAATATCATGCAAGAGACGGCGCAGTTCCGTGTGCGCGGCAAAAGGCGGCTCCAACGCCTGTTATGACCAAAGGTATATGGACGTGGCACATCTACTCGACCCGTTTCAACTAAAGCACCTGACATTGCGCAATCGGATTGTAAGCACATCCCATGCGCCGAATTTCGTAGAAGATGGTCACCCAAAAGATCGCTACAGGTTGTATCACGAGGAAAAGGCAAAGGGCGGTGTGGCCCTGACAATGGTTGGTGGGTCGACCAATATCGCCCCGGACAGCCCATCCGTGTTCGGCCAGCTTTATGCCGGGGACGACAGCATTATCCGGTGGTTCCAAAAGCTTACGGACGGCGTTCATGCGCATGAGGCTGCCATCATGTGCCAGATCACCCATATGGGGCGCCGCACCGCTTGGGATGATGGACATTGGTTGCCGGTTCTGGCGCCATCTGCTGTCCGCGAACGCGCGCATCGCGCGTTCCCCAAGGTAATGGAGCAAGAGGATATCGACCGTGTGATCGGCGATTTCGCTGCGGCGGCGCGGCGGTGTCGGCAGGGCGGGTTTGATGGGATTGAGCTGCTTTCTCATTCGCACCTGTTGGGGCAATTTCTGTCCCCTTTGACCAACCAGCGCGACGACGATTATGGCGGGACGTTAGAGAACCGAATGCGCCTAACGCTTGAGGTGCTTGATGCGGTGCGATCCGAAGTTGGGCCGGCCTTCATCCTGTCGATGCGCCTCACTGGCGATGAGCTGACCGATGGTGGCCTGAGCGCCGAAGACTGCGTGGCCGCAGCCCGGATGCTGGAGCAGTCCGGACATGTCGACCTGCTCAACATTCTGGCAGGGGCGCCCTATGACGATTTGGGCCTGGCTGAATGGGTGCGTCCCATGGGCCTGCCCGCCGCTCCGCACATCACGGTGGCCAGCCGTATCCGTGATGCAGTCGGTCTGCCGATCCTGCATGCTGGAGGGATCGCGGACATTGCCACCGCGCGGCATGCGCTATCGGGCGGGCATGTTGATCTTGTGGGGATGACCCGCGCGCAGATGGCCGATCCTTATCTGGTCGAAAAACTCACCAACGGTGACGAAGAACGCATCCGTCCTTGTGTGAGCTTGGGGTATTGCGTCGACAGGGTCAACCAAGGCAAGCCCGCCGTCTGTGGGCACAACGCTGCCACAGGCCGCGAGCAGATATTGCCCCATGTCATCACCCCGGGTGATGCCCGTAAGAACGTGGTTGTCGTTGGGGGCGGTCCCGGCGGGATGGAGGCCGCACGCGTCTGTGCCTTGCGTGGGCACAACGTTGTTCTGTTCGAGGCCTCGGATCGTCTGGGCGGACAGCTGGTTTTGGCGGCCAAAGGAAAGACACGCCGACAGGTTTGGGGCGTTGCGGATTGGCTGATCTCAGAAGTGACGCGGCTTGGGGTTGATATTCGGCTGAACGCCTATGCCGAAGCTGATGACGTTCTGTCTGAGGCCCCTGACTTTGTCATCATCGCAACAGGTGGCTGGCCCGCACCGTTGCCCGTAACCGGCGGTGATCTGGCCGTGTCCAGTTGGGATGTCTTGTCGGGTGCGGCGCGTGTTGCGGGAGATGTGTTGTTGTTCGACGAAGTCGGCGATCATCCCGCGGCTGTTACCGCAGACATGCTGGCATGCACGGGGTGTCGCATCACCTTTGTCACCCCTGATCGGGCGCTTTTGCACGACCTTGGCCCAACGACCTCTGCCGTTGCTCTGCGTGATCTAGCCGCCAACGGCGTCTCGTTCACTTGCTTGCACGAGCTTGTGGCATTGGAGCGTGACGGTGGTCGTATTCGTGCGCAACTGCGTCACGTGTTGACAGGGCATGTCGCGGAATATCTTGTTGATCACGTTGTTGTCGAACATGGTTTGTCGCCAATGGCCGATCTGTATCATGACCTCAAACCAAGCGCGCGCAACCGTGGCCAGATTGACCACAAGGCGCTCATCAATGGGACGGCTCCCTTCGTCGATATCAATCCAGAGGGTCAATTCCATTTGGCCCGGATTGGGGACGCATCCGCAGGCCGCAATATACATGCGGCAATTCTTGATGCCTTAAGGGTGTGCGCGACAGTATAAAATCCCGCTGTTTTCTGCCGATGAAGCAGCCAATCGCGGTATTGTACCGATTGGTCGGGTTCAGTCTGAAAGCACAGAACCTTGTATATGCACTATCCCATCGCTATGTGTTGAAGGCAGATATCAGGAGCAGACGAACATGGATCACGCACCCGCAAACTGACACCCCTTCGGTCTTTTTCTGCGAGCGTAAATCATGTCTTCCGTATCAATTGCCGGTCTGGCCTGGCACACCCCCTGTAACGATCCTGTATTCACTGATCTGACATTGAAATTCGGCCCCGAACGAACGGGCCTTGTTGGTCGGAACGGAACCGGAAAGACAACCCTGTTGCGTCTCATCGCGGGGGAGTTGCTTCCGATGGGTGGCACGATCACATCTCCGGCCTCCATTGGTATTCTTCGGCAAACCCCTGAGTTCGAGCAAGGCGCCACATTGGCTGATCTGTTTGGAGTGGCAGATCAGCTTGCCATACTCACGCGCGCCGAGTGTGGTGACGCAACGCTGGATGATCTTGCCGAAGCCGATTGGACATTGGAGACAAGGTTGGAAACCGCGCTTGGCGGTCTTGGGCTGGATCAGTCGCCAAAGACACCGCTTAGTGCATTGTCTGGCGGTCAAAGAACGCGCGCAAGCCTTGCGTCGCTGATGTTTGCTGAGCCCGAGGTGCTTTTGCTGGATGAGCCGACAAACCATCTGGATCACGATGGCCGCCGATATGTCATCGATGCGCTGCGGGCATGGCGCGGCTGCATCGTGGTTGCAAGCCACGATCGCACCTTGCTGGACGAAATGGACACCATCGTCGAACTGACGACCATTGGAGCCAGATCATATCGGGGAAACTACTCTGCCTATCGTCTGGTGAAGAATGCGGAGCTGGCCGCCGCCGAACAAGATCTGGCACGGGCAGAGCGCCAACTGACCGAAACCCAGATACGTGCGCAACGCGCGTCAGAACGTAAGACGCGCACCGACCGGCAAGGCGAACGGCTGCGCGCTTCTGGCAGCCAGTCAAAGCTTTTGTTGAATGCCATGAAAGAACGCAGCGAAGGCTCAACAGGGCCGGCCGCACGGTTGCGCGACCGACAAAGCAAAGAGGCAGAAGCTGCATTGAACAAGGCGCGTGAAGCCGTTGAAATTCTGGACCCTCTGAGCATGGATATTCCGTCATCGGGCCTAGCACATGGGCGTGACGTGGTGACTGTGAATGAGCTTGGTTTCGGTTATAGCGATAGCCCACGTCTGCTTGATGGTGTGTCTTTTTCGATCCGCGGCCCTGAACGGGTGGCGATTGAGGGGTCGAACGGCGCCGGAAAATCCACGCTTCTGGCCTGCATGTTGGGGCAGTTTCAACCGCAAACGGGCTGCGCCTCGATTCACGTACCCACCGTTTTGATCGATCAGGATCTAAGCCTGCTGCATGCTGATGAAACCGTACGGGACGCTCTTGCGCGGATTGACCCGCACGCAAGCGAAAATGCGCGTCGCGCCGTGCTTGCCCGATTTCTGTTTCGAGGAGACGACGCAAATCGGGCGATCGGTACGCTTAGCGGTGGGCAGCGCATGCGGGCGGCCTTGGCCTGCACGCTTGGGCACAGCCAGCCAAAGCAGTTATTGATGCTGGACGAACCCAGCAATCATTTGGACATCGAAGCCCTTGAGACCCTTGAAAGCGCCCTGAATGCGTATGACGGGGCCATCGTGTTTGTCAGCCATGATCAGGAATTCCTGAATCAAATTGGGGTGGAGCGACGTATCATTCTTTGATGTGCGTGCCAGGTCGCTAAGGACTGCGCCAACACCAAGGCTGGGATACTGAAACGGTGTTTATCCTTCGCCAACGGACTGGAACGCCCCCGCGCATCTCAACGCTATGGATCAGCACGGGAATGTTTTGAGTTTCGGTTAACACGGGGTAAACTCTTGTTTCATCTCCGTTCTTCAAATTCTGTGCTGTTGAGCGATTGACATGCCGACGCGGTTGGTATGCTATCCTCAGTTTTAGCGTTAACAGAAATTTGCGACACAGCATCGCGGATTCAGTGCAGTCAACGGGCTGCAAAAAAAGGGAGAAAATAATGAAGAAACCAATGTTCGCGCTGGCGATGTTGATGGCCTCAACAACGCTGGTTCAGGCTGAGACTTTGCGCTGGGCGCGCTCCGGGGATGCGCTGACGCTTGATCCTCATTCGCAAAATGAAGGGCCCACGCATACCGTGCGCCATCAGATGTACGAGCCGCTGATCATTCGTGACACCACGGGCGCGTTCGAAGCTGCGTTGGCCACGGACTGGGCACCCAGCGCTGATGACCCGAATGTCTGGGTATTCAATCTGCGTCAGGGCGTGAAATTCCACGATGGGGCCGATTTTACTGCCGAGGATGTGGTGTTCAGCATCAACCGGGCGAAGCAGCCGAACTCGGACATGAAAGAGTTGATCAACTCGATCGTCGAAGTGCGTGCCGTGGACGATCACACGGTTGAGATCGTGACCGATGGCCCGAACCCGATCCTGCCCGCAAACCTAACTGACCTATTCATCATGGACAAAGGTTGGACCGAGGCAAACAATGCGGTTGCGGTTCAGGATTTCGAAGGGGGTGAGATCACCTTTGCCACCACCAATGTGAATGGCACAGGGCCTTATAAGCTGGTCAGCCGTGAACCGGATGTGAAGACCGTGATGGCGCGCAACGAAGACTATTGGGGCCGCGATCAGTTCCCGATGGCGATCAGCGAGATCATCTATACACCTATCCAGAACGACGCCACCCGCGTTGCCGCGATGCTGTCGGGTGAGGTGAACTTCCTTCAGGATATGCCAGTGCAGGACCTTGAACGGGTGAACTCCGCGGACGGTCTGGTTGTGAAACAGGCACCCCAGAACCGGGTCATTTTCTTCGGGTTGAACCAAGGCGCGGACGATATCGAAGCCGACAATGTGGACGGCAAGAACCCCTTGGCCGATGTGCGTGTGCGACAGGCCATGTCAAAAGCGATCAACCGGGATGCCATCAAGCAGGTGGTCATGCGCGGCCAGTCTCAGCCTGCGGGCATGATTGCGCCGCCCTTCGTGAACGGTTGGACCGCAGAGATGGATGCCGAAAGCAGCACGGATGTCGAAGGCGCAAAGGCGCTGTTGGCCGAAGCGGGGTATCCCGACGGCTTCTCGATCCGCCTCGATTGCCCCAACGACCGCTACATCAACGACGAAGGCATTTGTCAGGCTGCTGTCGGTATGCTGGGTCAGATTGGCATTACAGTGAACTTGGACGCCAAGCCCAAGGCGCAGCATTTCCCGCTGATCACCGACGGCAAGACCGATTTCTACATGCTGGGCTGGGGTGTTCCGACCTACGATTCGGAGTATATCTTCAACTTCCTTGTCCACGGTCGTGAAAGCGATATCGGCACCTGGAATGGCACTGGCTTTGACAGTGACGACCTGGACACCAAGATCAAGTCGCTGGCCTCGAACACTGACCTCGAAGCACGGAATCAGGACATTGCCGAGATTTGGCGCGTTGTGCAGGACGAACAGCTGTATATCCCGATTCACCACCAGGTGCTGAACTGGGGCATGGCAGAAAATCTGGGCATCGAAGTTGATCCGGAAGATCAGCCCATGGTCAAGCATTTTGGCCTGAACTAAACTTTTGTTGCCGGGTTCTTTTCCATGGGACCCGGCAATTTTTGAAGTGGGAGCTATCATGAAACGTCTGACCGCTGCTGCGCTACTGAGCGCGCTTTCCATGCCTGTGATGGCTGAAGAATTCACCTTTGCCGTCACCACCGATCCGCAAACACTGGACCCGCATGCAGTTAATTCTGCTCCGGTGCTGGGTTTCCTGAACAATGTCTACGAAGGGCTGGTGCGGCGCGGCAAGGATATGACCATCGAACCAGCCTTAGCGACCAGTTGGGAGCCGATCGACGGTGGCGCTGGTTGGCGGTTCAAGCTACGTGAAGGTGTGACGTTTCATGATGGATCCGAATTCAACGCCGATGACGTGATCTTTTCCTATCAACGCGCGTCTGATGAAAGCTCGGATACACGCAGCTGGTTCGCCCCGGTCAGCGAAGTCGTGAAGGTCGATGACTACACAATCGATGTGATGACCGCCGCGCCCAATCCGATCTTCCCCGATAGCATCGCCAACTGGATGATTATGGATAGCGGCTGGGCCGAAGCGAATGACACGGTTCTTCCCGACAAAGAGGCCGGGAATTACGCAACCCTGAACGCAAACGGGACGGGTGCGTTTCAAGTGACTGCGCGCGAGCCCGGCCTGCGCACTGTGCTGGAACCCTTTGGCGGCTGGTGGGGAGATGTTGAACACAACCTGACCCGCGCAGAATTGGTGCCGATCCAAAACCCTGCGACTGCTCTGGCGGCGTTGCTGTCGGGTGATGTTGATTTCATCAACCCTGTTCCGATTCAGGACGTTGCACGCCTGCAGGGCAACCCGGATGTGAAGGTTATCCAAGGCATTGAGGCGCGCGTCATCATGCTGGGTTTTGACCAGAAACAGGGCGCAAGCGCAGACGGGCAGGGCGGCTCTGATCTGTTCCTCGATCCGCGTGCCCGCGAGGCGGTTGCAAAGGCGGTCAATGTCCCGGCCATCTTGCAGACAATCATGCGGGGCAATGCGGAAGTCGCAAGCCAGCTTGTCAGCCCTGCGATGCGTGGGTACTCAGCTGTGAATGCGGACCCGTATGGCTATGATCTGGAAGGCGCAAAGGCACTGTTGGTCGAAGCCGGGGCTGAGGGAGCAGAAGTCAGCTTCAAATGCTCCAACAACCGTTATCTGAATGACGAATCTGTTTGTCAGGCGATCACGGCCATGCTGACACAGGCAGGTCTGAATGTGACACTGGATGCAATGCCGGTTCAGAACTACTGGCCGGAATTGCGGGCCGATAATTTCGACATGTATCTTCTGGGCTGGTCGCCGGGTACATTTGACGCCGAACATCCCGTGCGCTTTCTGGCCTCAACCCCGAATGAGGAAAAGAAGCTGGGGTCCTGGAACTTCGGTGGATACTCCAACGCGCGCGTCGATGAGCTGCTGCCGCTGATCCAGTCCGAGATCGACGAGCCAAAGCGCCAGGCCATGTTGGATGAGGTTACTGCCATCCTTCAGGACGAGGTCGCCTATGTCCCCCTCTACGTCCAGCCTCTGGTTTGGGGTGCGCGCAGCAATATCGAGCTAACGCAACGGCCCGACAATTTCTTCCTTCTGCGTTGGGTCACGGTCAACTAAATGCTGTCATATATTATCAGGCGCGTGGCCCAGTCGGCGCTGGTTCTTTTCGTCGTGGGCCTCGTCGCCTTTTCCATGTTCCGTTTTGTCGGCGACCCGATCGACAACATGCTGGGTCAGGAACGGACCATGGAGGATGTGGAACGGCTGCGCAGCCAGCTGGGCCTGGATCAACCCTTCCCGGTCCAATACGTGAAATTCCTGCAAGAGGCGGTCCAGGGCAATTTTGGTGTTAGCTTCCGTCAGGGCCGCCCGGTTGCCGAGATTCTGGCCGAACGCGCCCCGGCGACACTGGAACTGGCGTTGGTCTCGGCGATTCTGGCGATTGTTCTTGGCATCGCGCTGGGCGTGTTCACCGCGATCCGACGAGATGGGTTCGCGGCGAATTTCATCATGTCGGCCTCGCTGATCGGGGTTTCGCTGCCCACCTTCCTGATTGGCATTCTGCTGATCTACGTCTTCTCGGTCGAACTGGGTTGGCTGCCCAGCTTTGGGCGCGGTGAAGTCGTAGATTTGGGGTGGTGGAACACCGGCTTGTTGACCAGCAGCGGATTAAAGGCCCTGATCCTGCCCGCGATCACGCTTGGGCTGTATCAGATGACCTTGATCATGCGGTTGGTGCGATCTGAGATGCTGGAGGTGCTGCGGCAAGATTATATTCGCTTTGCCCGTGCACGCGGCCTAAGTGATCGGGTCATCAACTTTCGCCACGCCCTAAAGAACACAATGGTGCCCGTAATAACCATCATCGGCCTGCAATTGGGGGCAATTATCGCCTTTGCCATCATCACCGAGACGGTGTTTCAGTGGCCGGGTCTTGGCCTGCTGTTCATCAACGCAGTCCAGTTCGTGGATATTCCCGTTATGGCAGCCTACCTGATGATGATCTCGGTCATCTTTGTCACGATTAACCTTGCTGTCGACATTCTTTACGCCTTCATCGACCCGCGTCTGAGGGTCAGCGCATGAGCCGCCTGCAACGCATTCTGGACAGCGATCAATTCTACGCCTTTCGCCGATCTCCGGTGGCTATGGTCTCGGCAGCAGTTGCTTCGCTGCTGGTTCTTGTCACGATCTTTGCGCCGCTTATTGCACCGACGAACCCGTTCGACCCCTCCAGTCTGAACCTGATGAATGGCTTCACCCCGCCGATGGAGCCGAATGCCTTCACAGGTGAAAGCTTTGTGATGGGCACCGACGATCAGGGGCGGGATGTGTTTTCGACCATCCTCTACGGGATGCGGATCTCGCTGTTTGTCGGGGTCGCCGCTGTTTTGTTTGCGATGGTTCTGGGAATCATCCTGGGTTTGCTATCAGGGTATTTCGGCGGTTGGACCGAAACCATCATCATGCGTACGGCGGACGTGCAACTGACCTTCCCTTCGATCCTGCTGGCCATGCTGATCTTTGGTATCGCCAAGGGCATCACGCCCATCGAGTACCGCGATCAGATGGCGATCTGGGTGCTGATCCTGGCGATTGGGCTGTCCGACTGGGTGCAATTTGCCCGGGTCGTTCGCGGCGCCACGCTGGTTGAAAAGAACAAGGACTACGTAGCCGCTGCGCGGATCATTGGGCAAAATCCGTTGACGATCATGCTGCGCCATATCCTGCCGAATGTGCTGTCACCCGTGCTGGTGATTGCAACGATTTCACTTGCACTGGCGATCATCGCCGAAGCGACTCTTAGCTTTCTGGGCGTCGGAGCTCCGCCCACACAGCCGTCACTGGGCACGCTGATCCGCATCGGGCAGGGGTTCCTGTTCTCGGGTGAGTGGTGGATACTGTTCTTCCCCGCCTGCACCCTTCTGGCGCTGGCCCTGAGTGTAAATCTGCTGGGCGACTGGCTGCGCGATGCATTGAACCCGAGGCTGAAATGACCGATCCCGTTCTCTCGATCCGCAACCTAACGGTAGAAATCCCCACCCGCCATGGTGTTTTCAAGCCGGTGGAACACGTGACCTACGACCTGCATCCCGGTGAAATCCGGGGGGTTGTCGGCGAAAGTGGCGCGGGCAAATCGATGACCGGCAATGCCGTGATCGGTCTGCTGGACCCTCCGGCCCATGTGTCCGAGGGCGAGGTCTGGCTGAACGGTCGGCGTATCGACGAACTGGACGCCGAGGACAAACGCAGGATCCGAGGCAAAGAGATCGGGATGATCTTTCAGGACCCGCTGACCTCGTTGAATCCGCTGTTCACTGTTGGTGAGCAATTGGTCGAAACGATTCAGCTACACCTTGGCCTGTCTGCATCTGAGGCCAAGACGCGTGCGATTGCCCTGCTGGATCGCGTGTCCATCCCGGACCCGGCGGACCGGTTCAACCAGTATCCGCATCAGTTTTCCGGCGGGATGCGTCAGCGTGTGGTGATCGCTTTGGCGCTGTGCACGGAACCCAGCGTCCTGATTGCCGATGAGCCCACGACCGCATTGGATGTGTCTGTGCAAGCGCAAGTGCTGGACCTGATCAAGGAACTGGCCAAGGAGCGCCAGGTCGGTGTTATCCTTGTGACCCACGACATGGGCGTTATCGCCGATACCACCGATACGGTGACGGTGATGTATTCCGGCCATGTGGTCGAAAGCGGCACCACCGATCAGATCCTTGGCGCACCAACACATGAGTATACCAAATCTCTGATCGCCGCTGTGCCACGGCCGCACACCAAGGTCGAACGGTTCCCGGTGGTCAGCTACGGCGAACGGGAAAGCACCTTCAAGATCGACGATCTGGCAGCCCATTGGGACAAAACCGGCCTGTCCAAATCCGGTAAGCTGCTAGAGGTAGAGAACATCACCAAGACGTTCCTGCAGAAGGGCGCCATTTTACCGTCGCAGCGGCAGTATTTCACCGCTGTTGATCAGGTGAGTTTCGATATCCGGGATGGCGAAGTCTTTGGCCTTGTGGGCGAAAGCGGATCAGGCAAATCCACCGTCGCGCGGATGATCGGCACGCTCTATCCCGTGGATGGAGGCCGCGTTGTCTTTGACGGGCAGGAGGTGACGGCCATGGGATCAGAGGCGCTCCAAGCCTATCGCCGCCAGATCCAGATGATCTTTCAGGATCCGTTCTCAAGCCTGAACCCGAGGATGAAGGTTGGTGATCTCGTTGCCGAACCAATTCTGCACCATCGCATCCTTCCCAAATCGCAGGTTGAACCGCGTGTTAAGGAACTCCTGGACTGGGTCGGGTTGGCGAAAGACGCATGGCGCAAATACCCGCACGAATTCTCAGGCGGGCAGCGTCAGCGCATCTGTATTGCTCGCGCACTAGCCACGCAGCCCCGGTTCCTGATTTGCGATGAGCCGACCAGCGCGTTGGATGTCTCGATCCAGGCGCAAATCCTGAACATCCTGAAAGATCTGCAGGATCATCTGGGACTGACCATGCTGTTCATCAGTCACGACCTACCAGTTGTACGTCAGATGTGTGATCGGGTGGGCGTGATGCGACAGGGAAAACTGGTCGAAGTTCAGAACACAGATGCCCTGTTTTCAACGCCCGAGCATCCCTACACCAGAGAGCTGTTGAATTTGATGCCGCGATTGAAGCAACTGGAATCCGCGAGTTAGAAGTTCAGCATCGCGGTTTCTGTTTAGCTACCAGCAGGAATTTAAGCCGGTTTTACCAGACTAGGTTCGGGTCGGTTTGGAAGAAGGCTGTGGTTTTCCTCGCAGACACCTCCACAAAAGCCCCGCTAAAGCAAGCGTAAGTAGCGGTTTCATCAGCGGAGACCGAGCTTGGTTCACGGCACCCAACAACGCATGCCATTCCCCTTCCTGCAGTCGTCTCTCTCGGCGGTTGTCAATCTTTGGTCGTCGGATAGGCTTTACTGGGTTTCCTTGTGGCAGGTTCTGCCCCCAATCCTCACAGGCGACATCTAGGGAGTGCTGTAACCAACCCAGTTCCCTCACCACAAGGTTGGTGGTGATGATGACGCTGGTCTTCTCATAGAGCTTGCTGATCAGATGGAAGAGCAGCGCGCCGCCGGATTTGGGGAACGGGATGTAACCCAACTCATCGATGATGACACAGTCCAGGGCCGAGAGTTGCCGAATGATCTTCCCGGCATTGCCTTCGGCCTGTTCCTTAATCAGCGCATTGATCAGGTCGACGGCATTAAAGAAGCGGGCCTTCTTGCCGTTGTTGATCAGCGTTGTTCCAAGCGCGATGGCGATATGGGTTTTGCCGGTTCCTGTTCCGCCTACCAGGATGAGGTTATGCGCCTCTTCGGTGAACTGGCCTGAGCAGAACGGTTCGATCTGGCTCTGGGTGACGGCCGCCGCGCCGTAATCGAAGGTGGCGAAGTCCTTGTGGTGGGGGAACTTCGCGATCCGCATTTGATACTGGATGGAGCGCACCCGGCGTTCTACAGTCTCGGCGTCGATCAGTTGCTTTATCGCTGTGGTCAGACTTGGTGGCTTGCGCGCGGACAGCAAATCATGGGCGCAAGCTGCCATTCCATGTAAGCGAAGGGCGGTCAGTTGGTCGATGAGGGCGTTCATGCGGCAGCCTCCTCAGCCGAGCACAATGTCTCATAGCGCTTGCAATCGGCCTCGGGCCGCATCGTCAGCTGCGGGTAGGTATAGGTGTCGCTGAGCGGCGTGAGGACCGGCTCCACCAACTGGTTGATCAGGTTGATGATGGCGGGAAGGCGCAGGGTGTTTTGTTCCACCGCCAGTTCGCAAGCCGTCTCGACCACCTCGATCCCGTGATCCTGGGCCAGAAGAAGCAGATCGACGAACTCCCGATCCCCACCTTTGCCAGCCCACGAATGGGGCACCATCGCGCAGAGCGCCGGGCTTGCGATCCAGCAAGGGAACATAGTGCCAGGGTTCAAAATAACTGACGTAGCGGGTGAAGCGCCGCTTGTGCTCGGCGATGACATCCTGACCGGATACCAGCACGATCCGGCCCGCATAGGCGCGCAGGGAGACATGCTGTCCTGCAAAGTGGGACGGCACGCTGTAGCGATTGGAGGCATATTGAACCAGGCAGGTGGAGCGGACACGAACGGTCTTCTCCACATAGCCATCAAATGCCCGGCCCAGGGGGCGCAGCGCGACGCGTTCGTCTTCGAACACTTCGGCAACCGTGCGATCCGATTGCTCGGGATGGGGCCGGTTTGCCAGCTCTTCACAGCGCAGGCGTAGCCAGGCGTTCAGCGCATCGAGATCATCAAAGGCTGGCTTGGGAACAAACAACCGGCCGCGCAAAAACTGGACCTGGTTCTCGACCTGTCCCTTCTCCCAGCCTGCGGCGGGGGTGCAGGCAACAGGTTCCATCACATAATGGTTCATCAGCGCCAGGAACCGGGGATGGAATTTCCGGTCCTTCGAACGCGATACATAGGTCACCATCGTTTTGGGATTGTCGATGATCACCCGGCGCGGAACACCGCCATAGAAAGACAGCGCCTGTGCAAACGCATCCAGCACCATCTCCTGGGCTTCGCCTGGATAGGCCACGACAAAGGGCTTGCGGCTGTGGCAGAGGCGGAAATGGGCGACCTTGATCTTCTGTTCGACACCGCCCAGCACAACCCGTTCTTCGCTCCAGTCAAATTGCAGTGCGTCACCAGCAGCAAAATGCAGCGGGATAAAAGCCTCGCCCGAACCGGCACCCGCCCGCTTCAGATCGCGGACAAAACGCTGAACCGGCGAATAGGACCCGGTGTAGCCTTCCAACACGAGCTGCTCAAAGAGCTTCTGCGCTGTTCGACGTTCCCGGCGTGGACGCTTCTGATCCTGCTCGAACAGTTCCTGAAGCCGAAGATCAAACCCATTGCACAGCTTGTGCCGAACCGGCGGAGCCTGACGTTGGTAGCTTGGGGGCCGCGCATCCTTCAGATACTTCTTGATCGTGTTCCGCGATAATCCCGTTGCCCGCGCCACAGATCGGATGCTGCGACCCTCCCGCAATATCCATCTTCGGATCTTCGATACGCTTTCCATCAATAACACCTGCTCTTTCCTCCGCACTTCTTGTGCGGATGTTTACGAAAACAGGTGGGTCAATTTTACTCGCTCATAACCCACCAAAGTGGGTCAATTTTGCATGCCGATTCACAAACGATGGGACCCTCTCGGTTTGCCAGACCTTGATTTGCTATTCTCCTCGCTCCCAACCGGTGCATCGGAGGCGGCACTCGCAAATGTTCCGGATTGTGTAAAGATCGTCGATATTGGCGGAGACCATCGCTATGCGAACGGATGGACATATGGTCTGGCAGATATCTGGCCTGACAAAATCACGGGCCAAAGTCGCGTGGCAAACCCCGGCTGCTTTCCGGCAGCAACCTTGATTGCCCTCGCACCTTTACTTTCTGAAGGTCTGATAGAGACGGCAGGCATCACGGTAGATGCAAAAACCGGCATCTCCGGCGCAGGTCGAGGCGGTGGAGGTGGGTTCAGCTTTGCGGAGACCAACGAAAATCTTATACCCTACGGCCTGCTTCAGCACACCCATATGCCAGAGCTGGCCGAGACAATTGGCCAGCTCGGCTCAGCACCCGCTGAAAGGTTAGTTTTCACACCGCATTTCGTACCAATGACGCGAGGTATCCTCGTGACCATCTACGCACACGGCAAAGCGACAACTGAGATGTGCTTCGAGGCCGCCCGAACCTTCTATGCAGATCGCCCCTTCGTCCGTCTGAGGCCGGAGTATCGCAACCACGTGTGGTCCTATGACTTCGTCCATTGCCGAACCGATGATGGCAAAGCTTTCCGGACGCTGAACATCCTTGATGAGTACAGTCGGGAATGCTTGGCTATCAGGGTCGAGCGGAAGCTGAACTCGACCGATGTAATCGATGTCCTGACAGACCTGTTCATACTTCGCGGCGCGCCGAGTTTCATACGTTCTGACAATGGGCCGGAATTTGTCGCCCAGGCTGTCCGAGACTGGATCGCCGCCGTTGGCGCCAAGACAGCTTACATCGAACCTGGGAGCCCATGGGAGAACGGATACTGTGAAAGCTTCAATGGCCGGTTCAGGGATGAGCTGCTCAACGGTGAAATCTTCTACAGCTTGCGCGAAGCACAAACCCTGATCGAACAATGGAGGAGACACTACAACACAAAACGCCCCCACAGTGCACTGGGCTATCGCCCGCCAGCGCCTGAAACCATCATCCCGATGGATCAGAGGCCGATGATGCACTAACAATCAACTTGGACCAGTCAGATGAGGCTGCTCAACTCTTCGATCAAATTGGTTCAACTCTGCCTTCTCGCGCCACGCAGCATCGCTTCGCATTCAAATCTGACGGCAGGGGGAGCAGCCCGTCCCTGCCGTTGCTCGCCCAAATACGTCAGTTAGGATAAGGACAAATAGCTAAATCCTCATGGAAGTAGCGCTTTGAGCAGACTTTCTGTCCGTCCCGATCAATCCGGACGCATCGCACAATCAATTCAACCAAGTGATGCCCAACGGGCCGCACGGTCCGTCTTTATTCTGACATCAACAAGGATTGACACAATGTCCCTATTTGACCCCGACGCCCTGAACTCCAGCCCTGCAAAAGCTT
Organism: Ruegeria sp. YTSA168; assembly: GCF_059610045.1. Classification (NCBI taxonomy): domain Bacteria; kingdom Pseudomonadati; phylum Pseudomonadota; class Alphaproteobacteria; order Rhodobacterales; family Roseobacteraceae; genus Ruegeria; species Ruegeria sp. YTSA168. The sequence continues at coordinate 43,006 of NZ_JBXWMW010000014.1, forward strand.
TGCAGGACTTTGCCGAAGATAACGAAGACGCGCCTGCGGTGCTCATGGAAATCGCGCGGGGCGGTTTGTCGGTCCGCAATGCAGCCGGAACGACTGAACGCTATGGCTCTGAAGCTGCCAGCACGGACAACACGTTTGAAGTTGGGTCGCAGACCAAGATGATGACATCTGTGATCGTGCAACAGCTGGTCGGTGAAGGCGTCATCGATTTCGACGCGCCTTTGGCAGAGCAGATGAACCTCACGGGTCTCGAAGACATTCCCAACATTGGGGAAGTGACCGTGCGCGAGTTGCTGGCAAATCGGTCTGGTATCCCCGATTTCAACACGGTTCCGGGTCAAGGTGACTTGCCGGCATTCATCGAACTGCTCTTGGCCGATCCAACGCAGACGTTGGGGCCAGACAGGTTGTTGGACCTGGCCGCAAATCAGCCTGCGGACTTTGCGCCTGGTGAGGGGTACGCGTACTCAAATACAAACTACCTGCTGTTGCAAAAGCTGATCGAACAAAAGACCGGCGACAGTTTTGCAGAAGTGATGTCTGACCGCATCTTCTCGGTCGTCGGCATGGATGACAGCTCAATGAGATCCGAGTTCGACACAGATGGTATGCTTCGGTCCTATGCGGAGATTTTCCCCGGCCAAATTAGGGACGTCTCAGATGTACCCATGGATTTCGGTGCGGCTGGCGGTGTTGTATCGACTACTTCGGACATCATTCGTTTCATGGACGCGTTGCTGGTCTCTCGGACGCTGCTGCCCCCCGAACAACTGGAAGAGATGCTGGACTTCCGTGCAGAAGATGGCACCCCAAGCCTGGAGGGAGAAAGCCTTGGTCTGGTGTCAGCCGTTCTGTTTGGGCAACAGTTCATTGGGTTCTCGGGCGGTACACTCGGAACAAACACGGCGACCTACTTGCATGTCGAATCCGGCACGATCTTCTCGATTGCAACGACATTTTCCCAGATCGAACCCGGTTATCTTTTGCTCGAAGCGTTTTCCGCAATTTACAACGACGACAACTGGGCCAAATTCGACCCATCAGACGAAAGCTTCACGATCGATGGCACAGCAGCCGATGTTTCGCTGACAGAGGATGAAGATGCGCCGGGCGGGCCGGAAACAGTTTTGGAACTGGGCAACGCCAGCCTGACTTTCGATGGCCGGCTGGGTGATCTGGATACGGGCCGCTTCACCTTTTCGGACGGCTCGACCCTGTCGATCGGCACAGATGGTCGGGATTTCATCGACGTTCTTCGCCAAACACCTGATGCAGCGCACAGCGACAACCAACTGATCGGCGGCGCCGGCAATGATCATCTGCGTGGTGGCCATGGCGACGACAAGATCGACGGGGGTGAAGGGCGCGATTTCATCCGGGGGCGCGATGGTGATGACAGCATTTCCGGCGGCGAGGGAAATGACTTTCTGCGCGGCGATCACGGGGATGACATCATCGACGGGGGTGACGGGCGCGATCACGTCCGTGGCGGTCATGGCGACGACACGTTGTCCGGCGGGGAAGGTGATGACATGATCCGTGGTGGCGAGGGTGACGACATACTGAACGGCGGCACCGGACGCGATTTGATGTGGGGCGGTGACGGAGCAGACACGTTTGTCTTCCAGGAAAATTCCGGTCAGGATCGCATCTTCGGCTTCAACGCAGAAGAAGACCTCCTCGACTTTTCTCAAACCGGGATTGCCTTTGACGATCTTGAAATAGAAACGCATGGCACCTTCACAACAATTAGCTATGGCGACGCGGAGGTTATGATTTTTGGAACCTCTTGCGACCCATTGACAGAAGACTGTTTCCTCTTCTGAACGAAAACTCTAGGACACAGGGCGCACCCAATCAGTGTTGGTTGCGCCCTTGCACTGCATAATAAATGACCTTTGTTTATGGACCTTGTACCGACACATTTCGATCTAGAGACATTGCGCCTAACTGCGGCTGTTGGCATTTTGGTTTTGTCACTGTTTTGCAGCAACGTTCTTCTGTTGCCCGACCGCGATCGCTACAGTCGGCTGCCACTTGCCATGTTCTTTATGGCCAGCGCGGCCGATCTGTTGGCACTTCCCGTTTCTGTTCTGTTTCCAACTGAACGCCCGGGGCCCGCGATGATCGCGCTTGAACTGGGTGAGATCCCGCTGACAATGGTGCAGCCGTATCTATTGTGGCTCTATGTCTATCGCCTGACCAAAGATACCACACAGAAAACGGTCCCTGTGCGGCGTGTTTGGCACATACTACCCATCGGATTTGCCTGTATCGTCTATGCCTACATCTTGCTTTTGCCTCCCTCACTGCAAGCCGGCCTAAGACCTGGTGCGAAGGATTTGGTGATATGGCAAACTATCGCACTTCTTGGGCTGTATGGCGCGACGGTACTCTTCTATGCGCTTGTTCCGATCTACGCTTTTTTGATCCTCCGAAGACTGAGGCAGTATAGAAGCCGATTGAAGGAGTTGTTTGCCAGTACAGAGGGCCGCGAATTGGCTTGGGCCTGGTGGCTCGCGGCGGCAGTCTTCATATTTTGGATATTCAATTTACTGGGAATCATTGCCACGGAACTACAACTGTCCTTTCCGGGCGTGGCCATGCTTGATTCACTTGCAGCCGCAATTATCGTCCGCTTTGCTTTGATGTGGAGCATCGCTTTGTGGGGTACGCGGCAACGACCGGGACTTGTTCCGCCAAAAGCAACGGCACCGATCAGCGGATCGAAACCCTTGCAGTTCAGAAAATACGGCAAGTCGGGCTTAAGTGACGATCGCCTTGATAGGATTGCGGCAAAGATAGAAGCGCTGATGCAGGACAAGAAGCTCTACCTTGAGCCTGATCTTTCGCTTTGGGATCTGGCAGACAAGATCGGAGTAACGACTCACTACGCGTCACAGGCTTTGAACGAGAAAATTGGATTGCGTTTCTTTGATTACGTGAATGGGTGGCGGGTTCGTGATGCCGCCGATCGGTTACGCAGCACTGACGACACCATTCTAACCATAACTTTTGACGTTGGGTTCAACTCTCGCTCATCGTTCTATTCGGCTTTCAAGCGTGAGATCGGGATGACGCCATCGCAATATCGCGCCAAGGCGTAGGACTTTGTAGATCGAAGGCATTATTAGGCCGACGTTTCAGTTGCAGGAAGCAGGTCTTCGCTGCGCGAGCAATCGGCAGCAGAGAACCAAGTGGCGACGGGTTGCATCTCGTGTCGCGGGCCCGACCAAACCTTTTTTCAGAGTGACTTCGAATGCGCTTTCAATGATCTGTTCGCGGCGTTCTTGTCCGAACAACCGGCTCACGCCGACTCCACCTTGACATCGCCAAAAACTGTTGAGCATTTGCTCAATCCATGGGAGAGAAACACAATGCCGGAAGTCAATGTTGTTGTCGTTGGAGGCGGCGCCGCTGGTTTGGCGGCAGCAGCAGAGTTGGAACGTTTGGGTGCATCCGCTCAGGTGATCGAAGCGCAACCGCGACTCGGCGGTCGAATCCACACTGCCGAGCATGATGGCGGCGCGCAAATGGTCAATGGTGACATGAATGCGTTCCTTGAGCTCGTGGATCAGGAAGGTCCACCTGTCCCCTGTACCAGCAACGGGACGCGATCTTTGCTACGTGAATCAAGAGGTGTTGCAACGCAGCGACCTTGTTTCTGCAGATGAAGCCGAGGCACTCTTGGACGATGCCATTCGATCCTGGTCTTCACCAAGGGAAATCTTCGATTCGACGCTGGCCTTGTACCGCTGGTGGACCGCGCCTTGGGATAGTCTTGGCGAAGTCAAACGTGGAGCGGAGTTTGCATTCACACGCTCAACCCCGCCGAAAGATAGCCTTGGATGTGCGATCAGCCGTCTGCTCCTTTGCGCCGAAGATGAGGCTATCGTGCGGACGGTCATCACCGAGCAATTCGGCGCACATCCCGACGAGATAAGCGCCCTCGCAATGAAGAAAGCTAATAGGTCGTACAGGTCCAACCGACTCGGAGTTTCATTTGACTGCAGGTATGACTCGGATCGTCCAACGGCTTGCAAGCACGCTTTCCCGGAAGCCTGAATTGGGTATGCCGGTCACACGCATTGCCGTCGATGAAGACGGCGTTCAGGGATCGACGGCCTCGAGGGGGTATCACACGGAGCGTGTGATTGTTGCCGTCCCGCCGACTATAGCGCGCCGGATAGCATTCGATATTGACCGCAGCGAAGAGTTACATGCCTTACTGTCGGCTTTTTCGGACGGGGCCATGATAAAAACAACCCTGGTCTACGATCGTGCCTTCTGGCGCGCACATGGGCGCAGCGGATCAGTGTCGTTTGCTTCCCCACTTGGCTTGGAAGTCCGAGACACCAGCTTTGACGATAAAGGAAAACCGAGGTTGACGGCGTTCTTGGGTGGCCCGGAGGCCCGCGCACGCGCCAGTCTGACCAAAACAGAGCGCAATGAGTTTCTTCTGAAAGACCTTTCCAGCGTTCTCGGGGCACAGGCCGCCCACCCGCACGTCATCGACGAAGGCATCTGGGTCGACCATCCGTGGTCCGGCGGTGGGTACAACGTCTATGTCCGCAATGACCGACCTGCGGATGCCGCGGCACAACTCGCGGAATGGTCCGGGCCGGTGTCTTTCGCGGGAGCCGAGCTTGACACTGACTTTGCAGGGTACGTCGAAGGTGCAATACGCAGCGGTCGCCGTGCCGCAAGACGGATCGCGGACGGTTTGCGGGCAAGTGTGGAGACGGGCCGTTAACATCAGCAAAAACACCCTGTGCAAAGCCGCAATCATTTCGGCGGCGGCGACACGTCAAATGAGTTTGGCGCAGCGGCGATTGGGCGCAGTCTAAAAAGGAAGATGGCAGATGTTTGAGACAACCCGACGATAGAAATGGCGACTTCGATGAACCAAGTATCACATGGCCAAGGTCCCACACCTGACCGACCGAGCCTTCCCAACAGGACCGCACACAATGCCTAACACCTTGCCCGATCCAACGCTGCGCAACCCGCTCGTGTTCCCAGATGGTAATTATGACCCCGCCACGGTGTTCCTGAATCAGGTTATCGATCACCCGAACATCGAGATCGGTGATTGGACCTACTACAACGACAGACGTCTACCGGAAAGCTATGCCGAAACACTTGCACCGTACCTGTTCCCCGGTGCCCCTGAGCGGTTAACGATCGGACGTTTTTGCCAGATTGCCGAAGGGGTTGAGTTCCTTACAGCCACGGCAAATCACCCGATGGCCGGGCTTTCGACCTATCCTTTTGCCGTTTTTGATCCGCCCCGCTTTGGCGGCTACCGCTCGAGCCTGCCTCGGGGCCGTGATACGATTGTTGGCCATGATTGCTGGATCGGACGTGGCGCGGTGCTCCTGCCCGGTGCCGAACTGGGCAATGGTGTGATTGATGCGGCCAATGCTGTTGTCCGAGGCACCATTCCCGATTATGCGGTCATCGGAGGCAACACCGCCGAGGTCATCCGCATGCGTTTCACGGATAAAGACATCGAAACCCTGCTCGAGTTGCGCTGGTGGGATTGGCCGAAGGAGGCCATCGAAGAGGCACTTCCGGCCTTGGAGGTGGGTGATGTCGCATCGCTTGTCGCAAGCGCCCCGAACGCGAGTTAACCCATGCCACGCGCCCCATCCTTGCGCATCTCTGATGTGTGCTCTCGCATCGAAGCGGACCTTGCAGCGCCGTGGCGCACCGCCACGCTGGCGCGGATGGCGGGGATGGCGCAGCACCATTTCCAGCGGCAGTTTGCGGCCGTGACCGGAGAAACCGTTGCAGGCTATATTCGGGCGCGCAGGATGGAACGTGCGGCCCAGCTTCTGCGAGACACGCAGCAACGGGTGATCGACATTGCGCTCGAGTCAGGGTTCCAGACACACGCCGCCCTGACCCGTGCGTTCAGCAGCCATTTCGGGACCAGCCCCCGGCAGTTTCGGGCAACCGGCAGGCTGTCGCGGTGCTCTGACCTGCCTGCTCGGCCATATCTTTTGTCTCAGAGGTCTCGCAACTTCTGCGCGCATTGGGACGAGGTCTCAATCTCCGACTGTTGGCTGTGCGCGCGGGAGACACAAGGAGTTCGCGACGGACGATTCTTCGAAGACCCGGCGCAAATCCACCAGGAGTTTGGGGACTTGCGGAAAGAGCTGGATGGCAGACCCGCCATGATCTGCACCGCGGTGTGCAAAGCGCCCACAGGGTTCCGCGACCTCAACGCAAAAGCCTATTACGGCGCGATTTTGCCCGAGCATGTGGAACTGACATGGCCCTCCGACTGGAAAAGGTTTGATGCAGGGTTGTATGCGGTGTTCCCACATTACGGCCCATTGGCCGCATTGTACCTGACATGGAACCGCTGCGTGCGCGCCGGGTTCAATCAGGTCGGCGCGAAGTTCCGTCCCGGCTGGATGTTTGAAACCTATCTGAGCACAACACCAGACGCCGCGCCAGATGAGCTCTCGGCGCTAATTTACTTTCCCATCGCGAAAAGCACAGTTGGAAAAAACGCAGGACCGGCGCGGCAGATACAGTGAGACCCACACGGATCCTGGAGATTTCGCCCAAAACGCCGCAACAGCAAATCAACGCTGGCGACGAATGGCTGGCGGATGTCCCGCGCGCTTGAGGATTCTGTCGGGCGGAGACGAACACTGAAGTGCGTGGTCGCTATGCCCTAGGTCGTGACGAAGACACAAACTTTATTGCCGTCAGGGTCGCGAAAGTATCCCCCGAAAAACTGTTCGCCATAAGCTCCTGGCGAGCCAGCATTTTCTGCCCCGAGATCGATCGCCCGCATGTGGGCGCTGCGCACGTGATCGGCGTCCTTACAGATCAACGCGACCATGACACCGTTGCCCGGCCCAGCTGGATTGCCATCGCTCGGGTGCGTGACAACCAACATTGGTTTGGCCGGATCGTTGCTCCAAGCAATCATACGTTCAAGCGTATAAGCGCGCTTTGCGCCGAACAGAGCCAATAGAGTGTCGTAGAAGGTGCTGGCCCTTTCGAGGTCGTTGGTGCCGAGTGTTACATAGCCAATCATCGTGAAATCCCTTGTATATGGAGCGTCTCATCGCCCGTATTGCGCATCCGCCAGAAATCGGAGCGCGACCTCGGCGAACAACTGCGCGTGATCACCAAAGACCGGACAATGACCGGCCCCTGGCAGGACCCACAGGCTGGCATTCGGCAAGCCTGTATAAAGCTCCATGGCGCTCGTCACCGGATAAAGCGGATCCGCGTCTCCATGAACCACGAGGCATGGGCCGCAGACACGTGCCAGAAGGTCAGGCGTGAACGCGACATCGCCGTAGCTTGCGTGAAACCCGTGGGCAGTCTCGAACAAGGCCCGCACCTGGGCATCGCCGCCGGGATGTTTGGAGCGCATTTCGATCCAGGCGTCATCCGGTTGCGCGTCAGCCGTCGCTTGCCTCATCAGGGCGCGCGCTGCCGCGGGAAAGTAGGCGGCCGTACTGACGAGGACGGAGCCTGTGATCAGCTCTGGCACCCCCGTTGCAAGGTGCAGCAAGACCTGCCCACCACCGCTCATGCCCATCGCAGGAAGCGGTCCGACGCCCATCTCATGTAAGTCATCCGCCACCATGCGCGCAGCCTGGCGAAAGGAGAACCTGTCGAGGGGCAGGGACGTGCCATGGCCCGGTAAATCCGGCATCACGTGTGTGTAGTCGGTGACGGTGTCTCCAAAGACAGCGTCCCAGTCGGTGCCAACCCCGGTGAACCCGTGCAGAAGCAAAAGCGGTGGACCCTCTCCACGTTTGGTCCAGTGAAGCGCCGTGCTCATGCGTGTGCCGCTTTCCCGAGTGCGACATCTGCCTCGCGTTGTGCGTCAAATGCTTCTTCCATAGAGCGCCAATGGTGGCGGACTTGCCGACTATCGATGTCGAACGAAAACCAGTTTCCCCCGCCTTGGGGCTGGTCGTATCGCCGGTCGATCGGACGCCCGGCCAAGGCACAATAGAGCAATGTGCCCACAGCCCCATGACCGACAAACAGCATATCCCCATCAAAGTGATGCCAGGCGTAATCCAAAGCCTTGCTAACGATCCGCACCTGTGCCGCCTCGGCCGTTTCCCAGCCGCGGAAACTCTCGCCTGGTGCGGCAAAGAAGCGGTTTGTCGCAACCTCGAAGGCAGGTGGAGAAAGGTAGCCCGTCGCAGACCGGTCATTCTCGTGCATTTCCGGACAGACCTCCATCGGAACCTGCCAAGCCGCAGCCAGGCATGCCGCGGTCTCGATGGCCTTCTTTTCCGCGCTGGCAACGATGCGCGTTGTGTTAGGCCAGGGCGCTGCCCGCGCAAGGCTTTCTACGCGGGCAAGGCCGGTCTCCGATAATCCCCATTCCGGGACCGGGATCTTTGGGTCAATCGCCACCTGCGGGTGGGTCAGATATCTCGCTTGTTTTGTCATGAAAGGTTCCGGAGATCACTTAGTGTGAGTGCTTTGGTTCCACGCGCCCCTCCGGCATATCAATCCAGGCCATCAGCGGGCTGAGCCACACCGGGTCGGCGGCATAGAAGAGCCCATGCCCGGTCCCTTCGTGGAAGACAATGGATATCGGACTGGAGAGTTGTTCGTTGCGCTCGAAAAGCGGAGTGCACGGGAAGCCCAGGCCATCGATGTTATCGGCCATCGACAACAAACGGCCGTCGAGGCCGTCGGCGGACAGGTCGTCTCCGGCGATCGTCTCGGCGATGCAGCCGGCGAGGATCGCGTAGTTGACCTCTGGGTCTCGCAGCTCCCGCGCGGCGCGCAGCGTCATGTATCCGCCCTTGCTGAACCCGACGACCGTGATGTTATCACTTGGGACACCGGCACCCTGCAAGGCGCGTACCTGGCCGACGATTGTTTCGACATATTCCAGCCCGCTCGGCTCTCGCAGGTCCGCTATCACGACATGGCCGCGTGAAGACAGGGCCTCGGTGATGCCTTTAAAATCGTAAGGGCCAAACCGGTCCGAAACGGCCTCGGGGCCTTCGGTTTCGATAATGCGTCCGTGCACATAGATGATGTAACGGGTATCGGCCGAGATTTGCTCCGGCAGGCCGCGCAAGACGGTTTGTGCAAACGCGTGACCGTCCGACATGACAAGTAAAAGCGCGATAGCAGACGCCAGCCGCGAGACGGTCGGTAGGCGGCAAAAAGAGAAGCTCATGATACAATCCTGTGTTTGGCATATACGGCTCCGGCGACTAGTTAATGATTTTCGTAAGCGATGCTTTCCCGATCGTGCTTTAGCGGGGGGTTGAGCGCCGAAAGGTTAATTGCCCTGCGTGATAGCGACAAAGACTGCGACGGCCACGGCGATGAGGATTGCGAAAGCGGACCGCTTTTTATGTTTTATGAAGTACCTCACAAGTCAGTTGAAGTGTTGTTTGGTTCTGCATTGCGCGACAAAAACGCCGAGATAGACCGCCGGAGACCGCAAGGGTTGTCCATATGCAAAAAGTGCCCGCCGGTAAGGATCTCAACCGTGATCTTGTTGGCGCTCAGCCGTGCACCGCGAAGCGTGGCCTTGTTTTCGCTGCCAACGATGACGAACGTCGGCACCATCACCTGTGCAAATGGCGCGCGCTCGCAGCGCCTGGGCCGTGTGTCTGACGTCAGCACCAATGGGACGGTTTAGGGCGATTTGATAAGAGAGGGTTTCTGGCTCATCGTAACCGCCAAGGAGTGGAGATGAGAAAGAAACCCGGAACCAAACAGAGCCACGGTGAAATGTCAATGAGCGTTCAAAACTGATCCGGTTTCAGCGTTTAAATTTGACCCACCTTATGTGGTGCAAAGCCCCCAGGCGGGCCGCCCTCATATAGCGAGTCCGTCTGGGGGCTTTGCTTGCGGGACGTTTATGTTTTTATGCGTCGCTTGCTTTGTGCAAACCGGTATGAGGTGTTGCCCGTTTCGATGATTGCGCAGTGATGCGTGACGCGATCCAGAAGCGCGGTTGTCATCTTGGCATCGCCAAAGACCGAGACCCATTCCCCGAACTCAAGGTTGGTGGTGATGATGACGCTGGTCTTCTCATAGAGCTTGCTGATCAGATGGAAGAGCAGCGCGCCGCCGGATTTGGGGAACGGGATGTAACCCAACTCATCGATGATGACACAGTCCAGGGCCGAGAGTTGCCGAATGATCTTCCCGGCATTGCCTTCGGCCTGTTCCTTAATCAGCGCATTGATCAGGTCGACGGCATTAAAGAAGCGGGCCTTCTTGCCGTTGTTGATCAGCGTTGTTCCAAGCGCGATGGCGATATGGGTTTTGCCGGTTCCTGTTCCGCCTACCAGGATGAGGTTATGCGCCTCTTCGGTGAACTGGCCTGAGCAGAACGGTTCGATCTGGCTCTGGGTGACGGCCGCCGCGCCGTAATCGAAGGTGGCGAAGTCCTTGTGGTGGGGGAACTTCGCGATCCGCATTTGATACTGGATGGAGCGCACCCGGCGTTCTACAGTCTCGGCGTCGATCAGTTGCTTTATCGCTGTGGTCAGACTTGGTGGCTTGCGCGCGGACAGCAAATCATGGGCGCAAGCTGCCATTCCATGTAAGCGAAGGGCGGTCAGTTGGTCGATGAGGGCGTTCATGCGGCAGCCTCCTCAGCCGAGCACAATGTCTCATAGCGCTTGCAATCGGCCTCGGGCCGCATCGTCAGCTGCGGGTAGGTATAGGTGTCGCTGAGCGGCGTGAGGACCGGCTCCACCAACTGGTTGATCAGGTTGATGATGGCGGGAAGGCGCAGGGTGTTTTGTTCCACCGCCAGTTCGCAAGCCGTCTCGACCACCTCGATCCCGTGATCCTGGGCCAGAAGAAGCAGATCGACGAACTCCCGATCCCCACCTTTGCCAGCCCACGAATGGGGCACCATCGCGCAGAGCGCCGGGCTTGCGATCCAGCAAGGGAACATAGTGCCAGGGTTCAAAATAACTGACGTAGCGGGTGAAGCGCCGCTTGTGCTCGGCGATGACATCCTGACCGGATACCAGCACGATCCGGCCCGCATAAGCGCTTGACGGCGATCACCACCTAACGGGGTGCGGAGTTCTGTCTTGCCGATGATTCCACGCAGGTCTTTGGGCACCACAAGCCGGGCATGATACCGGCCATTGCGGTTGATTAAGTGCATTACCTTGCCTGCCATGGGAACACCTTTTGTAACCAAAGTTGTAACCTTGAAACGGACAAACGCCCTTATTTGCAAGAGTTTTCTTTAGTATCAAAGGGATAGTGTGGTGGGTGATGAGAGACTCGAACTCCCGACATCTTCGGTGTAAACGAAGCGCTCTAACCCAATCCGCACGTGCAACAAGGTACTGTATTCCACTGCCGCCACTAACATCGCATTAGTAAGATGTCTTGTGTTGTCAGTGCTTTATACATTTCACACCCGCGACGAGTACGCAAGTCCCCACATCAGCAAGCCGACTAACGAACTCCGACAGGATCGCCTAGATTGCAGCGTAAGTGCAGCGGAGGCGCAGCGGAATAGGGGGCTATGGGGGAAACTCGGGTGCGGGAAGTCATAGATAGGAGCACGAAAAAATGTGCCGGAAATTTATGATCCCCTCGCGCCCTCAAGCTGCGTAGCGACCCTCTTCGATCTCTTCGGCCTCGCCCAATGCTGCGAGGGCCTCCAGCAAGGGCTGTACGGCGGATTTGCGGCCTCTGGCAAAGTTGCGTGCGATCTGGTCGGGGGTTGCTTCACCCAACTGCTCCAATACCTCGCGCACGGAGGCGATTTGTTCGGGCAGGGTTTTTGGCCATGGAGGTTTTTTCTCTGCCTTGGGTTTTGCGCCCAAATCCATTTCCGAAGTTTTGCCCACCTCTGCCACAGCGCCGGATGGGTTCTGATAGTCAGGTCTCAGCCAGCGAATGTGACCTCGTGCCTCTTCTTCGGCACGTTCATGGTTGAGTGCGACGAGCTTGAACAAAATTTCTTCGTCTGAGATGTCTGCAAGCCAGCCATATGCTTCTGCCACCACAGCGTCGATCTGATCATGTAGGTCACGCAAGATGCCGATGAGACCCTGATCGTAAATCTCTCTGTCCTTGCCTTCGATCAACTTACCCGCACGAAGCTTTTCGAGGACGTTATACATCTGCGTCATTGTTAGCTTGGGATGCGCTAATAGCTGGCGTTTGCGATGAGCATCTAGCTCTTCGCCAAGGGTGCGGAGTTTGGTTTTTTGGTCGTCTGTGAGGTCTGGAAAGGGGAAGGGGTCGAAGCAGCGCGACTTGTTGTAGCGAGGATCATTGCCCACACCTAACCGGCCACCTGCTGCCAAAGACCAAATGACATGGTGCTTTGAAGACAGCAGCGATATGTACGAGGCGTCGTCAGTTGCAATTACGTTAATTGTTGCATCAACAATGATATCACCAGAGACAAACTGAAATACCCTGTGCTTCGCTGTATAAACAGTGCCAACATAGCGTGGCAAAGTCGCCAGAGCTTTTCTTACGGCATGAACGTTCTCACCAAACTGCCACCAGCGTTCACGGTAGGCGGCACGGTTGTTTTGCATGCGTTCTGGGTAAACCGAGTCTTTAATATGTTGATAAGCCATTGGGAAGTTGGCTTTGACCTCGGGCTCGGTCAGTCCGAAGAAGTCCAGTACCCATAGGTTTCGAGAAGACGACGTAAGATCGCGCCCGTTGCAATAACGCTTGTAGTGCTTTTGGTTTAATTCATCATCCTCGCCAACAAGTGTTGATACCTGTGCCTGACCAACTAGAAAGCCTTGCCCCATCAGTTGGACACCGCGACCGGCAATACCTGCGTTCGCCTGCAAGGCCTTCGCCCCTGCCACATCTGCACCGATCTGCAAGTTGGCAAAGACTTTACCAAGCCGCACGGCAAAGCTCACAGGCTTTCCGTCAGCTTCTGCGCTGTCCTGTTTTCCCTCGCTGGCGATGGTCAACAACCTGCCCGCCCGATTGCCGATGCCTCCTACAGTCATGGCAATCCGCACCGCTGCCCCATAGAGCGTATCCACCCATGGATGGTCCGGCACAGCAAACAACAGTGACAGTGGCTTATTAGAGTCGTTCAGATGCGGCTCCAACACACGGCGGTTAAAGGTCTGTCGCAGACTGTTGGTGGTGATTAAGCCAAAGCGGCGTGTGCCGGTGCCTTTCTTCGCATCATATCTCCGCGCAGCAAGAGCTGCCTTTTCCCACCAGTACATGACCAGATCGGCGCTTTGTGGGATAGTGGGATAGGCTTTCCACAGTGCCTCGGTATAGCCATCACCAAGGCTGTCGCGCAGGCGGGACGAACCGATGAAAGGCGGATTGCCAACGATAAATGTGGCCTCGGGCCAGACCGTCACACTGGGCTTGCTGTAGTCGTAGACCTGCACGCGGGCGGTAGGGTCTGGCACCTCTTCACCAGTTACGTTGTGCATGGTCGTTGTAACCCCGTCCCATCGGGTCACTGGGTTGCCCTGTTCATCCATACGGGGCGTACGATCTTCCCATTCCAGCACTGCGTCGGCGTTAGTGATATTCCTAAAGTCACGAAGCACAGGTTCCGAGGGTGACGCAGTACCGTGGGTTCGGAAATGCCATTGCAGATAACCGATCCACAACACCAGTTCCGCAACGTTGGCTGCCCATGGGTTCAACTCGATTCCTAGGAACTGGTGCGGGTCGATTGTGATGAAACTGGTCTGACTTTCCCCCAACTCATGGATTAGCGCTGTGACTTCACCCTCTAGCCGCTTCATCATCTCTAGCGCAACATAAAGGAAATTGCCCGATCCACATGCCGGGTCCAGTACAGTTGTCTCACAGAGCTGATGGTGGAAGTCCTTAACCAGTTTCAGTGCGGCCCCGTCCTTACCATCCGCAGTCAAGCGCTGCACCCCGGCCTGCACGTTGCGCCAATCCTCTCGCAGAGGTTCCATAATCGTTGGTGTCACCAGACGTTCCACATAAGCCCGAGGGGTATAGTGCGCTCCCAGCTTGTGGCGTTGCTTTTTGTCCAACGCGCGTTCCAGAAGCGTGCCGAAAATCGCAGGCTCTACCTGCTTCCAGTCCGCTTCCGCCGCTTCTATCAACAAGCCTAGTTGAAGGTTGTCGAGGGGTAGTGCGTCTGCCTCTTTGAAAAGACCACCGTTGAAGCGTTTGAGGTCAGACATAAGGGCTTGGGAAAAGCCACCCGCGTTCATTGTCTGCCATAGCCCCTCAAGCATGGGTTTAGCTTTCTCGGGTTGCCCGCGCAGCTTGATCAGCAACTCAGTGAAGCTTCGTTCGGGGATCAGGTCTACGTCTTCGGCGAACATGGAAAACAGGCAGCGCATCAGGAACCGGGCAACGGCATGCCCTTCATGACCCTGTGCTTCGAAACTCTTACCCAACTCAGCGAGGTGTCCCGCTATCTCTCGTGTTACCTCGGCGGATTTTAGCGATGGATCAAGGCTATAGGGATCGGTCCAAATCTTGCGCAGCAGTTCCCGCGTTTCACCTTGGCGCAGGTCCTCTAATTTTATCCGGTATCGGTTACCGTCTGGGAATTGGTTGTACCCTTGCCCTTGTCCCGAGAAATCCGCGTAGAGTTCGATTACATGGCCCACATCAACGATCATCAGAAAAGGAGGCCAACCATCCTCTTTGGCAACTGCCCTTGCGTAATTGTCTGCTTGGTTACGCGCCTTGAGCATCGTATCGTCAAACTTGGTAGTGCCACGCTTGCCGTGTCCCGCTTGCTTAGGGGCGTCTTTTTCGAGGAACATCTCGAGAGTGGATTGATCCGACTTTCTGGCAGATACGAACTGCTTGGCCTCAAGGATAAAGTGCCCCCGTTTATAGAGGTCGATCCGTCCGTTCCGTTTGCGGCCAGTGTGGGTCAAGGTAACGGGTCGTTCGAAGCGGTAGTCCAGAAAATCCCCGTCTGCGTCTGAGACGTTGGGTCGCGCAACGCCCAGTAGGTCGGTGAGTTCAATGGCGAAGGTTTGGGCAGTCGCAATCTCGCTGCCTCCTGACGCTGCCCATCTTTCAATAAATTGGTTAATGTCCAAATCTTCAACTTTCAGAGTCTTTATCCGTAACCCGCATTTAGACACGCAACTTAGGATACTGCAATTCTTGGATTATTCGCGCGAGGCTTGAAGTTCAAAGAAGATCTTTTCCTCATCGCGGGCGAAGCTGTTGCAGCATAGTATTGCTGGTCTCCGCGACTCCAGAAAGATTGCAGAGACGGAAATTGCGGAATTTTATTAGGCAGTCCAAACCGTATAATGCGGATTGGTGTGTGTGCCGAGGCCACGGTAGATGAAGTTGAAGTCCAGCAGGCCTCTCGACCAAATGTTCTTGCAAACGTGTTTGTGCGAAGAAACATTTAGTCGACTTCACTGCCGATACTCGGGAATCTGGTACAGATTGAGTTGTTTTTTGGTAGTGCCTTGCACGCCAGAGGTTTATGCGCGACGGGTGCCACCCTATTATGTGCACAAAGAATTTGAGGTGAGCAGGTATGATCCCCGATTATCAGTCGCTTATGCGCCCAGTATTGGAGTGCGCCCAAAATGGACCACGGAAAGTGGCCGACGTGGTTGAAGAGATTTCAAGGCGTCTTGAATTAAGCGATGAAGAACGCAAGCAAATGTTGCCAAGCGGAAAGCAAACAACGATTGCAAATCGAGTTCATTGGGCGCGCTCGTATATGAAACAAGCGGGCTTGGTGCGCAACACTCGGAGGGGCTGGTACGAATTGACGGATCGAGGCAAGTCAGTTCTGGTTGATCCGACGATTTCACTGGACTCAAAATACCTTGAGCAGTTCGACGAGTTTCAGGAATTCAAAGCACGCGGGAAAGAAAATGTTCAAGAAACTGGCTCGGAGGCAGGAGCCGAAACACCAGCCAATACACCCGATGAAGACTTGCAGGCAGCGCACAAAAAACTTGAGTCTGCCCTAGCTGCCAACTTGCTCGACAACGTGCGGCTGGCGTCGCCAATGTTCTTTGAGAACCTGATAATAGACCTGCTGATCGCAATGGGATACGGAGGCACGTCCGAGGAAGCAGGGCGCGCGCTCGGGCAATCGGGCGACAATGGTGTGGATGGTGTAATTGATCAGGACCCGCTTGGCGTAGACCAAATCTATCTTCAAGCGAAGCGTTATAGTTCTGCCAACAGCGTGGGGCCGGGCGATATTCGCGACTTCTACGGAGCCTTGAACCTTAAGAAAGCGACGAAGGGTATCTTCGTGACCACGTCACATTTCACGGATGCTGCGGAACAGACGGCCAAGGACTTAGGGTCGCGGATTGTACTTATTGATGGCCCGCAACTCGCTAAGTTGATGATCAAATACAATATAGGATGCCGCGACAAAGATGTGCTTCACATAAAGCAGATTGACGAAGGCTACTTCGATGAGGCGGCAAGCTGACCGATGAACGAGCACGAAGAAACACTACCTGATGTCGTCGAAGAAAAGGTGCCACAGCAGGCACAGTTACGCACAGATCAGCCGATCCGAGTACCGGTTTATCGGCGTGATCTCAAACCCACCAACCTCGTATTGTCGGCTGAGGACTTGAAAGAGTTCTGCGAACTGCTCGTCGAGGTGAATGAAAGAGCCAAGGAGATTGAGTATAGCAGGCTCGACCTCAGTACTTTTGAAAGCCCGGAGCAGGCAAAAACCCGTGTTAATGAGCTAGTGCCTATCGAGTACAACTACGTGGCGAGCAACGGCGACTCGATGCAGGGCCTAGGAATACCGAGGACTGACGAGAGAGCTTTCCCCGACGACCTGCAGTCGCTGTTCGCTTCGAACGCGGCATATGCGGAGCGTTCGATCAACCTTCGCCCCTTAAATACTGTTGAAGTATTCCTGAGCTTCGAGAAGCCGTCTTTGAAGATCGACTTGCAATCGTTACCGTCCAATCCGACTGAGAACCGCAGTGTGATTAATGTTGCTGGGCGGGATGAGGATTGGGTAATCTCAACCGCTCAGAAGATTGATGGCTTCTTCAAAAAGCGTAAGGCTGCTCGCCCTATCATCCATGGTTCGGGAGCCTATGACTACATCATCTATCTCGCTTTCTTGCCTGCGGTGATATGGCTGTTCTACAAATATGCAGCGTCCGCCAGCGGGTGGCTTGAGCAGCAGACAATTTTCCTCAACGTTATCCTTGGCATCTACGGGTTGCTGCTGTCGCTATTGCTAGCCCGGTTCTTGTTCCAATATGCTAGGTGGCTATTTCCACCAATGGAGTATTACAAACGTAGCCGATTGGGGGCCTTCATCCATCGAAGCGTTGCCACCGTTGTTGCGACCGGTGTCTGCGGCGGTGCGGCATACGATTTAGTGAAGGCGGTGATCACGTCGTTGAGTCAGTGAAAGTGTTTTTCTTAGTAACCATAAATTTTTGGGTCGGCAGCGGCTGGTTCTATCCGATTGCTGACGCACCCAGCGAACAAAGAAGATAGATTCTAACCCGCACGGGCGAGGCTTACGCCCCGCCCTTTGCTAGGTTGTCCCGCTTCCAAAGAGGTTGCAGGTTGCTGTAGTGGCAAAGTTCGATGAGGTGCTCCAAACACTGTGCAGCCGAGAGTGGGGTTATGTGGTCCACCTCCCATTGACCATACCGGTCCCAAGTCATGCCATCTGTGAACCGGGCCTCTATGTGCCTCTTTAAGGCCGCATGCGAGCAACCGACTGCCCGAGACGGGCTGGCCTCGCCCCTCAAAACCTGACCTGACCGGTTCTGTACTGACCTGAACATACGGTAAGATGGATCGATTGCTCGACACCTCCGATCCCGCTCGACCGCTGAGAGGCACTGTACGGGCGCGACCGTTTTTGGTTTGGGGCAAGAACACTGTCCGACGCTCAAGGTCTACATGCTTCCATTGTATCGACAGCAATTCCCCTCGGCGCATCCCGGTTGCCAAAGCAAGCGTCAGCAATGGCTTCATCAACGGAGACCGAGCTTGGTTCACGGCTTCCAGCAAAGCCTGCCATTCTCCCTGCCGCAATCGTCTCTCTCGGCGGTTGTCGATCTTGGGCCGCCGTACAGACTTGACTGGGTTCCCCTGTGGCAGGTTCTGCCCCCAATCCTCACAGGCGACATCAAGGGCGTGCTGCAACCAACCCAGTTCCCTCACCACAGTCGCCGCCTTCATGGATTTAATGCGCTGGTCACGATAGTGGACAAAGTCAGCGGATCGCAGCTTGCCGACCTTCTTAGTGGCTAACTTGGAGTACTTACGCAGGAAACCGTTGATTGCATAACTTTCATTGTCCGCGCACCGTTTCTCGCTCGTGATGTTATATCGGTATTTTCGCAGCACTTCACCAAGTGTCATCTCGGATGCGTTCTCACTGAGGTCTGGGGTTAGCAATCCCCTGTCGGCGCTCAACTCCGTCTCACGAGCCCACTTCGTCGCATCAGCACGCTTTAGAAAGGACTTGGATCGGGATTGCCCGTCCTTCCGAACCGTCGCCTGCCACTTTCCGCTAGGCCGTTTTACGATTGTTGCCATGGCCCATATCTCCTGTGTTGGAGACATCTTTTCTGTCTAAGTGCAGCGGAGGCGCAGCGGACACAGTTTCATGCGCAGCACAGCAAAAGGTGCTAGTCGCGTAAGGCCTTGATACATTGCGGGGAAAGGATGGTGGGTGATGAGAGACTCGAACTCCCGACATCTTCGGTGTAAACGAAGCGCTCTACCAACTGAGCTAATCACCCGTAGCGCTGCATTTAGCCAAGCCTGTGGGTGGGCGCAAGAGGGTTCGGTGGATTTTATCGGATTGTTTTGTCCTGATCTATGAAACCGCCTGTTCCGCAGGCCGGGCCTGAGGTCGGCGGGCAGGCACCAACATTTGCAAGCGAGGCACAACAGATATCACAAACACCAACTGATGGCGGGAAACATGCTTGCGGGTGACCCATTGCCTCCGATATTCCAGAAGCCGACGGCAGTTTCCCGGCCCGGAGTTTGGATGGATTTTTTAACGGTCCGCCGTGCGGTTTTGGCGGTTTTGGTATTGGCTACGCTCATTCTGGCCCCGATCCGGGCCGGGGCCGAAGGTGTTTTGGTATTTGCTGCGGCCAGCCTGAAAACGGCGCTGGATGAGCTTGCATCTATCTACAATACGCAAACCGGGGTGAGCATCACGGTCTCCTATGCGGCTTCATCCGTTCTGGCCCGCCAGATACAGGCGGGTGCACCTGCGGATATTTTCATTTCGGCAAATTCCGACTGGATGGATTTGCTGCAAGATCAAGGACTGATTGATCCGGCTTCGCGTGTGGATTTGCTGAACAATGGCTTGGTTCTGGTCGGGTCGGCAGATCGGCCAACCGTCGTACAAATTGGACCGAACTATGATATCGTGACTGAGCTGGCTGGCGGTTACCTGGCCATGGCGCTGGTCGATGCGGTGCCTGCGGGGATCTATGGCAAGTCCGCGCTGGAAAATCTCGGGCTTTGGGGTGCGGTTCAGGGGCGGGTGGCACAGACGGATAATGTGCGCGCGGCACTTGCGCTTGTGGCAACTGGGGCCGCGCCATTGGGGATTGTCTATCGCTCGGACGCGGTTGCAGATCCTCGGGTCGGTGTTGTGGCGCCGATCCCGGAGAGTACACATCCGCCAATTCTCTACCCTGCTGCCCTGATGCAGGTTTCGACACCTGGCGCAGCGTTTTTTCTGGACTTTCTGCAATCCGAAGACGCTACGAATGTTTTTTTGAAGCAGGGTTTTTCCCTGCCGGTTCGGTGATGGGTATGGAGTGGCTCGGCCCCGCTGAATGGGAAGCACTTCGGCTGTCGTTGCGGGTGTCCTTGTGGGCGACGCTGGCGACTCTACCCTTTGGGATCTTCGTGGCCTACGCACTGGCGCGGTGGCAGTTTCCAGGGCGTCAGCTGTTAAACGGGTTGGTCCATTTACCGTTGATTTTGCCACCTGTTGTCACCGGGTACTTGCTGCTGCTGACATTCGGCATTCAGGGTCCCATGGGGCGGTTTCTGTCCGAGTTCGGGATCGTTGTCGCTTTTCGGTGGACCGGCGCTGCGCTGGCGGCGGGGATCATGGCGTTTCCACTGATGGTTCGCGCCATTCGACTGTCGATTGAGGCGGTGGATCCGAAGTTGGAACAAGCGGGATCGACCCTCGGGGCATCGCGGATAATGGTGTTTGCCACCGTGACGCTGCCCCTGATCCTGCCGGGCGTCATTGCTGGATCGATTCTGGCCTTTGCCAAAGCGATGGGAGAGTTCGGGGCAACCATTACATTCGTTTCCAATATTCCCGGGCAGACCCAGACATTGCCATCGGCTGTCTATGCCTTCCTGCAAGTCCCGGATGGCGAAGCGGCGGCCACCCGACTGGTCGTCATTTCGATCATCATTGCCATGGGCGCTTTGCTTCTGTCTGAATATGTCGGGCGCCGTGCGGCGGCCAGGGTGGCCGGGTCATGAGCTTATCCGTGCGCCTGAAACACCATTTGCCGGGGATCGATCTTGATCTGACCTTTGATGCGCCCTCGGGAGTAACTGTTCTGTTTGGCCGTTCGGGGGCCGGGAAAACCACGGTTGTGAATGCAGTGGCAGGCCTTTTGCGGCCCGATGCCGGGCGGGTGGCCGTGGATGACTGGGTTCTCTTTGACACTCAGGCAAAGTACTGGTTGTCGCCCCATAAGCGTCGCCTGGGCTATATCTTTCAGGAAGGGAGACTGTTCCCGCACCTAACCGTACGACAGAACTTGTCCTACGGCCGCTGGTTTGCGCCGCGAGACGCGCGGCAGGAGAACCCAGACCGGATTGTCGAGATGCTGGGTATCGGGCATTTGCTGAATCGCCGCCCTGCCATGTTGTCCGGGGGGGAAAAACAGCGGGTAGCCATTGGGCGCGCCTTACTGGCCAGCCCCCGCCTGATCCTTGCGGATGAACCCTTGGCGGCGCTGGATGACGCTCGAAAGGCCGAGATATTGCCCTATTTCGAACGGCTTAGGGATGAGGTTTCGGTTCCGATCCTTTACGTCACGCATTCTGCGGCCGAAGTGGCTCGGCTTGCGACCTCGGTCGTCGCTATACAAGATGGTAAGGTTTCAGGTCACGGCCCGGCCTCGGATGTTCTGTCTGATCCATCTGTTGCACCTGCTGGCGTGCGCGCAATCGGTGCGGTTTTGCAGGTGCGGGTCAAAGAACATCACGCGGATGGGTTAACCGAGCTGGATGCCGGTGGGGAGCGCCTGTTCCTGCCCCGCATCGCGCATAAAGAGGGTGAGAGCCTGCGTATCCGTATCCCGGCGCAAGAGGTCATCCTATCTAACCAGCCACCACAGGGGCTATCGGCTTTGAATGTGCTCAGTGGTCAGGTTGAAACCATCCGGTCAGGTGATGGCCCAGGGGCGATTGTATCGGTTAAAACACCTGCCGGAGTTGTTCTGGCGCGGGTGACACGACGTTCTGTCAACGCATTGGATTTGCAGACCGGATCGACGTGTTATGCGGTGATCAAGACTGTGGCCTTGGCGCCGCAAGATGTTGGGGGGCGCATCGTGTGATGCGGCCCAAGCGGCATCACACAAAGGGTCACATCGCTGTTGGTCGGCTTTACTCGAGCCTTCGAATATCTATTTTTAGGAACAGACACCGGTTCTGGTTAGGAGCGTCCGCTATGTCACTGTTCAGAATATGTGCGCTTGGCGCGATGCTTATCGCCCCGACATTGGCAGGGGCCGTTGGATTTGGATTGAATGTCACCCCGCAGTTTCGGACGGAAATTACACCTCTGAAAGACGGAACATATGAGGTCAAAGCAATCGGTTCGTCAGCGCCGGTCAACTATTGGTGCGGGATCGGGGATTATGCGCTGCGCACTTTAGGTGTGGCGAATAACCAGAAGATATACATTTCCAAAGCCTATGAGCCGGGTGTCCGAACGGTCCAGTTCTCGCTGACGCCACCGCCCGGTGCGGATACGAACCCGGGATACTCGATTACGGTTAAGCGCGTGGGCGAGAACATGTCCGCCTCATCAGCACAGAACTACTGCTACGACAACTTCATCGACTTTGGCTTTTGAAGGTCAAACCCATTTCGCCAACGGCGGTAAGCTCATCAAGACGGCATCCGGATCGTGGCCTGTTTCAAGGCCAAATTTCGTGCCGCGATCATAGACCAGATTGTATTCGGCATAGAGACCGCGATGCACCAGCTGAGTGTTCTTTTCTGTATCCCCAAAGGCCTGAACCCGACGCTTTTCAACCAACGGGACAAAGGCAGGTAGGAACGCGCGGCCAATATCCTGTGTCAGTGCGAAATCGGTGTTCCAATCCCCGGTGCAGTGGTCATCCATGAAGATGCCCCCAACGCCCCTGGCACGTTTTCGGTGAGGGATATAGAAATACTCATCCGCCCAGTCTTTCAGCCGCGGATAGTGTTCAGTGCCATGTGGGTCCAGATGCGCCTTTTGGGTCGCGTGAAAATGCGCAGTATCTTCATCATATTCGATGCAGGGGTTCAGGTCAGACCCACCGCCAAACCACCAGGCATGAGGGGTCCAGAACATGCGTGTGTTCATATGGACCGCAGGAACATGCGGGTTCTGCATATGCGCAACCAGACTGATGCCCGAAGCCCAAAATCGCGGATCGTCTCTCATGCCGGGGATGCCCTTGCGCGCGGCCATGGCCTGTTGGGCGCGTTCACCTAAAGTACCGTACACGGTTGAGACGTTTACGCCCACCTTCTCAAACACGCGGCCGCCGCGCATCACGGACATCAGGCCGCCACCGGCGTCGGAGCCATCCTCGGACTGGCGCCTGGTTTCCTTGACCTCGAACTGGCCTGGCTGAGCATCCGAGAACGGGCCTGTGTCGTGGCTGTCTTCTAGGGATTCGAACGCGGCGGCGATGTCATCGCGCAATTGACGGAACCAGGTGGAGGCGGTGGATTTTTCTGTTTCGAACATGGTGTGTTAATGGGCTGGGGCTGCGACCGGGTCAAGCAGGGTCCGGCCCCCGTCGATTGTCAGGATTTGACCCGTGATAAAGCCCGCCGCGTCGGAAGTCAGGAACTGGGCGGTCTCGGTCAGTTCGGTTGGAGCGGCGATGCGGGCCAAGGGCGTGTGCTTTTCGATATCGTCGCGGAAATCGCGATTTTCCTTGAGTGTTGATTGCAACGAGGCGCTCATTACCGATCCCAGCGCGATTGAGTTTACACGAATCCGGTGGGGGGCCAGTGCGACAGCCAACGACCGTGTCATTTGGTCCAGCGCTGCCGTCGAAACCGAATAGGCCATTAGATCTGGGTGTGTCCTTCGGGCCGCGATGGACGACAGATTGATGATAGAGCCGGCCGGGTTCTCTTCCCCCTCGTTCTCGGATTGTTTGATCATGCGTTTGGCAACCAGCTGACTCAACCGCAATGCGGGCATCAGGTTTTGATTCAGCAACGTGCGAACGGAATCATCCTCAGGGTCCAGCGGATCTGACGGGATCACCTGACGCGCGCCGTTGATCAGAATGTCAACCTGATCGAACGCGTCCAAAGTGGCTGACAGCAGGTTCGCAATGGTCAGCTTTTCGCGCAGATCGCCCGCGAAATATCGAATATTGCTGCCATCTGCCTGTTCGCCCAGTTCTTCGACAAGGCGCTTTTCGTCCATGTCTGCAAAGACAACATTGGCACCGGCATCGGCGAAATGGCGGCCGATGGCCAACCCGATCCCGTTGGCTCCGCCTGTCACGATTGCTGTCTTGCCAGCTATGGAAAAGGACATCCGAATCCTCCTGATTTGGTGGGCAGGTTAACGGGCCTCAACGTCGAGGGCGAGAGGCATGGAACACCTTGAACCGATTGTCTCCGGCGACTTCATCAGCATTGATGAAATGCTCGGTCAATGCGGCCTCATAAGGCAGGTGGCGATTGGCAACCATCCATAGATCGCCAATGCGGGTCAGGTTGCGAGCAGCAGAGGCGATGAAGCCCTGACCAAGGGCGGGGTCCGCGCTGCGCGACGTATGAAACGGCGGGTTCATGATGATCGTGTCCCTTGGATCGGAGGCCACCCATGTAATCGCATCGGCCCAGTGGAACGCGGCGCGTTCATCTTTCACATTGACCCGTGCGCAGTTCAGCGCGGTGTGATCCGCTTCGACAAGGTCCAGTGTTTTGATTTTATCGCGCTTCAAAAGCTCGGCGGAAAGATACCCCCATCCGGCGCCAAGGTCCGCGACGCGCGGTCCCAGTTTGGCAGGCAGGCTTTGCATCAACAGTGCCGAGGCGGGGTCAATACCATCTGCCGAGAACACGCCGGGCGCAGTTTGATATCCATCGACACTCTGAGTGTCCGGCGCGGCCCAATCCGCAAACGCTGCGGGATCAGACTGAAACCAGAATATCTTGCCATGCGCTTTGGACAGAGGGCCGTCAACGGCCACGCGTTTGCGTATGTCCTTCAACAGGCTGTCTATACCGTTGGTCTTTGTACCATCAACAACAACCACGCCAGTGGCTTGCGTGCAGGCGCAATGGACCAATGCACGCGCCAGTGCCTTGGCACGGGGCAGGTGAACAATTGCATCCTGACAGGGCCTGTTGGCCTTGGGCGCGGCTGTGAAACCAAGCGCTGCAAAATGATCATGAAACGGTTTGAAGGGCTGCACGATCTGCGATTCACGAGGCAGCTTCGACAAATCATCATCTGGCGTCGGGCCAAATATGGTCAGCGGCTGTGACAGCGTCAAACCGCTTTGCAGGGCAAGGTCTAGGCGAGGGGACATGGCCGAATATGTCGAACAGCAGCGCGGGGCTTACTCTTCACGTTCCATAGTGCATTGCAAAGGATGCTGGTGCCTGCGGGCAAAGTCCATGACTTGACCCACTTTTGTCTCCGCAATCTCATGGCTGAACACACCCACGACTGCCACGCCTTTCTTGTGCACGGTCAACATGATCTCGAACGCTTGCGCATGAGTCATGCCAAAGAACCGCTCCAGCACGTGAACGACGAATTCCATCGGTGTGTAATCGTCGTTCAGCAGCAGCACCTTGTACAAAGGCGGGCGCTTGGTTTTTGGGCGCGTCTGGACCAGAACGGACGCATCACCGTCGTCGTCCGACTTGTCAGACATCATCCATTGGTTTTCCAGCATCGCGCGCAACTGTCCGATTCAGGATTGGGTTTACTTCTGCGCTTATATAACGTCGTTCCCGTCAGAGGAAAGAGGCAGCAGGCGTATTAAGGATGACGCAAAAACTCACCACCATAGGGTTCGATGCTGATGATACTTTGTGGCACAACGAACGGTTCTTTCAACTAACGCAGGCGCATTTTACATCGCTTTTGTCCGATCATGCCGAACATGACCATCTAATGGAGCGTCTTCTGGAGGCGGAGAAGCGCAATATCCGGCACTATGGCTATGGTATCAAAGGCTTTGTTCTGTCGATGATCGAAACAGCTATTGAAGTGACCGAGGATCGCGTTCCCGCCTCGGTGATCCGTCAACTGATTGAAACGGGGCAGGAAATGCTGGCTCATCCCATCGAACTGTTACCGCATGCGCAAAAAGCCATCGAAGAAGCCGCCAATGCCTATCGCGTGGTATTGATCACCAAAGGCGATCTGATTGATCAGGAGCGTAAGCTGGCCCAGTCAGGTCTGGGTGAGTTGTTCGATGCGGTTGAGATCGTTTCGGAAAAGACCTCGGACACCTACCGCGCGATCTTTGAGGCCCATGGTGATGGTCCAACTGCGGCGATGATGATCGGGAACTCGATGCGGTCCGATGTGGTGGCTCCGATACAGGCTGGTTGCTGGGGCGTTTACGTGCCGCACGGTCTGGTTTGGGAGGTCGAGCATGCAGATGCCCCGGTCGACGCCAAGAGATTCCGAGAGCTGCGGGATTTGGGTGATCTGGGTGGCTTGCTTAGCGCAATCTCGTGATGTTGCTATTCGGCCTCAGTCAAAGAAAATTCCCGGGCCGTTCTGGGGTGTCCCCGGGATCGTCGCCGATCTAGTGTTCTGAGTGTCTGGGTTGGCTAGATATAGCGCTCTGCGCACGCCATAGCGAAACCGCGAAAACCGCAGCTTTCGGTTTATTTTAAAAGGCCTCTGTGTTAGCCTTACAGCTAAGCAGAATAAAACTAGCCGACCGGGAAAACCCGGCGGCGCGAGGCAGACAGAGGCAAAGATCGTGCAGGCTCGGCGTACAGTTCCGGCCCGAATGGGCTTATTTCTCATAGCATTCTTGTGGCTGTTTGTTTTTGCACCACTCCAAGCTGTGGCTGCACCCTATGCGGCCATGGTGATTGATGCCCGAACTGGCGAAGTTCTTCATTCACGCAACGCCGATACTCGGCTGCATCCAGCGTCACTGACCAAGATGATGACACTGTATATTGCGTTTGAGGCGGTCCGGAATGGCGAGATCACGCTGGACACGCCGGTCCGCATCACAAAGGCTGCAGCGGCTGAGCCGCCGTCGAAGCTTGGGCTGCGTTCCGGCCAAACGATTGCGTTTCGGTATCTGATCCGTGCGGCGGCTGTGAAATCGGCCAATGACGCAGCCACTGCCATTGGTATCGCGCTGAGCGGATCCGAAGCCGCGTTTGCGCGTCGCATGACCCGCACGGCCAAGGCGATGGGGATGAGCCGCACGACCTTCAAGAATGCCCATGGTTTGACCGAGGCAGGACATTTGTCTACCGCACGCGATATGACCACGCTAGGGCGTCATCTGCTTTATGATTATCCGCAGTACTATAACCTGTTCTCGCGCCAATCGACTCATGCCGGGATCAAGACGGTTCCGAACACGAACCGCCGCCTGCTTGCCGCTTATAAAGGCGCCGACGGGATCAAGACGGGATATACCCGCGCTGCAGGCTTCAACCTCGTTGCCTCGGCCAAGCGCAAAGATGAGCGCATCATCGCAACCGTTTTTGGTGGCAAGTCCGGCGCGTCGCGGAACGCCAAGGTTGCAGAGCTGTTGGATATGGGTTTCCGCCGCGCGCCTTCGCGTGCGCCTATTCGCAAACCCGCACGACCGACTTATGCGGGCAACACGGGTCTTGGTGGATCCACCCAGGTGGCAGCTGTCAGCGGTGCGCCCAAGGCAAGCCTGCGCCCAGTTATTCGTCCCGTTGCCACACAGGTCGCCAGCGCTGTTGTTGAAACCGCGAACCAGAACCGGGATCGTATCCAGGACGGTATTGCCGCAGCAATCGCAGAGGCCGACATTGCGCCAACTGCCCCTCCGGTCGAGAACTCGGATACGCGCCCAGTATTGCGGCCTGAGAACTTGACCGTTGCACAAGCCAAGCCCGCTGAGCAGCCCGAACCCGAACAAGAGGTTGTGACCCGCCTGTCCACATCTGGCGGGCATCTATGGGGCGTGAATGTGGGCCGCTACACCACGCGTTATGAGGCCGAGAAGATCCTGCTGAAAACGGCGTTATCGGAAATGACCACGCTGGAAGGCACGCTGCGCAAGGTCAGCCAAAGCTCAAAAGGGTTCGAGGCGACGTTCCAGGGCATGACCCGGGAACAGGCCGATCTGGCCTGCCGCCGCCTTCAGGCGCGCAATGTCACTTGTTTCATGATCGGGCCGTCATAAGACCCGGCATTCTCTCTCCTGATGGATCTGGGCTGCGAAGTTTCGCAGCCCTTTTTTTATACCAGGCGCTTAGTCGAACACGTGACCATGTTCATATTGTTCATCCTGCCCCGCCGCTGCGGTCAGGGCTGCCACGTTATCCTTGGTGAAGAATCCATCATAATGGTGGCAGCGTTCGATATATTCGGTGATCAGCAACGTGTATTTGGAATGCTTTGAGAAGATCTGTTTCAGGTTCGGATCGTCTTTACATTCCCCAACCACATGCGCCAGGAACGGCACGCCCTTGTCTTTCAGCGTATTGACGACGAAATCCACATTCTTCTCGCCCGCGCTGTGATCGCCATCCTGAATCTCGACGGCCATATGATGCAGGCGGCGGCCGAAATTGCGCACAAAGTCCTCGGTCGGCATCGGCAGTTTCGCAAAGGAATTCACAAAAGACGGGGTGTTGTTGGCGGTGAATACTTTGGCCGGAGATTTCTTGTCGTCATCCACATTGGCGTTGCGGTTTACGTTGGTCGAGGAATTCATGTCAAAGATGTTGTATGCGCCCCAGAAATAATAGGGCACCATGGTCAGAAATTCGAGGATCGCATCTTCTCGTTCACCCGCCAGCACCCGGGTGGCAAGGTGGTCAATGCCCAGCATCAATGGCGCGATGTTGCTGTCAGTGCCGAATGCGGCTGCTTCCTCAAGCTTTGCTTTCTCAACATCGCTGAGCAGCACCCGATCCCCAAAGCCAAGGCTGTCGGGGTCATTGAAATCCAGCTTGGAGTATCCAACGCGATTGCAGGTGAAATCCGAAGGTGTGGTGAAGCGGAAGCCATCCAGCGTGTAGAACGGGTTTTCGGTATCGCCGGAATATTCAAAGCGGATGTTCTGACCTTCGAGCGTCTTGGTCAGTGTACTTAGATCGGTCGCGGCGAAAACCTCTCCGACATAGCGGGTTTGTGGGGTCTTGCGGGCCAGCGGGTACATGCGGTTGATCCGGGGAATGAAGTCTTCAAACCCATCGCTCAGCGGGGCCATCAGGATCAATGCCGGGTAGTCGGCATGCGCATGCAGGACCGAGAACTTATGTGTCCGCCCCAGATAGCTGGCCGAATGTCGATAGGGGGTCATGACATAGAGTTCGAGCATCGTATCGAACAGGGCGGTGGTTTCGACCTGAATGACAATCGCCCGCATCGGCCCGACCTGATCTGCGATGCCCGAGCTGGTTCGCCGCTCGTAGATCATCGGCAGATATTCATGGAAGAAGTCCGAGTTCTTCTTGTCGCCTCGCGGTTCGTAAGACATCAGATCGAAAGACATGCGCGCCTCCTTGCGGGGTATCCGGCTGCAAGCGCAATGGCCGGGCCAAATTAGCTGGAATAACAATAGTCAGAACATGCACTTGGATGCATGCTAGGCGCTCATCTGCGTTCGAGCAACAGTCAGACAATAAGGGGCCCGTATTAGGATCGGGTGTTTAGCGGTTGAACTTCGTCACCTCGACCCCGCCGCCAATAAGGCTCTCACGGACCGAGCCGGCGATTTGCACAGCCGTTGGCCCATCGCCATGTAAGCAGATGGTATCGATAGACGTCTCCAGACGTTTGCCGGATTCGGTGATGATAGCGCCTTCGCGGACCATGTTCAGGATGCGCGGTCCCGCAATCTGCGCATCATGGATCACCGCGCCGGGCAGGTTGCGATCGACCAGAGTGCCGTCGTCATTATAGGCGCGGTCTGCAAAAATCTCGCCGACCCATTTGCAGCCAAGCTCCCGTACAGCCTCTTCCTGTTTCGTGACCGCCAGCACCATGATCATGATGTCCGGATCGACATCCAGTGCACCTTGATAACAGGCTCGCGCCATATCGATGTCGACCGAGCACATATTGGCAAGCGCACCGTGTAGTTTCAGGTGCCGCACCTTGGTACCAACCGCAGCCGCCATACCCATCGCCGCGCCCAACTGATAGCGCACCAGATTGCGCAAGCTGTCATGAGGCAACTTCATATTGCGGCGGCCAAAGCCCTGAAGATCGGGAAAGCCCGGATGCGCGCCGATGCCCACACCGTTTTCGGCGGCCAATGTCATCGTCTTGGCCATCACGTTCCAGTCGCCTGCATGAAACCCGCAAGCGATGTTGGCCGAGGTGATGATCTTTAGCAGGCTTTCATCATCACCCATGTTCCATGGGCCAAAGCTCTCGCCCATATCGGCATTCAGATCCACGCTCGGCATTAGAAGGTCTCCTTAGTCGGTGGCAGAGATCACTCCGCCGATCAATTGGTAGGACAACAAATCCGGAATGTCATGCGGGTCACGGATAAGCGGTTCGATACGCCCCGGCAATCGAACCAAATCGGACCGAAAGGCCGCATCCAGCTCCATTGCCTGATCCAGTGTCACAAACTCAAACTGGATCTTCCCACCCGCTGGAGTTTGCGCTGCCCGTGGCATGTCGCAAGGTACAACAGTAGCGATCCGAGGGTAACCGCCGGTCGTCTGGCATTCAGGCAGCAGGATGAACGGGTTGCCGGTGCCGGTCATCTGGATATCGCCAGGGGTTATGACCTCGGACAGGATGTTGAGCTGATCTTTGGCAGCAAAACCATCGCCATCGCTTTCCAATTGCATTCCCATGCGGTTGGCACGGGGGCCTCGTTTGAATTCGGTTTGAATAAACCGGGTCAGGGTGTCTGGATCAAAGAGTGGGGTTTGAAAGCTGGCAACAACGCGCACGGCACCGCCGTCAAACCGATCAGCAGGGGGCAGCTCGAATCCGGTCTCGCCCGAGTCTGGTCCGGCAGGCAGGGTATCGCCTGCCGCGACCGCGCGACCGATCTTGGCTGTCAGATGAGTTGAGCGAGAGCCGAGAAACATCTCAGTGTCGATCCCACCTCCCAGATGCAGGTACCCATAACTGCCCTTTAATATAGCTCCAATCGTCAGGCGTTGCCCCAGTTCCAGATGGTGGGACGCATTCCAGACAATCGCGGACCCGTCGATACTGGCCTGCATGGGCGCACCGGTCAGAGCAATCCGCACGGGTTGGGTTGCTTCGAATTCGCCACCCATGCCCGCCATTTCCAAGGCCGCAAAGTCTGGGCTTTGACCCAATAACGCGGCCCCTTCATGCAGCGCCAAAATGTCAGCCGCCCCGGATCGCGAAAGCCCCTGATCCAGATACCCTACGCGCCCTTGATCCTGAATGGTGCAGGCCGGGCCGATGCGTCGGACGATCAGGCTCATGACGTGATCTCTTGGAAGGTCGCACCACCAAGTCCGTCGTCATTATTGGCGCGAATGCATTCCAACTCATCGCGCGATACCGGTTCAAACAGCAACTCATCTCCGGGTGTTAGCGTGAATGTTTCTGCCATGCCGGGCTGAAAACAACGAAAGGCCGTCTGTCCGATATGCCGCCATCCGGTCGGTGTGGGGCCGGAGAACAGAACAAATTGAGATATGGCCAGCACCAGGGCACCTTCTGGGACCATCGGTGTCAAGTCTTGCAGTCTTGGGATGTTGAACTCGGGCCCAAGTGGCCCGAGATAGGGTTGCCCTGGCGCAAACCCGATTGTCAAAACACGTACCTTAGACTGACTCAGCCGCCGCACCGCTTCGGCAGGGCTCAGACCGGCCTCTTTTGCCGCATCCTCTAGTTGCGGGGCAAGGTTTGTGCCATAGACGGTTGGCACCCGCCATAGCTTTCGGCCGGAAGGGAGGGGAGTCGTGTACCAGTCTCTTGTCTTCAGAAGCTCTTTGAGGGTGCCTGCCAAATCCGCGTGGGTCACGCGAGCTGGATCAAACCGAAGATAAGTGGACCCAAGCGTAGCAGATGTCTCCAACACCCCATCCAGTCCCAGCCGGTCAACCTCGGCTCGGAACGACAGGGCTGCACGGTTTGCGGGATCTGACATGGTTTCTGCAAAGGTGACCAGCACACCGTCAAAGCCAACATTGCCTACCATTGGATGAGAAAGGGTGGGGGTCATATACGCCACGTGTTGAATTGTACCTGCTCGGTCAGGAGCAGATCGTATCAGATGCAATTGCGCAAGGTCTGTTCAGATAGCAACCGGTCTAAGAGGTTTGGTAGAGTATATCTCGTATTCGTTGGATTAGGCCGGTCTCATTAAGAGGAATCTGCCATGAATCGGTGACCCAGAGCGGTTCGACTCAATGTATCGAGTCGCATCGCATTGCGCTCAGAAACCGCTAAGCCCCAATATGTTGTGGTAAGCCATTGACCAATAAATGAATCGTTTGAGATTCGAGGCGCCATGACCATGGGAAAATCCACTATCGCAGTGCAAGAATTGCATCTAACCGCCTGATATATATCGATTATTTCTGAATCTGCAAAAAAATGCGCCAAGATGTAATTTTCTGCTTGCGGCTTATGTTTGTTATGCTTAGAACCCCCTTCACCGGCGGCGCTGAGGTTGTTGTTGGGACGC
>NZ_JBXWMW010000015.1:0-51200 GCF_059610045.1 Ruegeria sp. YTSA168
CTAGCAGTGATAGACAACTGCATTATGGCGCATTGCGACGCCGGTGGAGCAGGAGCCATCCACCCCATCCGGTTTAGCGGGCCGCTTTGCATCATCAGAGCAAAACGATGAAAGGCAGGTTTGGGCAGTTTGTAGGCGACCGAAGTGTCTTTGCGAATGGCTGCTTTGGGAGCCCATTGCGGTCTTCGTCGATCCGGATTTCGAAGGGCAGGTTTCGCGACCGCCGCATGAATTGCAGCGTCATAATAAACCATGAACGTCGCTGTACGGGTGTTTGACCATCACGGAGTTGAGGAGGTTGCTAAGCTCGAGGAAACTACGTCACGACTGAACGCGCGTTGGGTGTCTTATCCTGAGCCTCCAAGCCTTGCCGATGTATCCTCCTTGGCATTACCTTCAGCCATTCGGCTAAAAGCTTGTCGCCAACCTTCAGCAAGTTCTTCCATCTGAGACAAAACCTCGGCATCTTCCGGCAGAATACGACGAGTCAGCCGTGCGCGTGTAACAGCCAATACTGACCAATTCGGATTTGGCCTTTCCGCCAAGGCGATCCGATCACCGGCGCTAACTTCGCCAGGTTCGAGTACTCGATAGTACCATCCGGTTCGGCCCGTCTTCTGAAACTGATAGGGCATTTCCTTGCGCCCCGTATGTAGCCCAAGTTTCCAGCACGGCTGCCGCCCCTGGCTAATTTGAACTACCGCCGTCCCGAGTAACAGGATGTCGCCGATGCAGAGGTTTTCCTCGGTCAATCCTGTCGTAGAAATGTTCTCGCCAAACGCCGCTGGCATTGTGCCGGGTGCCATTTGGTCCTCTGCTTGCCAAGCCGAATAGTGATCAAAATCATAATGATGGATGGCTTTGTCTTCGCCTCCATGCACGGTCAGGTCAGCCTGAGCGTCCCCGGAAAATCCAAGCAAGGTAATGGCTTGCCGCCCGCCCACCCGGTCTTTCTGAATAGCAGAAGGTGGTTTACCTTCCCAGCGATCTCTGATGGATCCAAGAAAAATGCCGTCGATTTTTGCCGACAGTTCAGGATGGTTCATCTAGCTTCCTCGTGCTCAATGCAGATCTTGTCTTTTTCTCCGGGCTCCAATGAAACACCCAACAATTTGCAAAACCCGTTTTCCGTCGTGACATCATGATGGGCACAGGATTTGCATTGGCCGAACGATCGGCCTTCGTTTGCGGCCAAAGCCAGACTGAGGCTTTGCATCAGCCCCTGCTCAAGCATGGCTTGGTTTTCTAAGGGCATAACTCCAATTGCCTGAGCAACTGGGTTTGGCTGACGAACGATCTCGCCCCCTTCCTTGGTGAGTTCGTAGGAGATCGACCGCTGATCATGTTCTTTGCGGTGCTCTTCTACATAGCCTTTTCGCGCCAAAGCTTTGAGCGTCTGTGACATCGTTCCACGGGTTGTTCCGATGTATTCTGCAACATGCGACGGCGAGCGCGAGAACATGTTCGCCTCAGCGAGGTACTCGAGCGCCATCCTCTGAGTCGGGTTCAAATCTCCCGCCCATCCTTCGGAAGAATCTATCCGGGCCAGACGGTTGATCAGTGTGCGAATGCGATGATCTGTATTCATAACGCTTTTAGTAGCGACTCGAAATTATAGTTGCAATGTATTTCTCACTATAGTAGCGACTCGCTATCTTTCATTTGGAGGCACACATGAAACTCTCAATACTCACTTCCACTCTGGTCTTGGTCATCGGCAGCACAGCTCTTGCTGATGGGAACCATGCCATCCATCAAGATGGCGCCATCATATCTTCGGCAGACGCCAGTAAAGTCGCGGACTTTGACATTCTGGCCGCACACGCGCACCGCAATGGAAACACCGTCACTTTTCACATGACAACGAATGGATCGGCTGGCGCCTCGGTTCCGGTGGCAACCGGAGAGGTCGGTGGATCAGATGTCTGGTCATATGTCTGGCCTACGTCATTGG
The DNA here is from genome assembly GCF_059610045.1 of Ruegeria sp. YTSA168. NCBI lineage: Bacteria > Pseudomonadati > Pseudomonadota > Alphaproteobacteria > Rhodobacterales > Roseobacteraceae > Ruegeria > Ruegeria sp. YTSA168. Next base: position 1,955 of record NZ_JBXWMW010000015.1, read on the forward strand.
ACCCTTCGGCCGTTGGGTTCGAAGCCGGCACAGGAATCCTTGCATTGGCCGCAACCAGTCATCCAGATTTCGATGACACACCGCTTTTTGATGAGAACGGCGACGGAGATCCGGCCAATGACGGCATCGAATGGCACAGCCACTGGGTTGTGTTGACCCCGACCGAAGCGTGCGGACCCGTCGCGCTTGCCGTACGGGACATCCCCGAAGGCTCCACACCCAAGCTACCTGCGACATGGCCTGGGTTCCCGATCTTTCTGGACAGCCCAGGGTTTACACCGCTGTTCGACGGGCCCGAAATTGTGGTGAACGCAGGCTTCGCCAGCGACGTGGAACTGGATGGAGTCGCTTATGACGGTGTCACATCAGCCTTGAGGGTCAACGCGAATATCCATGCGCCCTTGCTATGCGTCACAGATATCTTCGACGTCGCATCTGGCGACCTGAACCTGCCGGGCAAACTTCACTGATATTCGAGCGTGCAGCCGCCAAACCCAAGGCGGCTGCACGCAAAAGAGGACGAGACTATGCAAACACCAGAATTAGACGTATCGGAATGGTTCAACACAGACACACCCCTGACTTTACGCGAGTTAGAAGGACGGGTTGTTGTGATTGAGGCATTTCAAATGTTATGCCCAGGATGCGTCCTGCACGGCATTCCCTTGGCACAGTCGATTCAGAAGATATTTCCTGAAGAAAAAGTAGCCGTGATTGGCCTGCACACTGTTTTCGAACATCACGATGCTATGACACCGGTGTCTCTGAAGGCTTTCTTACATGAGTATCGCATCACCTTCCCTGTTGGCGTGGACAAACAGGGCGCTGGATCATTGCCAAACACGATGTCTCGCTTTGGTATGCGCGGCACACCAAGCCTTGTCCTGTTGGATCAGGCGGGGCAGATCGTTGCGCATCACCTTGGCCAGGTTTCTGAACTGCAATTGGGATCAGAGATTGGCGGCCTTCTGACACGAGGCGTCGTATCGGCTAAAAGCGGCCCCGTAACTGTCGGTCAAAGTGAAGACACAGCAGGTCGCTGCAATGTCTGAACGGGCCATGGTGTCCGGACATCGGAACAAAACCCGCCGTTGGCGGTCGCAAGAACGCGGCTTTGGCGACCACAGCGACAGGAAACCCAAAACCGCTATGCATCGTTCGTTCATGAACGCCACACGGCATCGCGCAAGTTCCCGAAAGTCGGGAACTTGCCAATTGATTTCACTCAAGGGGGTCACGCTCGATGCTCAAACCAAGAGCCTTTGCGACGCCGGCGCTATACGCGGGATCTGCCTTGAGGCAATTCGATATGTGGCGGATCTGGATTTCCTTCCTTGCAGCTCCAATCGCGCGCGCGGTGTTTTCGAACAACACTTTTTGTTGCTCCGGCGTCATCAGGCGGAACAAATCACCGGGCTGCGAGAAATAGTCATCATCCTCGCGGTGGTTCCAATGATCCGCAGAACCTTCGATGGACAAAGGTGGTTCAGAGAAATCCGGTTGCTCGGCCCATTCGCTATGCATGTTGGGTTCATAGCCAATCCGAGATCCGGCATTGCCGTCGACCCTCATCGCGCCATCACGATGGTAGGAATGATACGGGCAACGAGGCGCATTCACCGGGATCTGGGAATGGTTGACACCCAACCGATACCGCTGAGTGTCGCCATAGGAAAACAGACGTCCCTGCAACATCTTGTCCGGCGAAAAGCTGATACCAGGAACAATTGTGGAAGGCGCGAAGGCGGCCTGTTCCACCTCGGCAAAGTAGTTCTCGGGGTTCCGGTTCAACTCCAGTTCGCCAACCTCAATCAACGGATAGTCCCCATGCGGCCATACCTTGGTGAGGTCAAATGGGTTAAGGTGATACGTACCCGCATCCTTCTCTGGCATGACTTGGACATAAAGCGTCCATTTGGGAAAATCACCGTCTTCAATAGCATCGTAAAGATCACGCTGATGGCTTTCACGGTCACCAGAGATGATCTGCGCGGCTTCTTCGTCGGTGAGGTTTTTGATCCCTTGCTGGGTTTTGAAATGGAACTTGACCCAAAAACGTTCGTTATCCGAGTTGATAAAACTGAACGTGTGGCTGCCAAAGCCGTGCATGTGCCGGTAGGTTGCGGGAATGCCGCGATCAGACATAACAATCGTCACCTGAAGCAACGCTTCCGGAAGGCTGGTCCAGAAGTCCCAGTTGTTGTCCGCACTGCGCATGTTGGTCCGCGGATCACGTTTGACAGCGTGATTAAGATCGGGAAACTTCAGCGGATCGCGAAGGAAAAACACAGGGGTGTTATTCCCAACCAGGTCCCAGTTGCCCTCTTCAGTGTAGAACTTTACCGCAAAACCTCGGATGTCCCGTTCCGCATCCGCCGCACCGCGTTCTCCTGCAACGGTCGAGAAACGCAGGAAGAGATCCGTCTTCTTGCCAACATCAGAGAACAATTTGGCGCGTGTATAGCGGGTGATGTCGTGGGTCACTGTGAATGTACCGTAAGCGCCAGACCCTTTGGCATGCATCCGGCGTTCGGGGATCACTTCGCGATCAAAATGAGCCATTTTCTCGAGAAACCATACATCCTGAAGCAGCGCAGGGCCACGTGGCCCCGCCGTCAGAGTGTTTTGGTTGTTGGGCACTGGCGCGCCAAACGCGGTGGTCAGTTTCGGTTTACTCATCATGTCAATCTCCTGAGTTGGTATTGGCAGGACAAAACCGAAAACGGCCAGATTACTCCAACTTATATAAATTATCCGACCGATAATCAGCGGTGATGCATGGCCAGAAGAACCTCAGTCGCCGGTCTTTCACTCAGAGATCTTGAGTACATTCAAAGCATTGCCGAAGAAGGTCATTTTGGCCGGGCGGCTGATATCTGTGGGGTTTCACAACCTGCAATCAGCCAACAGGTATTGAAACTAGAGGCCCGACTTGGATTTTCGATTTTCGAACGTCAGGGCAGACATGTCTCTTTGACGCAAAATGGCCGGATAGTCTTGCAAAAAGCAGAAATCCTTCTGACCGAGGCCCGTGAGCTGTTGGAATTGTCGCTGAGCCTGAGTGACAATCTGGAAGGTGATTTGAAGTTTGGTGTACTTCCGACCCTTGGTCCCTACTTATTGCCGCTCATCCTCAAGTCACTCAAAGCCGCTTATCCCAAGTTAAGGCTGTCACTGTTCGAAGAGCCCACGCATGTTCTCGAAGAGATGCTCACCAATCGGGCGCTGGACGCTGCGCTGATCGCAACTGACCCGAAACAGCCCGCACTAAGTGCGCTTGAGCTGTTTCATGAACCATTTGTTTTTGCCTGTCCCAAGGATGTAGATCTCAAACCCAATGAAAAGGTTCGTTGGTCCAAGGTTTTGTCCTCACAGCTCGTTCTGCTTTCTCAAGAACACTGTCTACGGGATCAGACCGTTGCGTTTTGCGACCGGATTGACCGACCAGGACAAAGAGTGGCCAGCAGTCTTGAGATGCTCCGGCAAATGGTCGCGCTGGGAGAGGGTTGCGCGCTTTTTCCGGCATTGTCTGTGAGTGGCCCCGACCGTTTCGGCGGCCTAGCAACAACGCATCCCATTGCGGATGGGGTGTTTGGCCGTTCTATCAGGCTGGCATGGCGCGACAGTGACCCACGCACGGGATCGCTTGAACATTTCGGGACTTTCATTCAGACCCTTATGGCTGCCCCGGAAATGGCGCGGTATTTGAACGGAAAAGCTTAGAGCCTGACCAACCACGGAGAAGGCAATTTAGCGTTTCTTTGAGGGCAAGCGCGCAAGACGCCATCAAAGAAACGCCGTTGGTCTGTCACTGCAAGGATTCCAGATAGGCCAGCAGGTCTGTGATTTGCTCCGGTTTTTTATTCCGGGGAAGGACATTTTCGTGCCCGGCAGGTACTTTTTGGGAGACGCTAGGAACCCAGATAAGTGTTCTTTATCCCAAACAAACCCGGCTTCTCCCATCGCTGGTGAGTATTTGTAGCCCTCAACGGCGCCAGCTTCTCGGCCCCAAACACCAAACATCGTTGGGCCCACTTTTTTCTTACCTTCGTCAACTGCATGACATGCGGCAGATTTTTTGAAAAATTTTTCGCTTGCCGCCGCGTCGCCTTCTGCAGCAACGCTTTATCTAGGGCGCTCAAACGGTAGTCGATAATCGAATTAGTTAGATCAATCTGGCCATCATAGAAGACGTTCTCTGTGAATTGGAGGAAGCAATGAGAGTCAACGTACATTTAGCACCGATCCTTAATGATTGATCCTGATTGCTGCGAAAAATGAGTTTGAAATCTGTAATTCTTAATTCGGTTGGACGTCCGGATTCGTGAATTCCGTTGCGGCGCAATAAATTACACGCGGCACATGCGAGCATTTTTTGCGTCAGCAAAAGCGGCATGAGCAAAAGTCAGGTTTGTCTGCTCCTCGATGATCGATCCGGCTTGCGGCGAAAAGGCGGTTTGGATTTAGCTGAATTTTACACCGATGAATGACCTCAATCGGGAAATCCTCTGCGATGCAACAAATAGCGCGCCGCGCCCGCGAGGAGTTTCTGCGTCAGCAAAAGCGGCGTGAGCAAAAGGCGGCTGTGTCCCGCGACCCGTGAATTCGAACCCCGTGATTGCTGCGCTGAACAAGAATGACTGGTTCTTACGCTGCGTTGTAGCATCAGTATGGATGCAAATGCAGCGATTTTTCCGCTGCGTGCGTTTGCAGCACGAAGTTACAATGACCGAGCCGGGCTCAATCCAGACCCTCGCCGCGCCGGAGCCGAAAGTCTCCTTTGATGGACGCCCAACACCAAGCAGCCCTTCGAATACAGGCAACCTATCGCGGCCTTGCGGACTTTGCTGCCATTGCCATTTCTGATCTAAAAGGCCGCTTTTTGCGGGTCGCGACAGCCGCGAAAATCAGCATAGGCGGCGCTATCATTTACGGCGCATATGATTGCCGCCTGTTTGATCTCCATAGCGTCCGACTATTCTGCCGCGATCTCTTCCCGCGTCGACAGGATGTTGCTGGTGTTGTCTTCGATCCAGTCTGCGAGCACGCGCACATGTTGCGCGACCTCTTCTCCCATCGGGGTCAGGCTGTATTCAACATGGGGCGGCACGACCTTGAAGTCCTGCCGATGCACGAAGCCATCCGCTTCCAATGTCTGAAGCGTCTGTGTCAGCATCCGGTCGCTGACCCCGCCGATCGTCCGCCTGAGCGCAGCAAAGCGGATCGTCCTTCCCTGAAGCGCAATCAGCGTCAGAACAGCCCAGCGGCCTGTGACATGCTTGAGGATACTGCGCGACGGGCATTGCTGCGCTTGCAGGTTCCCGATCAATTTGCCCGAACGAACGGCGTCACTGAGTTTCGGCATGGCGACCTCAAAATTTTATACTAACAAAAATGTATGTACTTACCTTTTGTAAGTAAAGGGCCTAGCTGTGCCGCATGGAAAGAAAAATGGAGAGATCTGTCATGACAATCGCAGTGACCGGCGCCACCGGCCAGCTTGGCCGCCTTGTTGCCGAGACCCTGAAAACCAAAACCGCGCCCGAGGGCCTCGTTGCTTTGGCTCGCAATCCCGATAAGGCTGCCGATCTGGGCGTGCCTGTCCGTGCTTTCGATTACGACGCCCCTGAAACGCTCGCCGCGTCTTTGGAAGGCGTCGAGACGCTGCTGCTGATCTCGGGCAGCGATATCGGTCGCCGCGTTCCTCAACATGCAGCGGTGATAGAAGCCGCCAAAGCTGCGGGTGTGAAGCACATTGTCTATACGAGCATGCTGAACGCACCGAACAGCACGCTGGGCCTTGCGCTGGAACACGTGGAGACAGAAAAACTTCTGGCCGCTTCTGGCATCGGCCATACCGTGCTGCGCAACGGTTGGTACACGGAAAACTACACCATGGGGCTGCCCGCGGCACTGGAACACAACGCATTAATCGGTGCGGCCGGGGATGGCCGGATATCTTCAGCCACGAGGCAGGACTACGCCGCCGCTGCTGCGGCTGTCCTGCTGGACACGAGCCTTCAAGGCAAGACCTACGAGCTCTCCGGTGACGACAGCTATACCCTGACCGATCTGGCCGCGACGCTGTCTGCCCAGGCGGGCAGGGACATCCCTTATGTCGATATGCCTGAGCCCGACTATGCGGCAGCGCTCACCGGCGCGGGCCTACCTGCCGAACTGGCTGGGTTCCTTGCCCATTGTGACGTCGAGGCGTCTAAGGGCGCGTTGTTTGATGAAGGAACGCAGCTTTCCACCCTGATCGGGCGCCCGACAACGCCACTCGCCTCGGCGGTAGCCACAGCCATCGGATAAAGCCTTTGTGCGGGGCGTCTATTCGCGCCCCGCCTCGAATTCTTGCGTTGCTTTCTGCGCGGCACTTAAGGGCTCCCTCCCTTGCTTCAACCAATGTCGGCTTTCGACGACCACCGGTCACCTGCGGACAGTGCAGTATCAGTCAAGAAGGGCTCGAAGCAGTCGTTTGCTGCACTTTGCGCGAGCGTCTGTTGTATTACGTCTTACCGGTCGTTCTGTCATACTCGAACCTGAGGCTTTGAAACGCCAGATTCTATGTTCAGTGTGGTATATTTAGTGGTATGGGTATTATGGCTAATTTTTTTATTAATATTTAACAAATAATTACGAAAAATATATAGTTGCTCCTCGGTCCGCCACTTACCTCTTTGTAAGGCGACACATAGTTCTGCCACCAGCGACAGAACCTTTCCATTTTCGCCTCACTTCCTTCATCCAGCACCTAAACCGATTTCATTGATCCTGACTTCCTTTTGGGAAAATCAGGGCTGATTTGCAGATCAGACGCCGAAGGCGCCTGTTCCTGCTGATCTGCCACGTGGCGAACGCGGATGAGCGCTTCTAAGTAAGAGACACCGTATGAAGTGTGGTAAACATCATGATGCCGCCTACATTCCTTCGTTGTGGCCGATGGGCCGAACCAATTTCACTGATCTAGAAACTTGGGAGGGCTAACTCCAGTCATCCAAGTCGTTGTGCCAATCGTCGCGCTCAAGCCGAAAATTAGCGTTTCGAGCAAGTTGTTCGAAAGTGTGTATTTTCACAGGGCCTGATTGGTTCCGATGCACAATTCGTACCTTTTCTTCCGCGTTCAGCTTGGACCATCTGCCAAGAATGGCCGTGTAGGTCCAAAAGCACTGTTCAACGCCCCCAAACATATCCCAGATTCTTTTTATCTCTTCGGAAGATGCGAAACGCACTCCTCTAGAGTGCCCGTTTGATTTCTCATACTCATCTAGGTTTTGAGCCATTCTGAGTAGCTCACCGGCATAGAAGCTTGGCTGGCGATCAATTTCAATACGCCAATCTTCGAGTTGATTCAACGCTCCAGCTAGACGCTTTGCTGGGTTTCCTTTTTTCGTAAAAAGCATCTCGTGGGAGGTTTCAATCTCGATTAACCGCAAGCGAGCGTGCAGTCGTGAGGATCGCACGTGCTTCGGCCGTGGCCTCCGGTTCGGTCGCGAGGCCAAACAGATAAGCCTTCAAAATGTGCGCCATGGCATAAGTGGGCGATGCTTCGATAGCCTGATCAGCAAGCGCGACCGGATCGCCCCGATAGATATTGAACGCCCTGATCGCTTCACCAAGAAACTCAATGGCTTCGGCGTTGGCTCCGGTTGTGGTTTCAAAGAAGACACTGTCTTTCATGTTTTTCTCCTTGTGGGATTGAATTGGCATTCCTCGCAAAGCCGCGAGCAGCGTGGATGATTATCAGTCGTCCGGTGGCGAGGCGCCGTCGGTTCTTCGCCATCTGCCTGGACAGCGTGTTCTTTGGGTTTGATTGACCCAGCAACTTTTATGTCTTGGAAAGATCCCACGGGCTGTCTCCTTCAGAAAACTGATGGAGACACCGTGCCCGAAGCTTTCTATTCGCGCTTAAAGAACGCCTCGTTTTTTGCTCACGAAGCTCTTTTTTTTCATAAGGTCAGAGGTTCGGTTTTTTGACGCAGATGCGCCGTGAAGGTCAACGGAATAAAGCAGTGCGAATTACTCACGCGATAATCTTCACTTCACAAGCCAAGCCACCTAAGCGTTTCGATGTTGTGAGTTCTAGTTTCCCACCATAGGCTGCCAACAAATCAACGGAAATAGACAGGCCCAAACCTGTTCCCTTTACGGAAGTATCCAACCGACTGCCTGAACTTAGGACTTCGTCTCGGGCACCCTCCGGAATACCGGGTCCGTCATCTTCCACGCAAAGCTCGATACCGCTTTCCGTTCGCTTCGTAGTGATTTGGAGTGTTGTCCGGCTCCACTTGAGGGCGTTGTCGAGGAGGTTTCCGATCACTTCCTCAATGTCCTGTGGGTCCATTCGGACACGAAGCCCAGCCTCGCAATCAGAAACAAGCGTCTTACCCTCGCGCTCTGTCATGACCGAGAACAGTCGGGACAGTCGTGCGACCGAATTCGACAGGTCGGTTTTGGAATGCGTCAACTCTCCGGTGTTTGATGCACGCATGCGCGCCAGAGACCGGCTAAGCTGGGCGTCAATTCGGGTTAGGGCTTCGTCACCGGCCTCTGTATGTGCTCCGGAGTCTGACAGGTCTGCCAATTCGTTTCGCAAGATGGCTACCGGTGTTTTGAGTGCATGCGCCAGATCTGCCGCCTGCCTTCGCGAACCTGAGACTATTTCGCGATTTCGATGCAGCAGTTGATTGAGATCTTCCACAAGTGGGGCAACCTCGTCCGGATAGTCTTCGGGATGCAGATCATCGCCCTGATCCCAGCGATGAGCTACATCGGCGCGCAACTTCCTGAGGGGGCCGACAATCGCGGACATCAACAACAGAGAACTGGCCACTCCAATCAAACCGACCAGGCCGAAGACCGGAAGCAGGTTTCTTTGTGCGGCGCTGCGTTCGTTGATCAGCTCGCTCCTGCTTTCGGCGACAGTTACGCCCCACTCTGTTCCGTCTTCGAACGTGATCTTTTGATAGACGCTGCGAATGGCTTCACCATCTGGACCAATGGTGTTCCAAACGGTTGTGTCGTCACTTTCGCTTTGAGGCTCGGCAATCGTTTCATCAAAAAGCGAAGCAGACGTGTAGATGGCCCCGGCACTGTCAGTTACTTGCCAATAGCGTCCCGAATAAGGCGTGCTATAGGCCGGGTCGAACACCAACAGTCGCAAGGTTTCAGGGTCATCCGTGGTGGCGCTGAGACCAACAACAAGCTGGGTGTGCCGGTCTTGCAACGCTCCGTCGAATTGATCCAGGACGCGGGAATTTATGTAAGAAAACACCACCAACGTACCAACGCCCACGGACAAAGCACCCGAGGCGATACCTCCGACTAAGGCCCGTTGGCGCAATGACAGCATCAGGCTGGATCGATCATGTAACCGCGCCCCCTGACGGTCGTGATCAAATCGGAGCCAAGTTTTTTGCGCAGTCGGGTCACAAATACTGCAATCGTGTTGGAGTCTCGGTCGCCGTCGTACTCGTAGATATGTTCGGACAACTCAGTGCGTGACACCATACGACCGATGTTGTGGGCCAGATAGGTCAAAACAGCGATCTCCTGTGCGGTCAAATCGACAGGAATGCCTCCAACACTGACCCGACCGTTTCGTGTATCCAGGGAGACATCCCCCATTTCTATCACGGGGTTCAACTGACCGCTTTGGCGTCGCAAGATTGCACGTACCCGCGCGGCCAACTCAGGCATGTGAAATGGCTTGGTCATATAGTCATCCGCGCCGGCGTCTAGTCCGTCGACACGTTCGCTCCAACCATCTCTGGCAGTCAGGATCAAGACCGGGATTTTGACGCCCGCGTTACGCCATTCCCGCAGGACCGAGATACCGTCGCGTTCGGGCAGGCCGATGTCGAGGATGATCATGTCATAAGGTTCAGTCGACCCCAGATGCAGGGCATCCGTACCATTGGTTGCCACGTCGACCACGCGGCCTTCGGAGCTCAACAGCTTTTTGACTTGTTCACAAAGCTGGGGTTCATCTTCAGCAAGGAGAATTCGCATATTCGGAGACTATATCTAAAACGCGGTCAGCTTCACGCTATTTCTTACCGCCGCCATTGCCGTTACCACCGCCATTGCCGCCGCCGTTACCACCGCCATTGCCGCCGCCGTTACCACCGCCATTGCCGCCGCCGTTACCACCGCCGTTACCACCGCCATTGCCGCCGCCATTGCCGCCGCCATTGCCGCCGCCATTGCCGTTACCATTTCCGCCGCCATTGCCGTTACCATTTCCGCCGCCATTGCTGTTGCCACGGCTAGTGCTGTTCCCGCGAGTCGCAGAGGCGCTTTGACCAATACTGCTTTTGGACTTGGAGGCTGTGGAGCGTGCGGCTTCAGAGATTTCGCGTCCGACACTTGAGTTATTCGACACGACGGTGCCGGTTTGGGCATTCACAATCACGCTGACGATCTTTCCGCCCGGCTTCTTGACCAGAATGCGATAGTAAATCTTGTCGGCTTGGAATGCGCGTGCATCAACGGGGGTCCCACCGATGGCTTTTTCCACACCTTTGATGACGCGTTTCAACCGGATTGCGCTTCCCGACAGAGTTGCCATACGCAGTTCAGACTGTTTGAGTTCGCGCGCATCGGCCGCCGCTTGTCCTTCGGACAAGGCGCTCAGCAACGCTGCAACCAACAATAAAGTTTTGGTCTGCATGGAACCCTCTTACTCTTGGGCCAAGACTACAAGGCCGGATGTGAACCGGCGATGAACAAGCAGTTAGCCCTGCGTTCAAGGGCGCTCAAGTTAAATGAAGTCCAGCCTTGTTGATTCGAACATGGATCAAACGGCCAGAACACGGCGTCTAGGTTCAGTTTTTCGATAGCTGTTGCTGTGAGTTTTTTAGGAGATTGAGATGAACATCACCAAGTGCGGACTGTTGAAAGCCTCGACAATAGCGATTGCCCTTTTGGGTTCGACAGCCATTGTGACCACTGTTGCAGCTCCTGATTTTGCCTATGCCAAGCAAGGCAATGGCAACGGCAATGGTGGTGGTAACGGCGGCGGAAACGGCAATGGCAACGGTGGTGGAAACGGCAACGGTAATGGCGGTGGGAACGGCAACGGGGCGAAGGGATCTGGCGGAGATCACAGCGCGGTTGGCAGGGACGCCAGCGGAAGCAAGGCCGGAAAATCCAGAGCAGGAAAAACAAAGTCTCGCTCTGCCGGGGTTGGTCAGAAAAAAGGCGGTGGGTTCTCTCTGAAAGACCTGTTCAGTGGGAAAAAGAAAGCGCGTAAAACAGAAGCCGCCGCGACGGGTGCTAACAAAACGCACGGGACCCGTAAGACCAAGGCACCAAAATCCGCAGCGCAGACTGTCATTGTGGACGAGTCAAAGCGCCCCGTATCTCGTGCCAAGGGCAATCGTATGGCCGCGTTGCTTGGTGCCCATCCATCGGAACTGGGCGCGCTGAATGCGGCCAACGCCAGCCCCACTGCACTGGCCAATGCTGCGCCGAATTCGCGCGTTGGCAGAATAGCCACCTACCGAGACACGGTGTTGGCCGGTGAGCCCCTGCGTGAAGATTTGGTGGAACAGTTAGAGGTTCTGGCAGGGCTGGAGCCGCCAGAGCGCCCATTGCAAGATATCGAAGATGATCTGGAAACTGCGCTTTCTGAAGTTCAAGAAAACCGGGACAAAGTACAAGAGCTAGAACAGGCCTTGGCTGATGCAGGCGGAACAGATCCCGATATCGAAGCGCAGCTTGAAGAGGCTCAGGCCGCTTTGGATGCCTCAATTGATGAAGCGCAAGACTTGGACGACGAAAGACAGTCTGCCATCGATTACAATGACGCGGTCGAAGAGGTGGAAGAATTGACAGAGCTTGTTGAAGAACAGGACTTGGCAGAGCGCGAAGCCTTGGAAGCGGCGGCCAACAAGCCTGTAACTGACGCCGTAGAAGAACAGGTCAAAGCCCTTTTGGGATTGTAATCCGAAGCCTTTAGGCCCTTGTTGATCTACACTTTGGGCGTGCCGGCCGCAGGCGCGTCCATGGATGTTTTGACGATTTTCGAAGCTGAAACTCGTCTTCTGTTGATAATGTCACCCGTCCAAAACAAATCCCACCCCAAATGATGGGGTGGGATCGGGGGACAATTCTGATGTTTAGGGTGAATATCGAGAATTGTTCGGGGGGGTCAACTGATCTGCCTTCAGGCGTCCTGACGAGCCTCGGAGAGCCGCATGTTTTTGGTGATTTCGGTTAGTGCATTTTCGATAGGAGGGAAGCGGCCATTGCTCGAATTGATCAAGGTTTGCAGACGCTCGTCGGCAGCTTTGCTGGAGGTCTGCATTGCAGCTGGTTTGTCACTGTCTTTAGTCACAAAGGCAGGCTTGACCATGTTGTTCCCCTTGTTACGTCAAACGATACACATGTCGTTCGATCCAGTGCCGGGACTATGACTCAGCGTGGTTGAACGCACCGATAATATACTGTTCATGTTCAGTTAATGTTGTTTACGGAACAAAAACAGATGAATTCTGGTCGCGCGACCGTTCGATTGCCACCTTTTAACGTGAGGGTTTGGAAGGTCGCTAGGTGGGGATGACGCATCAAACGAACCATCGCATCAGATCAGAAGATGCTAGCCGCAAGCCAGTCTCCGCCTATGGGTTAGGCAAACCGGGACTGGAAGCATACTTAGAATTTGAAGCCAAATGAGGCCCCAAAGATGAAAACAACGTTAGTAATCGCAGCAACACTATCTGCCATTCAGACTGCGCCGGTTGCGGGTGCGAGTTTCGACTTACAGACCCTTGGGCTTGGACAACTTATTAGTTCACATGCCGCAGTGCAGCCTGTTCTCGTGAAATCGAAGGCGGGACACTGTCCACCTGGCTTGGCCAAAAAAGCAATTCCATGCGTGCCGCCAGGCCAAGTAAAACGATATCGGGTTGGGGATTACATCGACGATGGGTATGTGCGTATCGACAATCCCAGCCGATATGGACTGCGACGAAACGGCTACTATGTGCGTGCTGGAGACTATGTTTATCAGTTGAACCGAGAGACGCACGAGGTGTTGAACCTGATAGGCGCCATAGCCGATATACTTAACTAACGGCCTTCCTCGCTGACAAAGCATCGCTCGGTCTTCTGCCGTTCGGACGCAAACCGAAAACGGGGCAGTGGGGCTCAATGTTGTAGTTCTCGTCGGCTTACACCCACAACTGCACTGCACTCAGTAAATACCTTCCAACGCCGGAGCCCTGGTCTTTGGGACGTACGAAGGTATCCTCAAGGAATGCAATGGGTGTAGTCTCGCCCGGTTCCCCTAGTCACGCCGCAGGGCTGCCTCGGAGAATGCACGAACTTCAACACGTTCGACGACATCCAACAAGACGGCGCATTCACTAGGAGATTTGGCAAGCATCGCCTTCGTCAAGGAACTGAATGCCTTGGGCTTCGAAGGCGGTACGGATCGCGCCTGCGGTTCCAAGCCAGTGGCTCATATTTGAATGACCTCTCTGGCGAAATCAGCTGCGGCGCAGCGGTGTGCGTGCCGCGCTTGGCGGCAAATGCTGCGTTAGCAACAGCAGCGAGTGCATAAGTCCGGAAAGTCCGCGAGGCAGCCTTTCGTACTCGTTCCACTGAACGGCCGTTACTCAACCAGAGATCGCTTCACATAAAACCGCTTCAAGGATGTTCGCAGTTTGTTAAGGCGGTGCAGAGCAACCCTTGGCTGCAGAAGCTTGGCGTTTTCATCCCTGCTCATACGGCTGCCTGATGCAGCGGGGTTAGGATGTTGAATAATGAACTTACGAAATTCATCTGGTAAGCACAGAAATTAAACTTGCCTATCAGGCCCCGTGTCGCTGATCCAGGCGACGGTGATCGGCAGCAACAACAGCGAGCTACATAGCCTCAAGCGTATGTGAGAGACCGTTTCGGATGTGATCTACCAACAATTTCTTGGCTGTATCGGCGTCTCTGGCCAGCGCGGCATCGAACATGCCCTTGTGCTCCTTGACGGCCTCTTCGCCGCGATAGGTTAGTACGAGCATCTGATACCGAAGATACTTGTCGTAGATGATCGAGTGCAGAGATAGAAGGTTCTTGGAGTTGCAGGCCGCGATCATCGCCTGGTGAAACTCCCAATCATATCGTTTCCAGGTTTCTTTCTCGGACTCGTCGCCCTTGAGAAGCTGCTGTTCCATCAGGTGCAGTTTGTGGTGTGCGGCAACCAGGTTGCCTTCCCAATCCGTGTCGCCATTCGCAATGGATAACTCCAACGCGTGGCATTCCAAAAGAACGCGCAGCTCTGATATCTCGGTCAGGTCTTCTCGTGAAACTGGCGTGACCAGGAAACCCCGTTGCTCGGGTGCTTCGACAAATCCGTCGCTGGCAAGCCTGTTCAGGGTTTCACGAAGTGTCGAAAGGCTTGCCGAATAGCGTTCCTTCAAGGCGTCCAGCTTCAGTTTGGAGCCGGGCTGCAACTCCCCGAAAATGATGTCCCGCTTAATGCGCTGATAGGTACTTGCACCTATCGTAGACGGCTGTTTCGCCATGCGTTTCACCCGATATTATCAGTTTCCTCGTTCAATTAGCATTTTTCAGAGACATCAGCAATCCAAACTGATGTATGGTAAAAATAAAAATATCATACATTATTGCGGAATCGCGAAAACCCCAATACGGTCGTGGCCAAGTTGGGCAAAACAGCCCGATCGCAATCATCGGTTTCGGGATTTTCCGGACCATCCGGAAGGAAGCAAAGTGTCTAAGAACTTTCGCATTGCCATTGTTGGCATTGGCCTTGTTGGACGCCGCCACGCAGACGCTATCCGAGCGTTGCGCCATGTTGATCTCGTCGCAGTTGTCGACCCCAGCGATGAAGGCCGTGCTTACGCCGTTGAGAACGGGGTCGCATGTTACGAGACCCTCGAGGAAATGTTTGCAAATCAGATGCCGGACGGAGCTGTGCTTGCGACCCCGACCACGCTTCATGTCGAACAAGGCCTCACATGTGTTCGACATGGTTGTCCCGTTCTTGTCGAAAAACCGATCGCCGTGGAAGCCACCACTGCACTGGAGCTTGTCCAAGAAGCGGAGAAGGCCAATGTGCCGCTGATGGTCGGACATCATCGTCGGCACAATCCTCTGATCAAGTCAGCTAAAGAAGCCATTGTTGATGGGAAGATTGGAGATGTGCGCGCTGTCCATGCGAATTGCTGGTTCTATAAGCCCGACGGATATTTTGACGCTGCGCCTTGGCGAAAGAAACCTGGTGCAGGCCCCATTTCGGTCAATCTTGTCCATGATGTGGATCTTCTGCGGTATCTGGCCGGAGAGGTTGTGACCGTACAGGCCCAGTCAGCTGCATCGCAGCGGGGTTACGACAACGAAGATGTTGCTGGTGCGCTGTTGACGTTTGAAAGCGGGGCGATTGGGACCATAAGTGTGTCCGACAGCATCGTCGCTCCATGGAGCTGGGAGATGACGTCTCAGGAATATCCAATCTATCCTTCGACCACTGAGAGTAGCTACATGATAGGTGGCTCTCATGGTTCGTTGTCCGTTCCCGATTTACGCCTGTGGAGTTACCAGAGAGAGCAAAGGGACTGGTGGACGCCAATCTCATCAACCGCGCTGAAGAAGGGTGCCTCTGACCCACTGGTCAATCAACTCGGGCACTTTGTTGAAGTTGCTCGGCACGAAGCAGATCCGATTGTGACCGGCTGGGAAGGCTTCAGAACACTTCAAGTCATTGAAGCCATTCAGAATTCTTGCAGAACTGGCGAGACTGTCAGGATAAGAAACCTTCAGGAAATGCAACAACAGAAATTGCAGGCAATGAAAAATATCTGATATTTTTCAAAAAATCTTGCAAAAAGTCCAAAATAGGGCAAAACTCAGAATCGGAAATATGCATCATGATGTCTCAGGGAGGAGCAAAGTGATTACCAAACTTACCCGCAGGGCTGCTGTGTCAGCCCTGGTCGCAACCGGTGTTCTGATTAGCGCAACAAGTGGTGCGCTGGCGGAAGACAAAGTTCAACTTCGCCTCGCAACATCAGGATCGGAGACTGACCAGCGCTCGGTCGCCATGGCCGAGGTCTTCGCGCCCATGGTCGCCGATTTCGCAAGCTATGAGCCCAGCTACAATGGTACCATCTTCGCCCAAGGCACCGAGCTGGACGCCATCAGCCGGGGTAACCTGGAAATGTCGATCACCTCGGCGCAGGAACTGGCACAGTTCTTCCCCGAGTTTTCGATCTTTACCGCAGGCTATGTCCACCAGGACGCGGCGCATCAGGTGGCTGTCTTCAACGATTCCTTGATGGATGCCTTCAAGCAAAAAGCTGAAGAAGAGCTGGGCGTCAAACTCTTGTCGGTCATGTATCTGGGTCGTCGTCAGGTGAACCTGCGTCAGCCCAAGGATGAGCTGACAGTAACCACGCCAGCAGATTTGGAAGGTGTGAACCTTCGGATGCCTGGCACCGATGCGTGGCAGTTCCTCGGGAAGGCACTGGGTGCCGCCCCGACACCAATGGCGTTCTCTGAAGTCTACACAGCGTTGTCGACCGGCGCCGTCGACGGTCAGGACAACCCGTTGCCGACTGTGGTGGATGCCAAATTTTACGAAGTGACCAATCAGATCGTCCTGACATCTCATCTTGTCGACCTGAACTACATCGCCATTGGCAAGGGGGTTTGGGATGGGCTGACACCCGAGCAGCAGGCCAAGGTACAGGAAGCGGCCGATGCAGCTGCTGAAGCGGGTCGCCAGAAGCAGCTGCAGAAGGAAGAGGACCTCGTCAGCTTCCTTAAGGAACAGGGCATGGAGGTTTACGAACCCGATCTCGCAGCGTTCCGTGATCAGGTACAGACCATGTATCTGGAAAGCGAATTTGCCGGGTCATGGCCGGACGGCGTTCTGGAGCAGATCAACGCTCTGGGCAACTAAACCTGAATAGTTAGGGAGGGAGAACCAAAATGAAGGCGTTCATCAAGGGGTTCTCCCGACTGACCGAAGCGATTGCCGGTGGGATGCTGGCGGCAATATTCCTGATCTTCCTTCTGCAAATTCTGTTGCGGTACTTCTTCACGCCCGCTGGCTGGACGCTGGAATTGATCGGCATCCTCTGGGTCTGGGTGATCTTCTTTAGCTGCGCTTTCATCGTGCGCGAGCGGGATCACGTAAAGTTCGACATCATCTATCTGTCGGTGCCCCGGCGCGTGCGCCAGGTCTTTGCGATGCTCGCGGCCGCAGCGATCGTGGTAGGGATGCTCTACAGTTTCCTGCCGACGTGGGACTACATCGACTGGATGAAGATCCGCAAGACCGCCACGGTGCGCAATCCGTTCTCAGGTGAGAAGATACCGCTGCGCACCGTGTTTTCGATCTATGCCGTGTTCATGCTGGTTGTCGCCGCGCGATATGCATGGCTGTTCTTTGACATCATGCGCAACGGCCCACCAAAAACCGAACTTGAAATGGTCGTGGGGTACAACGTGGTCGACGAACATCCCCGCGTTGATGTGGAAGACAACGAGGACGCAAGCAAATGAGTTTTGAGCTTCTTTCCTGCCTGCTCACACTCTTTGTTCTGGCAGGCATCGGGACCCCTATCGGCTATTCCATCCTGCTGGCGTCACTGATGTATCTGGGTGTCGCCGGTCTGGACGTTGCACTGGCGGGTGAAAAAATCCTGCAGGGTTTCTACAAAAGCACGATCCTGCTTGCCGTGCCTTTGTTCATCGTCGCCGCCAATATCATGAACGCGGGGTCGATCACCGACCGCTTGCTGAACTTCTGCGTCGCTGCGGTCGGGCGGTTCAAGGGCGGCCTCGGGCACGTCAACGTGGTTGCATCGCTGATTTTCTCCGGCATGTCCGGCTCGGCTGTCGCGGATGCGGCGGGGATCGGCAAGATCATTATTGAGATGATGACCAAGGATGGCCGTTACAGCCGAGGTTATGCTGCTGCGATCACGGCGGCCTCGGCGACGATCGGTCCGATCATTCCGCCCTCGATCCCGATGGTTCTGTATGCGCTCGTTTCCAAGGCCTCTATCGGGTCGCTATTCTTGGCCGGTATTCTACCCGGCCTGATCATGGGCGTCGTCCTGATGGCGATGAACTATTATCTGGCCGGAAAGCGGAACTTTGCTTTGGAAGAACCTGTTCCGTTGCGCGAGTTGCCCGCAAAAACCGCCAACGCGTTTCCGGCGCTGCTGATGCCTGCAATCCTGCTCTACGGCATATATGGCGGCGTCACCACTCCGACCGAGGCTGCCGCCGTAGCTGCATTCTACGCCCTGCTACTGGCTGCGTTGTTCTACCGCGCGCTGACTTTCCGTGGCCTTTATCAAGTGTTCGTCGACAGCGCGCGCTCTTCCGCCGCCGTCGGGGTGGTCATTGGCGGCGCGTTCATTCTGAACTTCATCGTCATTCAGGAACAGATCCCACAGTCGATCTCGGCCCTGCTGGAGGGTTCGGATGTCAGTCCGATTGTTTTTCTGATCCTGGTTAACCTGCTGATCCTTGCGCTGGGATGCGTGTTGGACGCAACAACGATCATCCTTGTGATCGTGCCGCTGTTCATTCCAACCTGCGAAGCGCTTGGGATTGATCTGGTGCATTTCGGAGTTCTGGTCGTCGTGAACTCGATGATCGGTCTGATCACACCGCCTTATGGCATTCTACTCTTTGTGATCAACGCCGTGACGGATATTCCGCTGCGCGAAATCATCTCTGAAATCTGGGCCTTCCTCGCGGTTCTCATATTCGCCTTGGTGATCATGATGCTGATGCCGGATCTGGTCCTGTGGTTGCCGCGGATGTTTGGGTATCAGGGATAATGTGCCTCTCGGTTTCGACAACGTCGATCCCCGGTGATCTGGCTGAAAAACTAAGTGCTATCGCTGACGCGGGATTCGGGGGCGTCGAATTACACGAGCCGGATTTGACCGCTTTTGATGGGCCGCCCTCGCAGATCCGGAACATTGTGTCAGATCTCGGCCTGCAGATTTGCCTGCTACAACCCTTCCATAACCTTGAAGGTCAGGCCGGCAGCGGGCGTAAGCGTGCCTTTGATCGGCTGAAGCGTAAACTCGATCTGATGAATGATCTGGGCACGGAATTGCTGCTCATCGGGTCCGCTTTCGAGGTCGATGCCGCTGCAACCGAAAAACAGGTCATCGCAGACCTTGGCGAGGCGGCCCAGATCGCGAAAGAGATGGGATTGCGTCTGGCCTATATGGGCTTGCCATGGTCGGATCTTGTTCACTCGGATGAGCAGGCGTTAGGCGTCGTTGAATCTATCGACAGCCCTCATTTGGGGTTGGCCTTGAATTCCTTCTTCTCGCTTGCCGACGGGTCCAAGCCCGCCCGCCTTCGGGACATTCCCGGAGAGCGGCTGTTCCATGTGCAACTGTCCGATGCGCCCCGGCTTGAGATGGATATCCGCAGGCTCAAGCGCCACTTCGGGCTTTTGCCCGGTCTCGGATCGCTGAACCTTGCGGGCTTTGTGCGGGTGTTGTCCCGCGCCGGATACAAGGGGCCTTGGTCGATTGCGCGTGTCAACGAAGCAGCTCCTCAACCTGGTGGCCGGACACTTGCCCGAGACAGCTACAGGTCGCTGGTGAACCTCCTGGATGAGGTATCAAGGACCGAGCCGGGAACCGATTTTGGCATCCCGGACCTGCCGGAACGTGTCTATGCATCAGGCTTGGAGTTCGTCGAATTTACAGCCGATGAAACAAGCGGCGCGCAGCTGGCAAACATGCTGTCAGCGATGTGTTTTCGAATGGAGCGAAAGCATGTGAGCAAGTCCGTCGAGTTGTGGCGGCAGGGTGCCATAAACATCGTTGTGAATACCGAAAAGGAAGGTTTTGCCCATTCGGCGTTCCTGGGTCACGGCCCTTCGGTCTGCGACATGGGGTTGCGTGTCAAAGATGCGGATCAGACGGTTCAGCGGGCGACCGCGCTGGGCGCACCGAATTTCTCACAGCCGGTGGGAACAGGAGAGCTGGATATTCCGGCCATTCGGGGCGTTGGTGGCAATGTTGTCCATTTCATCGATGAGAAATCCGACCTGCATCGAGTATGGGACATCGAGTTTGAGCCGGTTGCGAAAACCAAAGCGACCCAGCCTGCCGGTCTGCGCCGTATCGACCATCTGGCCCAGACGATGCGTCATGATGAGATGCAAAGCTGGCTGCTCTACTACATTTCGACTTTTGAGATGGCGAAGTCGCCAATCGTGAACGTCGCCGACCCGTCCGGCGTCGTGCAAAGCCAAGCCATTGAAAGCCCCGAGGGCGAAGTGCGCCTGAACCTGAACGGGGCCGTTGGGCGCCGAACTCTGGCGGCGTCATTCCTTGAAGATGGCTTTGGGGCCGGTGTTCAGCACATTGCCTTCCAGTCGGATGATATTTTTGAAACCTCAGCCCAGTTGCTCAAGTCCGGCTTTCCCAGCCTGTCCATCCCTGAAAACTACTACGCCGATCTGCAAGCGACATTCGGGCTGGATGACGATTTGGTTGCCCATCTGCGCCGAGGCAACATTCTCTACGACCGGGCGGCGGGTGCCGAGTATTTTCAGATCTACAGCCGCCCGATCTTTAACGGCTTCTTTTTTGAAATTGTTGAACGCCGTATGGGCTATGCCGGTTATGGCGCGCGTAACGCGCCCATTCGCCTCGCCGCGCAAAGCAAAACCCAGACACTCAAAGAGGTGCAGGCTCAATGACCGTTCTGGATGAAAACATGACGATGGATGAGCGCGCCGTTCGCCAATGGTGGCGTACCTCCATCATCGACATGAAGCCTGGTCAGATCGCTTTTCGTGGCAACGCCATAGAGGACCTGATCGGGAACGTTTCACTCCCGCAGATGATCTGGCTGATGGTGCGGGGCGATCTGCCCAGCGACGCTCAAGCGCGCCTGTTCGAGGCAGCTTTGGTCGCAGGCGTGGATCATGGTCCGCAAGCCCCCTCAATCGCGGCTGCGCGTATGGCCGCCACCTGCGGGGTAGGTCTCAACAATGCGATGGCGACTGCGGTGAACATGCTGGGCGACGTGCACGGCGGGGCAGGCGAGCAGTGTGCAGAGCTGTACTATGATATCGCAGTCCGCATGGATGCAGGAGCTTCGCTGAATGACGTTGTTCGGGATGGCTTGGACAGTTGGTGCGAGACCTACGGCAAGATCGTATCGGGCTTTGGTCACAGGTTTCACAAGCCCGTCGATCCACGCGCACCACGATTGATGCAACTTGTTCGAGATGCGGCGGCAGAAGGCACAGTTTCTGGCCGGTTTGCCGATATCGGAGAAGAGGTTCAGGCCGAACTCGGTCGTCAACGCGGCGGTCGGCCAATTGCCATGAATATCGACGGTGCGACAGCGGTGATCTTCTGCGAGCTTGGCTTTCCTGCGCCCTTGTCGCGGGGGCTGTTCTGCCTGTCCCGCTCGGTTGGAATACTTGCACACGCTTGGGAGCAGATGAACCAGGGGGGGCGGAACAAAGGGCCGATGCCCCCGAATTACTTACCCCTCTACGAAGACAGGAATGATGACACGTGAGACATCGAAATCCTTCCGGGTCGGCCTTATTGGCTGTGGTCGTATCAGCGATATTTATCTAAAGACACTATCCAAATTTTCGAGCGTCAAGGTCGTGGCTTGTGCAAGCCTTGATCCTTCGGAAAGCCGCGCCAAAGCGGATCAATACGGTGTCGCCAAGGCCTGCATTCCAGATGAAGTGTTTGACGATCCGACGATTGACTGCGTTCTGAATCTGACAATTCCGGCGGCGCATGCGGAAATCAGTTTGCGCGCGTTGGAGGCGGGCAAGCACGTCTATTCCGAGAAGCCGTTGGTTATGAATCGAGCGGATGGCAAGGCGATCCTGCACATGGCCTCTGAAAAGGGGTTGCTGGTCGGTTGCGCGCCCGACACATTTCTGGGCGGTCGCTGGCAGACCGTTCGGCGCTTGATCGACGAGGGTACCATTGGCAAACCGACAGGGGTTTTTGCCCATGTCGGTACCCACGGGACAGAACGCCACCATCCCAACCCGGATTTCTACTACAAGGCGGGTGGTGGGCCCTTGCTGGACCTTGGGCCATACTACCTGACCGCCATGATCTGCTGCCTTGGTCCCGTTGACCGGGTCGCGGGAATGGCTCGGCGCACGTTCGACAATAGGATGATCGAAAACGGCCCTCGCAACGGCGAATGGATGGATGTCGAGGTCGACACGCACTCCCTAAGCCTGCTGCAGTTCTCTTCAGGAGCTATAGGGTCGATGACCATGAGCTTCGACATCTGGGATAGTGAAACTCCGCGGTTCGAGATCTACGGTGAAAACGGCACCATCAGCATTCCTGATCCTGACCCGGTTCATGGTGCCAATATCTTTCAAGGGGATGTCTGGCTGAAAACGCGGGAGACCTCGCGCTGGTGTCATCAGCCTCGTCCAACCGGCCGCGAAGACTGGCAGGTGGTCGAAAACAAACACGGGTTCAATGAAGACAGCCGCGGTCTCGGCCTTTTGGATCTGGCCCTGGCGGCGCAAGAAGGACGCCAACCCCGTGCAAGTGGAGCGCTTGCCTACCACGTTTTCGAGGTCATGGACGCGATCGAACGGGCGCCGAAATTCGGCGCCTATCAAACGATAGAAAGCCGTTGCGCGGCTCCGGAGCCTTTGCCGGTCGATTTCCTTAACGATGAGAGGAAGGAATTGGTTCATGCCGATTGAGACACTCGACTTTGCTCAACCATTCTTTCGCGTCCAGCACATCACTGACGAGCACAGAATTTCTATCGAGGGTCGCGCCATCGTCCTTAACCTTGGGTGGCGAAATCTCTCTGTCGAGGATCAGACCGTTGCACCGCTTTCTTCCGTGATCGTGCAAGACAGCACGCTTGGCGGCGTGGAACGTGCAGTCATTGTCCACGGTTTCGATGCCCATGCCGATGAATACGAGTTGTTCGCATGGGTGAAAGATACGTGGCCATCTGCTTTTGATGTCCGCCAAGAGGAGCGTCTGCGCGGTGTCAGCCACTACATGTCACCGAAGGTCTTCGTGGGTAACGTCGGACTGACCATGTACCACTCAGGCTCGGTGCCGCTGAATGTCGGATTGCACAAGGATCATCCGTTCTGCCCGGTACCGGGGTTTCGCGAAGTGCATACGCAAATCGTAGGCTTTGGCAAAATGCAGCAATGCCGCGAACGGGACGTTGAAACCCTTTATCTCGAGGAATTTCTGGCCCCGGGCACGACCCACAAGCCTATGTATGACGACGAAGGCAACTATCCCTGGCATCAATACGAGACCATTACCCCCAGCATCTTCATGGCTGTCGAAATACTGCCGGAAGGCGCGCGGGTCCCGGACATGGAGGTTCAGAATGGCTGAGAGACTTTTACCCGAAGACCTGAACTTCGACGGGCCTTTCCCCCGGTTGTCTCGCCGTTTGCGGCTGGGCGTTGTTGGCGGAGGACGTATCTCTGTCACGCAAGCGATGGCAGCGAGGATGAACGACCGATGGGACGTCGCCGCAGGCGCGCTCAGTTCAGATGCCGAGCGCAGCAAAGTACGCGGGGCCGAGTGGTTCCTGCCGGCCGACCGGTGCTACGCGTCGTTCGAGGAGATGGCACCGGCCGAGGCGGCGCGCCCGGATGGCGTAGATGCCGTAATGATCACTACCCCGAACCACGTTCATTTCGAAGCGGCCAAAGCGTTTCTGGAGGTGGGCATTGACGTGCTGTGCGACAAGCCCCTGACCAACGAAGTCGCCGAGGCCGAGGGGCTTGAGGAGATTACCGCGCGCACGGGACACATCTTTGCTGTCGGCTATGCGATGTCGTGTTTTCCAGTAATCCGTCAGGCCAAACAAATCGTGGCGGAAGGTGGCATCGGTAAAATCAACCAAATCCACGTCGAGTTCATGCAAGACTGGATGACGCCCGAAGATGTGGCCGATGCGCCTCATGTAAAGTGGCGGCTGGACCCAAAGATTTCTGGTCCGACCAGCTGTGTCGGCGATATCGGCACCCATGCCGCGCATCTGGCCAGTTTTGTCTCAGGCCTGCCCTTGACCGACCTACGGGCCGAGTTTCATGTCTGCGGCGCTCCAAAGCCTTTGGAAGACACGGTGTTCATGTTCACTCGTTACCTAAATGAGGTTCCGGGCACTCTCATGGCAACGCGTCTTGCTCCGGGAAATCGAGGCGGTTTGCGGTTGCGCATATTCGGGAGCGAAGGAGGTCTGGAATGGGACTTGGAGAATTCGGAACAGTTGAAGTTCAATCGATTTGGTGATCCGGATCGTATCATCAGCCGAGGTCACGGGCATGGCATCGGCCCCGGCGCAGAACGTCTGATCCGTACCGCGCGCGGCTTCCCTGAAGGGATTATCGAAGCCTGGGCCAACCTCTATACGGAATTTGCCATGGCCGTAGCCGCGCGTCGGGATGGCGTTACTGTTCCGGCCGATTGGCTGACCTATCCCAGTGTCGAACAAGGCGCAGACGGTGTCCGATTCATTGATGCCTCTGTGCGCTCTCACCAGTCTGGAGGGGACTGGGTCACTCTCTAAGGCACTGCCAACAAGAATGTAAAACACGCCCGGGCGTTTTCATTTCCTACTCAGTATTAAAAGTTGATATTTTAAAAAATATCAGATATTTTTTGCAACGTGTGATGAAGCCGAGATTCGCAGGCACGTGGAGCTGTCGTTCATGGTGAAACCCGAAGAGGCTGGCGCAAGTCCCTCTCTCTATTCCTTGGCGCATCTGACGCTGATCGGTTGTACGCCGCCCGAGCTGGTCTATATCGCCGCCCGCGCCGGTTACGATGCCGTCAGCCCCCGATTCATTCCGATGCATGTGCCCGGTGAATTCACTCAATCTCCAATCGACAAGGCACAGGTGCATGCCACCAAAACTGCTCTCTCTACCACTGGCTTGAAAGTCCTCGATGTCGAACTTGCGCGCATCACGGAAGATGTCGATCCCCGCAGTTTTGAGCCTTCTCTTGAGATCGGTGGGGAATTAGGCGCTAAACGCATGATCATGAGCGCGTGGACCACTACCCGCGATGATCGTGACTTCCTGATCGACGTCTATTCTGAAACCTGCGAACTGGCGGCGCCCTACGGGCTAACAGTGGACTTGGAATTCCCAAGCTTCTCTCGCTTGCGCACTCTGGATGAGGCCCTGGATATTGTTCGCGCCTCTGATCAACCGAATGGCGGTATTCTGGTCGATACGCTTTATCTGCATCTCAGCCGCGTGGATTTGGGAGAGCTTCTGCACGTCCCCTCGGAGTTGTTTCACTTCCTGCATATCTCCGATTGCCTGCCCGGGATCGCCGATACGCGAGAGGGCATGATCCAACTGGCCCGCGATGCGCGGCTCTATCCCGGCGAAGGTTGGATTGACTTCACCGGCATCATCGAACGGATGCCGCCCGTCGACTACTCCATTGAATTACCCAACCAAAGCCGCGTTGCCGAGTTGGGATATGAAGAACACGCGCGTCGCTGTCTCAGCCACGCCAAGCGAACATTCGGCGAGGCGCGGTCACAGCGTCGTGTGCCCGATGCTGCAATTCTAAAACACCAAGAGGATCATCATGGGCAAAGAGCTCACTGAAAACGAACGCAACATGGCGGCCGATATGCTGGCACGCGCCCGCGCTGCTATGGCCGAGATCGAGGATTGGGATCAGGACAGGCTGGACCGCCTGTCTCAGGCAATTGCGTGGTACGCAGGGAACGAGAAGACCTTCACGCGTCTGGCCCAGCAAGGCGTGGACGAAAGCGGTATCGGAGATCGCGAAGGGCGTCCTGCGAAGCGATTCAAGATTCACATGGTGCTGCGTGATGTCCTGCGCACTCCATCGACCGGTATCGTCGAGGTCGATGAGGAAAAGGGCTTGGTGAAATATGCCAAACCAGCCGGTGTGATCGCGTCTCTGATCCCCATGACCAACCCCGCGATGACACCACCGGTGACCGGTGTCTCCGCCGCGAACGCCCGGAATGCGGTCATCTTCAGCCCGCATCCGCGAACCGCCCATACCACTTTCGAAATGGTCGAGGTCATGCGTGCAGCTTGTCGTGCTGCAGGTGCCCCCGAGGACTTGTTTCAATCCATTCGCAAACCGTCGATCCCATTGACGCAACATCTGATGGAGATCTGTGACCTGACTTTAGCGACGGGCGGCAAACCCATGGTCAAAGCGGCGTACAGTTCAGGGCGTCCAGCCTTTGGTGTAGGGGCGGGCAATTCGTCCATAGTCATAGATGAGACAGCCGACTTGGACATCGCCGCTCAGAACACACGCATTTCGAAGACGTCCGACTTTGGCTCGGGTTGTTCCGCCGACGGTAACATCATTATCCAGCGTTCGGTCTACCACAATATGATCAAGGCGCTTGAGGCCGAAGGCGGGTACCTGTGTTCGGACGAAGAGAAGGCCATGCTCGAAACGGCCATGTGGGATGAAAAGGGAAACCGTACGTTCCCGACCATCGCCTGCCCACCTCAGCAAACGGCCAAGGTCGCCGGTTTTAGCATCCCCGAAGATCGCAAGTTTCTGATGGTTGAAAATCAGGGGCAAATCGGCCCGCAGCACAAGTTCTCAAAGGAAAAACTGACCACTCTGATGGCGCTTTATCACTTCGACACGTTCGATGACGCGCTGGAAACGGTCAGCCAGATCTACAACACCGGGGGCAAGGGCCATTCCTGCGGTATCTATAGCCACAATGACGATCACATCGACCGATTGGCGCGTTTGGCTCCGGTCAGTCGCATGATGGTTCGACAGCCTCAGTCCAAGGCCAATGCGGGTGCCTGGACCAATGGCATGCCTATGACCAGCAGCCTGGGCTGCGGTATCTGGGGCGGCAACATAACTAATGAAAACGTAACCATGAAACACATGATGAACTACACCTGGGTCAGCCGTCCCATCCCAGAGGATCGCCCCTCGGAGCCGGACTTGTTCGGTGAGTTCTACGGACAGGAGGTCGCGTGATGGACGGAGCTAAATTGGAAGGCAAAACCGTTGCTGAGCACATCGTCGATTTCCTTGAGCGTCGTGAGGTCAAACATGTGTTCGGTCTATGCGGCCACACGAATATAGCGGTTCTGGCCGCGCTGGCGGAAAGCCCCATCGATTTCGTCACCGTACGGCACGAACAAATAGCCAGCCACGCGGCGGACGCTTATGCCCGCGTGACGGGCAAGGCCTCGGTGGTGCTGTCCCATCTCTCCCCGGGGCTGACCAATTGCGCCACCGGGGTCGCCAACGCCGCACTGGACTGTATCCCGATGGTCGTGATCGCGGGTGACATTCCCACGCATTACTACGGTAAACACCCGCACCAGGAAGTGAACCTTCACGCAGATGCTGCCCAGTGGGAAATCTATCGCCCCTTTGTCAAACGCGCTTGGCGGGTGGACCGCGCAGATTTGATGGCTGAAATTCTGGAAAAGGCGTTCCATCTCGCCGAAAATGGTCAGCCTGGCCCCGTGTTGGTCAATGTCCCCATGGACATCTTTTCGGAGGTGATCCCCTCGGACAGCTTTGACCGTATCCGCGACAACACGCGCGCGCTCAAGAAACCGTCGATTGACGACGAGACAGCGCGAGAGATTGTCGAAGCCTTGGCGAAGGCCGAAAACCCAGTCGCTTATGTTGGGGGTGGTATTCTATTGGCACAGGCCAGCGAGGAGTTGCGAGAATTTGTTGAACATATGGGCCTTCCAGTCGCGCATTCCCTGATGGGTAAAGGCGCGTTGCGAGACGACCATCCGCTTGTGCTGGGAATGACCGGGTTTTGGGGCACCGAATTGGTCAACCAGTCCTGCTTGAATGCGGACTACATCTTTGCCGTGGGCACTCGGTTCAAAGAGGCCGATTGCTCCAGCTGGTACCCCGGCTATACGTTCAACATCCCCGGTTCCAAGGTCATTCATATCGACATTGAACCGCAGGAGATCGGCCGGAACTACCCCACCGAGATCGGAGTCGTTGCTGACGCCAAGGCCGCTTTACTAGTCCTCAACCGGGTCGCCCGCGAGATGTATCCGGACGGCTTCAAGCGCCCCGTGCTGGAGCGGAAGATCGCTGACTTTCGGACGGACTTCAAAGCGCGCAACGTGGAAATGGCGACCTCGTCGGCCTTTCCGATGATGCCTGAGCGTATTCTGGCAGATACCCGCAAGGCACTGCCTGAGGATGCCATCATCACCACGGACGTTGGGTGGAACAAGAACGGTGTCGGACAGCAATTCGATATCCTGACCCCCGGCTCAATACTGACCCCGGGCGGGTTTGCTACGATGGGTTTTGGCCCGCCGGGAGCGATCGGCGCAAAACTGGCAGCACCTGATCGAGTCGTACTAAGTTTGGTTGGCGATGGTGGATTCGGTCAAAATCCGTCGATGCTGGCAACAGCGGTCGAACTTGATTTGGGTATCATCTGGTTGGTTATGAACAACAACGCCTTCGGAACGATCGCTGGCCTTCAAAAAGCGCATTACGGTTTGACCTATGGAACCACGTTCCCCGGGTCAGCCGCCGCACCCGCAAACGGACCGGGCTATGCCGACATAGCGCGAGCCTACGGCGCGGAAGGGCACAGGCTCAGCGCTGCGGACGAACTGTTGCCCGCACTGGAAGCGGCAATCGCCAGTGGCAAGCCAACCGTGCTGGATGTGCCAATGATCAACAACCCAACACCAACAACCGGGCATTGGAATATTCTCGACATCTATTCGCCAGACAGGGATGTTTCGCACGTTGCAACCTAAAGCAATTTAGAGTGTGCGATCCGGCTATGCATACGGCTTTTGCCCGTATCTGTTAAACAGAAGGGCAATTGCCGCTGTGCGATGGTTTCAGCTTGATGGAAAATCTTTGAGTCGCAAATGGCAAAACCCGTGCGCCCATCAAAAATCGAATGACTCAAAATCAATGACTTAGCTGTCGATAAATGGCAATACTATGTGTCGCCCGACACTCTTTGTCAGGCGACACATAGTTCTGCCACCAGCGACAGAAACTTGCCATTTTCGCCTCACTTCCTTCATCCAGCACCTAGACCGATTTCAATGATCCTGACTTCCCTATTGGGAAAATCAGGGCTGATTTGCAGATCAGACGCCGAAGGCGCCTGTTCCTGCTGATCTGCCACGTGGCGAACGCGGATGGGGGCGAGGCAATGCTATTCGACAATAGTGGTGCGGCCCGCAGGCTCAGCCGAGGACACGGTGTTGTCTAATAGGGTTGCCCGAGGGGGAAGGCAGCGCCTTGAGCCCGGTCGCGATGTGATCGAACTGCCCATTGAGGGCGATTGGGACATAAACGGTTGGGATATTCGCAAAGCACTTGGTTTGTTGATCAAACCTAACCCTGTGATGTTGGAGTGGTTATCCAGTCCTATCAGGTACAGATGGAATGACGCAGTCTGTGAACGGCTGATTGCCTTCGCAGCCAAGACGACCTACGGCGAATCTTGCCTGCACCACTATCGCAACCTGGCACATAAACAGTGGGACAAGCATGTTGGTGAGAGCCAAAAGGTGAGCTTCAAAACGTATTTCTACATACTGCGACCCGCTTTGGCGATCTCGTGGATCAGGCAGATACCCCAAACGCCGCCACCGATGAACCTGCATGATCTCATTAAAGATCAGAACCTGTCACCCAACCTAGTGGAACACATTGACCGGCTGTTAACGTTAAAAAGCAAAACCAAGGAAATGGGCCGTGGACAACGCATAGCGATCGTTGACGATTTCATACAAGATCAAATGGCGTGGGCAGCCGTGGTGAAAAAGAACGAAGATTGCCTCGACCTCATGGCCGAGGGTAATAGCTTGCTGCGGTACATCGTTAAGGAAAATGCCACGGCCTAAAATGCCAATAACGAAGGCATGTGACAGCAGATCGGGCGTTCAACGAGAGACCGGTGCATATAACACCCGAACTGCGATGTGCAGGGGCTTTCTGCTATTGTATTTTTTCCAAGAAATCAAAACCGGACCCAAGTGCAGCGTGCGGTGAAGGTTCCAAAGGAGCCCATTGTGTTCGATGCTGCGCGAGACCCAAATTGCAGCGATGCGCAGAAAACCGGCTTTGCAATGTCCTGTTTACACCCCTTGACCCAGCCCCCTTGGCTAATGCTATCGAACCACCTCAGAAGACGATCCGGGTTCTTAGACCGAACAGAGTGATACTATCCTCAGTGGGGTCCAGCAGCGGGTCAGAAATGAACTGCAGTGACGGCGTGATCTGCAGTCCAGGTGAGATTGAAAAACGGTAGAATGCTTCGAGCGTGAACTGGTCACCGTCTATGCCTCTTGCCTCGGCCCAGTTCAGGCCCAGTCCCGCCAAGTCGGTATTGCGACCATAGTAGCCCAGACCTGCAGAGAAGGACCGGTCATAAAGCGCTGCGGTCCCCTTTGAGGCCCCAGCCCGCAAGAACGGCATCCACTTATTGTCAACAAACCAAGCTGCAGAAAACGCAGCGCCGTAGTCTTCCGCTCGGCTGCCATCTTTGGCCGCATCCGCGTGCCAGAGGGTCAGATGGACATTATCGAAATAAATGCGATCAAAGCCGGACGTGTACCCAAGTTCGAGTGATTTGAAGAGATTGCCGTCGCTGAAAACATCGAAGTTTGGATCAGACGGATCGGCATTTGCGTCTGCAACGCTCGCGACAGCGTAGAAGTTTTCGCTCAGCTTGATCCCACCGGCAATACCAAGGCCCGGGTTGGGCGCGTTTAGTGTCGGGTTAGTACTAAAAGACAGGTTTTGGAAACCACTGTAGGGGCTTACCAAACCATAAACGTCCAAAAAGTCCGTTACATCAATCTGCCCGAATTGCAGCGTCCACGAACCGTTTTCGGCCCTTTGGGTCCAGAACAGATTGGTCAGCAGCAAACCGCTATCGTTGAAGGCTGTCCCGGTGATCGACAGCGCTCCGCCATCCAGCCCAAGGAACTGCGGGGCCACATCGGTATAGCTGTGCCGGTCTTCGATCTTGAATGTCAGGGAACCCCGTTCAGTTGCCTGCCAATTCCCGTAGAAACGCGCAATTCCGCTGGCCGCTTCGCCGGTTCCCAGGGCAGCATTAGTGGTTTGGCCGAGTGCTAGGTAATCAATATTGAACCGAAACCCACCCTCAGCCAGCCGATCTTTCCACTGAAACCAACCGGGTGCGATGTTGCGTGGAAAATCGGAACGATATTGTGGGTCGGTGAGCCCATCTCCGGGCTGAAGATCAGCTTCGACCGAAGAGGGCCCCGACAGTCCTTGCGCCGAGGCAGCGCCAGCAACAGCGATACTCAATGCGGCAACCAGAAGTCTTATCATTCAGACCCCTTTGCCCCGCCGGTCTTGCGATTTCCCGCCGCGCGGATGCGATCAGCTGCGCGCTGCTTCCATTCCAGCCTGTCTGCCTCGGTTTCCAGCGTTTCGACACGTTCCGTTTCCAACTGGAAAGTCGCATTCATAGGCATGAGGCCATCCACAACCAACATATTCTGAACAGTAGGATCGATAGTCAGCATACCCGTCAGCCGAACGGGTTCATGGAAATAGCTGGGCGCCCAGTCCCCGTTCAACCGCACACGGATCATCTGGTTGGGCGGAGGAGGAGGCATGTGACTGCACATTCCGCGTTGCGGCACTAGATACGCGACTGGCCGACCGTCCGGATCACTCGGCGCGGGAATGGCGAAGCCCGCCAGTGTGACTGTTTGACCATCGAATTGTGGATTTCCGTTTGTTCCAGCCTTTCTTCGACGTTCCGTCACGACCTCTCGCTGGTCGAGTAGCCAGTCGACATCAATCCCATCAGCCGCCAAGGCATCCTCAGTCTCGGTCAAAAGCATTTGCCACTTTTGCCGCTCTTCTTCGCTGCCACGATCCTGCTGCAGCCTGCCTCGCAATCGAACGACGTAGAGAACATCGTCAAATTGTTCAGGGCTGAGATCACGGTAGGGGTCTTCAAAGACCTGCGCAGATGGGTCTGGCAGGTCGGCCCAATCTAATGCAGTTTCAGGCGTCGCCAGCGCAGAATGCCCACAACAAAAAAACCCTGCGAATACTACCCAGCGGAACCAATGGTGCATAAATACTCTCCGGCTATTTAGACAGCTCAATCCAGTGTGTTTTTGTAGATAACGCCATCCTTCATGATCAGTCGAATCGTATCAGGGCTTTCAGGCCTCGGGTCGGCACCGAACCACTGATCACCCGTACCAACTACCGAGAAATCCTCGAGCGGGTTACCGTCGATCAGCAGGATATCCGCATAGGCGCCTTCTTCGATCACACCCAGTTTCCCAGCGGTATACGGGTTCATGAAGTCACCTGACAAAGCGACCACCTCGCCGCCTGTCGATGTCAGCGTGACCATGGATGTGTAGGGCCCGAAAAACTCGTTGTTCAGGTGCTTCTCGTAGGCAATCTGGATATTGCACGCCTCAACCGAACCAACGCAGTCGGTCTGGAACCCTCGCTTCACCGGGCACTCCTTCATATTGTCGATGTAGCCCGCAAATGTGGCCGAGGCAGATTTGGCTTTGGCAAGGCTCGAAGGGACGTTTGCCACCGCCGGAATATCAAGCAGCCCGGGATCGAAGGCCGTCAGGTTGGTGGTGATATACGCCCCTTTTTCGTTCATGACCTGGGCAATTTCGCAGTCAAACGAAAAGCCGTGTTCGATTGACATCACACCTGCATCAAGCGCACTGAGGATCGCTTCCTTGCGATAGGAATGCGCCATGACATAGCTGCCATACTCATTGGCCACTTGCACGGCGGCCCTGATTTCCTCGGGCGATCCGGCCAGTAGTTGCCATGGGTCAAAGGCCGAAACGACACCCCCGGATTGCATGAACTTCAACTGGGTCGCACCCATGCGGAAATTGTTGCGCGCGAACCTGTAGACGTCGTCCACACCGCTCACCTCCTGCGCCAAGTTCAAACGGCTCATGTTGGTCTCTGAACCTGGTGGAGCGGTGAAATTCGCGAAGTCAGCATGACCGCCGCGCGTTCCGATAAATGCACCGGACGGAAAGTAACGTGGACCGTCAATTTGGCCTGCGTCAATTGCGCGACGCAACCCGCCATTGGCTCCACCCGCATCCCTGACCGTGGTAAAGCCCTGCATCAAATACATCTCGGCCATCCGCGCACCGTGAATGGCAAAGTCTTCCCACGTTGTGTTGGCTTCCATCGCAGGCAAGGTTGGCCCCATCAGCATCAGGTGCGCGTGCAGTTCGATAAACCCGGGGGTCAGTGTCCGCCCCTGTCCGTCAATAACTGTGGCATTGGGGGCATCGATCGCATCGGTTGATACGGCCTTAATCAGGTTGCCCTCGACCAATACACTGGCATTCTCGATACGCTGTTCATTCACGCCATCGAAGATATGCACGTTGGTAAACAGCGTTTGGGGTTCTTCCTGATCCTGAGCTTGCGCAGACGATGCAAGAAAGAGACCTGCAGCGACAATTGCCGCCGAGCAAAGAGACATTCGCAGACTCGCCATAAGTACTCCCTTCATATTCATGTTTTGCCAACTGTAGCCCGGAAAGTTTTGCTTCGGTTGCCAGTTTCGTATTAGGATGTTCGAATGTGACTGAAAAAATGGCCACTGATCACAGCATTTGATCTTGAAAGGCTGACGAGATTGCCGTTCAACTCCACCTCTCAAGAGCATAGCGAAGGCTTCATTCGCCTCGCGCTAGCAGCTCCGTTTCTGCAGTATCTCACCGACCGCGAGATCGATCCGCAACCAGCCTTGGATCAGGTCGGCTTGAAGTCCGAACTGTTGTCTGACCCTTCCGTCTATGTCCACTCAGAGCTGGTCTACGGTCTGCTAAATGCCTTCTCGGACTTGTCAGGGGACCGATACCTTGGCATGAATGTAGGAGAGACTTTTGACCTGCAGGAATGGCCTCCATTTGCTCAGGCCTTGCAATCAACAAATTCGCTGTTTGAGTTTTTTACCCGCTTTGTTGGGCTTGTCCCGCAGGAGTCCAATTCCGTGCGGCACAGCCTAGTCATTGAAACAGACAAAGCGACCTATCGTATCGAGAGACAACAGGAACCCGCTGTCCCACCCATTCAAGTGACCGGTTTTGGTGCCGCAATCTATGTACGCCTTTTGCAGA
The DNA here is from genome assembly GCF_059610045.1 of Ruegeria sp. YTSA168. Classification (NCBI taxonomy): domain Bacteria; kingdom Pseudomonadati; phylum Pseudomonadota; class Alphaproteobacteria; order Rhodobacterales; family Roseobacteraceae; genus Ruegeria; species Ruegeria sp. YTSA168. The sequence continues at coordinate 36,129 of NZ_JBXWMW010000015.1, forward strand.
CCGTCGTCGGAGATGCCTGGGAGGCTTCTCGTGTGCGTTGGGAAAGCAGATATATTACTGGTCTGCCTATCGACTACAAAGGGATCGAGGTCGGCCTTGGGACCGACCCAGGAATGCAAATTAGTTTTCCGGTGGAATGGTTGTTTCTGCATCATGCCTCTGAGGGTTCTGCCAAACCCGTTGCCTCGGCTCGACAGACAGAAGAAGTCACCGTGGTGGCCGCTTTGCGATCCGTTTTATGCGACAAGCTGGATGAAACCGAACTGGGGCCAGAGGTGGTGGCCGGATTTCTGGGGATACAGCCGGAACGGTTTCTGAAAGCGCTTCAACAACAAGGCACGACGTTGCCACGCGAGATCAAACGGCTACGTATCGATGTCGCCAAAGAGCAACTCAGAGATGAGAAGATGACAATTGCGGAGATTGGTCTGATGCTCGGCTACTCCGACAAGTCCCATTTCACTCGCTTTTTCCGAGGTCAAACCGGAATGACACCGACCAAGTTCCGAAGCAAGTAAATGTGGTCGAGCCAAATGAATGCTTCGAAGATGAGGTCCTCGTCGGATCAGTTCGGAGCAGTTGTAAGGCGACTTTGAACAGATTAGCCGACGACCTGCATGGTTGGTTGCCACTTCCGATACAACCTTTGCAACTGGACGTTTCGTTGTGTGGTTGAGTTTTACAATGCTTGGTAGCGATCGTCCGCATTGGCCTGACTACGGTCCTTTGGAGTAAAAATGCGGATAGCCGCAATGTCCGCGAGGCAGCCTTTCGTACTTGTTCCATTGAACGGCCATCACTCAACCAGAGATCGCTTCACATAAAACCGCTTCAGCGATGTTCGCGGTTTGCAATGATCTGGTTAATCATCCATTGGTTGCAGCAGCGTGCCATTCGAGACCTCGTTCGGCGACGACCGTAGTGCGGACAAACATGCCGCTAACACTTTTCGGGCGAACGGTCGCTTTGTGCGCTCTGCGACCGAGGTAACAACACCCTGGGCGGAACGTGGTATATCTCTGCAAATGAAAAGATTCACGTAGAGGGGATGAAAGCTGAGCTTCATAGCCAAAATTCTTCCATTGGAAGCATTAGTACAATGGTAGTGCGGCCCAGTTGATGCACGCCGTTGGGCGCTCTGAGTCTACCGCCCGAACCTGCGCTACTCTGATCCGGTGCTGGCCACGTCGTTTTCGAAAGTACTTTGGCCTCGCGAGTTCACATCTACTTGCTCACAATTTCTATAGTGTACTCGCGACGAGCCCTTGCAGGCGGAGACGGAAAGGGAGCAGCTGCGCGCACTTGTGACAATGCGATCTGATCCAAACGTTTTAAACCTGAACTGCGGGTGATGTTAGCTGACAGCAACTCCCCACTGTCAGCGATGCGAAACGTCACCAGAACGGTGCCGCGGATGTTCACACTTTTGCGTCGCGCGCGAAGGATCTTGCGTTTGACTTTCCCCGCGTAATTGCTTGCATCGGCATTGCCCGTGGCCGAGGCCGTGCGGGTTGTCTTTTCTGCAGCGACTTCTCCACTGGCGGCTTCGCCCGTTATAGTGCCTTTCTTCCGAGTGCGCTCGGCATTTCCTGCCTTCGCAGCGGGCCGGGAAACGCCCTTTTCCTCAAATTCTGGGTTTTGGATGGGTGCCGTTGCGGGTTTGCGTGCTGGTTCTGTCTCGGGTTGCTTGGCTTGGGTCACATCGGGCTGGCTGGGCTTCTGAGAAGCCGTTGCCGTCAACACTTGTTTTGAGGTAGGCGCGACCTGTTTCGTCAGGGATTTTGCTGCCTTCGTTGTTTGCACCTCAGGGTCTGCTCGTTCAGTTGCTTGATCAGGCTCTACAGTCGCTTTCCGGGCCTTGATCGGTGCGGATGCAATGGTTCCGGCAGAGAAATCATTAAAGGACGTTCCAAGCGCCGAAGCTTCGAACGAACCACTACCGTCGATCTGTACAGTCGCTTGAGGGCCAAAATCATGCAGTGCCAGACCGTGCGTAGCTGCCGCCAACAGGAGTGCAGTTGCGGCCATGGCGCGGGATTTGGGGATCATTGCAGAGCCCTTTGAGTCACCACAAAGACTTTCTTTGTGCCAAGACCCCGAAGGGCATCACTGACCGCTTTCAACCGCACCGCTGGAAGCACGCGGTCGGGAACCAAGCGCACGGTATCCAGCGGCAAGTCAATCGAGGCGCGTTCAACATAGGCTTCGACATCCGTAAGCTCGGCCCCGCGATACTCGAGCACACCATCGGCACGGATGACCAGCGCATCTGGCGGCTCGCGCCCTTCAAGGTCCCGTGTTTCGACCAATTGAACCGAATTGCCAAGCGGTGGGGCAAGGGTACCCGCAATCATAAAGAAAACGAGCATCAGAAAGACCACATTGATCAGGGCGATTGTGGGCTCTCGTGTTTGCCTCGCTTTTGGTTTCAGTTGCATTATCCGATCACCTGCGTCCGCAACTGCGCCACGCCGTTCAAAGTCGTCAGCAGGTCAATTAATTGTTGCGAGGTCGCGTTCTGGCCGAGACTGATCAGTGCCATCTGTTTGCTGGTCCCGTCGAACAGCGCAGCTACGGCGTCCAGAGACACTTCGGTCCCGTCGACCAGAAGACGATCCTGTTCTAGCTTCACAAAGCGGATCGGGATGTCTTGGTCAGACTCTCCTCCCGAAGCAGTGGAGAACTCGATCTCGCCGAATTTCGAGAAGGTTGAGGTGAGCATGAAAAACAGCAACAGCAAAAAGACGACATCGATCAACGACGTCATTGATAGGCGTTTGCGCCGTTTGATGCGGGTCTCAAGTGCCATGGGCGAGGGGGGCATTGGGCATGTCGGCTAGGGGGTTTTCCGTGCCGTGTCCTGGGGCGAAGACAGTACGCAAGGCGCGGTTGGCGAAGATGCGTTCGCGCGTCATGCGGGCCTCGAACCAAGTCAGGATTAGCGAAGTCGGCATGGCGACGGCCAATCCCGCAGCCGTTGTCAGCAGAGCAACCCAGATTCCGCCCGCAAGCAGCGCCGGGTCTACCGAGTTGCCCGCGCCCTGTAGGGTTTGGAAGGCTTCGATCATACCAAGAACAGTGCCGAACAATCCCAATAGCGGTGCAAGCTGAGCAACCGTGTCCAGCACGTTGAGGCCCTGTTCAAGCCCGGCAAAACGCGCTTCGGCCTCGGCATCGACGCGCTCAGACAGCGCGCTGCTATTTTCACTTAACGACATCGCAATCACCGGGGCCAGGTAGCTTCGGCTTCTATTCAGATGCGCCATCGCAGCGGCCCGTTCCTGACGGTCCCAGGCTTCAATTGCCAAGGACAGATCGAGGTGACGACCCACCCCGGCAGAATTGTATTGCCACAGTTTGTAGAAGATCAGCGACAAGGTTGCGACCGAAGCTGCGATCAGGATCGCAACAACCGGCCCGCCGAGCGCGAGGATATCCGTCAGTCTCTGAATGATCGCATCCATTAGTTTATCCAATCATCTCGGTTTCTAGGCGGCTTTTGAGGTTCAGGTTTGACATGCAAGCATTCTCGGGGTCCCCTTGATGCGCACATTCTTGTGCGCCGTTGATCAGGATGCGGGTGATCTGGTTGCAGGTCATTCCATCGAATTGAAATTGACGAACCCGAGGTCGTCCTGCGGGCAGATCCTCGAAATCCAGAAGCGTGAGCAGCGCAACCTCACCTTCCGCGCCAAACAAGACGGTTTCGTAGACGGCACCCTCGATATCAGCGTTATAGGTGTTCTCGACCAGAAAGCTGAGCAGGCAGCTTTGGTCTCGTTCTTCCGCAGAACTGAGCTCAATCGATACGCCACCGGATTCTTCAGCACAGGCAAGCCCCGCCCCCAGGATTGGGAGCAGGGCCAACTGGACCAACCGAGCATTTCTTTTCGACGCTATTCGCATAATTGTTCCATTCTTGTCCTGCATCAGAAGGTTTTGGCCACGGTCAGCTTGAAGTTCCGGCCCGGTGCATTGCGCGTGGACAGGTTCGGCAGATAACTTTTGTCGAAGATGTTCTCGATACCGGCACGAACTTCGAACCCTTCAAGCGCACCTTCTTGCGGGAAATAGGAAGCACGCAATGTGTTCACGCCATACCCGGCAACCGGAACGCCCGAGGAATCAAAGCCAGATCTGGCTCCGAACAGTTCCCAGCTCACGTCCAACGTCTCACCAAACCGCTTGCCGAACGTGATCCGCGCCGAATCCGCCGGTTCGTTGCGCCAGCGAGACTCCTCGCTGTTTTCGTTTGTTTCGGTGCCGCTTACGACGTTGGCGTTAAAGTCGATGTAGAACCCGCCTGCGTTCGCGTAGGATGCCTCGATTTCGACGCCGCGCGTTTCGATCTCATCCAAAAGAACAGAGGCTCCGGTAATCGGGTTCGACTGACTGTACGACGTCACATCCCGCAAGTTGGTGTCGTAGAAATTCACCTTGGCGCGCACGATGTCGCCCTCGGCAAAGATATCTCCGCGATTGAACGAAAACCCTGCTTCCCAGGTACGGGATTTCTCGGGCTGGGTCATAAACGCCGGGGTGCCGAGGTCGTCGATGATTGGCAGGCTTTCGGTGTAGGCGCCGCCCCCAAAGATTGCGAAACCGTTTGCGAATTCGTACCGCGCCGACAGCCCCCCCATCAAAGCGTCGTTGTCGTAGCTCTCATTGAAAGGCGCTGTATCGCCATCCCCTTCGATATCTTGCGTTTCGTAGCGCAGCGCCGGGGTGATTGTCAGTTGATCGCCAATCTGAATGTCATCAACAGCAAACAATGCGACACGCCGATCTGTGCCACCCGGTGCCGAAGGGGCATCCAGACGTTCGCGATCAATGAACTCGATCCCGGCCCGCAGATCGTGGGACGCAATGCCGGTTTGGAAATACGAGGTGTTCTTTATTGTCAGCTTAGTGGTTTCGTAGTTATGCGTTGCGTCCGCCAGCGCCTGAATGCTTGGGAAGAACGGTGTACCCTCAAGGCTGGAAGAGCCAGAGACATAGCTGCTGTCGATGGACTGTTCGGAATAGCTGAGGTTCACGTCCAGATCGATCAGATCATTGTCCGCTGGCCGGTATTGATAGCGCAAGATGCCAATCCGGGTTTCAATGTCCCGATCTACATTGCCAAAGGCATCCGCAGTTGTACCAAAAGAGTCATAGGGCACGTCCCGCTCTTCCGAAGTCGATTGGTTCCAGGACGCAGTGATCGAATGCTCAAGGCTGTCACCGAAGCTGTATTTCCCCTTTGCCAATAGCGAAGGCAGAGTAAAGGCGCTATTGCCGATTGTTTCACCATCCCCGTCTTCCTGATCGTCCTGATCGCGATAGCTGTAGTTGAACAGAAACTCCGTTTGCTCATTCGGCTGCCACGCCAGGATCGACGACGAAGCGAAACCGTTGCCATTCGAATAGCCTTCCAGCGTCTGACGGAACCGGAAGCCGGGCTCACCACCGGTGAAGTCCGATGCGTCTTTGGTTTCCAACTGAACCACGCCGCCAACAACGCCCGAGCCGAATTCGAACGACCCGACGGTGCCACGGATCACCGACACGCTTTTGTAAAGCTGAGGGTCGGTGAAGAGTTGGTTGCCGATCCTATACAGCTCTTCCGAGCCGGTTGTTGCCCCGTCGATCAGAATCAGAAACTTCTGGTCGGTGCCGAAGGTACTGTTGGCGCCGAAGCCCCGGATGTTGATGCCAGACCCCTGCGGTGTCGAGCCATTCACCAGAGTCACACCAGGCACAGTGTCGATCAGTTCCGCAACCGTGTTGGCCTGACGGTCATTGATCTCTTCCTGATCAATGTTGGTAATCGGTACTGCGGTGTCGGTCTGTATTTCCCGTTTGCTTTCGCCCAGCTCAAGAGTGCCCAGGAACCCATCATCCTGTTCCTGCGCCCAAGCGGTCGCTGCGATCAAACTGAGGCAAGAGGCGGTGCCAAGCAGGCCCACCTTTCGAATTGAAGCACGCATATCTGTCCCTTCGAGTGGTTTGAGGACCGGAGGTGCTTGCAGTTCGCTGGCTAAGGTCAGTCTTTTTGGTGTTTTTTGGAATCGCCTTTCAGCGATGACTTGTGCTCATTAATAAAGCTTACTAAAATAGTCAACATATTTCCGTGACTAAAATTGCAGTCACTGCCAGCGGGCCAATGACGCGATCATGGGCCGGGCCAGCGCCTCACAGAACCACTCGAAGATGGGAAATCCACTATGGAACAGGTGCTTATGGCCCCTCAGGATATTCGTGCTGCCTATGCAGAGAAGGCGGGCAAACGTGATCGCGATCTGGCGGAATCACTTGGTTTGTCCGAAGGCCAGCTTATCGCAGCCTTTGCAGGACAAGGCGCAACCCGGCTGACATCCGACTTGGATGCGCTGTTTGGTCAGTTGAACGGGTTGGGAGAGGTTATGGCGCTGACTCGCAACCCGTCCTGCGTGATCGAGAAAGTCGGGCAATACAACAACTACCACCCTGGCGCTCATGCCGCGATGGTCCTGACCCAAGAGATTGACCTGCGCATGTTCCCCAGTCACTGGGTTCATGCCTTCGCGGTCGAGCGTGAAACGGATTCCGGAACACGCCGCTCGATTCAAGTATTTGATGCGGCCGGAGATGCGGTTCACAAGATTTTTCTGCGGGACGGCTCGGATCTGGATCACTGGACACATCTGGGCCAGACGCTGGCCGCGGACGATCAATCCCAGACGATGACTGTCGAGCAGCGCAAACCAACCGAGGCACCTAAGGCCAATCCGGACAAGGCTGAAGCTCTGCGCAATGAGTGGGCCAAGATGACGGATACGCATCAATTCCTGCGCTTGACATCTAAGCTCAAGATGAACCGGTTGGGGGCGTATCGTATTGCCGGTGCGCCTCTGGTTCGGGCGCTTGACCCAGACACAATTCCGCGAATGTTCGAACAGGTGCGCGACCAAAGGCTTGAGGTCATGGTCTTTGTCGGCAATCGCGGTTGCATTGAAATCCATGGTGGCCCAGTCAAAACCCTGAAACAGATGGGACCTTGGTTCAACGTGCTGGACCCGGATTTCAACCTGCATCTGCGCACCGATCATATTGCCGAGGTCTGGGCCGTCACCAAACCCACGCAACGAGGACCCGCTGTTTCAGTTGAAGCGTTTGACGCTGAAGGCGGATTGATTTTCCAGATATTCGGTCGACGCGCCGGCGATACTGACCACCGCCCCGCCTGGGATGCGCTGGTCGCCGGGTTATCCGATGCGGCCGATAAAGGGGTGTTGTAATGCGACGGCTGCTACCTCTCTGCGCAGCTGCCTTGCTTTCCGCTACTACCTTAGATGCTGAGGAAAGGCGCGTGATCGCCATCGGTAGTTCAATTACCGAGATTATATATGCTCTCGGGCAGGAAGACCAGCTTGTAGGCCGTGATCGCGCCTCAACCTACCCGGCAGATGCGATGGATTTGCCCGATGTCGGCTATCGGCGCGCCCTATCACCCGAAGGCGTGCTGTCGGTCGCACCCGATCTCATCTTGGCACTGGAAGGCTCAGGCCCGCCAGATGCCATTTCGGTGCTACAAGAAGCCGGTGTGGAATATGTCACTATCGATGATGAGTTTTCCCGCGACGGAATTATAGAAAAGATTCGCGCGGTCGGCGCAGCTTTAGGCGTTGAAGCCGAAGCCGAAGAGTTGGCTACAAACGCTGCGCAACAATTGGAGCAAGCGCAGGAAAGTGCCTCGGCGGCAGCGGGTGCAGACCCATTGCGCGTTTTGTTCATTCTTTCGGCACTGGATGGTGAGATCACCGTCGGTGGGAAAGATACTCAGGCAGATAGCATTATCAGATTGGCGGGCGGCGAAAACGCTGCGGCAGGCGTTAGTGGCTTCAAGACCATGACGCCCGAAGCGTTGGCTGTCACAGCGCCTGACGTGATCTTGATGATGGAAAGGCAGGGCAATCATGCAACCCCGGACGAAGACTTGTTCGCGCTGCCCGCAATCCAACTGACCCCGGCCGGGCAAAACAAAGCCCTTATCCGCATGCAGGGCGCTTATCTTCTGGGCTTTGGCCCGCGTACTGCAGCGGCAATTTCAGACCTATCGGCGGCGTTGCAATACGCGAGTGGATCATGACGCTGGCCTTGGACCACGGCGCTCCGATGCGCGCCGACGCGCGGAGGATTAGGGCCCGGCGTGTGACGCTGTTTCTAACTGTCGTTCTGACCGTAACCAGTGTGGTCAGCGTCTCGGTCGGGGCGTCCGAAGCCACGCTGACGATAGCAGTCTTGGATTTGCTTCATGGGCGCGAATTGTCAGACCTGAACCGGATCATTCTGTGGGACATTCGCTTGCCCCGTCTTGCGATGGGCATACTTGTTGGCGCGGCGCTGGCAGTCTCGGGCGTCGTGATGCAAGGGCTGTTCCGCAATCCGCTGGCCGATCCTAGCATCGTCGGTGTCAGCGCGGGCGCAGGGTTGGGCGCGATTACAGCCATCGTCTTTGGTGGCCTGCTGCCTGGCGCAGTCCTCGCGTGGGTAGGCGATGGGCTGATTGCCGTCGCGGCCTTTTTGGGGGGATGGGCGTCAGTCCTGATCCTCTATCGTGTTTCCACGCGCCAAGGGCAGACATCGGTCGCCACCATGCTGCTTGCAGGCATTGCGTTGGCGGCTTTGGCCGGAGCGGTATCCGGCGTGATGATCTACGTGGCTGACGATCAGCAACTCAGAGACCTCACTTTCTGGGGTATGGGCTCGCTGGCTGGTGCAACACGGGTAAAGGTTGCAACGGCTGCCCCGATTATTCTGGCTGCACTTATATGCACACAGTTTCTCGCCCGTGCCCTGAACGGCTTAGCGATGGGTGAGGCCATTGCCCATCACATGGGTATTTCAGTCCAGCGAAGCAAAAACGTCGCGATCCTGGCGGTTGCTGGGGCAACTGGTGCCGCCGTTGCCGCGTCGGGTGGCATAGGCTTTATCGGAATCGTGGTGCCGCATCTGCTGCGTCTCAGCACTGGACCAGACCACCATCGCTTGCTGGTGAATTCAGCTCTGCTGGGGGCCACGCTGCTGTTATGCGCAGATATGATCAGCCGCGTGATCGTCGCTCCAGCGGAGCTACCAATTGGGATCGTGACCGCAATCCTTGGCGTGCCGGTGTTTTTCTGGATCCTGCTTCGACGCCACGGCTCAATGGGAATGTAAGTATGAAAGCTGAAAACATACGCTTCCGCATCGGAAGCAAAGAAATCCTGAAAGGCGTGGATTTTAAAGCAGAGCCCGGGCAAGTCACGGTCATCATCGGCCCGAATGGATCCGGCAAATCGACTTTGCTGAAGGCACTGTCGGGAGAAATCCAAAGCTCCGGCAGGATCTCATTAAACGGCCACGACATCACGGCACTAAAGCCTTGGGAATTGGCTGCCATACGAGGCGTTCTTCCGCAGTCAACGACCGTGGCTTTCCCCTTCACTGTGCATGAAGTCGTCAGGCTTGGGCTGGCAAATGGCTTGGCCGCCGAGGACGACACGTTGCCGTCTCGGGCATTGATGCAAGTTGACCTCGGCGGCTTTGAGACGCGGTCCTACCAGAACCTATCTGGCGGTGAGCAGCAACGCGTTCAGCTAGCGCGTGTCCTGACACAGGTATGGGACACCAGGGATCAGGATCAGCCCCGCTGGTTGTTGCTGGATGAACCCGTTGCAAGCCTGGACATCGCACATCAGTTCATCGTTCTGCGCATCGCGCGGGACTTCGCGGTCAAAGGCGGAGGTGTCGTCGTAGTTATGCACGATCTGAACCTGACAGCTTTGTTCGCCGACAGTGTTTGCATTCTGAGCGAAGGGAAAGTCTGGTCATCAGGTACTGTGTCGGATGTTCTCAACAATGAGACGATGCAGCAAGTTTACGGTATCGACTTGCCGATAAACACGGTACCTGCAGGCGGGATGCCATTTTTTCTGCCGCAGGCAATGATCTGAATTGGATGGTCCGTCCGTTTTTCCTACCGAGAACAATAACGTGAGCAAGATACCAATGGGTCCGGTGAGTAGGGTGACAGCTCATTGCTGCCATTCGCAATTGGTGAAGCACCTGACAATCTGGGATCATTCCGAGCCTTCTCCGCACTTGAGACCAATGGCGGCTATTGGGCTGCTCTGATGTGATGGAAAACCTTTGAGTCGTAAAAGGCAAAACTAGTGTGCCAAGGAGAATCTTGTTGACCCAAAATCAATGGCTTAGTGGCGAGGCAATGGCAAAACTATGTGTCGCCCCACACTCTTTGTCAGGCGACACATAGTTCTGCCACCAGCGACAGAACCTTTCCATTTTCGCCTCACGTCCTTCATCTAGCACCTAGACCGATTTCAATGATCCTGACTTCCCTTTTGGGAAATCAGGGCTGATTTGCAGATCAGACGCGGAAGGCGCTTGTTCCTGCTGATCTGCCACGTGGCGAACGCGGATGGGGGCGAGGCAATGCTATTCGACAATAGTGGTGCGGCCCGCAGGCTCAGCCGAGGACACGGTGTTGTCTAATAGGGTTGCCCGAGGGGGAAGGCAGCGTCTTACCCCTGACGGCCAGAGGCGTTTGGCTTGTCCAAATCCTGCTGGCCCCAAAACAAGTGCGGCGGAGTTGGCTGCGCCGTTACTTTTGTGCCAGAACACTTTGCTTTTCTAAAGAATGGGCGGAAAATGGACCTTCGCTGCGTTTGCCAAACGGCATGCTTCTCGGCGCGGAAGCGGACATTGATGACGAGGCGAAGTATCGAAGTCATTCAGTTTAGGTTTTAGTGTGCCCGTCCGTTGAACCCGGCCTGTTGGGTTTGCGCTTAGGCTGTTACGCTGCTTGGGCAGCGTAACGCCAGGGGAGGAGCTCGTCGAGGCGTGTGATCTTATGATCGGCGATTTGAGCGAGAACCCAAGTGAGCCAGGCTTGCGGATCGACGTTGTTGAGCTTTGCGGTCTCGATCAGGGTGAAGGCGATTGCCATGGCTTTGCCGCCACCCTCGGAGCCTGCGAACATCCAGTTTTTCCGACCGATGGCCACGGGTTTGACGGCCCGCTCGGCTGTGTTGTTATCCAACTCCAGGTGGCCATTCGTAAGATATGCCCGCGCCTTTGGCATCCGACCAAGGGCGTAGCGGATGGCCTGGGCCAGTGGCGATTTGCCGGAGATTTTGGGCAGCTGCGCGTGCAGCCAGTCTTCCAGTTCATTGAAGATCGGCTTGCGCCAGAGGCTGATGCGTCCGCTCAAGAAGCGATGTTTTTGCCGATTGAGATCGAGGCTGGTGTTACCCGCGAACCTCGGCCCATCGACGTGCCAATGCCGTCTCCATCTGCCTCTCTGTCGGCCAGCCGAGTGGACATCACTTTGTCGGACGGACGGCGCATCTTGGTTGAGGGCCCGACCGCGCTTTCAGCCGTGGTCAGCCTGGTGCAAGGTCTGGCGGTTTGATCCCGGTTCCCAGCAACACGCGGGTCTGGCTTGCGGCGGGGTTTTAACACGTTGGCCGCGCAGACCGAGAAGGTTCTGGAACTTGACCCTTACTCCGGCCACCTGTTCGTTTTCCGTGGACGACGTGGCGATCTGTTGAAGATTATCTGGTGGGATGCGCAGGGCGCGTGCCTGTTCAGCAAGCGGTTGGAGAAGGGTCGGTTTGTTTGGCCCGCTGCGAAGGACGGCAAGATCAGCGTCACGCCAGCACAGTTGTCGATGCTGCTGGAAGGGATCGACTGGCGGATACCGCAGAAGACCTGGCGCCCGCTGAAGGTTGGATAGACCAATAAATACGAGGCTTTGAGCACTTTCGGGATTCACGTTTTGTCCCCGATCCGGTATGGGATCAGCGATGCTGAAGGACCTCGATATCACACCAGATGACCCAGAAGAACTGCGGGCTGTGAACCGTCTATTGGCGGATGAGGTCAAGTCGCAGGCCCTGATGATCGAGAAGCTGAAGCACCAACTGGCGGGCCAGAACCGTCATCGGTTTGGTGTGCGTTCCGAGAGCCTGGATCAGCTCAATTTGACCTTCGAAGAAGATGAGGCGATTGCCGAGGCCGCATCTGAACAGACGCAACCTGAGACGTCGTCCGCTGAAGACAAGCCTCCGCGCCAGCACAGCCGCAAGCCGTTGCCGGACCATCTGGACCGGCATGAAGAAGTGCTTTCGCCTGGCGAGGACTGCACCCGCTGCGGCGGCAAGCTGAAGACGCTTGGCGAGGATATCACCGAAGAACTTGAGTATGTGCTGGGCCGCTTTGTGGTGAACCGCATTGTCCGCCCGCGCAAAGCCTGCGCCTGCTGTGAGGCGATTGTTCAATCCCCTTTGCCGTCGCGCCCCATTGAGCGTGGACGGCCGGGTCCGGGCCTATTGGCGCATGTCCTGGTCAGCAAATACGCCGATCATCTTCCTTTGTATCGCCAGAGCCAGATCTATGCCCGCGAAGGGATCGATCTGGATCGCTCGACCATGGCCGACCGGGTTGGCCGGTCAACGGCGCTGTTGGAACCACTGGCCGATGAGATGGGGCGGATCGTCCGGCGCGGCGGCGCGCTCTTTGCGGATGATACGCCCGTCAAGATGCAGGCGCCGGGGCAAAAGAAGACCAAAACAGCGCGGGTCTGGACTTATGTGCGTGACGAGAGGCCGTGGGCAGGACAATCACCGCCATGTGCCTGGTATCAGTTCACGATTGATCGCAAAGGCGAACATCCCGTCAGTCACCTCGCAGGCTACAAGGGGTGGGTCCATGCCGATGGATACTTCGGCTCCAACGGATTGTTCGGGCATTACAAGGCAGATGAGATGGCCTGCATGGCGCATGTCCGCCGCAAGTTCGTGGATGTCTTCGCCTCCCAGGGCAACGCCATTGCCGAGGAAGCGATCCGGCGGATCGCGGAACTCTATGCCGTGGAGAAGGACGCACGGGGTAAATCCCCCGACGCACGTGTCGCGCTACGGCAGGCGCGCGCAAAACCGCGGATCCTTTAGCCATTTGAAAATAAGGTTCGCATTGACCGCATAGCGACGCGCCACCTGCGCAACCGACATCCCCGGCGTAACCGCCTGCGCACAAATCTCGCGCTTCTCCTCATCCGCCCAAAACCGCTTCTTCCGCCTGCTCATACCCGTTCCCAAGCACGGTACGGGGACGTTTGCGTTTGTAATGGGCCATGTCATTGGCCTTTCATGCAGTTTCTGAACTACATGGCACCCTCCATCGGTTGGCTCGTTGGTTTTGGGCTGGGCTCGGATAGACGGCCGAAAACGCAGCCGGTCTGAATATCGGACTGGGCGAACAAGATCAATGGGGCGGGAAAAAGCCGCTCAATGTGGTGTTAGGTGATTGGGCCGGTAGGCTGTGGACGGACGGACCACTCAACCAGAGATCGCTTCACATAACACCCGTACTGCGATGTTCGACTTTTGTTACAGTGTCGCCAAACATCCGTGGGTTGCGAAATCCCGGACGCTGTGACGGACCTTCAGCGCCCGGATTGACGTTAAATTTCTAACCGTCATCCCCACTGTCGGCGAGTGACCTGTTCAAAGCCTCGAACAGGAGACGCTTCTCGCGGAACCTCGGCCATCACCTGTTTTGTGCAACAAAGCCAGGTTTGCTGTTTTGCTAAGAAGCATTGAATTAGGATTCATGCCGAGGGTCATTGATCAAGACACGTCAAACTTATGTCCTCCGGGGTCTTGTATTACGGCCCTATAGGGTCGGGCGAACGGGCCGCTTTTCGAAGCTACGGTTGCTGTAGGATCCTTCAGCTGTTTCGGATTCGGAAAAATACCATATTTGTGAGGACTCAAATGGACCGCAGGTTCTTTACACTTGCCGGATTCGCTTCGCTTTCAGCGATGGCTGCACCAGCGCCTTTCGCTAAAGAAAGTGATCAGACGGGTTGGCAGATCGCTGATCAGACAGGCAATCAGCTACGGCAGGCTCATGGCGGGATGGCTGCACCTGGCACCCCTGTCAATGACCGAACACTATTTCAAGTGGCTTCATGCTCTAAGACAGTGACCGCTTTGGCGGTCTTTACGCTGGTTCGGGATGGGCATGTCGAACTCGACGCTCCAATAAACGGATACCTTAAACGGTGGCAACTCACGGGTCCGCGAAGTGGCAGAACAACAATTTCGGATCTGTTGTCGCATACCGCCGGGACGAACATTCATGGTTTCATGGGGTATGGGGTTGATGATGAAATCCCAGGTCTCATCGATATTCTGAACGGACAACACCCAGCTATTTCTCCTCCTGTTCACACGGAGCGTCGGTTTTTCAAACGCTTCGACTACAGCGGCGGCGGGACAACAATTTTACAGTGCCTAATCGAGGATGTAACGGATGTAAGCTTTTCCGACTATGCGTCGTCCAACGTCCTGAACCCGATCGGTGCAACTAGGGCAACATTCGATCTTGAACCGCGCAGGCCTCATGCGAATGGGTTTCTAGAGGACGGACAGCCGATACCGGGTGGTTTCGTCCGCCATCCCGAAAGTGCCGCCGCTGGTCTGTGGGCCAGTGCAACAGGTTTGATCAAGATCATGCGTTCGATTATTGTTTCGCTAAATGGAGACAGCGCTGCCTTATTGCCTTCCAGCTTAGCCAGACAAATGATCACGCCGGTGGCACCCGGTGTTGCACACGGCCTTTTTGTAGAACCGGGGAAAACGATCGGACACGGTGGTCGAAACGAAGGGTTTGATTCGGCGATGATTGCCGATTTGGTGTCAGGAAGGGTTCGCGCCGGAGTGACGAACCGCAACGGCCAGATGCAGCGCATTTTAGACGCTGATCACGCAATACACGGGCGTGACTGAGCAATCATGCAGGGCTCTGACCTGGCGCATGCCTCCTTGATTTGAGCGCCGGGTTTGCCGACTCCCTGTGATTGATGTGGAAAGGTGTTCTGATGCCCGGTAGCGCTTCCATGCCCCGAGACACTCCCTGTGACAGAACGCCGATTAGCATCAAACTAGACGGAAATTTGAGCGCCTGGTCCTAGGGTCAGGATGCATTGATTTCCAACGCGCAGCATGATTCACGGCTCGGAAAACGGAGCGGTGATATGAGCGA
>NZ_JBXWMW010000016.1:0-49763 GCF_059610045.1 Ruegeria sp. YTSA168
CTTAAAGGCTACGATGAACCAGAAACCCTCCGTTGTTCAAATCCTCAAATCTGTCCCATAGGTGCTGACGTCAGACAATAGGCGCGCGCATAGGGCAACTCCTCTTCGATGCCCAATTCGTTCTCTCTGGTGAACGTCCCGTATTTGACCACGGTCGACGACGTTTCGCCTTTGCGGACTTGGCCGCCCAGCTCCTGTGCCTGTTTGTAGGTCATCCAGCGGCTGGACACATAGCCGTGCTTAGCTGCCATGACCCAGAGCATCAGGATATTAATCCCGCGATACTCCTCTCCGTTGTGCCGTGTCGGCAAGGCAATGCAGGACGCGCTCCCAGTCCACGGCTTGCGCCATGGCGGCGTGCCTGCCTCGATCTCTGCAATAATGGTGTCGGTGACATGGGCATAAACATCAAACTTCGGTGCCATTTGTGGCCTCCTCGATCAAAGTGACGCGGGTGAGGCTTAACGCCCCCTTCCGCCGATGGGCTGCGTCTTGGCCACCTGATCTGACCGAATACGCATGTATTCGGCGGAACAGAGTGGGAGAGGGCAAAGCCCGACCCACGGCCCTGAACGGGGCTGTCAATCGGCCACATTTGCGAAGAAAATGTCTGCGCCAAAATCAGACACCAATTTGCCGCGCGAGGAATGGCTCGCCCGCGAGACAGGGGAAATTGGTGACTGATTTTGGGGATGGACTAAGGTTGACCGCCACGGTCAGGGATGTTGGGCGGATCTAACTAAGGGAATGATGCCTGGATCGGGGTGAGCGGGCCAACGGCCCGTTGAGCTCCGGTGCAGTCTACTGGGAAACTTTGCCCGCGCGATAAAGCGCGGGCGCATTGAAATCAACTTTCGCGTTTGATACGAAAGTTGCGAAGCTCAGATAGCAACGCGCGCATCCGTTTCGCCTTGTCAAAATCAAGATTTCTGAATTGATGAGACAACAATTCTATTGACACAAAAAAGGTGACGGGGATGTCGCTCGAAAAGGAAGCATATGAGCAGAACTATCAACAGTTTCGCTCTCTAAACCAAATAATGTGGCAGATCCCAGTCTTGGCGATGACGTTGACTGGGGGGCTTTGGTTCGGCGTTTCCAAAATTGAAGACAACCCCTTTTTGGCGAGCATCCTACTCTGCACCGCTGTCGTCGGAAATCTAGCATTTTCTGCAGTACTTTACCGGTTCCGCTTTGTCATGCGCTGCTATCTAGATGAGCTCGAGCGCGCATACCCAGAGGGGTTTGTAGACGCTAGTTCACCAAACGACGGAATGGGGCGGATAGCTAGTTTCTTCGCCGGAGAGCAACGTGTTCGCCAAACATTCTCAATCTTGCTTTATTGGGCGGCAGGTGCAAGCTTCGTGCTGCTGTCGGTAGAGCTATACCAATGGAAAAGCGAAAGCACAAAAATGAACCGCGACGCAGGCATTGAATTCTACGACAGACATGCCGCTGCTTTGGCAGACGGTTACGAAGCCATATCTTTCGAGGACGCGTACCCGTTTCTTGTTACGACTTTGAGTGATGATTCCCTTTCGATACTTGATATTGGCTCTGGAACCGGCCGAGATGCGTCTTGGCTAGCTCAGCATGGCCACAAAGTTGTCGCTGCAGAGCCGTCTGCATCTATGCGCAAAATTGCTGAAGCCATTCATCCCGGTGATGCTATCGAATGGATCGACGCACGACTTCCAGAACTCGAAAACACGCGCCTAAAGCCCAACAGCTTTGACATAATCTTAGCTAGTGCTGTTTGGATGCACATCCCCCCGGAACAACGCAAGGCCTCTTTGTCACGCATTGGAGAACTGCTTTCCGACGGTGGCAGAGCGTTTGTTTCACTCAGAATTGGGCCGCAAGATGAAGATCGTGGGATGTACGAAGTCAACGCCCCTGAGTTTGAAGAGACCGCAGAGCAAGCCGGTTTCGAACTCTTAAGTCATGGTGATTTCGATGACCTTCTCGGGCGCGCTCAAATAAGCTGGAAGATGTATGAACTCAGCATTCAGCAATAAAATCGGATCATACCTATAGTAAGATAGCCAGACTGTAAGTGCCTACGATGCAGGTCGGTAAAGAACTCCGCACGACTACACCGCGCGGATTACCTGACTGTACTGCGGCCTGACCACTTCAAACTTTGAGTTGCACCTGCTAGCCCAATCGAACAGGTTTACCACGCCCTCCTTGATGCTCTTCCGATATGGCATAGGATCGTCAAGGAGTTGGTTGTGGAACAAAGATGTGACCTTCCCAAACGATAGCTCACCGTAGTCATGCAATTGTGTTTCCAGCCAAAAACAGACTTTCGACGACATAAAGCCTTTCAACAGTTCATCTTCGTCCGCTTCCTTAGTGCTTCGCAAGAAATCGAGATCATGCTCTATTGCCGACGGTTCAGCAGACTGAGCCAATAGTTGGTCTAAACTACACATTGGAAGATCATGGAACCAGACTCCAATGGGTTGGGGGCGAAGTTGTTCAGATATGTGTTGAGGCCATTCATTCGGGTTGGCGCTCTTCTCGCATTCTACGCTAGCCAAGAAATCAGCCATCAATTCGACCGTATCTCGATCTAGCCAGTTTACCGATCCGAGGTAGTCACGAACTTTGGTCTTTTCTGTGTGACCATATTCGAACCCAGTTCCAAACTCGTCGTTCTCAAAATGCGAAAGGGACATTCCCTTTGATGTTAAATTTGCGCTTCCAATGAAGATCTTGGAATCCACGATATAGACTTTTCCATGGAGGTTTCGCGATATCCCGAATGGAATATTAGCCTCCTCGCAGAGGTAGAAGCACTCCAGGTCTGAAGCTCCAGCCACCAGATCTGACGGCTGCCAACGAGATACGATCTTAAGGTTGCTAGTTCTACTTGTATCAATAAGCCACTTGAGCGCATCGAGTTTAACAAATGCGCTAAGAACTATTACTTCTTGCTCCGCTGAGGACAAAGCATCCGCAAGTTCTCGTCTAAAAGCACCAGTTTCTAAGAGAAGCATTCTACTCGTCAATATTCTCTAAGAGTTTTGAGACCCAGTACCCCCACCGATCACGGAATTTCTCAAAAGTTTCGCCATCTAGGGTTTTCCTGAACTCATCTTCAGTACGCACATAAGCCATCGTGTAAACTTCAAGAGCACTGAGCGCTCGATCATCGCCAGAGTCTTCGACATGTTGCCATAGTTTTTCGTAATATGGCGAACGGGTGTTGATAACTCCAACCGCTGCATTTGCTACGAACTGCAGGTCCAAGAACATAGTCCCAGGCCAACTACCCTTATTCAGGTCAACCTTGTAGTCAATCGTTGCTTTGGCGAACGCTTGGGCATCCTCTTCAGAAAGCTCTGGGCGAGTTTCCAGAACATATTGTGTACGTTCTGCCAGCTTCTCCTGTTCCGACTTGGTCTCGGCCTCTTTGTCTGAGGATGTTTCAGTGTGATCCTCCGCCACATCCTTATTTACCTTTTCAGAAACGGGGTCAGGTTTGGCTTTAGATGGGTCGCCAGAACTCCCTTCCTTCCGTGTTTTAATAACGTCCAACATTGCATTGATCTTAACTGTGAGATTGCGATTGAGCTCAAGGTGCAGTGAAGATTTGTAGTGGCCAGAATTCTCCGGGTCCTCCGCAGCTTCGTTCAAGGCTTCAATCTGCTCGACGTCGTGTTTCGGGTCTAGTTTCTTGAAGCCTCGAATCTGCTGCTTGTTGTTAGTAACACCAAACAACTCATCCAAAACTGGCTTGAAACGAACTTCTACGCCCCACCACCTCTGCCTGGTATCACTGTCTAGAAAACCAAAGGAACCAAAGTCTATCTCACGGCCAGCTCGAACAAACGAGATACCAGTATTGCGTGCGTAGTGCTTGCCGAGATTTGAGTTACCACCCATTTTTTGGGTCTCCGGCTTGGCTATACTAAGGCGAATTTCAATGTCCGAAAATTTTCCCTGCTCATACTCAACTGGTATGGCATATGGTTTCTCAAACTCGACGTTCGTAGCTTTTCCATCGCTGTCTGGGCAGCTTGATGGCTCCAAAAGGTACAAAGGATCATTGGGTTTTAACTCATGTGACGCTTCGACTTTGGTATTGTCTAGATCGAAGTCCACCAAGCTCACATCACGTTTTTTGCCATAGTCATCATTATCATCCAAGAAGTGCCGATAAATGCGGCAGAGCTCTTCTTGCATCCGGGAAAAGAGAGTCGACGGGCGTTTGAAATCCACTCCATCCAGTTTGGACCACAAGACCAGCGTGCCACTGCTTCCGATCTTTCCTCCGACCGCTTCAACTATCTCCTTGGGAAGGCTAGTCTCTTCAACGCTTTTAAGATACTGTTGCTTGCCATCCTTGACTTCCGGTAGATCAAGATACGTCTTGTAAACCGCCCCATTTTGCCACGAATAAACCTCGACAAGCTCCGCCTGTGAAAGAGACGAGCCTTTAAGTCCAAAACCAAAACGTCCGAGACCTTCACGGGTATCTAGTCGAGTGCCCCAACCCAGGGATAGACAGCGCCCCAATTCATCCGGTGTCATCCCCTTCCCGTCATCCAAAACCGCTATTTTTTGGACTCGGTACACCGTACGCTTTGCTACAGGTTCTCTGGCTGACAGCGTAACTATGGTTATCTTTTTCGCCTCGGCCTCGATCGAGTTATCAACCAATTCAGCTACAGCAGTAGCCGTGTTTCGATAGCCAACTTGGCGCAATGCATTGAGCGCTAAGTACGCATCAACAATCTGCACTGGCTTGTCTTGTTTGTTCATTATGCTTCTCCGAAATGCTCATCAAAATACGTAAACGCTTGCGGCACGTTGGGTAAATTTAGAATATTATCAACCACATCCACCACAGTGCAGCTAGACGTCCCACCTACTGAATTGCCTCTAAGGCCCCGTCCCACCATTTGTGAATAAAGAACGACCGACGTTGTCGGACGCGCAATCACAACCGCCTCAGTCTTTGGTGCGTCAAATCCCGTTGTCAAAACACCAAAATTCGTTAGAACCCTGACACTTCCGTTTTTGAAATCTTCAATTGCCTCGCGCCGATCACTCGGTGGCGTTTCGCCGGTTACCGCTCTTGCCGCGCACCCTCTTTCCCTGAGGATCAGTGCCATATCGGATGCATTCTGCTTCGATGGACAAAACACGATGGTCTGTTTCTTATCGATTAGCGCAAGCTTTTCGACGGCAGCAACTACTTCCAACATCCTCTGCGCGTTGTTGCCTAACTCTGCTAGCACTTTGGGAGAAATGTCTAAAAGATCTGAAATCAGCCTGACTGCCTCAGCGTCAAGATTAATAGTAGCGCTGGTGTTGAGACGCATACGTTCAACAGATGACAAAATCCCACGATCCTGAAGGTACTCAATTGAGTTTCTCTCGCCGGTCAATCGCTGGTCGATCGTGAGTTTTTTATTGCCATAAAAATCCGATAGAGCCTTAGTTTGAGTTACATCACCCCCAACGTGATGCCTACCAGGCGTAGCCGTCAAGCCGATCAGCGTAGTGCTCGAGTTACAGAGAAACTCTATTGCTTTTTTGTAAGTCGGTGCCATCGACATGTGCGCCTCATCGACAATCAGGAGACTACATTCGCGCCTAATTTCTGCAAATCGGTCAAAATCAGCGTTTTTGTTTGAGTGAATGCTAGAGTAGCAACTCTGAAAGCTAGTAACTATGAAGCAGGGCTTGCTTAGATCGATGTTGTCTGGCTTCCTGCCCCCCCACATCGAGTAAACATTTGCATTCTCAGTTCCTAGTTTTGTCCAAATGCTAAGGAACGTTTGAACCGCCTGATCGCAGAGCTCTTCGCTATGAGCAAGCCAAACCACAACGGGATTTTCACGTGAACAGCTAAACCGAAGGAAATCTGAAATGAATTCCATGGCTGTTCGTGTTTTTCCCGAGCCTGTCGGCATATGCGCAACGATTCGTCTGCTTGTTGCATTGGCGTGGGAACCTGCCTCCAAAAAGGAAAAACTAACAAGCTGTTTTCTAATGCTGTTTTGATAATCGAATAGGGGTTTTTCAATATGTGTTTGCAGATGCGGTTCTGGGCCAGACATCAAATCGTTTGGGAAAGCTTCGTCGATGTTCAGGTCCATCAGCTTTAGAAAATTGGTCGTAGCCTCATTTCTTCCCCAAGTAAAATTCGGTGGAATAGTTACAGAACAACCATCTGGCCCTGAGCCGAGTTTGTCTCGGATAACTTGTGGCGAAAACACTTCTAGAACAGCGTTTCTGAGGTCTCGCTTCCTAAAGATAGCCAGCCCATTTTCAGAAAGCATGGCTTCAGCTACCGCACGAGGTCGAGTACTAACCCCGAGCTCTGAAAGCCCTTCTAATCGGTTCTCACCCCAAAAAGCCGCTAGTCGTGCGATACCTATGCTTGCGAGGGCGTCAACTACGGCGCTCGAACTCATCTTGTTTTCCACTCTCTCGATTTTCTACACGCAAGCAGCGCGCCCCAAGGATGTACGCTTTCGGCACACTTTGACAGATTTCGCTGCTTGGTAAAGCCCCTGAAGGGAAATGCTTTTTCATCGACGGCCCCTAAATGCGAGCTCGGTGATCTGTTGAGGGAACAAGACCCAATTTTAGGTTCATACGAAACAATCTGACGGTGAGTACCCGCGAACCCGCTTCCAAAAACCTTCAACGCTGCGTCCTGAAAAATCCTACATCAGATCATTTATGGCAGGCCAAACAAACCTTTTGCTGGCCATAAATCTCATCTAGATCAACTGCGCCTTGTTCCGGCCGTAGAGGATCAACCTTCCTCTTCGCCTTAGCTCTTTCGACACGCTTTTCATGATCTGCGCGGATTTGAGCGATGCGTTCAGGTTTTTCCAGTTCAAGCAGTGTCTCCCCTTCACTCCATGAAAACGGCGACCCGTGGTCGAGAGAGGTTTTCTCCATTTGCTTAGCCCTCTCGAAGGCTTCAGGGTGACGCTCTTTTAGGCCAACCCATTCAATTTTTTGCTGAAAGAAACAAAACGTGCAGCCACTCCTGGAACGCCAATCATAGTATGCTGGAAGGCCAAGTCCCGAGTTCTCAAGAATTTCGAAAACGCCAGCCTTGTCGATACCATCGTCTTTGAAAGGCAACTTGGTAATCAATCTTCCGTTTTTCGAGTTCAAACCTTGGCGAAAATCTTCATCAGCCCGGATTGCGACATAACTATAGACTGTGTACCCCTGCTCCGTGAATTCAGATTTCACCCACTTCTCAAAGGGCTTAATCTTTAGGTCTTTCGTACACCAACGCGTTTGGGCTGATGGAAGGAATTGATTGTACTGGGCAAGGTAGAACTTAAAATCTCGCCCTGGATCCAAGTACCGGATCTTCTTGCCGAGAAACCCCTCGAGCATCGCTAGGTACTCATAAACCTCATCTAGCTCTTCGCCCGTGTCAGTGAAGAAATACTCAATATCGAGTTCGGGGTGAGCCTGGCTCATGTAGATCGCGAGGGCTGAACTATCTTTGCCTCCAGACAAGCCTAGAACATGTTTTACCTTGTCAGCCATCTACTTCCTCTCTTGCGCCTGATTGTTTAATCCTCGCAGCACCAACTCTTGCCAAAGCAGCCAGGATCACGTTTCTACCGGTGCCTTCCGCAGCCTGCTGCAATACCTCTTCAATCTTATTACTGAGGTTATTCACTTCCTCATCGTCGGAGTCCAAAACATCGAATTCCTCCATCACAGGCGTGGGCCGATCATCAACGCTGACAATCAACGCCATAGCAGAGCGCTTGTCCTTCCGCCCAGCCACTCGCGCGACAGACTCGTGTTGGTTGAACTGTTGCGCAAGCAATGTGAGTTGAACAATTGCCCGGTCTATGTCGCTATCAATCCAAGCTTTGGGGGGCTTATTGATGCCCAACCCCGCTAGTGCCTCCATCGACTGTAAATCATCTCCGAAGCTTGTTAGCTGGGTGATAAAAGATCGAAGCCGCAAGTCACCTGCAACATCTCGGATATTCTTCGCGCGCTCATTCAGCTCTCGGTACGCTTTCGCAGTTCGTCCGTGAACTTGTAACTCATTCAAAATGTGTTCGCGCATTCTGTTGAGCATTGCAGGGTAAGCTACACGGATTTCAATGAGACCTTCCTTGATGTTTTGAGCGATCTCAAAGATCCCTTGATCTGTTAGAATGTCGATGTCCTGTCCGTAGAGACCAGGGATGTCATCAAACGCGAACTTCTGTGGGTCATTAGATCGCTTGAAGAGCGCCCTGACTTTTTTTGCGTGCTCAGGAAGGCGCGCGGTTCGTTGAACCCACGGTGCTGAAGTTTCGTATGCTGCGATGAGCGCGCGTCCAACTTCTAGCGGACTTAGCGTTGAGATCGGTTTATCCACAACTTCACCGACTGCGTTTGCAAGTTCAGTAAGTAGCCTCTTGGTCGTTCGGTTCATTTCGATCCAGCGCAGCTGGACCATTTGTGGCGCTCTCAGGACGTAGTCCACGTCGACATCCGAAATAGTCGATAGAAAAATACCTTCCCGATAGTGTGACAGGTTCCGGCGTTCAGCTAGCATGAACAGCACAGCAAGGAATGGCATCAAACCGTCCTTCAACCCAAAGGGAGGTGCCCGCCATAGGTCATAAACATCAGTAAGTTGTACGTTGCGGTTACCACGCTTCTTCAAGAAGTCTTTCGTTGCTTTCCAAATGGGCAACAGATTTGCGGGGTCCTCTCCTGAAGGCGGCACAAACTGCCAACTGTCACCCTCCTGCACGTATAGCTCGTTGGCTTCAACGAGCGATACGAACAGAGCTTTTTCCGCTGGGAACTTCTTAAACCCAAGCCCCGGAATACCTTCTTTAAGGACGGCAGCATGCAGTAACAGCTTGAGCGCTGAATTGGCCGATGCCGAGGGCTTGGTGCGGTTCAGCAGTTCGTTGTTTAGTTTGGGCGACTGCGAAAACCGACGGTCTGCCATTTCTGAGGCCAAAACTGTGAGGTTTCGGCGCGCGGAAATCGGGAGATCATCAATTCCGGTTTCCCATTCTGCGCTTGCGATCAATTGCCAGACTTCATGCTCAATCCTACCCCCAATCGCCTCGATACGATCGGTAAGCTCTCTGCGCGCGATTTTGTCTCGATGAATCTCGGGGTTCGATGCCAAGATATCCTTCAAAGCGGAGTGCTCTCGTGCGAGCGCCACAAGGTTCTTCGATTTTTCAGACCTCACAACCGCAAAGTCGCCCCCCCACCCATACTCACCAAAATCTTCAACAATGCTTGGCGTCGCATCGTCCAGCGCAATGATGAATGCGCCAAAGCATCCATTTGTAGTTGTAAAGCTAGCAACATAGTTCTCGACTTGGCTTTCGAGCAGTACCTTGAGTTCGCACCAGCGCAGAGCACCAGTTTCACGGTAGTGCCGTTTCGCGACGATATTGGGTGAAGATAAAGCGTTTGAGATTGAGCTGAGGTCGAAGTCTGATCTTTCTCTCAATGCCTCATCCAACGCCACTTCAATGTCAAAGTCGCTCCCGTCAAAGAGAGAGTATGTGCCCCTGAACTTTCGAAAAACAACAATCGACGCCGCCTCAAGTTCTGACAAGAGCTCCTCTACCGCAACACTTGTTTGATTTATTGACAGGCAAAGTGCGCCCAGCGTCGCACCTACTCCGGTCTGCTTTTGCGTCAGTTCCAAAATGGCTAGCGACTTTAGCAGCTGCACACCGATCTCACCGCCATCTTTCGCTTCCCACCGCGCAATTGCATCCCTCGCATTTGCAAAGTGATGGCTGTCCAAAGACACGGCGATCGCAGCTTGCAGATTGAAATCGAGATAATCCCAAAAATCAGCAAGTCCGTAGTCTTTCGGATCTTCTTTGCTCGCCTTCTCAAGGTACTCCTGAAAGCCGAACAGCTCGGACGAGCCTAGGAAACTGAAGATGCTACGCTGGTTTTGCCCATAGCTCCGTCGCGATGCAGGCCCTAGCACCAGTGTAACAAGCGGGTTGAGTGGCCATGCACTAGCAAGCAACTCTTTCGAAACTACGGACGCGCCACGTCGAACGCCGGCAAGTAGTTCCGCGGCCGCCTCTGCGTTCCGTCTAGCGCTATCCGGCTGCTCTGAAGCGATAATCGCCTTGCTCACCAATTCAATCTGTTCATCGCCAGATACATTTACGGGAATGTCGATGAAGCGACCTTGGATCTTTCCCCACTCATCTTTGATGTCGCGCGCCAAGCGGCTCGCATATTCTTGGAAGGATTGATGAAGGATACCCACAACGATAAGGCGGCCACCGCTTCTCGACGCCGCTTCACCAAGCAGTTGGAAGAAATATGCATCTCCTGTTGAGGATGCCGCGTGCTCAAGTAGCTTCCCCATTTCATCCAAAAAGAGGACTAAACCTCCAGAATGTTCACGGTCGTCAGCGGCCAAATACTGCAAGTACTCAATGACTTTTTCAGGCGTATCAAACTTCCTTTGGCGTGCCGCAAGCCCTGCATCCTTGATACCATCACCGATCAACTGGAAGGGTTCCATGCTGCGCCCAACGACCGACACACATTTCCAGCCATCTCTCTTCGGAGGGAGTAACTTCCATAGTTCCTTTGCAAACTCCGGATCAGTCTTGCTCGCAGCCGTCGCGCGTTCTTGCTTACTACCACTCAACAACGCGGAGAGAGCGAGTGCGAGGCTCGACTTCCCGCTCCCATACGGACCAGTCCAAGTGAAGGCACCTTGCCCGCTCTCAAATTGCTGATGCGAAAAATTTCTGAGGATTTCCCGTACTGATGACGAGAAGACAAAACCCTCGAGGGCTTCATTGCGGTCATCTTGATCAATTCGAACAGATCGCAGGAAGCGCCCATTCACCGAGACAATTTCATTAAGCGGCATATGAACCTCTCAACGCAGAAACATCGGAGGACCACAGGTTCTCTGCAAGACCCTGAGGAAACTCCTCTTGTCTCAGAAGTTGTTTCAATCCAGCTGTCTCAGACCAAGAAATCAAACCGTCGGTCATATCAGCGACATCTGCCAACCGATCAATCAGCTCACCCTCCTCAAGAACGAAAACCCTTCCAGGAGACCCGGGCTCTAGTAACATCGACTGAACGCTAAGCGTGTTTGCGGAAGATATTCGCTCCCAAAAATCGCACACCGCATAGAGGAATACGCCGTTAGACAGGCCTGGCTTTCGCCCTAAGTTCATACTGAATTTTCCATTTGAGCGCCGCCGTATTAATCCCAGCTCGGTCAGCGGCGAATTGAATGCCTCTTCGCTAGGGCCCCGCTTCGGGACGCTAGGCACGTAGTTAGCCAATAAGACGCTTATATCGTTTGACAACGTCTTCTCTGTTGGCAATTTCCAACCACGCTGACCAATAAACTCCATCAGTCTTCGTAGAACAGTATCGCGGTCAAAGTTGGGTTCATTGAAAATATTGAACAACCAATAGGTGGCTGTATGCTTAGGATTGGAGGCAATATCCCAGTGGATTTTCCAAAGAGACGAAGCGCTTTCAAGGTATGGATCGCACCCATTGGGGCCAAGTAACTGCTGACCAAATTCGGTCGTTCTTACATCCTTGCCATCCGTTGTGAGAATACCTGCGACCTGTGCCCAAAATCGAATTGCCGCCACCATGTTCTTGCCCACGCCAAAATGCGCAATCGCCTCACTCTCTGAAAAAATCCTGTTGTTATTCAGGCCACTAGCATCAACAGCTTCGAAAGCTTTTTCCAACCATCCGTAGCGCAACGGAAAGGTCTCGTGGCCGGAGAACTGCGGCTTGTAATCCTGTGTAAATGTTGTTTGCTTTTTCATAAATCTGCTACCCCGCTTGGTGGTTGTTATAGCGATCTTCCGAGGGGATGGTCAACGACGACCTGGTGCTTGACCCCAGGATCAAGCTTGGTCTACAGATAACCTTCGATTTGGCAGGAAAACCCTTTGACCATATACCTTGATCATCAAGCAAGCACTCCGATGCTGCCAACAGTTCGGGCCGCAATGCAACCGTTTTGGACTGAGTTCCATGGCAACCCGCACTCCTCCGAGCATTCCATAGGGTGGTCCGCGAATAAGGCTACCGAGACTTCGAGGGCCAAAGTGGCCAACCTCCTTGGAGTCGATCCGGATGAGATCATTTTTACATCCGGCGCTACAGAGGCGAACAATCTTGCCATCAAGGGTCTGAGCACTCCGGAGCAACGGCAAAGTCAGCGCACGACAATCCTTGTTTCAGCGACGGAGCATAAGTGCGTATTGGAAAGTGCCGCCTATGTAGCTCAGACAAAAGGATGTGCGGTTCGAGAGATTTCGGTCAACGGGAAAGGCCACGTCGACCTCGACAAACTGCGAGACATGCTAAGCGAGGATGTTCTTTTGGTAAGCGTGGCATTGGTCAACAATGAGATCGGGACCATCCAAGATCTTGCTTCAATATCAGCACTTTGCCGTGATATGGGCGCATTCCTCCACTCCGACTTCGCGCAGGCACCAAGCGCAGTCAACCTCCAAGAATTTGCAGATATGGCTGACATGGTTAGTCTGTCGGGGCATAAATTTGGTGGGCCAATGGGTGTTGGGGCGCTCTATGTGAGCCGAGAGCTGAAAAACCGGATTGAACCTCTGTTTCACGGAGGTGGGCAAGAGGGTGGGCTTCGGTCCGGCACACTGCCCCTTCCCTTGTGTGTTGGTCTTGGCTCAGCGGCGGAGTTCCATTCCTCTGAAGCCGGATCTGCTTTGAGAGCGCGGGTCGCAGGTCTACGAGATCTCTTCGTAGACAAACTGCAATCTAACCGCGACCATATTGGATTGAATGGAGATAAGCTTTGCTCCCGTCATCCTGGCAATGCGAATCTAAGGTTCGAAGGACGCGATGCGGGAGAAATGCTCCAACGGCTACAACCCATCGTGTCAGCTTCTACAGGTTCGGCCTGCTCTTCGGGAATTTCGGAACCAAGCTACGTCCTCCGTGCAATCGGGCTCACATCGGATGAAGCGCAAGCCTCCATACGCTTTAGTTTTGGGCACACCAATACATCGGATGAAGTTCTAGAAGCCGCAGAGGCCATCATAGCAGTCCTCTAGATCGATCGCCCCTCGGTCAGGTAGGATGTTTCAAAAGAGCCTTTAGAAAGATCCAACCCGAGGGGTGAAACTTGCAAAACAATAAATCTCAAAAAAATGCGGTTGGAAAAAAGGTAGGCCAGGCAATCTACGTGCACCGTAGCGCGGTCGATCACCTTCAGTCGAGCGCAAAGGATAAGCTGAGCCTTGCACTGCAAAGTGTTCCGGAAGATTTCCAATGGTCAGTGTTGAAGATCTCGGGGCAAAACGACCAGACCTTCTCGTTTTTGGACTATCAAGACTTCAGCGCCGTGGCTTTTCCAGAGCTGCGGGCAAGCCTACTCGTCAACCTCTCGGAAGAAGGCGCAAAACTGAGAAAATATTCTGACGCAAACCCACCCATTCTCCACAGAAAGGAGCTACTCCTAGCCCCGGATCATCCGCTAAGAGATGACTTTGCAAAGCTGACGCAGTTCTTAGAGAGCAAGGGGCTCTTTAAGAACATGGCAAACAAGGGAACGCGGCGGATTTGGATGAAGACATTGGCTGAAGCCGGATTGACCGTCGAAGGTCCACGCATCGTGCAGAGCGATTTGATCTCAGAAGAGTCCGCCAAGAAATCAGCCGATGACAAGAATGGCCCAGAGAAAAACACTGTTGAGCGCCACAAAACGGCGATCACGCGAGCTGCGCTCTCAGCGCCAATGTACCTGCTGTTTACAAGTGGTCTGATCCGTCGCGATAGAACCGTTTTGGACTATGGATGCGGTCAAGGTGATGACATCGGAGCCCTACAGTCTGATGGCTATACCGTCGAAGGTTGGGATCCCCACTATCGACCAAATCCCAGTACTCTAAAAAAGAGCCAAATCACCAATCTTGGATTTGTCCTCAACGTAATCGAAGATCCTGAAGAGCGGGCAGAGGCACTTAGGCGCGCCTTCAGCCTAACGGAGCTCTGCTTGGCCGTATCCGTCATGTTGTACGGCAAGGCTGACCTGAGTGGCGTGCGGCCCTACCGCGACGGATACTTGACGTCCCGACAGACGTTCCAAAAGTACTATACCCAAGCAGAACTCAAAGACTTCATCGTAAGCATTTTGAATGTCGAACCCTTGGCCGTAGGCCAAGGTATATTTTTGGTCTTTCGGGACGAGCTGGAAGAGCAAAGATACCTACTAAGGCGTCAAATAGGCTTCAAAGGCCGTGAGTATCGCTCCGTTCCAAAACCAAGTGCATCGAGAAAAGGCACCCCAAAAAACCCTAACGACAAGCTCAACAAAACAACCATCCGAGACCTTGCTGTTGAGATCAGGGCCTTTGGCCGTCAGCCCGACATCTCAGAACTTCCCAAAAGCCTTGTGACAAAGCTTTCGCGATCAAAGCAAGGCCTTCAGTATGCGGCAAGTCAGGCAATTGCAGAAATAGGTCACGAGGAACTTGAAGGAATCGTCGCCACAAGAACTGAAGATCTAAGCCTTCACTTCGCAATGCATGCATTCTCTCAAAGAAAATCGTATGGCTCATTTCCTCCTGAACTAAGGCGCGATATTCGTGCTTTCTTTGGCAGCCACAAAAGAGCGCAGGAATCTGGACAAGCGCTCCTCTATTCGATCGGCAACCGGGACCTTCTCCTAGAAGATGCTGAAACAGCAGCCGCTGCTGGAATCGGTCAATTAGAACAGGACAGATTTCAATTTCCCACTGATAGGCTCCAAGAACTGTCCGTCAGGCTTCGAGGGTTCGTAGCTCTCGCTGAAAGGCTAGCGGGTGATCTGTCCGAAACAACTCTGCTGAGAATTCACATTACCAGCCGAAAGCTGACTGCGCTGACCTATGCCGAATTTGAGACGTCCTTCTTGCCTCGTTTGATGACCCGAGTGAAAGTCGAGTTCGACACCTTCGACGTTTCCATCATCGACCATTCTGCAGACAATGACGTCCGACTTCTGTATCTAAAATCCCGCTACATGAAAGAGACTGATCCTCGGCAAGCGGCGCAGAAAGCATTTGATCAGGAAGTCTTAGACTTGAATACTCTCAATTTCAGCAATGAGGGACCAAGTTTTCGGGAGTTTGCTCAGACCCTCCTCAAGGCTGGCGTGAGAATTCCCAGCTAGATTAAGCATCCTTAGGCTTCGTCGCTAAGGCCGGTAGGAATTGGACTTTGGCGGTATAAGGCAGGTAGTAGTCACTTATGTTTGCATTTTACGACCTTGAAACCACGGGGACATCACCCGCTTTCGACCAGCCCTTACAGTTTGCGGCGATCCTGACGGATGACGACTTCAACCAAGTTGAGCGCGTAGATATTCGCTGCAAGCTCGCGCCTCACATACTTCCAGCACCATGGGCGCTCGCTGTTACGGGGATCTCACCAGATCAGCTGATGGACCCTAGCCTGCCATCCTGGTTTGAGTTTTCACATCAGATAGTTGATCTAATCAAACGCTGGGCTCCAGCGACATGGGCCGGATACAACACACTTGCCTTTGACGAAGAGTTCCTCAGGCAGTCATTCTATCAAAATCTTCATCCCAACTTGTATCAAACCCAGTTTGACAACAATGACCGCCTAGATCTCATGAAGGTGGTCTACGCAGTCCGGAAACGCCAGCCAGACGCCCTCGAATGGCCAATAGATGATCTTGGACGCGAAAGCTTCAAACTGGATCGTCTCGCTCCGGCAAACGGCTTTGCCAATCATGACGCCCACGATGCCCTCGGCGACGTAGAGGCAACGATCCATATCGCGTCACTCATTCGCAAGCGTGCCCCTGCCGTTTGGGATCAATGCTTGTTGAACCGCGACAAACACCACGTTTATCGGTTGCTGCAAAGCGGGCATCCCGTGTGCCTGATCGAACGATTTGGCGCGGCACCACCACGATCCTATTTCGGTGCTTACGCCGGCGCAAACCCGCAGAACAAGAACTCAATGGCGTTCCTCGACCTGGACCTCTGCGATGCGTCGATCATCGATGCCAATGATCGAGATCTTGCAAAAGCGGTCGCTGCATCACCCAAGCTGATACGGACGATTGCGATAAACAAAGTCCCGAACGTCTTTCCCGTGGCCAACCCGAGCGCTGCGCATAGTTCGCTTGCCCAGTTAGTTTCTGCGCACCCTGAATTTCAGAAACGAGTGGGGCTGGCTTTGGCCGATCGCTATGCGGATAAAGAGCCTTCCCAACACGTCGAACAGTTGATCTACGACGGCTTCTACAGCGCCGATGACAAGCGGGTCCTTGAGGATTTCGCTTCAGCCGACTGGCGTGACCGCTCTAGTCTTGTCGCTAACCTGAGCGACATCCGCCTGAAGCAACTGGGTATGCGGCTTATCTTCTCCAACGCCCCAGAGTTTGCGTCCATGAACTACCGATCAGCGGCAAGCGCTGCGATCCGAGATCGCTGGTTGACCAACGAGCCATCCACGCCATGGATGACTAAGGCAACGGTAGCGGAACAGCTCCAAGAGATTGTTAGTGGTCAGGTGCTCGACCAGGATCGGATTTGTGCACTTCAAGACTTCTATCACGCACGAATCTCAGAAATCGGCGCATAGGTTTGCGCCAACGAGCACGGCGCTTCACCTCTACCATCCCCTAATCTATTGTCTGGGTCTTGGCTCACCAGAAGCACTGTTGTGAATTGGCCCCAAAAACGAAACCTGTAGAGCGCCTATTGCGATCGAGCCAAAGCCCGGCTCATAGATTCAGATCACAACACGCGCCTGGATTGGTGTAGATGTTTCCACACTCAATCGCCTTAGCTTTTTCCGTTATACATTGAAAATTTAAAGAGAAATCTGAAATGCAGCTAAGCGTTACCGCCCTTGCAAAAAGCCAGGGCGGAAAACCCGCCCTGGCGCTAAGGTCACTCGGTGACTGGATCTTCGTCCCGGCGCGGAAAGGCGACCATTTCGACGTCGGGGAACATGCTGTGTTTGACGTTGATCGACGTGATGTTGCCGCTATCGTCGGTGTTGACGAAGAGGACGCCGCAGCGGTCCCAGAAGTTCTTGCCGTCTTTTTCGCCTGATTTGACGTTCAGTTTCAGAGTTTGAGTAGCCATTTTTTTGATCCTCACTTTGAGTGTTTCGATGAACATGACCAAAGCTAGCACCAAGGGGCTGTCAGCGAGAAACTTGCCTCGCGAGGAATGCGCTGGCGCAGAGGAATTTTCTTGTTGAAGCGGGGCTTGCCCCGCGTCGGACACGGCTGCCCGCTTATGTTCAGCAATCGGAAACACGGCGTTGAGGAACGGATTTGGCACTCAGAATTTAACTGGTCTCGTCAACCTGCTCCAAAAGGGCGCAGAAACTTCAAAGATCGCGGCGGCCACTATTCTCGACATCTTACGCTGCAGCGTAATTTTTCTAGATTTGCGCTTCAGCGTAAATTTCACACTGGTGTGTTGCTTTGTCTTCAAGGTAAATCATCGCGAGGCGATAGCTGCCCTAGTTCACGCACGCGCCAGATCAGCTTCCTCGTGCTCGAAGGCTGTCGCCATCTCCCTGATCTCCCTCTCCGGAGCCCCCAAGGCACGGGCAACGTCACGCCAAGCCATAGTCGCTTCGGCCACCTCGGCAATGATGCGATCTGCCTCGCCGCGTTCGAG
This sequence comes from Ruegeria sp. YTSA168, assembly GCF_059610045.1. Classification (NCBI taxonomy): domain Bacteria; kingdom Pseudomonadati; phylum Pseudomonadota; class Alphaproteobacteria; order Rhodobacterales; family Roseobacteraceae; genus Ruegeria; species Ruegeria sp. YTSA168. Next base: position 17,682 of record NZ_JBXWMW010000016.1, read on the forward strand.
AAGATAGGATTCATGTTGCGCGCGGTGCAGGGCTATACTGGCATCCGGGTTGTCGTCATCAACGTAGCTTTTGAGCACGCGCGGTTGGTTCGGCACAGGGTTGATGTCGTAGGCCGGTGAGAGGTGCCAGCCGCCACGCCCACGCAGAAACCCGTGATTTCGCATATGGTCATCCAGGTTCGTGACGAGAATGGAAAAGGCAACCCGCCGGTAGAGTTCCTCGCGGTCTTGGTCGGGCGTTACGCTTTCTGAAGTGATGATATCTGCCAGGTCCAAATAGCTATAGCTCTCGCCATCCTTGCCGCCCAGCATCGCCATGGCTGAAATGAACGGGATCCTGCCGTCGTCGTTCCGGTCAAACCGATGGGACAAGAAAACAGGCTTATCGCCAGCCATTTCAAGCGTGTGATCAGAAACCGTGATTCCGGCGCGTCTTGCGAGCTCCAATGCAATGGCTTCCCAGCGTTCCACGCAATAGGTGTCCGTCTCCTTTGGGAACTTGGCGACAGAAAGACGGCCGTGTTGATCGAGGATGCTGGCCTTTGGCCGCGCGCCGCCCAGAGAACTGCCCGGAGCAAACAGAATTTTCAGGTCCTCAGTGGTCTCTTCGCCGCGCAGAACGCGCTGAGACGCATGAAGCAAATCCCCGAGGCTCACGAGGGCAGGCACGCCAATGCCTTCGCGCGCTTGGAACTCGCCATCAACCCTGAAGCGCAGCGCACCCAAACGGGTTTCGTCATTCACACCAAGCAGGTAGTCGGTTTCTTGCAGCACTCTCGGACGTCGTCCCTCGGCCTCTGCCATGCGCCCCTCATAGCGCCGCATTACCGTTCTACCCCAGGTATCAGGGGCAGAATCCCCAAGCGGTGCAAGCATGTCCTGCCCTGCCTCAGGCACGAATTGCCCTCTGACGAGAGGCATGTCCGGCGAAAGCCCAAAGGCATTTTCGTCGGCAAGCCAGCCGTCATGATAGGTAAAGGACACCCGCTCTCGGCCGCGCCCCGCTGTGCGGTGGAGCGCGCCAACCTGTTTCAGCCCCTTCCAGTCGATCCATACCTCAACCATTTTTCAGTCTCGCACGCTGCGGGAGGTCATCCAGGGCCATCTGCTCGCCAACCGGGTCATCGATATCCCCCCAACCTTTCAAAAGGCCGAGCGCCTGCAGTACTGCCACGTAAGTACCGATCTTGACTGCGGGGTTCCCGCTTTCGATCTTCGCGATGGTCTGCCGCGTTGTGCCAGCACGCTGCGCAACAATCTCAGCGGTTAACTTGCGGCGCAGTCGTGCAACGCGAATGTTTTCCCCAAGTTTCACGAGCTCCTTACGCGCCGCCCTGGGCATCTTGATCGGAACAGCCATAATGAAACCTCCAAGCAACACTAAGCCCCAAAATGTTACACTGAGAAAACATTAACGTCAACTGTCGCCGCATAGCACAACGATCAAACACCTACGCTCAATCACACCTTACGTTATCTCAAAGGAACATTAAGTGGATTAAGGTTACCTTTGCGAAACGCTGCCCAGTCACTCCATTGCACCTGCAGGCTCACTTCACCACACTCACCCAACGCGTCTGCTCGAACGAAACGAATGCGTTCCCTTCCCTCGAAAGTCACGCCTGCAGCCCCGCAGCGCGGACCTGTTCGGGCGTCACCAGCTTTGACGCGATCAAATCCTCGATCTGCCGGTTGGTGATGTGGCGGCACAAGGGATGGCGCTCGCGGATCCATTCGGCGAGGCTCACACGGCCTTTGGCTTCGGCCTCTCGAGCCTTCTCGCGGTCGGCCTGGATCTGGGCCAGTCCCTTCTCCCACCGGCGCATCTTGAACCAGTTGTCTGAGAAACAAACCTTGCTGCGCGTATAGCCCTCGCTTTCCTTGGCATAGGCTTTGACCGCCTGCAGAAGGTCATCGGGCTCTACCCCGGCTTTCACAGCCGCTGCGATCAGGCGCAGACTGGTCCGCCGGTCTCGGATCCTGTCCTCGGGATAGACCGCCAGGATCTTCTCAGATTCAAAATCTTCAACCTCCTCCGCCGCCTCGCGCCTGCGCGTAGGTGGTTTATGGATGGTTTTAGGATGGTTTGGGGTCCACCGTGAACCCCGTACCCCGTTCACCGTGGACCCCGTACCGGGTTCAGGCTGGACGGGGTTCACAGTGACCCCCGTCTCAATCTCAGGCTCAGCCGTGGTTTCGAGCGCGGCCACGCGCTCCAGAACGATGCGGTAAATGACGGTGTAGCCATTCTTGCAGTGCCGCCGCCCCGTCTCAATCAGAATGCCTTCGCGCTGGAAGTCGATGATGGTGCGCTTGACCGTGCTCTCGCTAAGCTCTGTGTGGCGCTGGATCGTCCCCTTGGAACACCAGATGCCTGAGCCGTCATCGCTCGCTTTGTCGGCCAAGAACATGATGATCTGCTTGCGCGCGGCGCTGCCAAAGCGGCGCTCGGCGCATTCATTTGCGATGCGCCAGCTCATGATCTCACCGCCAATTGGGTTGAGGTCAGACCGGAAATGCCGTAGGTATTGGGACGGAAATATTCTTCTATGCCGTTGAGGTGGGTGGCCGCCCCCTCAGCGGTTTTTCTTTGCCCTTTCGTCAGAGAAAGAGACTGTGAAAAACCGTTTACTTGGGCCTCGTAACCTATTGAAAAGTGACCCTGAACGAAACAAGTCCGTTTACAATTTTTTCCTTTAAAATCAACAAAATTTTCCGGATTGCAAATCCGTGTACACCGGTTCGATTCCGGTACTCGCCTCCAATAAAATCAATGACTTAGACACATTCTCGAATGCTAAACATGAATTTAAAACACGGATATTTGAAACAAGAGAGCTGAGCCACCCCTGTGGCTAACATTCTCAATGCGAGCGCATTGACGAAAGATCGAGGCGACTACCTTCTCTTGAGAGGTCAATCAAGAAACCAAGACACAGACTTCTTAAGCAATTTCTCAGCATCGCTGCCGTTGAGCGAGCGTCAGTCTAGCGGACGCAGCGAGCTTTCGCCGCGTTGTCGCCAATGGCAGCTACCGGCGCATTGCTCCGTCAGTGAATAACACGGACGGTGGATGCTTTAGAGATATCTGGGCTCCCACCATGCAGCCGCTCACCCCCAACAGCCCGTCCTAATCACGTGCCTCAATCTTTACGCCTGGCGCTCGCGCATTTCGGCGACGGTACGTATTCTTAACAAAGCCAATGGTGCGAGAAGAGCACCGAATTCGGAAGCTGCAGCCCCCTGGACCAGACCTGTTGACGGAACGGCTGCGACCGGCGCCGTTGGCAATCAGTTCTGAAAATCATCAAGCGGATAGATCGGACGGCGCACATTGCGATAATCTAGGCCTGCGAAGTTGACGGTGCACAACGCACGGCTATCGCAAACGATAGTGCAACCGGCAATCGGGTCGAAGACCGCGCGGAAGTGCTGCATCGACTTGAGCGCAACGACGCGTTTCTGCCCCGGATCGATCCCGAATGTTTCGAATTGGCGCAGGTCGAGCAGCTGGTGCGCGATGCTTACGATGAGTAGATCGATCCCTTCGACGCATAGAACGGCAGTGGCTCCAAAGCTGCGTTGCTGCCCGCCGATGATGGGGCCACTGCCAACGTAATGACCTTCGCCGCGCCACCGGACAATACCGGTAAGTTTCAATGGCCCGCCGCCGAACGCGGGGGCCGTCTTACCGCCTAGGAGCACGGTGACCGAAGCGCCTATGTCCTGGGATTGCAGGGCGGCTGCCACCTCTTCGTCCACCATCGGTCCGAAACAGGCATCGGTGATGCCCGCTGCCAAGAGCGAGGACAGGAGCGCCGTGGAATCCGCATAGGCGCCTGAACCGGGATTGTCGGCATAATCCGCAATGACCAGCGGGCCGCCATCGCCTTTCCAGGATGCTGCAATCCGGGCTGCGTCTTCGACCGTCAAGTATGTGTTGAGTAGGTCCGCGCGACGGTCCCAGATGTCGTCGGCAATCTCTTCGGCTATGTCCTGCGCGCCGGTCAATTCGGTTTCTGCGGTGATCAGGACCGTCGGCCCAACCTCGGCGATGTCGGCATAAGGGAAGGCGCCGTTGATGCTCACGGCATACACCCCTTTTCTCTTTTCTGCCGCACGCGCCATTGCCTGGCGCTCGATCATCGGGCCAAGATCCGTGCGCCCGCCGTTGGTTTCTTCCAGCATTGGACGCTGTGCGCGCAACGTCTTGGGGCGAATGTCACCAATCACCGCCCTATGTAACAACTCGGCGGCGCGGCGGCCTGTCGACCGTATGTCTACATGCGGATAGGTTGTGAAAGAGATGAGGATTTGAGCTAGGTCGCACATCGCTTCGGTGACATTCGCATGCGGGTCCAGGGTGACCGCAATCGGCAGATCGGGTTCGGTCAACGCGCGCAGACGCCGCAGAATTTCACCCTCGCCGTCGTCATGCGAGGCGGTGACCATGGCGCCGTGCAGGATCAGCAGGACCCCGTCCCAGCTTCCGTATTTGGCCGCGTCCAGAAGCGGGCGGCAGAGCGTGTCAAAGGCCTGATCGGTAACGCGCCCGCCCGGGCCAGCCGCTGCGCTGATGACATGGGTCAGCGACCAGCCGTGAAGGCGGGCGATATCCAGAGCGCCGGCGATTTCGGTATTGGCATCGCCGCGTGCCGAAATCGCCGCGTCGCCGTCAAGCAGATAGCGGTTTTGAAAGTCTACGATTTCGGTGGGGCGAATGTTGAATGTGTTGGTCTCGTGTTCGATGTCGGCGGTGAGAATTCGCAGTGCCATGTTTTTTGACCTTCAGAGGGGGTTGTGGCAGGCGACGGCGTGCCCGAAAGCCGTCGACAAGACCGGTGTTTCGCTTCGACAGATCGCCGTCGCACGCGGGCAACGGTCGGCAAAGGCGCAGCCCGGCGGCTGATCGAATGGACTTGGCACCTCGCCCTCCAGCGGCGCGATGATGCGGCGTTGTCTCGGATCGGGCGCAAAGGTGCTATCCATCAATGTGGCGGTATAGGGATGGCGCACAGTCGCATCAGTTTCGGGCAGCGCCTCGACCACCCGGCCCAGATACATCACCAGAATTTCGTCGCAGAAATATCGCACCAAACTCAGATCGTGGCTGATGAACAGATAGGTCAGCCCCAGGTCGTCATGCAGCTTTTCAAGCAGGCTGATGATTTGCGCCTGGACCGACACGTCGAGCGATGCCGTGGGCTCGTCCAGCACCAAAAGCCGAGGCCGCAACGCCAGCGCGCGTGCGATGCCCACACGCTGTTTCTGTCCGCCCGAGATCTGGTGCGGAAAGCTGCTTGCAAGACCGGGCGACAACCCGACCATTGTCAAAAGCTCTGAAACCTCCTGGTCCGCTGTGCCATTGGTGTACCGGCCTTGAACCACGAATGGCTCGATCAGAGCCCGCGTGATGGTATAGCGCGGATCGATTGCCGAATAAGGATCCTGAAACACCATCTGCATGTCGGCGCGCAAGCGGCGCATCGCGGCGGGCGATTTGGCGCGCAGGTCATCGCCGTCAAAGCGCAGCGAGCCCGTGCTGGGCTCGATCAACCGCAGGATCAGCCGCGCCAATGTGGACTTGCCGCAGCCGCTTTCGCCGACAACGCCGATAACGCGTCCCTTGGGCAAGTCAAAGGACACGTCGTTGACTGCATACATCGCTCGAGGCTTGCGAAACGGACCGCCGGAGCTTTTGAATTGTTTGGACAGGTTGCGTACCTCAAGCAGGTTGGTCATGGCGCCGCCCCGGGAAAATGACAGGCAACGGCGCCGTCGCCTCTTGGCAATAACGATGGGCTGGTCTTCGTGCAGATATCTTCGGCCCGGATACATCGGGGATGAAACGGGCACCCTTTGGGATAGTTCATCACGGTCGGCACGGTGCCGGGAATTCCGACCAAGTGTTCATCCTCGCTCAGCCCCTTGGGAATGCAGCCGATCAATGCTTGGGTGTAGGGGTGCTGAGGTTCAGCAAAGATCGCCTCGACCGGCCCTTGCTCGATGGCGCGCCCGGCATACATGACAACGACTCTGTCGCACGTCTGAGCAACGACGCTCATATCATGGGTGATCAGCACCAGCGACAGGGCGCGCTCTTTCACCAGATCATCGAGCAGGCGGATGATCTGGGCTTGAACAGTCACGTCCAGCGCCGTGGTTGGTTCATCGGCCACCAAAAGGTCGGGATCGGCTGCAAGCGCCCCGGCGATGACAATGCGCTGTTTCATACCGCCGGACATCTGGTGCGGATAGCGGTCGCAGATCAGTGCGGGCTCGGGAATGCGCAGCGTTCCGAGAATTTCGATGGTGCGCGCGCGCGCTTGCTGTCCTGTAATGCCGAGATGTAGTCGCGCAACGGCATCGACCTGCGGTCCGATCTTTTGCAACGGGTCGAGCGAGGTCATCGGGTTCTGCGTGATCAACCCCAACCGACCGCCGCGAAGTTTGCGATAGGCGGCCTCGGGTAGTTTGGTCAACTCCTGCCCGTCAAAGATGATCGAGCCGGCAGTGATCCGGCCACCAGAGAGCGGCAGCAGACCCATGACGCTCATGGCCGTCAGGGATTTGCCAGACCCGCTTTCGCCGACGATGCCTAGCGTTTCGCCCTTCTCCAGCGCAAAGCTGACCCCGCAGAGCGGAGCAATTTGGCCGAAGGCAACCTCGAGATCGCGGACCTCCAGCATGGTCATGAGTCCCGGATTCGGTCGCGGATATCCAACGCCCGGATCAATTCGTCTCCGAACAAGTTCACGGCAATGACCGTCACGGCGACAACGACTCCGGGGAAAATTATGACCCATGGGGAAAGGAACAATTTCGCCGTCCCGGATGACATCATCGCGCCCCAGCTAGGCGTGGGCGGTTGCGCGCCGAGGCCGAAAAAGCCCAAGGTCGCCTCCAGCACGATGCCGTCGCCGATGGCCAACATGCCCACGACGATCACCGGCGCAATGGCGTTGGGCAGCAGGTGTTTCAGCAAGATATGGTGCGGTTTGGCGCCGAGATTGATCGTCACCTCGATGAAGGTTTCCTGTTTCAGTCGCACGATTTGGGCCCGGGTCAGCCGTGTGAACTGGGCCAAATAGGCAATTGCGATGGCGAAGGTGGTCGAGGTCAGGCCAGGGCCGATGATTGCGACAAAGATCAGCGCGATAAGGATATCGGGGAAAGACCATGTGAGATCGACGACCGTCATCACAGCGCGTTCAAAGAAACCGCCGAAATAGCCCGCGGCGGCGCCCAGGGTCATGCCGACGGTGATCGAGATGGCAATCGCCGTGGCGCTGACCGACAACGAGGTCCGCGCGCCATAGATTACCCGGCTGAGCACGTCGCGGCCGAATTGATCCGTTCCCAAGAGATGCGGCCATCCCGGCGGAGCATTGCCGTTGGTGAGGTCCTGCGCGGCATAATCGAACGGCGTGATCCAGGGCGCAAAGATCGCGGTTAACACAAGCAGCGCCAGAAATCCGCCAGCGATCTTGCCCAGCCATGACCCAAAGGCTCGCGACATTGGCGTGCTGCGGAAACCCGAAAGCGCGCGGGCGATGATGTCTGTGATACGCGTCATTTCTTAGTCTCACGAATGCGTGGATCCATTGCGGCTTGCGCCACGTCGCCGATCAAGGTGCCCAGCATGACCGCCAGTGCCAGCATTAAAAGGCAGCCCTGCACGACCGGGTAATCCCGCTGGCCGATCGCCCGGATCAGCAGTGACCCCAGTCCGGGACGACCGAAAACAAACTCGACGGTGACCGCGCCGCCCAGTATCCACCCGATCCTGAGCGCCAAAATGGTGACGACCGGCAACATCGCGTGCGGCATCAGGTGGCGGAAAAGTATGGTTCTCGAGGGCAGGCCTTTGGCGTACAGCAGCGTCACGAAATCCTCGCGCCGCACATCAAGCAAAGCCACGCGGGTCACACGCGCGACCAGGGCCACACCGCCGAAACCGATGGTCAGAACTGGCAGCACCAGCGAGCTCCAGCCCTTGGCGCCCGAAACCGGAAACCATTGCAGCTGCACCGCAAAAAACAGGATCATCAAAAGCGCCAGCCAAAACCCCGGCACAGTTGAACCCAGCAGAATGAAGCCGCGCATGATGTTCTCGACGATGGCCGAGCGCGTCGTGGCCGATATCGTGCCAAGTGTGATACCAGCGATGCTGGAAAACGCGAACGCCGCTCCACCCAACCTAAGGCTGTAGGGCAGATTCTGCGCGATCAGGTCGGCGACAGGCCGCCGCAGCACGATGGCCTCGCCGAAATCGCCCTGAAATATTGCTCCGATCCAACGAAAATATTGGACGGCCAGGGGCTGATCCAGCCCGTATTTGAGCACCAGCGTTTTTCGATCCTCAGTCGACGATCCCACACGGATCAGGTTGTCGATCGGATCGCCCGGCAGAAGATGAACAATCAGGAATATCACGACCGAAATCGAGATCGACACAGGGATCAGCATGAGCGCCCGAAAAAAGATGTATCGCAAAAGCATATCAAACCAACCGCGCCGCGCGTGGATCCCGCCCCTCACCTTTCAAGGGACGGGCGACGCGGCTGTCGGCGATTACTCCACGACAGCCATGTCGAGCACGGTCTGCGAGCGGAAACGCGTGCCGCGTACCGGATCCGGCACGCTTAGACGGTCGGAATTGTAGGCGATGTTCTTCGTCGGCTGATAAATCGGCACGAATAGGTGCTGCGACAGAACATACTCGTGATACGCTTTGAAGTTGGCGATACGTTCATCCGAATCTGTGCTGTCTTCCATCGCTACGTCGTTCAGGCGCTGACCTTCGGCATCTTCCCACATCGACACATTCGGATAGCCCAGACGCTTGCCGGAAAAGAACCAGTCAAGGATGTCCGAGTTGTTCCAGTCATATCCGCGTACCGCCAGTTGGTGCCGGTTGTTTTTATACTCGTCGCGAATGGTTGAGCTGTCGAAGACGGTGATAACCGCCTCCATCCCGATATCGGCCAGCTGAGCCTGAACCACCTGAGTAAGCGAGGTGAATTCTTCGCCATTTTGCGTGAACAACTTGACCGAAAGCGGCACGCCGTCTTTCGAACGCACCGCGCCGTCGCCCATCATCCATCCGGCCTCGTCCAGAAGCATCTTTGCACGATCAAGATCAAAGGAGACATTCAGCGCCGGATCGACATCGGCCTCGGGCAGAGATGATATCAGGAAGTTGTGAGCAGGCGCTCCGACGCCGTTGTAGATGGACGCGACAATTGCCTCTTGATTGATGGCAAGCCCGGTGGCTTCGCGCACTTTGATGTCATCAAAGGGTGCCGAGGTTACGTTGATTGGCATATAGTTGATGCCCGTTCCCGGCATCTGAATGACCGCGACATTGCTTTCCGCCTTCAGAATTTCAAGGAATGGCGTCGGGACACCCAACAGCAAGTCGATGCCGCCTGTTTTCAATTCAAGAAATGCAGTGGACTGGTCCGGAACCTCACGGAATGTGATCTTCCCGATATGCGCGGCCCCCTGATTCTCGGACAGATCTGAGGCCCAAGCATAGTCGTCATTGCGCACCAGAACCGTCTCTAACCCGATGGCGAAACTGTCCAGTTTAAATGGTCCGGTCCCCACCGCACCCGACACGCCAAAGTCGTCGCCCATCGAGTCAAATGCGGCGGCGCCAGGAACACCCATAAAAGTCGAGGCCAGGTTGTACAGCAGGCTCGGTTCGGGGCGTGACATCACGAACTTGACGGTCAGGTTGTCGATCACTTCGACAGAGGCGACCGCGGCCACCAAATAGGCGTTCTCTGTATCCGCGAAGTCCGGGATCCAATCGGCAACCGATTGTGCGTTGAACGGTGATCCGTCGTGAAAGGTCACGCCGTCCTTGAGGTGGAACGTCCAGGACATACCGTCCGTGCTTTCCTCCCAAGATGTGGCCAGATGGGGATGATAGGACTGGTCCGCGTCCTGCTCGATCAACCGGTCATAGATCAAGGACGCGGCGGAGTTTAAGTTGTTCGACGTCACCGGATTATAGGATGTGGCCCCCAGCTCATCGGCGGGAAACGCAATCGTCACCTCTTGTGCGACGACCGCATTGGACAGGAAGCCGGCTGCGATTAATGTTGTTCCTGCTAGAAGTCTCGACTTGATCGTATTGCGCATGGGGTTCGTCCTTTTCCTAAGGAAATTCGGTCATTAGAAATACTCGTTTAATCGTCTAACGGACCGTCGACGCCTTGCAGCCAAGGCCTGGTTTGAGCCTTGATGATCGACATATGCCCTGTTTGACCCCGGGCATTCCTGGTGCAGTGGCAAAGCGTAACGTCTTGCGAGACCATAAGGCGCGGATGCCAGGCTGGCGCTGATCGAAGTTAGCGTTCGTCCAAATTTCTTTTTCGGGGTCTGGCGGAGTCTAGTGGCCGAGGCTGTGTAAAAACTCATTCTTTTGCCATCGGCTTGTTTGATTTTACCGAGGGCATTTTTGTATTAGCCCCAATGCCGCAGTGCGGCCCGCCAGAAGAGACCTTTGCTGCGACTGCAAATTCTGAGATTTAGCAAATTCACAGTCTGCGGACAAAGGGTGAGTTCGTTGCGCTTGCGGAAGAGGCTGCTTTCGTGCGCTTTGCGGACTTTCAAATTGGATTGCACACAAGTTGCACAGTTGAAGTGGCTACGACCTTGATTCAGACGGACGGTCTGTCCACTCCCCCAAAGTCGCGAAGCGTTCGAGTCGCGGTCAATGCCTAATAGCCATCTTCGGAAGAGATGCAGGGTGAGTAGAATTGGCAAGGACAACAATTAGAAGTGTGGGGCGTTTGCCGCCCCACACGGTATTTTTCACTATGCGTGATGTTTCGGCAATTTCTGAAACACCACATAAAGGCCCGCCAGAACCAAAGCCGTTCCGACGACGTCGGCATTCCAAGCGGTCACAGGTTCGGCAAATCCGAACAGCCAAGGCGCCGCTACCAAAATCAAACCGCAGGAAACTCCTAGGTAGGTCTGGACCAGGTAATGTTTGTTGTGGCCGTAACCGGCTACGGTCAATGCCAAAAGCCCCGAGAGTATCAGCAGTCCAGAGTCGCCAACGAGGGCATTGCTAAGAGCCGATTGGCCGCCAAGAAGCATGAATGGCGACAAGATGAGCCAAAGCCCTGAAGCTGTGAAGGTCCATCTGAAAACTTCACGATTTTGCATCGCTCATACTCCAACCTTTGGTTTCAGGAGTCGGTTTCAGGATCCGCGAGGTTGCCAAGCTCAACGGCGATAGCCATTTCCTCGTCGTCGACAAGTCCATCACCATTTGTGTCGATATCGCCGAACACTTCCTCGGTAAGTTCAGGATATGAAACCCGAAGTTCAACGATGGATGCCATGCCGTCGCCGTCAGTATCAATTTCGGCGGACATTGCATGAGCAGAGAATGCGACGGATGTCATGAGGGCAGCTACGAAAATTTCATGTGTCACGTTTTTTCCTATCAAATAAGGCAATCCATTATGAATTGCGGTTCAGGTCCCGGCGCATTACATTCTGCAATTGCGCCAACTGGCCCGGGTCTTCACGCGGTCGGTAAAAATTACGCCAGGGCTTTACTGGCAGCGTCGAGTTCGTATCTCGTCTTGATGTCGTCATTCGCTTTGTGCGCGGCCTCTGCAGCGTTGTAATGTCTCCAGGCCTGCGTTCGTTTTTCGCCTAAGGGTGCGTCTCCACAGCTGGCTTTGACGGACTTCATCTTTTCTGAGATGGTATTGGTGTTGAGTTTCATTGTGGTGTCCTTTCCTGGGCACTTCGAGAAAGAGCGGCGCGCGAAAGAAGAAATTCCTTTTAGGGAACCGCCACTTGCGCGCCGCTTAAAAACTCGAAAACACATGCCCTGCTGAATTTTCAGCGGGCATTTTCTAGCTAGCTTACATTCCAGTTTTCGACGCTTACACAGATCAGCATGGAGCGATTTAATGACAGAAAGCGGAGCCTTCAGACATGGTCTACTCAGGGGGCAGAGCGACTGGAAAAAGTCGGGACGTTGGTGCGAGCCGTCTTAAGGAAAATACTGTTCGCGGCTCATAAAGATTGGTTCCAATGCCGCGCGCAAAAGTTCGCTTCTACATCATGCCTTCCATACCCTCCATGTCGGGTACGCCGTGGCGGTTCGGCTTGGCAGGTTTATCCGCCACCATCGCTTCAGTGGTGACCAGCAGGCCGGCAACCGATGCGGCATATTCCAGCGCCATCCGAACGACCTTGGTCGGATCAATGACACCGGCCTTCAACATGTCGCCGTACTGGTCCAGCTGCGCATCATAACCGAACGACTTGCTGGTGTGCTCAATTACTTTTCCAGCAACGACTGAACCATCAACTCCGGCGTTTTCAGCGATCTGGCGCAGTGGGGTCTGAAGGGCTTTGCGGATGATCTTGATACCCGCATCCTGATCCGCGTTTTCTCCTTTTAGACCTTCCAGAACCTTGCCCGCATGGACAAGTGCAACGCCACCGCCTGGAACGACGCCTTCTTGGACAGCCGCACGAGTTGCGTTCAAGGCGTCATCAACCCGATCCTTGCGCTCTTTCACTTCGATCTCGGTCGCACCACCAACTTTGATCACCGCAACGCCGCCTGCCAGTTTGGCCAGCCGCTCCTGCAGTTTTTCCTTGTCGTAGTCTGAGGTTGTCTCTTCGATCTGTGCACGGATTTGGGTGACACGCGAAGCGATAGATTCTTTGTCGCCCGCGCCGTCGATCACGGTTGTTGTGTCTTTGGTAATCGTGATTTTTTTGGCATCGCCCAGCATGTCCATCGTGACATTTTCAAGCTTGATGCCCAGCTCTTCGGAAATCACCTGTCCACCGGTAAGGATGGCCAGATCTTCCAACATCGCCTTGCGACGATCTCCGAAACCGGGCGCTTTGACACCAGCTACCTTGAGGCCGCCGCGCAGTTTGTTCACAACAAGCGTTGCGAGCGCTTCGCCGTCAATGTCCTCGGCCATCACCAAGAGCTGCTTGTTCGCCTGCATGACAGCTTCAAGCAAGGGCACCATAGGGGCCAGAGACGTCAGTTTCTCCTCGTGCAAGAGGATGACGCAGTCTTCGAGAGTCGCCGTCATCTTGGCGGTATCTGTGATGAAATACGGGCTGAGATAGCCACGATCAAATTGCATGCCTTCGACCACTTCGGTCTCGGTCTCAAGGGCCTTGTTCTCTTCGACGGTGATGACACCTTCGTTGCCGACCTTGGCCATCGCGTCCGCGATCTGTTGACCGATAGCAGCTTCACCGTTTGCGGAGATGGTGCCGACCTTGACGATCTCGGCCGTATCGCCCACTGGCCGCGACATTGCCTTGACCTCGGCAACAACGGCGGTGACCGCTTTGTCGATACCGCGTTTAAGGTCCATCGGATTCATGCCAGCGGCGACCGATTTCATACCTTCCTTAACGATGGCCTGAGCGAGAACCGTGGCGGTGGTCGTGCCGTCGCCAGCCTCGTCATTGGTGCGCGATGCAACATCTTTGACGAGCTGTGCACCCATGTTCTCGAACGCATCCGAGAGTTCGAATTCCTTGGCGACCGTAACACCGTCTTTGGTGATGCGTGGCGCTCCGTAGGATTTGTCGAGGACCACGTTGCGGCCCTTGGGGCCAAGCGTGACCTTGACGGCGTTGGCGAGCGTATTGATGCCCTTGAGCATGTGGTCGCGGGAGTCCGTGCCGAATTTTACGTCTTTTGCAGACATGTCGGTATTCCTAAATGAAAAATGGGTGAGGGTTCAGCGTCGGTCAGGCCCTAATGCCAAAGATGTCACTCTCCTTCATTATCACCAGCTCTTCGCTGTCGATCTTGATTTCCGTGCCCGACCATTTGCCGAACAGAATTTTGTCGCCATCTTTGACGTCCATTGCGATACGCACGCCGGCATTGTCTTTTGCGTCGGCACCGACGGATACGACTTCGCCTTCCTGCGAAGGAGTTGGCTGTGGCAGAGGCCTTCGGCTATTCTTGATTGGGTTTCTTGGGCGCAGGCGAATGACGGAGCTGCCCTTGTGATAGAGCCGACTGCGTTTCCTGTGACGGTAGCGAAGTTCCAAGCCCTCTTCGCTCCATAAGACACCGGTCGGCGTGATGCGAGTGAAGTCAAGACAGGCCGAATGACGGGTCCAATACGGTACGGGGAAACGCCGCGCCCTGTGGGGATCAGCGGCGACGAAATGCACCACCAGCGCTGACGGGAACGGCGTTCCGCCAGGCGCTCAAACCCTTGCAGCGACGACAGATCCGTTCTCCAAAGCCTTCACTCCAGAAAACAGCATCGCATCTCAGACAAGGACGCTCTCGTGGTACGTCGCCAAAGGCCCCTCCGCAGGCGATGTCCGAAAATGCTACGTCGACCGAGGTTTTGTTCGTGATCATGTCAAATCCGCGTTGACTTCCGTGGGCATATCCGATGTCCCTCTCGGTCGTGGAGGCATGCCCTCGTTTTCAGCAGCATGGATTGACACCATGTCATGTGCGCCTTGCCGCGCCGGGTTCTGGTCCAGGACATCCCTGTCAGACTGGGGCGTTCGGTGCTCAGAATAAAGATGCCGCATATGTGCTGCAGAGACCCCATCGGCCTCCATCACGAGGCGCACCATCGGATCAGCAAGCATTTCCTCAAGGAAGAAGTCGGACAACGCTCTGCCTGTCAGCTTGTCCCTGGCGCGGGCATAGTCCAGATCGGCAAGGGAAACAGTCAGAAACCGTGTAAGCCCCGGATGCGATGTCCGGGGATGAAGTTTCACCATGACAGAGGCTTTCCAGGCTGCGGGGTCCTGTTGATCCGGGGGTGAAACCAATTCCGTTTCGATCTCGTACTCTCCCGCAGGAAGCGTCTCGTCAAAGCCCGGAACGGTGAACGGGCGGGAAAAAACTGCAACAGTCTTGCTCGTCAATTCTTCCATTAGTATGGTCCTCTCCCTTGTTGCTGTGGGTGGTCCGCGCGCGCGTTAAGAATGGGGCGCGTGGCTGGTGCAAATCTCAAGATGTCTTGGATTTCGCTGGCGCTTCCTTGCCAACGGCCTTGGACTCGTTCTCTTTGGCAGGGGGCTTCGCAGGCTTCGGCTTCATTGCGGCCGCAACCCTGGCGGTCAGGTCCTTGAAGGACATATCATCGATCCTTTGATTGGCCGGCGCCAACTCCTCGTCCATGATGGACCGGGATGCTTGGCGTCGGTACTACCTATATGGGGGCTGGCGACCCAATTTACGATGGCGCGCCGCCAAGAAGACAAAGATCACACCAAGTCGTCGGTCCAAACCTTGAACTCCGTCAGCGTGTTCTGACCAAATGTCTGGGTCAGAGGGACGTCAGCGGCATCGCGGCCACGCGCGACCAGAATTCTCGCAAACTTAGGCTTGTTGTTCCGCGGGTCGAACATGTGCCATTCACCCGCGAGAAAGACTTCCATCCACGCCGCAAAGTCACCGGGCGGATGTGGCAGAGGTTCACCGATGTCGCTCAGATATCCGGTGCAGTAGCGTGCCGGAATATTCATGCAGCGGCACAATGCGATAGCGAGGTGAGCAAAATCACGGCAGACGCCCTGTCGCTCGGCCATTGACTGCGATGCGGTGCGCGTCGCTTTCGCCTGCATGTAGTCGAAGCGGACATGCCCATGCACGAAATCGCAGATCGCCTGAACGCGGGACCATCCCGGGTCCGTGGTCTCGAAAAGACGCCAGGCCTCCTCCGAAAGAAGATCGGTATCGCAATACCGGCTGCCTCGAAGAAACACGAGGATCTCGAAAGGCAGATCCTGGACTGCGTGCTGCTGCGCGCCAGGGGACGCGGGATCGGGTCGGCCATAGTCGCGGAAGATGCCATCCGTTGACAGCGCGAAGTCGCCCGCCGGAGCCAGGAGGCGCGTACACCAGTTGCCGAAGCCGTCGCGGTAGCTTTCGAGCGGCACGCTTGGCGACGTCACGAGGTAATCGGCACGCTCCAGATCGCCAAAGCGCGAGTAGTGGACGTTCAGCATCGCAATCAGCGGCGTCGGCTGCGGGAAGCTGTATCGCAGACGACACCCGATGCTGACCCGCATGCCAGACACACGGTCGCGCCTGATCATGTCATGATTATCTTGCAAGGAAGAGCGTCCCGAGGCATCGGGCCGGTGCCATCCTGCGCAAGCACGGGGAAGGCCAGGGACGCTATCACTCCAGCCAAGATGGCCAGCCTCGAGATCAACCTTGCCAGCGGGTGTCTCATCGCCGCTTGCTCCCTGGCAAGCCAGAGTCCGCCGGTTGGCGCGCGAGCCTTCGATAGCCCAAGCGTGAGCGTTCCGGTCAGCCGTCGAGTAGGCGCGACCGGTAGCGGGGAGGCTCTGGAATTCGGTCTCGTTGGCATGCCCTCGTTCTCAGCCACTTGGATCGAGAAGTCCGTCGGGACTGTGGGGTGGGTGCAGCTGGTCATCGGGGCGACAATTTGTGCAAGGCCGCAGCGGCAAGAGCATGTTCCTTCTGGTGGTAGTCGCCGCGGAACTTGCCATCTATCTTTACTTCCCAGATGCCGTTCCTTTCGCGCACCTGAACTCCACCGCGGTGCGGTGGCCAGTTCATGGAAGACCCCTGTCCTCTTTTGCTTTTTGGCGGCACGCGTTGCTTATCAGTCATTTCCGGCTCCTTCGCATTGGGCGCGCGCGCTTCTCCCAGAAGCATCACGGCGCGTATAAACTCTTCCGCGTAATCATTCGTTTCGCGGTGGTCATGCTCGTGCCGGGTCAATCTCATCGGCTCTACGAACCGTTCTCGCAGATGGTCGACGAAACGCGGCTCGGTACGTGCCATGTAAGCGATCAGGGCCTGCAGAATCCGTTCATGGGCCAGCACGCGCCGTTCAAGATCGGTCGTCTCTGCGGCCGTGCTGGTTGGATTTTTGACTGATGTCATAGCGTAGTGTCCTCTTCGTTGCACGGTTCGACGCTGGATGCCGTGTCCTTGAGTGCGCGCGGGCAGGTCTTCGTCTCATCGCGATCCGGATCTTGCCATCCACCTACCAGCCAAGCGCAAGTCGTGCGCTGACGCAGATTAGGGGCACGGAAATTAAGTGGTCGTGTCTTGCTCAGAAACAGAAAGGAACCGATCTCGGTGGTCCAGATGTCATTGACATGCTTCCCGATTGATACCCTCAATTCATGGCTGAAACCTTCCACCATGAACCTATCGACCTGCATCGGCCTCCGTCTGTGTCACAATTGGCGTTGTGGGGTCTTGCGCTGGTCCGGCCCTGCCGGTTGACGCCACGCCACGGTCGTCCGGGACGCTGCGGGGGTCGAGGAAGGGGTCTGCCTCGACCTGCATGCCGCGCAGGAACCGGAACAGATCGCTGTCCGTCGTCAAGACAAGCGTTGTGTCGTCGGAGATCATGTCGCCGTAGGCCTGCATTGTTCGTGTGAAATCGTAGAATTCGGCTGAAACGGCATCGACATTGTAGGCGCCCGCATAGGTTGCCGCTGCTGCGGCATCGGCGGCACCACGGATTTCCTCGACGGCGCGATATGCTTCGGACTGGGTCTTGTTCAGATCCCGCACCCTGTTGCCGTGAATACGAGCCGCTTCACCGTTGCCTTCGGACAGGAATCTTTCGGCGATCTGCCGGCGTTCCGAGATCATGCGGTCATAGATCTTGGGTCGCACGCTCTCATTGTAGTTTATGCGCTTGAAACGAATGTCGAGAAGCTCAATCCCGAAGACGCGTACCTTCTCCGCGGCCGCCTCAAAGATTTGCTGCTCGACCAGCGCCCGCCCCTTCGTGATAGGTACCAATGCGCCAATGTCCTGCGCAAGCTCCTGATCAGTCAGAAGCGTGTCCCGAAGTGGCGTCCGGCCCCTGGTCGTGCGCACAATCTCGATAAGTTCGTGCTTGGCGACAGCATTCCGCGTCTCGCTGCCAAGGATATCATCGAGGCGCGACTGGGCGCTGCGTTCGTCACGCAGGCGCAAAAAGTACTGCAGAGGATCGGTGATCTTCCAGCGCGCGAAGAGATCGACCGAGATATAGAGCTTGTCCTTGGTGGGCATGTCCGATGGCGAGCCGTCCCACTCCAGAACCCGGCTGTCGATCCGGTTAACCTCCTGAACGAAGGGGAGTTTCAACTTGAGACCAGCCTCGGTGATCGGCGCGCCGACCGGCCTGCCGAACTGGGTGATGATGGCCTGTTCGACCTCGCCGACCGTGTAGACGGCGGATGACGCAGCGACGACCCCGGCAACCGCGATCCCCGAGGCAATAAGCGAAAGGGTCTTCATCTTTGCTCTCCTGTCTGTCGATCAAGGTTCAAAAGCGGGAGGATGCTTGCCGTGGATCCGTCGACAATGATCTTGGATCCAATTCCCGGCAGAACATCCTGAAGGGTTTCGATGTAGATCCGGCGTCGCGTCACTTCGGGCGCCAGACGGTATTCTGTCAGGAGGGCCGTGAAACGGGCCGCATCGCCCTCGGCTTCGTTGATCCGCCTCAGGCGATAACCATCGGCTTCACGGATCCGCTGGTCCTTTTCGCCTTCGGCTAGAGGTATGACGCGGTTGTATTCGCGGCGGGCCTCGTTGATGATCCGCTCTTTTTCTTGCTGCGCCTGATTGACCTCGTTGAACGAGGCCTGAACGGGTTGGGGTGGATTGATATTCTTCAGCTGCACCTGATCGATGCTGATGCCCATCGCGTATTTGGTCGCGAGCGCCTGCATCTTCAGCAGGGCTTCGCTTTCGATTTCCTGGCGTCCGACGGTGATCACCTCGTCTACTGTGCGGTCTCCCACGACTTCGCGCATGACGGACTCCGAGACGTATCGCAGGGTCGCGCTTGGTTCGCGCACTTCAAATAAGAACTTCCGGGGTTCGGAAATCCGGTACTGAACCACCCACTCCACGAGCGCGGCGTTAAGATCGCCAGTCACCATCTCTGTCTCGCGGCGACCGTCCGTCGGGCTCTGATAGGGATCGGAGGTACCCGGAGTCGTGAACCCGAACTCTTGTTTCAACTGGCGCTTGACCGGGACCAACGTGGTCACGTCAATCCCGAACGGGATCTTGAAGTGCAGCCCCGGAGGGACCTCGGCTGCGTACTTCCCGAACCGTTGGACAATCGCAACGGAGTCGCTCGGCACCGTGTAATATGAGGACCACACCCCAAACGCCGTAAGCGCAATGGCGGCCCCGATTGCAATACGCTTCACCGGTGGCAGACCGTCCGGCAGGATGCCGTGCATCCGATCCCGACCTCGCCTAAGAATTGCGTCAACCTCAGGGGGAACGCGGGTCTGCTTTTTTTTCCAAGGTCCGCGATTTTCCGGTTCATTGTCATCAGAAGGCATCGCAAGCTCCTATCTCGGTTTTGGCACTCGGTGCGATGCCTGGCTCGCGCGTTTAACGGTGCGACCCGTTTTGCGCCATCACATCATCGGCTCTGAACTGCATGACCTCAGAGTTCCAGTTCCTTGAGGCAGGCTTGAGCAATGTCTCGGTCTGGGGCGTCAGTTCCTGGCATCGTCGCCCAGCCGGCTGTCATAAGCGCGTCGCGCCTCTGGTAGGTCGAGGCTGCCCGGATCGTTGCAAGCTTGTCCGCCCTCGCCGGGTCTGACCGCGCCATGTCGAGGCAGACTGGTACCATTGAGGTGACGACATCGTTACGGGACATCGCCAGCGCGCGGTCATTCGAAGTGCCGCCGGTCACCCAGCCACCCCATGAAAATCCGATGACGCCGACAAAGACAGCACCGATCACGGCACCATAGATGCCGGGTTTGAGCCATTCGGGAGTATTCATTGCAAGTCCTCCTGCGGAGAAAGCGCCGCTTCGCTATGGTTGTTCGTTTCGGATGTGTCAGCGTCCCGGCGCAGCGCCTCCTTAATGTCGCTCTCGGTCGTCAATCGACGCTCACTTCGCCCCGCGTGAACACCCTTGCCGTGCACTGTCATGTAGGTCGCCGTCCGTCGATAGGCCTCGAAGCTCAGCCCCTGGAGAAGCTCCTCTTCGACGAGAACTTCATAGTCGCCCGCAGGCAGTTCACCGGGGTATCCCGCCAAGGTAAACGGGTTCGAAAACGTCATCGTCGATCTGGTCGACCGCATGTTCATCTCTGGCCTCCGCGATGTTGGCAGATCCGTCGCTCACCACTGTTGACGGCCCCCTGGAGTCCGGGACGGACCAGTCGAACGAGTAACTCTCTTTTACCCCGAAATCGTTCGACTGGCGCTGACGCATGTTAGTCCCACGCACCGAACCGGCTGCGACGATCCTGGGGGCAGCCATCCGCACTGACCTGTGTAAGGGCGGCGAGACCGCCCTGCGCGTACACTTTGGGAAACAGGGATGATCTCCATTCCTGCAACCCTTGAAAGGATTGGCGATGGCCGACCCCAATGTACTCAACCCGCACCCGCCCGAGTTTGATCGGTTTCTCTATGCGTCCGTCGGCGAGGACCGGAACGGCTATGCCGTGACTGTGCTCTCAACGCTCGCGCGGCTTGGCCTCGATCCATGGAAAGAAACCGCTGAGCTGGTCACGTTGGGGCACGATGCCGCGCAGGCACGCTTGGGAACGCTGCTTGCCCGATTTCAAGACGTACCTGCGCTCGCCAGCGATCACGGCAGGATCGCACGAAACCTGAGCCAACTGCTTCCCGAAGGCCGGACGTCAGGTCGCCTGAAGCGAGCTGCTTCGACCGTCCCAGACGGCCACCCGGGCAAAAGCAGAGCGATCTGGACAGTGCTCGCGATCATCATTCTGCTGTTTCAGATGATTATTGTTGGCGGCTTGGGGTCAGGCGAATGACCGTCCTAACTGAGACCGAGAGGACACCGGGTCATGCAGCGCACGAGTCCGGAACTCTATCGCCGCGTGAACAGGGCGTTCTCTGGGACATGGAGGAACAGTTTTGGACCAGCGGTGACGATAGTGCGCGGGCGACGACAGCGACCAACGCAGTCATGGTCTTCCCCTATCCGCCCGGCATCCTTCAGGGTGACCAGATCTGGCCACATCTTCGCGAAAGGACCGGCTGGCGTTCCGTTGTCATGGCCGAACGGCGCGTGACGCGATGTGGTGACATCGCGATCCTCACTTACCGGATCTCGGCTGAAAAAACCGACGTGCCGATCTACAAGGCGCTCTGCGCGTCAACATACCTTGTCGATGACGACAAATGGTTGAGGATTTCCCACCAGCAAACTGCGGTGACATGAGAAGCGCAGAGGCAATCGACCTGCCGCGGCCGCCAGGACTAACCTGCGTCAGTACGGCGTGGCGCCAACATCGGTTAGGTGGGACGTGCCCGCCGAGTATTTGGCGGTGCATCTTTTTCCGAGCACCCGGGAAGCGTGTGGGCTTGCCGATCCCAAAAGGGTCGGCATGTCGGCACGCTTCTTATTCTCGGAGCGTCCTGGAAAGGACATGCCCAATGACTCCCGAACAGAACAAGACTGCCGAGAAGATGACCTCCGTGAAGGCCGCGTGGGACAAGGCGCCCGCTGGTCCGAAGAAGGACACGGCGCTGAAGCACTACCAGGCAGCCGAGAAAGCCAACACGGCGAAGAACGACGCTGACACCAAAAAGAACTCGATCCGGCGACCCACGCGCTCGCTTGATGTCCAGCGTCTGGCCTGAACACCGGGACCGCCCGCCGATCAATGGCCGACGGCCCTTCTTATTTCAAGAGCGGTCCGGTCTGATCCAGATACGCTGCATCAAACTCGGCCAGTTCCACCAACCCGGCACGATCTTCAAAGGACACCCGACCGTCTCGAAAGGCCACCAGCCCTCTTTCGCGCAACTTTCGCAGGACGCGATTCACATGAATGGCACTTAACCCCAGCACATCGGCCAAGTGATACTGGGTCAGTGGGCAGTCGTATCCTTCCCGGGATCCCATACCTACCAGTGCCAGCCTCGATCCCAGTTCCAACAGAAAATGTCCCATCCGGGCGTCCGCGTCGCGCCTGCCGATCCCGACAAGGTGTTCGACCACCATTGCCTCGTCCCGCGACGCCGCCCAGAGAATGGCTGTCGCAAGCCGCGGTGTCTGTGCGAAGGCCGCCAGAAGGTCGCTCTTCAACACTTCGGCAGCCTCGATTTCCACGATGGGTTCGAAACTGTGATCAGAGGTGCGCAACAGCAAGCTGCGCAAGCCGAGGAAATCTCCGGGCACCTGAAAATCGACAATCTGGCGTGTCCCGTCAGGCTGGAGCTTGTAGGAACAAACCCATCCTTCCGACAGGATATAGGCAGCCTGATCCGACTGCCCCTGATGCACCATATCTCGCCCAGCGACAAAGGAGCGACGGCGCTGGTGCAGGCGCTCGAGCACATCCAATTCCGCCTTTGACAAAGCGACAAAGGCCAAAAGCTTGCGGGTGAGCGGGCTGGTCACGAATGGTGTCATAGCTTCTCCCTCACAGGTCCGTCAGACGCGTGGAAATCGTTTCTTCGACTGCTCTCGATCAGTCCAGTGTAGCTCATTTCGTGCGAAAAGTACGGATAGGTCCGGCGCGAATTCAACCTAGATCGCGAAACAAGAAGGGAACCTCCAAGATGTCAACGGCGAACGAGCATTCAGGACAGGCCGCCCTTTCAATCTGCGAAGCACTTCTGCTTGCCATGAACGATAGCGGACTGCTGCCGGAGCATGAGATCGTGGGTGTTCTTCGCGACGCTGCAGCAACCCATGAGAACGCAAATGGATCGGAGGGCGAAATGGAAACGCATCGATCTGTTGCGGCACTCATTAACCAGATTATTGCTGGTGGCAACTCCGTTCGAAGGCCGCAGGTGTAAACGCTCAATCACACAGGATTTCTATTGTCGATGAAGCTTTCGTCCCATTCAACCAACAGTCGTCGCCAAGGGCGAGATCGAGAAGAGATACCGGATCAGACCACCAACCGTGTCCGCAAAGCTCAGCCTCTGAGCGCGCCGCAGCCTCCAGTACAAGCGCGGACCTCGTCCATCACGGGTAAGGCGCCGGGCACGCGAAATGCTGCCGGTCAGACTGACCTGATGCAGGAAGAGCCCAAATTGGCTCCGTCAGATTGGTCGCGGGCGATGGCGAAATACCGACAGCCAATCCATTCGCGCAGCATCTTCGAGCTGACTGTGACAGTGGCCCCGTTCGTGGCAATATGGTCGGTCGCCTGGTGGATGCTCTCGATCAGCACTGCGCTGGCAATGGCCCTGGCACTGGTGAATGCGGCGTTCCTCGTCCGTCTGTTCATGATCCAGCACGATTGCGGCCACGGGTCCCTATTTCGCAATCGGCGCCTGTGCGACTGGATCGGTCGCCTGATCGGCGTGATCACCCTGACGCCCTATGACGTCTGGCGCAAAACGCATGCAATCCATCATGCCACGACCGGAAACCTCGACCGGCGGGGTGTCGGAGATATGCCGACACTCACAGTCACGGAATACCGAGAAAAGGGGTGGCTCGGCCGGGCGCTCTATCGGCTTATCCGCAATCCAGTTTTCCTGTTCGGGGTGGTGCCGTTCTATACGTTCTTTTTGCAGAACCGACTGCCCGTTCACTTAATGCGGTCGGGCTGGCGATACTGGCTGAGCGCGATGGGAACAAATGCCGCCATTGGTTCGGCGCTGACCTTGATCGTATGGCTGGGCGGCTGGGACGTTGTTCTGTTCGTCTTCCTGCCAACCATGCTGTTGGGTGCAGTCGCCGGCATGTGGTTCTTCTATGTCCAGCATCAGTTCGAAGAAACCAGTTGGCAGCACGAAGAAAATTGGAACATCCACGAAGCAGCACTTTACGGAAGCTCACATTACGAGCTTCCGAGCGTTCTACGCTGGATCACTGGCAATATCGGTATCCACCATGTTCATCATTTGGCCAGTCGAATTCCGTTTTATCGCCTGCCCGAGGTGATCGAGGATCACGAGATGCTGGCACAGACCAAACGCATAACGCTCCGGCAAAGCCTCCGCTGTGCGCACCTCCACCTCTGGGATGAGCATCGCCGCAGACTTTTGTCGTTCGCCGAGGCACGCGCTCTGTCCGCCTAGTGTCCGTCGACGGCCATCGCGAGGCGCATCCGGTTCTGGCGGATATGGCCGTCATCCACTGCTTTCTAGGCGCCCAGCACATCATGAAGCGGGGTCATGCGGAAACCTCCGGGGCGCAATGCAATGCTGAAGTTCTTGGCGTGCCCGTCCGTCGCTCCTAAGAGCCAAAACAGCACCTGCGCGCGGCAAAAGGCAAGTTGATCTGCTTCAGGGTCATCACTACCAGTCAACAACCCGATCCCTTCAGTGATCCCCGGCCCGCCATCCATTTGGTATTTCTGGCTGGGTTGAACTGTGAGCGCCAGGCAAAAGTCTTCCTGCAGGAGGCGGATCAACCGGCCATCCTTGGGCCAGCGCCGATCGAACCGGGTCACAACAAGGCTCCGCACGTCCTCGAAGTCGGCAATCTCGACTTCAGCCACATCCATGCCCATGGCACGGCAAAAACTCATGCAGAAATACTCGTTCTCAACACAGTCAGACAAATCGACCCCTGCGGGCAGAACGCCAAGCTGCCGTCTTGAGGATATGCGTTGTCGGGGTGAGCCCCGATGGACGGATCCACGCGCCCTCGGGGCATAGCAGCGCCGTTTTCTCCTGTGCCCCTGCGATAGAAATGCAGAAGTCGTCGTCCTCGTCCAAGCCAAGGTAGGCACTTGCAAGGTTGCGTAACATACCCGCAATCTGTGCATCAGAAACGGGCTCGCCCTAAAGTGCGCCAACCTCGGGGATCTCACCCGAAACGAACTGCAAGGCTCCTACGCAATCGCGACAAATCTTCTCGAGCATGTGCCACGCGTCCGTGCCGCCTGCGCGCACTCGAGCGGCAACGTGCTGACGTATCGCCATAACAGCGAGCACTGTGGCGAGCTTGGCTCCCGCGTCGCCATTCTCGAGCGACGAAATCGTCGCGACGCGCAAATTCGTACGCGCGCTGATGTCGCTTTAGGTCCAGCCGCGCGCCTTGCGCGTCCGGCGAAGTGTCTCGCCGATCTGCTCGGCCGTTCGTGCTGTAAGGTCCATGATGTGGCTCCTTTTACGGCACAGCGTAAATCAAAAAAAATTACGCCACAGCGTAAATATCTACCTTTTACGCCATGGCGTAACAATCGAGCAAAACTTATGCCTGCAGCCCCGCAGCGCGCACCTGTTCAGGCGTCACCAGCTTTGACGCAATCAAATCCTCGATCTGGCGGTTTGTGATGTGGCGGCACAGGGGATGGCGCTCGTGGATCCACTCGGCGAGGCTCGCACGGCCTTTGGCTTCGGCATCTCGTGCCTTCTCGCGATCAGCCTGGATCTGGGCAAGCCCCTTCTCCCAACGCCGCATCTTGAACCAATTATCTGAGAAACAGACCTTGCTGCGCGTGTAGCCCTCGCTTTCCTTGGCATAGGCTTTGACCGCTTGCTTCAGGTCATCGGGGCCCACACCGGCCTTCACAGCTGCTGCGATCAGGCGCAGACTGGTTCGTCGGTCTCGGATCCTGTCTTCGGGATAGGCCGCTAAGATCTTCTCAAATTCAAGATCTTCAACCTCCTCCGCCGCCTCGCGCCGGCGCGTAGGTGGTTTATGGATGGTTTTAGGATGGTTTGGGGTCCACCGTGAACCCCGTACCCCGTTCACCGTGGACCCCGTACCGGGTTCAGGCTGGACGGGGTTCACAGTGACCCCCGTCTCAATATCGGGCTCAGCCGTGGGCTCGAGCGCGGCCACGCGTTCCAGAACAATGCGATAAATGACGGTGTAGCCGTTCTTGCACTGCCGCCGCCCTGTCTCAATCAAAATGCCTTCGCGCAGGAAGTCGATAATGGTGCGCTTGACCGTGCTCTCGCTGAGCTCTGTATGACGCTGGATGGTCCCCTTGGAGCACCAGATGCCCGAGCCATCATCGCTCGCCTTGTCGGCCAGGAACATGATGATCTGTTTGCGCGCGGCACTGCCAAAACGGCGCTCTGCGCATTCGTTTGCGATACGCCAGCTCATTGGCTTGCCTCATTTGAAAGCGTAGCTGCGCTTTTCTTCAGGACCGCACGTGGCTTTGAAACTTTCGCTTTTTGTTCACCTTTTATCAGGGGGTGATTTGCACCCTTAAGTCGTTGTTTTCGCTTGCGCTCTTTCTGGATTGCAAATCCGTGTACACCGGTTCGATTCCGGTACTCGCCTCCATTTACTTTCAAGCACTTAGCTGCCTCCTCTCATTGCCCCATCGGGGGCGTTTACAGTTGCGTTTACAGTTTTGCCCTCGCGGCGCTGCTTTTCGCGCTCCAGTAAGTCTAGGACTTCCGCGCTCTCGGCAGGCGAAACGGCGGCATAATGTTCGATCACAGCGGCGGCGTAGCGAAGCGACCAGCCCATGTGATTGGCGATTTGGTTAAGACCCAGCCCCGCACGCAAGAGCCGTGTCGCAGCCGTTCCGCGCGTATCCTGGAGCCTAAGCGTCGGATCGCTCAGCTTGTCGGCAATGCGATCCCGGTAGCGCGCAATGGCTCGACTTGCAGACGTGGGCTTGAGCGGTTTGTTCCGATCATTGACCAACAAAACAAGCTGATCCGCAGGTGTTTCATCGATCAGCTGCCGAAGTTCAGGCGTTACAGGAATATGTGCCACGCGCCCCCTCTTCTGCGTCCGAACCCGAAAACGATCGATTCCATCGAAGCTTTCAAGGTTGCCCCGCGTCAGTCGCACAAGATCTGCAGGCCTAAGCCCGGTCTCGCATGCGAGCGTCATCACGCGTTGCACCCAGGACGGTGCGGCTTCTTTGAAATACCGTTGGTCTGCGTCCGTCCAAACGATCTCTGCCCGGTCTACTGTATAAATGCGGTGAAGACGGTCGCAGTAGTGGGCTGCAATTTTGCCCTCATCCCGCGCCCAATTGAGAATGCGTACAGCTACCGTGCCCGCATAGTCATGCTGCTTTGGCGAGTCTTTCCACTTTGCCCGCCACTCATTTAGTTCACCCCGAGATTTTGGGTTCTCCCAAAGTTTCGCTGGATCGTCAGCAAACTCATGAGCAAAGCGCAATGCCCATAACCGGTAGTCAGCTTTGGTTCGCTCACCCGTCGGCATAGCAGTGCTGTCGAGAAAATCATCCACCATCTGCGGGGTCATGTACTGGCTTGAAAACTGCGTTCGTACAGCATCCGCAAACGCTATCAAAAACTCAGGGTCTCGTGGATCTCGAACAGCGGAGGTCCAGAAATTCGGACCACCGCGCCAAGCATAGAAATAGTAGAGTGGGCCATTCTTGGTTACCTTTTTGACCCTGTGAACACCTTTGGGGAGACTAGGTGGCGGCAATTCTCGCCCTCCTCGCTTCGACCAAGTCACATTCATCATCTACACCGGCTATCGCCGCACTTAACCCTTGCACCAAATCAAGTTTCATTCGTACCAATTTGGGGTCGTACCATCCTCTTCTACCAGGCACCGGCAGAATTCCCATGTTGCGGCAGAATTCATAGAACGCTGCATTCGGCTCGCAATACCCTAAAGATCTAGCCAGCTCACGCGAAGAAATCAGACGTATTTCACTTAACATCTTGGTCCTCCGCCGGTGGCCGCGTCGCGCTCTCAGACATCGCAGCTCGCAGGCAAGCTACTATTTGTGCCCCCTGTGATCGGATGTTTTTTTTAGCCTCAACCTCCAGCCAAGCTTTTACATCAACGGGCAAATTTACCTTGAACTGAACCTGCAACACAACCACCTCCGGACATTTCATGTCCTTCATTTGGACATAAAATGTCCCTAGCATCAAGGACAAAATTTGTCCATTGTGCGCTCATGAAAGACGCTGATTTGCTACAATTCAAACTTATGCTGCCCGCACCGTTGAAGGCTCGCGTGGAAGAACAGGCGGCGCTGAACCGCCGGAGTCTATCCCAAGAAATTGTGACGGCGCTTGAGGAGAAATATCCACTCCCAAAACCCGAGAAAGTTTCGGACCCGGCAGCAAAAATTCTGTACTGGCTCGCCGCAAGAATCCGCAGACGGCAGCCGAAGCCAGGTTCTTTACGCGACAAACAAGCTGCCCTCTACGAAGGTATTGCCGCCGATTTGGAGACGCGCATGGAAACCATTGAGGGAACAACAAAAATTGAAAAATAGGGAATGCGAGTCATTAGCAAAAATATGACTCAACGAGGCAAAAAATGACCAACGGGCAACAATCTATTCAAACCGACATTCAAGCAATTGACCTGTTTTGTGGAGCGGGCGGGCTGTCATGCGGCCTTAAGCAGGCAGGCATCGGTGTCGTTGCTGGGCTGGATTTTGACAAAAAGTGCGAATACCCGTTCACTGAGAACATTGAAGCTACTTTTCTTGGCGAGGACCTTGCCGAAACTAGCTCTGAAGCACTGAAATCCCATTTCAAATCACCGAAATACTCCCTGATTGCAGGTTGCGCGCCGTGCCAGCCGTTTTCGACGTTAAGCAACGGAAGTGATAGAAGAAAAAGCAGCAAGTGGCCGTTGCTGCGCCAATTCGGACGTGTCGTTTCGGATATTCAGCCGGACCTAGTAACCATGGAGAACGTTCCGGTTCTCCAAAAGGAAGAAATCTTTGACGAATTTGTCGCCGAACTTAAGAAGCTGGATTACTCCTTGGTTTTCAAAATTATGGATGCCTCACGCTACGGGGTTCCCCAGAAACGCAAGCGGCTAGTATTGCTCGCTTCAAGGCTAGGGCCGATCCGAATTATTTCGCCAGAAGAAATGGGCGTAACACAGAAATCAGTTAGGCAAGCCATAGGGCATTTGCCCCCAGTCGCTGCAGGTGAAACCAGCAGTTATGATACATTGCACCGAGCCCAGTCACTTACCGCGATCAATCTAAGAAGGATGAAGAGTTCCAAGCCCGGAGGGACTTGGGAAGACTGGCCTAGTGAGCTTCTACTAGAATGTCACAAAAAACCTGGTGGCTCGACTTACAAAAGTGTCTACGGACGCATGGAATGGGACAAACCATCAGGCACCATGACGACTCAGTCATATAGCTTTGGGACTGGTCGATATGGGCATCCCGAACAAGATCGGTCCTTAACTTTGAGGGAAATGGCGATCCTCCAATCGTTTCCCGACGATTACAAATTTGTCCCGGAAGGCGAAATTCCAGAATTTTCTCCGGTTGGGCGACTTATCGGGAACGCAGTCCCCGTCCAACTTGGTTTCGTAATCGGCAAATCAATTCAGCAGCACATCACAGAACATGAAAGCCAACACATTGCCTAACAAGCATAATTTTAAGTTTGAAGTCGATCTGAACGTTATCAACCATCTCGGAGTGGGCTTATACAGTTCAACCCCGGCTGCCCTGACAGAACTTGTCGCAAATGCTTGGGATGCCGAAGCAAACAATGTTTGGATCACCATTGACGATGCCAAAGACACCATCGTCATTGAAGATGATGGTCATGGAATGGACGCCAAGGACATTAGAAGAAAGTTTTTGCATGTAGGCTACTCGCGCAGGATCGTTTCCTCATCAAACATGAGTTCTAACGGCAAACGCAGAGTGATGGGACGTAAAGGCATTGGCAAACTGTCGATGTTTGCCCTTTCAGATTTTGTGCGCGTGACTTCTCAAAAAGCAGGCGGAGAGTTGATCGCGTTCGAAGTAGATGTGCCGGATCTCAAGAAGAACTTAGAGAACAGGCAGGCAATTGTTCTCGACGAGTTCAAGCCTAAGTCATTGCGACACGGTAAGGGCACTCGGATTGAGTTAACGAAAGTCCTAAAAACACTCAATCGCACAGAGAGCTTTCTGAGAACCAGGCTCGCCCGACGCTTCAGCATATTGGGACCTAAACATAATTTTCGTGTACATCTGCAGGGTCGCGAAATCACGGAGGCAGATCGGAACATTTACGACAAGGTTCAGTTCCTTTGGGCATTTGATCAAGATACCATGGATCGGCTGACTAAATTGGCACCTAATATCGCCGAAACCATGGAAGACCCAAAGGAAACTTGCAAAAAACTCTTGCCTGCAGGCCTCACCCTTCTCGACGGAAGCAGCGTTCAGGTCAAAGGCTATATAGCGAGTGTGTTTAAGCCTAAAGACCTTGGATCGAAAGAGGATAGCGCCAACGCTCTTTCAATCTTCGCAAACGGTCGCGTATTTGCAGAAAACGTTCTGAACAATCTGAATAGTGCAAAGTACTATCAGAGCTACCTTGTCGGCGAAATTCATGCCGATTTTCTAGACGAAGACGACACCGACCGGGCAACTGCTAGCCGCGAGGCAATCAAGAGAGACGACCCAAAGTACCGTGCACTCATGGGGTTTGCTATGTCGACTTTGGAGGACATTGGCGGCCAATGGGATGATTGGCGGCTAGCCTTGGGTTTGAACAGCGGCACACCTGGAAATGACGCAGTGATTGAGTGGCTAGATGGCCTTGAGGATAAACGCGACCAGCGATTAGCAAGACGGATGATGACGTCTATCCAAAATTCGATAGTTCATTCAGATGAAAAAAAGAATGATGAGGCCAAAGCCAATCTCTATCGTGGTTCAATCATCGGCTTTGAGAAACTAAGGATCAAGAAGAAGCTTGATGAACTCGAACACATCACAGATGTTCTAGGGCCTGAGTTCGCGGCGATTTTCGGAAGCCTTAGTGAAGTTGAGGAAGCCGCCTACGCAGATATTACCAAGCAGCGCCTTGAAATAATTAAGAAATTCAAGAGCATCAAAGACGACAAAGATGCCCTCGAAAAAGTTGCGCAACAATATCTTTTTGACCATCTCTGGTTGCTTGACCCCGCATGGGATCGGGTTTCAGGACGGGCCGAAATGGAGCTGACACTTACCAAAGAAATAAAGAAAATTGACCCTGGTTCATCAGGTGCAAGACTTGATATTTCCTACCGTGCAAGCAGCGGTCGGCATATCGTCGTTGAGCTCAAACGGCCAAGACTGGAAAATTTGAACTTTGACGATCTTTCGAAACAGGCCAGGAAATATCGAAAGGCAGTAACGCAGTATTATCGCGATAAGCATCCGAACAAACCTATCCCACCCCTCGATATCTACTTGCTCATTTCAAAACTCCCGACCGGTTACGACGAGGAAGATCGTCAATCTATGGCACAACAAAACGCGAAAATAATAACTTACGAAGAGCTGATCTCCGACGCTACCAACGCCTACCAATCCTATTTGGATGCGAGCCAGGAAGTTGGAGGGTTAGAAACTATCCTTCAAAAAATCTAGCCATCTTTTGCTTTGATGCGCGACTGCCCTCTAATGTCATCACGTACGCAGGCTATTTGAAAAGGATGCGCACTGATCCAGGCAGGATTGGATCGGGTCCAACGTCGAAGCCGTTGGATGCCAAAATGGCATCCCTCATTTGTCTCTCACAAGTGGCAAGAATCATGCAGGCCTGTTGAAGTGTCGAACCAGGGAAACAGTCATCCGCGCTGTAGCCCTGCATTTTCTTCAACGTAGAAATAACTCTTTCGCTGATTGAATAGAATGGCTCATAAACCAAGCCTCGTTCCACAGAGTCTTGGTGCAGAATACCGTACAATCGTTCCATGGAATCCAGCTTTTCTCCACCCTCTGCGTCTACTGGCAGAGATAGATCAGGCCGCCGGTTAAAGCCTGCATGGCATTTTTTGTGGCATTCCCTGCATAGTGTTATCCCGTTTCCAGGGTCGAACTGTGCTGGCGGGGCCAGAACTTTCCTAAAGATATGATGTGCTGACAACCGATCTGTTGAATGACAGTCGACACACCGTAACCCGTCCCGGGTGCGAATGAAATCACTCCAAATTGAGAGACAGTAGGCCTTCGATCGCTCCGCCCTGACGGCATTCACAAGCTTCGCAAGCTTAACATTTAACAGCAAAAAATCTGGTTCAACCAACCTTAACCTCAATTCAAATTTGTATATGCTGGTCCATACGATCACATTGTCATCTGAAACCGCAATACAGGTTCGTTGATGACGGAAATCTAGGCTCCAGACTCATTAAATTACAGCCAGAACAGGACGGTAGCTGCGAGTGCGATTGCGGATAGGAAGACCTTCGG
>NZ_JBXWMW010000017.1:0-49032 GCF_059610045.1 Ruegeria sp. YTSA168
TCCTTCCTAGCAGTGATAGACAACTGCATTATGGCGCATTGCGACGCCGGTGGAGCAGGAGCCATCCACCCCATCCGCTTCTTGGTGGTAGCGCATGCTTTAATTGAGGTGATGCACATCTTGAAGGCCGTAGATCGGCGTCGGGATGCCCTCCATCCGGGCCTTTATTTGCAACGCTAGGAACTGTGAATAATGCCGGGACTGATGCAGGTTTCCACCATGCATCCAAAGGTTTGGAACCTGTGTCGGCTTCCACATATTGCGTTGCTCGCCTTCCCAAGGCCCCGGGTCCTTGGTTGTGTCAGAGCCCAGCCCCCAGCATTTCCCAAGCCGATCCGCCATATCCTGACCCATCAGGTCCGCGACCCAACCGTTCATCGAGTTATACCCGGTCGCATAGACCACCAGATCGGCATCCAGATGCGTTCCGTCATCAAGGATAACTCCGGTTTCATCAAGCGCGGTGACTTGACCGCGTTTCAGCTTGATCTCACCATCAATGATCAACTGGCTGGCCCCGATATCGATGTAATAGCCCGATCCGCGACGCAGGTATTTCATGAACAGCCCGCTGTCGTCATCGCCCCAATCCAGCCAGAACCCGGCCTTTTCCAGACCGTCATAGAATTCTTTGTCCTGCTCTTTCATCGCGGCATAGGCCGGAATCTGGAATTCATGCAGAATGCGATAGGGCAGCGATGCAAAGATCAGATCGGCCTTTTCGGTTGTCATGCCAGACCGCACCGCACGTTCAGAATAGAGGTCACCCAGTCCGATTTCCATGAGGGTGTCCGAGCGGACTATATGGGTCGAGGACCGCTGCACCATTGTCACATCGGCATCGTTTTCCCAAAGCGCCGCGCAGATGTCATGAGCCGAGTTGTTGGACCCCACCACGACAACCTTCTTGCCTGCCCATCTGGCCGGCCCGTCGTGTTCCGAGGAATGTGCCTGCTCACCCTTGAAAACATCCATACCCGGAAAATCAGGCATGCGTTTCTTGCCGGACATACCCGTCGCCATGATCAGTTGCTTGGGCCGCAACACCACCTCTTCGCCATCCCGGTCCACCGTGATGGTCCATTCGCCCTTGTCTTCATCAAAGGTGGCGGATTTGGCCGTCGTGCGCGTCCAATAGTTCAGCTCCATCACTTTGGTGTACATCTCAAGCCAGTCGCCGATCTTGTCCTTGGGCGAGAACACGGGCCAGTTTTCCGGGAACTTGATATAAGGCAGATGGTCATACCAGACCGGATCATGCAGGCAGAGGGATTTGTAGCGATTGCGCCAACTGTCGCCAGGTCGGTCATTCCGTTCAACGATGATCGTCGGGACGCCGAGCTGTCGCAGCCGCGCACCCATGGCTATCCCACCCTGACCACCGCCGATGATGACGCAGTAAGGCTGTGTTTTGTAGCCCAGTTCAGCCTCTTCCTGGGCCCGTTCTTCTGCCCATGTGGTCCTGTGTTTACCCGCACCATGCTTGGCCCCAAGTGGGCGGTTGAACCCTTTGGGCTCTTCATGACCTTTCAGCTCGACCATCGTGGTCAGCAAGGTCCATATCTTGCCATCCTTGAGGCGGATTAACCCATAGCCGCGTGCCACTTCGGTTTCGAACTCGATCCATGCAGTGGTTATTCCGCCGTCTTCAGTGGGCACTTCACCTTCGGCTATTTTCCAACCGCTCGGTTTGGTTGTGGCCAACTGATGCGCGAGCATATCTGCCACCTGCGCCTTGCCTTCGACCGTTTTGATATTCCAGGTAAAGCTGACCAGATCGCGCCAATAGCAATCGTCCTGAAACATATCGCAGGCGGCATCGATATCGCCTTGGGACAAAGCCGCACCGAAGTCATCCAAGAACCCCTGCACCTGATCCGAGAGTGTTGTGTCGAGCATGTCATCCTCCCTATCTCCACGGTGCAAAAGGCTGGCAAATCCGCGGCCCTTCGGGCAAGTCGATTTGGCGGCTCAACGCTTGACCTAGGCCAAAAACACCAAGACTTGTTGCGCGCGCAACAAGGGCGCAACACGAAGGCATTTGCGTTTATGCAGGTGGAGTAAGCCCGGCCTTTCGCACACGGCGCAGAATTGTCGACCGGTTCACGCCAAGGCGTCGCGCCACTTGAGACATGTTCCAATCGCAAGCACGCAGCAGTGCTTCGAGATCATCTGAGTCCAGCTTTTGCGCAGGGGCGAGCGCCGGGGCTGGCAAATCCGTCAAGTCGATGATGTTGTCCTGACACAGGGCGACCGCGCTGTGCAGCAGATGTTCCAGTTCACGAATATTGCCGCTCCATAGTCGTGATTTCAGATCGGCGCGCGCGACTGTCGACAGGTGAATATCATGGCTTGCAAACCGTCGAAGCAGACGATCAATTAGCCAATCCAGATCCGCTCGGTGGCGCAAAGGCGGCAGAGAAAATGTGGCCCCCGCAATCCGGTGCAGCAGATCTTCACGCAGACCGCCCTGCAATCCCGCCGGGGGCTGCCGACATGAGGCAATGATCCTCAGATCAGCCCGCCGCTCAAGCACTGCTAAAAGAGAGGCCTGTGCAGGCTCGCTCAGGTCTTCAACACCGCGCAGGAACAGCGTGCCGGGGTCGATGGTTTGGCAGAAATCGAATGTCTCGGTATCGCAGCAGATCACTGTGTGGAAATCCTGTCTCGCAGGATCGGCCATGTGGATCGCACGCGCCAGTTTGGTCTTGCCCGTGCCGCTTTCACCGGTCAGCAAAAGCGGCAGGCTGGTCGGTGCAAGACGTGCAGCATTGTTCAAAAGCTGCTGAAGGTCCGCATCCGGCCCCGCAAAACTGCCAAGAGCTCCGGGCAGAACCTGTTCTCGCTTGCGCAGGGCCGCCGTCATCTGCGACGTCTGTGGCGCAACGGCATGACCATAGAGCGCGCGCCCGTCCTTGAGGTGTAGAACCCGTTCTTCGGACGGTCTGCCGCGCATGAACTCCGGCATGTCATCAACACTGATTTCAAGCCAGTCCTGCAATTGCGACCCGATCAGGTGGCCCGAACCGTCCGGGTCCAGTGCCCGTCGGGCCCCCGAGGTCATACCAATGATCTTGCCGCTTCCGTCCACTGCAACCGCCGCTTCAGGATCGACCTCAAGAAATTCGGGGCTGGCTGAAAAGCGCAGGACCCAATCGCGCCGGGTCGATGCCATCAGGTTTGCCATCTCGACGCGACGGGCGGAATTCGTCACCAGTGTCATGGCCAGATTCTGCGACGCCTTAGGCGAAGGTCCACGCAACAACGAAACATCCAGAACAGCCGCAAGACCACCTTTGGTGTCGAAAATAGGCGCTGCCGTACAAGACAGCGGCGTATGCGTGATCGAAAAATGATCCCCCTGATGGATCGTCACCGGCTGACCTGTAACGATGCACGACCCTACCCCGTTCGTTCCTGCCAACTCTTCCGTCCATTTGAATCCCAGATGAAGACCCGCAGTTCTGAGTTCGTCCTCAAAGTTCCGGTCGCCAAAGAAATCGACGCAGACGCCATCTGAATCCGCAAGCAGCAGGACGTAGTTCTGCCCTGCAACCTGCGCAAACAACGATTGCAGCCCCGAGCGCGCTGTTGCGATCAGACGTTCGGATTGCTCCAGATGTTCACGGAATTTGGTGTCAGGCAGGATATGCGCGGGTTCCTGCCGTGAGGGATCCATACCGTAGGTTTCAACACAGCGCTGCCAGCTGTCCGCGACAAGCCGGTCTCTCCCTGTATCGAACCCGCTTAAGACACGGTCAATCTCTTTTGTGTGCTGGCGATCCAACAGCTTCCCGCCCTATAAATCCTCTCTAAAATTAGCATGAGGATGGCTTCGCGCCTATGTTCAAATTTCGTCTGGCAAACGTTTTGGCGCTTTGCCTCGTCAAGCTGAGCTTCGTTGAACGCGCAGCATTGGGCCCTTTCGGGCTCTCTTCAGGCACCTTGGCCGCGAGACCCATGAACGACCGTTCCGGGATGGAGCGCCGTTCGCTTCAACCGGCGTGAACTAAGCAGATGCGGACGTAGCCGACCTTGGGTTTTCGGCCTTCGCTGACGCAGCATCACTTTATTTCTGCAGCACGTCTGTTGCTGCTGAGCGGCACAAATCGTAGTTTCGGTCACTCGGGTTTTGCGTCAATATTTGTCAGCACGGCGGGCAGGTGTTGTTTGAGGAAGTCCAGAAACGCCTCCACCGCCGGTAGCATTCCACGCTTTGACGGCATGAGGAGGCTGATCTGCGGGGTGCCGGCGGTCCAGTACCGCAAGGCGCGCACCAGTGTTCCCGCCTCGACCTCTTTTCTGCAGACATAAGATGGCAGGGCAGCAAGTCCCAAAGACGCTGCTGCTGCATTCTTGAGCGTCGACATATCGTCACTCGCGAACCGAACAGTACAGGGCACCGAAGCCGTTTGTCCTGTTTCGTCCGTCAGCAGCCACTGATGTGTGTCTCGGGGGCGGCCGAGAACCAAGGCAGGGTGGTTCGCCAGTGCAGCGGGGTCATGCACCGCTCCCAACGCGTCGAGATAGTCATGTGACCCGAACAGGTGCCATTCGACCCGCGCGAGCTTTATCTGGATCAAGCTTGAATCTGGCAATGTGTCCATATGCCCCCGGATCGCAACGTCGATCCCACCCTTGATAAGGTCGTCGATCTGGTTGGAGGTCCGTTGGACAACGGTGACCCCGGGATTGTCTTGCAAGAAATGGGGCAGGACTTGATCGAGGCCGAACTGCGCCATGCCCACGGAACAGGACACGGTGACGGTCCCTTCTATTGTGTTGCTTTTGCGGCGAACGGCCGTTTCGGCCATCTCAAGCCGCGCCAGGGCTTCTTGAGCGTGGCGGAAGTAGTCCTTGCCAACGTCGGTAGCGATGACAACGCGCGATGTACGCTGCAACAGGCGCACGCCAAGGTCATCCTCCAGTTGCCTGACCCGGCGGCTGAGTCTGGACTTGGGAATGTTCATGGATCGCGCGGCGGCAGAAAAGCCCCCCTTTTCAACGACCTGAACAAAGTAGAACGCATCATTTAAGTCCATCGCGAGCCCCCTTCGTTCCACCAGTAGAACGGTAGGTTCTGATTTTACCCGATTTTCGAGCCATCGTCTCGCTCATATTCTCAATGCAACAAGAGCGAGAGACTGACATGACCAAGCAACATATCGACACGCTCGCAGGCGTCCCCTGCGAAACCCATGCCCAAAGCGTAGGCCGTCCGCTTAGAATTGGCGACGGTTTTGAAGCACAAAGCTATCAGCATTCAGAGTTCCGGGGCCTTATGGACCCGCTGATCATGGTCGATCACTTCACCATGACACAGCCCACCTTCGGGACACATGCCCATGCCGGGTTGTCTGCGGTGACGGTTATGTTCGAGGACAGTGAGGGGGCATTTCAAAACCGGGATTCCCTTGGTAATGACCTCGATCTGGCGCCCGGCGATCTTTATTGGTTCAAGGCGGCGCGCGGCGCCCTTCACAATGAGGCAACACGCCCCGGTGCCAGGACCCACGCATTGCAGGTTTTCGTAAACCTTTCGGCTGCACATCGGCATGACGCACCTTCCGCCTTTCACGTTTCTGCCGCAGATGTCCCGAGGCTTGCGGGTGACCGGGCCAAAGCACGGCTGGTCCTTGGTGAAGCGGCTGGCGTTCAGGGGGCGATAGCACCGGATAACCCGTTGACGCTGCTTGACATCGACATAAAGGCTGGCGGCCGGTTCACTCATAAAGGTGACAAGGGCCACCATGCATGGATCCTCGCCATTCACGGCGCGTCCCGCGTGATGTGGGACACAGGCTCGGCCGATTTGCAGCCCGGCAAGGCCATTGCCTTCGCTGATGCCTCCGACATCTCATTTTCTTCGGAAGAGGGCGCTCATGTCGTTCTGTTCCGGGGCCACCCCCTTCGCCAGGCCTTTGTCCAACGCGGCCCCTACGCAATGGGCACCGCAGCAGAGCTTGACGCAGTCGAGGCGGCTTATCGTTCCGGTCGCCTCGGATCACTTGACTGAAATCAACGCCACTGAAGACCTATCCAGAAAGGAAGACTTATGACCGCAGTATTCAACCCCGAACCGCTGACTCGTGACAACGCCGCCGTCGTGTTCGTCGACAACCAGGTCGGCCTGATGACCGGTATCCGAGACTATTCCGTCGCCGATCTCAAGCACAACATCGTAGGCCTTGCAAAGGCTGCAAAGGCGCTTGACTTGCCGATTGTGACGACCACCACCTCGTCCCAGACGCTTTGGGGACCTGCCATTCCCGAACTGCAAGAGGCCTTGCCCGATCAGACCTTTATCGACCGGACAACCGTCAATGCATGGGACGATCCGAGTGTGGAAGAGGCCATTCGCGCGACCGGACGCAGCAAGCTGATCTTTGCGGGTCTGTCCCTTGAAGTGTGCGCTGCCTTCCCGGCTATGCAGGCCGTGCGCGAAGGGTTCGAGGCGTACGTCGCCGTTGACGCCAGCGGCACCTTCAACATGACCAAACGTGAAACCGCTTTGGTTCGGCTGACCCAGGCCGGGGTTGTTGTGGCCGATGGCGCGAGCCTGATGATTGAGATCCTGGCAGACAACGCCAGCAATCAGGCAGGCGAGGTTTATGGCGCTTTGGGCATGGATTGGTCGATCCTCGTCGGCCAAGTCCGTGAGAGTGCGTAGCCATGCATCGCTCTCCCTATGCGCCCCGTAGCAGGTACTCGCACAGGGGCATGCAAACCCAATTTTATCGCATCTACGTCACGTCGCTGTTCTGTTTGATCGCGATGGGATGGGCGGCGGCCCTGTTCTTTTAAAGGCCGCAGCCACCATACCAGCACTTCAGCAACCACGAAATCAGGGTGGGCCCACGGCTCACCACAGGAGAAAGCTATGTCTAACGAACCTATCCTCGTCATCGGTGCCACTGGCAAAACCGGCTCTCGCGTTGCAGCAAAACTGGAAGCTAAAGGCGTCTCTGTCCGGCGCGGCGCACGGCGATCCGAAACCCTATTTGATTGGGAAGATCGAAACACGTGGGTCCAAATCCTGACCGGTGTCTCAAAGGCCTATGTCACCTACTTCCCCGACCTAGCCTTCCCCGGCGCCATCGAAAAGCTGGAAGCTTTCGCAAAGGTCGCCCGCGACACCGGCCTGCAGCACATCGTGCTGTTGTCCGGTCGGGGCGAGCACTTCGCTAGCATGGGTGAAGAGGTGATCCGCAACTCGGGTCTTGGCTTTACGATCGTGCGGTCCGCCTGGTTTGCGCAGAACTTTTCAGAAGGCTACTTACGCGACCCAATCCTGGGTGGTGTCCTTCCCATGCCCGGCGGCGATATCGCAGAGCCGATCATCGACATTGACGATATCGCAGACGTGGTTGTCGCGGCGCTGACCGAAGACGGGCATCTAGGCAAACGGTACGAAGTCACGGGTCCACGCCTGATGACCTTCGCTGAGATGGCCGAGGTCCTGAACGCAACCTTGGGACGCCGCATCCAGCATCTGCCCATCACGTTTGAGGACTTTCACGCCAATGTCGCAGCCTCTGGCGACACATTTGTCGCCGACGTCTTCACCGCAATCGCCCGCGAAACGCTGGACGGGCGCAACGCCTATACAGCGGACGGGGTTGAGCGGGCCCTGGGCCGCAAGCCACGAGACTTCACGGAATTCGCCCAAACCGCAAAAACTGCTGGCGCTTGGCCAAGCGCCGCCTAACCACACACACCTGGAGGTGGGTGGCGCGGGCCACCTGCCTCCTCTGAGAAAAAGGAACCAATGACATGTCCACCACGACTTTTTTCCTGATCCAATTCGCCATTCTCGCCTATGCCCTCGTCGGCGGCGCCTTTCTGGCCTTTTCCGACTTTGTGATGCGGTCGCTCGCCCTCACCAGCGGTGCCGGTGGTGTCGAAGCCATGCAATCCATCAACCGAGAGGTATTCCGCTGGATCTTCATGGCTCTGTTCATCGGCCTCGCACCTGTTTCCCTCTTCATGGCGGGCTACGGCGGTTGGGTTTTGGGCGGTCAGCCTGGCACGCTGATGCTGCTCGCTGGGGTCATCTATTTTATAGGATGTTTCGGCGTGACCGTTCTTTTCAATGTCCCGATGAATGAAGCATTGGCCGGGATGGATGCCCAGATTGACGCAACACGGGCCTACTGGGAAGAAATCTATCTGCCACGTTGGACCTTCTGGAATTCGGTGCGTACAGTGGCCTGTGCGGTATCTGCTGCGCTGTTGCTGTTTGCCTTGCTGTGGGCCAGCCAACTTCAACTGGCTTGACGAGATCAAGGAAAGCGGTCTCAAAACGAGTCGCCCTATTGTTGCCGCAACGCTTTGCTCAAAGTAGCAAGAGCCGGAGCGCGCAGCCAAGTAAATTAGCTTATCATGTCTAAACCTATGTTCAGCTGCTCAGCAGCGAACAACTGGCATCACCAGCGGTGTCTCCCGCTGTGCCTGAGGAGAGCCAAAAGCGGTTCTCGGAGTTGTGATTTCAAACGCTCGCCTCGCCTGGCGGCTTGGTCCTTGCCGTCTTGATCTTCGGCAGGCGACGAGCGAATGGCAGGTATTGCCGCCGTAGTGCAGCGCCATGTAATGGCCAGGTGCAGCGAACTCCATGTTGCGAGCGCGCGCAGCGAGAAAAAGCAATGACAGAGTCGGGCTCAGCACAGACCAACGCCGCATGGAGCACAAACACCTGCTTTTAAATGGCGAACGGGGGGACCGTTCGCCAAGGTGGCTCAGATATCGATACGCTCAGCGATGCTCAGCGCATCTTCGAGCTCAACGCCAAGGTAACGTACTGTACTGTCGACCTTCGTATGACCCAGCAGCAACTGGACCGCACGGAGGTTGCCGGTCTTTCGATAAATCTCCGCTGCCTTTGTCCGGCGTAGTGAATGGGTGCCGTATCCGCTTGGCTCTAGCCCGATCGCTGTGACCCAATCACGCACCAACCGTCCATACTGGCGAGTTGAAATGTGGGGCCGGTCATGGAAGCGGCTGGGAAACATAAACCGGCAGGCAAACATCTCGGGTGACTTGACCCACGCCAAGACAGTTTCACGTGTGTTTTCCGTCAGTTCAAACTGCACCGGTCGCTTAGTCTTGCTCTGGATGACTGACACGCGTTCTCGCACACGGTCATCCTTTACCAGGTCAGTCACGGCCAATTTTACGAGATCACAGCCGCGAAGCTTGCTGTCGATGGCGACATTGAACAGCGACAGATCGCGTAGATAACCTGCCAATTCGAGCCGAGCACGGATCGCCCAGACCTGTTTTGGCAGCAAGGGCCGTTTCTGACCGATGATCCGCCCCTTGTTCCAGGCTCTGCGTTTCGGGGTGGTTGCGGGAAGTTGGACTCTTGGCATGATATGCCCTCCGATCCTCCCTCCGCACCCAATCATCAGCACCGCGCTGACAGGACGATCCTACCGTCTGATCTAAGGGCCGGTGTTAGAGACCCACAATGGTGATCGTTGCCGCGGAAGCATTAGGCGGCTCTGAGCCCAATGTGCATGATGCTGCATGACGCACCAAGGTCCGCTAAGCGTATCGAACTGGCTGCACACCCGCATCGAATTCAATCCGCC
The DNA here is from genome assembly GCF_059610045.1 of Ruegeria sp. YTSA168. Classification (NCBI taxonomy): domain Bacteria; kingdom Pseudomonadati; phylum Pseudomonadota; class Alphaproteobacteria; order Rhodobacterales; family Roseobacteraceae; genus Ruegeria; species Ruegeria sp. YTSA168. The sequence continues at coordinate 9,591 of NZ_JBXWMW010000017.1, forward strand.
GCAGCCGAAATGTTGGGCCCTCTGCGACGTCAGGTCGGCCGATCCTATCCATTCGAAAATGCCGAACATTTTCACGGCTTGGGTCCCATGCAACCAGATACCAAAGCGGCGGCAAGATCAGCATGGCCTGAGGTTCGACGCAACGCTGCGTCTTTGCGCCTTTTGCATCGACGTAATCGAATTGCAGAGACAACCGTTCAAGAAATGCCCGCTCAAAAGCAGGGAGCAGCCCACTATCGATCTCTCCGACATTCGAGATATCGACTTGCGGCGCCAGTGGCCCAACATAGAGGCATTCCAACAATCGTCGGAGGTCGCGCAGCTTGTCTGGCGGCAGGGATTTCTCGATCTTGGAAAGCCCGCTGTCAGCCAAGCGGGCAAAGGGAAGCGATCCGGCGGCACGCATGCTCGATATGCCAATTATCAAGGCGAAGACCTCAGGCACAGACAGTTTGGCCGTTGTTTGTACCGACGTAGGGTCAAGGTAGAGTCCCCCGCCACGGCCCTGCTCAGCGATGATTACGTAGCCCTCGTCCCGGAGGGCAGAGAGATCGCGCAAGATGGTGCTGCGCGATGCCCCAACTTCTTCACACAAAGCTTCGATCGTGGACGCCCCGCCTCGGCGGAGGCTTCGGACGATAGTGGCTTGTCGGGATCGGCTTTTCATTTTCCAAGTCTACTACAGAAAGGCGTCAGAACTTGATACCTTTAAGGGTTAATCCGGTGTTACCACAATCAATCCGGAGTACCACCATGACTACGATCCCCAATTTTCCTTCCCCCAAAATAGTTGCCCTGAATGGCATTGAGCTCGAGGTCTTTGAGGCCGGGCAAGAGAACAAGGGCAACCCCATTGTACTGTGCCACGGTTGGCCTGAGCATGCCTTTTCCTGGCGTCACCAGATGCCAGCACTTGCTGCGGCAGGATACCATGTCATCGTTCCTAACCAGCGTGGCTACGGCAACTCTTCGCGCCCTGAGGATGTGACACAATACGACATCGCGCATCTGACGGGCGACCTTGCAGCACTTCTGGATCATTACGGATATGACGACGCGGTCTTCGTGGGACATGACTGGGGCGCAAACGTTGTTTGGAGCATGGCGCTCCTACATCCAACCCGCGTCAAGAAGATCATCAACCTCGCACTGCCCTATCAAGCTCGGACACCGATGCCGTGGATTGAGTTCATGGAAACCGTGTTTGGGGAGGACAATTACTTTGTCCACTTCAACCGCAAACCCGGCGTTGCAGACGCCATACTGGACAGCAATGCCAGATCGTTTCTACGCAACCTTTTCCGCAAGAACTTGCCAGCGCTGCCACCGGATCCTGGGATGATGATCATCAACCTTGCGCGGGCAGATGCACCGATGGGAGAGCCTGTGATGAGCGACGCGGACATCGATGTGTTCGTATCTTCCTTCGAAGAAACTGGCTTCACCGGGAGTATCAACTGGTACAGGAACATGGATCGAAACTGGCACCTTTTAGCGGATGTCGGTCCAATCGTTCATCAGCCTGCATTGATGATCTACGGGACGCAGGACATGATCCCTCCCTCTGAGAACCTCGCGGATTTTGTCCTGAATGTTGAAGTGATCAAACTTGAGTGCGGCCACTGGATCCAGCAGGAAAGACCACAAGAGACCACAGATGCAATCCTTGGCTGGTTGGCGCTCGATCTGGCCACCTAAGCCTAGGAGGTCTGTGCCCTCCCGCTCGCTCGGAAGGCACAGGTCATCGCGATGTCTTCGGCCCAAAAATGTGAATGACGGAATTTGTGTTCTAATGCCCGGGCGAGAACCTCCGTGAGACCGGCAGACATGAAAGCGGCCATTGGTGCAGCCAAAGCGAAAGATCACTTTGTCCGCGACTTGATCCTTGCCCGCCGCGTACATGCTGCGGTTGGCATGAATGGCTCGTTTCGCCGCTGCATGGCAGCGTCCCGAACTAAGCACTTGCAGCGACTTTCGTGCTGCGAGCGCATGCAGCACAAAATCACAATGGCCGAGTCGGGCTCTTCGCCTCTTTCTCTGCGGTTGGCGCCGACTGGTGGAAAGAGCCCATAGCCAACTTTGACATATTTCCGCCTCTCGCGTGTGCAGCATAAAGCGAACTGCGGAAAGCCTCGGCTGCGACCTGCCGAATGCACCCGCAGCACCCAGATAGCTAGGGAATGACCGCATGGGGCTCAAATCTGCTTGTCCAAACTCGCCGTAGAGAAATTCGGCAGTGAACCCAAAGCTACCTCTCAGGCTCCTTGCTGATCACGGTCGTCACAGTTCGAGTTGAGCGACTTTGAGTGAGAGCTATCGCGCCCAAAACCAGCGCGCAGGCCAGCGCCTGTGTACCCGTGATTACTTCACCGAATGCAAGAACGCCAACAGCAAACATCGTGGGTAGTTCAATACTTCCGACTACAGCAGTGCGCGCTGCCCCAATAATGGGCGAACAGATCGTGTAAATCAGTTGCGGAATTAGCGCCGTCACAAGGCCCAACCCGACAACTAGAACCCAGTCGTCCCCACCTTCTGGTAGGATTTCGCCGACCTCGGATGAAAGAATGAGGGGGGCAAGGCCAATGACTGACCCAAGCGAGACTGACGCCATTCTGGCTAAAGGCGCAATACGTGACAGGCGGTGCACGAGAACACATATGCCGAAGCCAAAACCGAAAGGTGCCGCTAATGAGACGAGAAGGATTGGAATTTGGTCCGGAGGCACAGATGCCGGAGAACCTGCGAATATCGCAGCAACAACGATCAATCCAGCCGCAAAAAGGCTACGCCGCGTTGGTCGGTCACCAAAAAGCGCCCATGCGATAGCAATCGTAAACACCGGATAGGTCATGTAGAGAACACCAACCGTCGATGCAGGAACAGTCTCAAGAGCGGTAACATAGCCGACCCAGCCAAGGCCCATCACTGCGCCTGCAACCATACCCCAGACGATTTCCCGCCACTTTGAGTGATGCACTACAAGTGCGGGCAAAAGGACAACCGCTGCCAAGATGTACCGATAAAAGGCAACCGCATAGGGAGCGAGACCCTGATCGGTGAGCCCACGGCTAAAGTAGGGTACAAGGCCAAAACAGATGGATGCAAAAAGCACACCAACGACTGCAAGGGCATAGGGTATGGCGTTCCGCTTGGCTGAGGTTAGTTGGGTCATTGCTGACAACTAACACGCTATATTGCAGTTGACATCGCCAAGACAAATGAACGGCAACTTTTACGCGTTCGCGACTTGCTGCATGAGCGAAAGACCGAGGTGTGATCAAAGTCTGGTAAGGGCTCTCTGCCGCCATTCTCTGCGAGGTGCCCCGACCGGAGGTATGAGCCCTGTGCCGTCATTCATCACGGTGTCGGCCTTCGCTCAGGCGACCTCTTTCTGCGCCAGCAACACGTTGTTTTCAACAGAATCGGCGGACAGCAGACCTTCGCTGCAATCAAAAAATTTTCTTTGATTGTGACAGGTTTCGCATTCCGAGCAGAATTGGAATCGAACTATTTGACAATAGGAAGCTGAAGCGTAACGCTTGCTCCTTTTTCGACTTGGTTGATCGCGACCACTCCTCCGTGGCGCTTCGCTACAGCTGAGACAATCGACAACCCTAAACCGCTACCTTCGGAATATTCCAGCTGCGAAAACCGGCTGAATGCAGCTTTGCTTTGATCGGGCGAAAGGCCTGTTCCATCATCGGCCACCGTTAGTTCGACTTTCCCGCCGTCACAGCGCAGCACAACTGAAATTCGGCTCAACTTTGCGCCGCCGTGCTTAACTGCGTTGTCCAGCAGGTTCTTTATGGCCTCGGTCAAAAACAGCTGATCTCCCGAGACCAGGATCGCTGTATCCGGCATGGCGACCTCGAAGTCGATCCCTTTCGCAAGGATCGAAACCCCCATCTCTGCGCAGGCTTCCTCGACGACCAGGCGGAAATTGATTTTAGCCATCTGATCCTGATGCGTAGGTTGCCGTAAACGCTCCAGCGACAATAGCTGTTCTGCCACAGTGGCCGAATTCTTTGCGGCTGCCACAAGCTCGACAATGCGTTTGTCCTTGTCCTCATCCGTTTTTGCATCTCGCAGAGCCTCGGCCATGGATTGGACTGCGGCTGCCGGATTTCGCAGCTGATGCGCTGCTTCTGAGATAAACACTTGATGGGCGTTGATGCTGTGTTCGACTTGCCCAAACAGACGGTTCAGCGTTCGAACAATGCCATGGACTTCGACCGGGACCGGGCGTTTGATCTGGCTGAGGTCGTCGGGCGAGCGCAGGTCAATCGCGTCCTGTAAATCCAGCAACGGCCGCAGGCCGCGCGCAACGCCGAACCAGACGACAAAGGCAAGAGTGGCCATCAGGATGCTCATCAGGATCGCTGCACGGATCGACAATTCGTTGGCAAAGGCGTTGCGATCCGCGATGCGTTGCCATGCCGTGACCGTCGCATCCCCGACCAGATTGCCCAGCGTGACCCGTTCGGTCATTTTAAGCACACGCACTGGTTCGTCTCGATATACAGCCTCGAAGAACTGCGGTTGGTAAACGTCCTGCTCTGACGGGTTTGCTGAGGCCGGAGGGTATGCATACCCGGTCACGTAGATGCCGCCGGGTCCGGTCACGTGATAGAAAATCTCTCCACCCGATGCATCGCGGATTAGGCTGCGCGTGGTCGGTGACAAGGCATCACCTTCTGACACCGCCACATCGCGCGAGATTGCCAGGCCGGCGGATAACAGGCTGTCGTCGAAAAGTTCCTGCGCCGTTTTCTGCGCAACAGTGAAGCGCCAGTAGCCAAGTAGGATTGCGAGTAGAACCAAAGGCGTCAGGATCAAAACGAACAACCTAAGCCTGAGCGAGCCATGCCTGGTCACTTCTGCACCTCAAGCAGGTATCCAAGACCACGCGCCGTTTTGATCTGAATGCCAAGGTTCCGAAGGCGTTTGCGCAACCGCGATACATGCGGTTCAACGGCTGAGTCCTCGACATCCGCGCCCACGCCATAAACATAGTCGGTCAGCTGGCTTTTGGGGACGATCCTGCCGCGTCGTTCCAGCAGACATTCAAGCACAGCCATTTCCCGGCGTGGCACGTCCAAAACTTGGCCTTTTGCGCTGACCTGCCGTGCGGTGCGGTCAAACTCGAGGTCTCCGATGATCTCGCGCGCGCCGTAGTCCAGTTGTTTGCGGCGCGACAGGGCACGGATGCGGGCCTCAAGCTCGTCCATCTCGAATGGTTTGACCAGATAGTCGTCAGCGCCCATATCCAGACCCGAAACCCGGTCACTGGTTTCGGTGCGCGCGGTCAGCAAAATGACGGGGACGCTGTCTCCCCGATTGCGAAGCGAACGCAGGATTTCCAACCCTGACCGGCCCGGTAAGTTGATATCCAGAACGATCAGGTCCGCCCCTTCCTGCTCCAGATACAGCTCGGCCGCATCGCCATCCGTTAGCACATCTGCGGCATGACCACGATCGCGCAAGCGGTAGGCAATAGCGTTTGCGAGGGTCTCATTATCCTCGACGATGACGATCCGCATTCGGGCTCCTGCAAGTTTCGTGCAAGGTTGGCGCTCCATGATTGTCAGATGGGAGGGGGAATCAACCCCACAATTCTATTTGCGATCACGGTGGCACAGAAGACGCCGACGTGGTTGTCTGGTCAACAGGGAGGAACCAATGGCCATTTCCAAATTTACCCGCCGCGCCGTCGTGGGGCTGATCGCCGCCGCCGGAATCGCAGCACCTGTCGCCGCCGAGGTTGATTTTTCGGGCAAGACCATCGAATGGGTCATTCCGTTCTCGGAAACGGGTGGTTCCGCCAAGTGGGCCAATTTCTTTGCACCGCTTCTGTCCGAGGCGCTGCCGGGTCAGCCCACTGTAGTGGTCAAATTCATGCCCGGCGCAGGGTCCACCAAAGGCGCGAACTGGTTTCAGGAGCAAAGCCACGATGACGGCACCTTGTTGTTTGGAACATCCGGCTCAACCCAGTTTCCCTATCTTCTGAGCGACCCGCGCGTGCGTTACGAATATAACGACTGGATTCCGGTCATGGCATCGGGCACTGGTGGTGTAGCCTATCTTAATGCCGAGGACGGTGCCAAGTTCGACGGGTCCGCGAACGCTCTGAAGGACACCAGTTTCATCTACGGCTCGCAGGGAGCGACCCGTCTGGACCTCGTTCCACTGCTGGCATGGCAGATGTTGGGCATGAATGTTGAGCCCGTCTTCGGCATCAAAGGTCGTGGAGACGGGCGCCTGATGTTTGAACGCGGCGAGGCCAATATCGACTATCAAACCTCCTCTGGCTATCTGGGCGGGTCTGCCCCGCTTGTCGAGGCTGGTAAGGCCGTGCCGATGATGACATGGGGTGCGCTGGATGCCGATGGCAATATCGTGCGCGATCCGACTTTCCCCGACATTCCGACCTTCAAAGAGGTCTGTGAGGCCACCGATGGCTGCGAAACCAGCGGTGAGGCATGGGACGCATGGAAAGCCTTCTTCGTCGCGGGCTTCCCAGTTCAGAAATTGGCCTTCTTGCCAGGGGACACGCCGCAAGAGGTGGTCGATGCTTACACTGCAGCCTTCCAGGCAGTGACCGAGCGTGGCGACTTTGCGGACATCTCCTCCAAGCGTGTAGGCAAATACCCTGTTTTCGTGGGCGACGGCTCTAAGACAGCGCTTCAAACTGCAACGAGCGTGGATGACAACGCCAAGCAGTATGTCCTGAACTGGCTTAAAGACTCCTACGGCGTCGAGCTGAACTAAGCTGGCCGGTCACGGCGCGTGCCCTCTCACACGAGGGCCGCGCCATCTGAATTCTATAAATTTGAATGAAAGGCGGCCGCAATGGAGGCTTTCGCCACAGCTCTTCCTGCGCTTGGTGATGCGTGGGTTCTGATCCTGCAACCTATCGTTCTGGGCTATCTTGTGCTCGGCGTTGTCATGGGGCTGGCCGTTGGAGTTTTCCCGGGGCTCGGCGGCATTGCTGGTCTGTCTCTTTTGCTGCCATTCATGTTTGGCATGGACCCGATCCTGGGTCTGGCGCTGATGATCGGGATGGTTGCCGTCGTTCCGACCTCAGACACATTTGCATCGGTTCTGATGGGGATACCAGGCAGTTCGGCTTCGCAGGCGACCGTGCTTGACGGCTTCCCGATGGCAAAAAAAGGAGAGGCCGCGCGGGCGTTGTCTGCTGCCTTTGCTTCATCCTTATTCGGTGGTCTCGTTGGCGCGACCTTCTTGACCATGTTCATCCTCGTCGCGCGTCCGATAGTGCTGGCCTTCGGTCTGCCTGAGATGCTGATGATCACTATTCTCGGCTTGTCGATGGTTGCCATTCTGGCAGGTCGCATACCGTTAAAAGGGGTTGCCGCCGCTGGATTAGGACTGATGGTCGGTACGATTGGTGAGGCCGATGCGGGTGGCTCGCTGCGAATGGCGACATATGACATTCCTTATCTGACCGATGGCCTGAAACTCGTCATTGTCGGTCTGGGAATCTTCGCCGTTCCCGAGATCGTTTCGCTGCTGCGGCAGGATCGCTCGATTGCCAAAGGCGCCTCGTTGGGCGCTGGATGGCTGGATGGCGTCAAAGACTGGTTTGCGAACATCTGGCTCTCGGTTCGCTGCTCGATCATTGGCGTGATCGTTGGCGTCATTCCAGGCCTTGGCGGCTCGGTTGTTGACTGGATCGCTTACGGCCATTCGGTGCAATCCACAAAAGACAAAAGCAATTTCGGCAAAGGTGAAGTGCGCGGGGTCATCGGCCCGGAAAGCTCGAACAACGCCAAGGAAGGTGGCGGTCTGGTGCCGACACTTCTGTTCGGCATCCCCGGTTCCGGCTCAATGGCGATCTTCATCGGTGCGGTTGCTCTGTTGGGATCGGGTGATATCGAAGTCGGTCCGAGCATGCTTCAGGACAATCTCGACATTACATATTCTATCGTCTGGCTGTTGGCGCTGGCCAACGTGGTGGGCACCATCCTGTGCATCGCGGCCTCGGGCGGGATCGCCAAGCTGACTACGATCCGCTTTACTTATCTCGCCCCATTCCTGTTCATGTTGATCAGCTTTGCGGCCTTCCAATCCGGTCAGAATTTCGAAGACCTGCTGGCCCTGTTTGTGATCGGCTTGATCGGCATCTTTCTGCGCCGTTTCGACTGGTCGCGCCCGGCCTTCCTGATCGGTTTCGTTCTATCGAATCCGGTTGAGAAATTCACAAATCAGGCCTTCCAGATTGCATCATTCCGCTTCCGTAAAAGCTTTGGTGAAGGGATGGAATATGTATTCAGCCCCATTGTCATCGTGCTGATCGTGTTCACCGTTGTTTCGGTCATTCTGGGCATCCGGCAGGCCAAGATGATCATGGCCGAAGGTGACGTGCAGGCCGGTACGAAGCGCGCGCCGCTAATCTTCCTGTTGGTGATAATGGCTTATCTGATCGTCGCGCTGGTCAACGCCAATATGATCCCCGACTACAATATGACCGACAAGATCATCCCTCTGGTGATCGGCAGCGTCTCGCTGGTTTGCTGCGTGATCCTTCTGATCCAGATGATGCGACGGCCCGAGGGTGATGCGATTTTCGCCGATAAGGAAATCGCCGGCGAGGACGCCAGTGCACCCCATGGATTGTGGTCCACGCTGGCGTGGTTCGCAGGTCTGATCGCGGCGACATGGGTGGTTGGATTCATCCTTGCATTGCTGGGCTTCCTGATCGCGTTCTTCCGCATCCGGGCCGCGGCCAGCTGGCAGATGGCGCTGATCCTGACCGCCTGCGGTATCGGCTTCATGTGTCTGATGGCGGGCGCGCTGAACCGGGATTTCCCACCGGGTCTGTTGCAGGACATGGTCAGCCTGCCGTGGCCGCTGAAATGAGCAGTCCGTTGATGCTGCCCGGCCTGAGCAACAGGCCGGGCAGAAGTAACACCACACCGCGTTGGCAGGGGGACACCCGATGACCCAAACCGCAATCCCATATATCTTTATGCGCGGCGGCACTTCGAAGGGTCCGTATTTCCGCCGCTCTGATCTGCCCGAGGATCTGGACACTCTGGCCAAAGTGCTGATCGCCACAATCGGAGCCGGGCAATCGCTGAACATCGATGGCATCGGTGGCGGTGCAGCGGTGACCACCAAGGTTGCGATGCTGTCGGTCAGCGAGGATGACTGGGCCGATATCGATTATTTCTTCGCGCAGGTTGCGGTCGAAGAAAAGCTGGTCGATTTCAAACCCACGTGTGGCAACATCCTGTCTGGTGTCGCCCCCGCTGCCATCGAAATGGGACTGTTCGAACCCAAGGGTGATGAAACCGAAATCCGTATCCGGGCGGTTAACACCGGGGCCCGCGTTGTGTCCCGGGTTCAGACACTGGGGGGAAAGCTGACTTATGAGGGTGATACGGGCATTGCCGGAGTTCCGGGCCAGTCTGCTCCGGTGCAGCTGAGTTTCATGGGCGTCGTCGGATCAGCCACGGGCGCTTTCCTGCCCACGGGCAACCTGCGCGATACGGTTCAGGGGATCGAACTGACCTGCATGGACGTCGCCATGCCAATGGCTATTGCCCGAGCCGCCGATTTCGGGCTGACGGGCTATGAAAGTGCCGAGGATCTGGACGCTAACCGCGCCTTTTTTGACCGGATGGAGGCCGTTCGGATCGAAGCAGGGGAACGGATGGGGATGGGGGATGTGTCGAAGTCGGTGACCCCCAAATTCGGCCTTGTCGCGCCTGCCAGAGAGGGCGGAACGCTTGCGGTGCGGTATTTCATGCCGTGGAACACCCATCCGACCATGGCGGTCACCGGTGCGCAGTGCATGGCGTCCTGCGCTTTGACGCCCGGTACGATCGCGGACGGTTTGCTGGATCGCCCGACGACAAGCCCGGCTGAGGTCGTGCTGGAGCACGCATCGGGCAAGATCGACGTGTTGGTGGACTTCACCACCGACCACGGGTTCACCGTGAATTCTGCGGGCCTTGTGCGGACTGCGCGCAAGCTGGCGGACGGGCATGTTTATGTGCCGCAATCGGTGTGGAAGGGGAGTTGATCGGGTAATCTTAAAATAGTATACTATAGTATACATTAAAGGAGGTCACGATGGACAACTTTTCGGAATGCCTCGAAATCGCGCGTCAGGAACTTAGGTTGGCACAAGCGGCGTTGCGGCGGGATATGGCCGCCTACCCAACGCCAATCGCGGGGTGCGACGAGCAATTCAACCATTTGCTGGACCAGAGCGAACGTGTCCGAAACGCGCTGGCTGCCCTCGACGTGCAGCACTTTGTGCCGACGCCAAGAAAACTGACCACCGGGCAGAGTATTGAAAGCCGATGAAAATACACATTCTTGATGACTGGTTCGACACGCTGCGCGGCTTGCCGTGTTTTGAGAAGCTCTCCGGTCATGATGTGACCGTTTGGACGGATCATGTCGAAGATACGGACGCCTTGGCCGTGCGTTTGCAGGAGGCTCAGGTGCTGGTGCTGTTCCGCGAGCGCACCAAAGTTACCCGCGCCTTGCTGGAGAAGCTGCCCAATTTGCGGCTGATCAGCCAGCGCAGCGTCTATCCCCATGTTGATGTACCGGCCTGCACAGATCAGGGTGTTTTGCTGTGTTCGGACATGCATAGCGGCACGCCGTCTTATGCCGCAGCCGAACTCACATGGGCACTGATCATGGCCGGGATGCGGGATTTGCCCATGCAGATGGCCTCGGTCAAGGCAGGGCATTGGCAGGCCGGAGTGGGCAAGACGCTACGTGGTCGTCAATTGGGGCTATATGGCTATGGCCGCATAGCTCGTGCCGTTGCAGGTTATGCTGAAGCTTTCGGGATGAATGTTGTCTGGTGGTCGTCCGAGGATGGCAGGATGCGCGCACAGGCGGATGGTGCACAGGTCGCGCCCAGCCGAAACGCGTTCTTTGCCGACAGTGATGTCGTCTCGGTCCATGTGCGTTTGAAACCGGACACGCGTGGGGTCATCACCGCTTCGGATTTTGCACAGATGCAGCCTGGGGCGCTGTTCGTGAACACCTCACGGGCCGGGCTGATTGCTCCGGGCGCTTTGCTAGAGGCGCTCAACGCCGGTCGCCCCGGCAAAGCCGCAATTGATGTGTTCGACACCGAGCCGCTGACAGACCCGACCGATCCGTTGCTGGCGCATCCCAACCTGATCGCGACGCCGCATATCGGCTTTGTGACCGAGGATGAGTTCGACCTGCAATTTGCCGACATCTTCGATCAGGTGAACGCTTATGCCCAAAGTGTTCCGATCCACATGATCAACCCCGAGGTTTGGACCACCGCAGAATAAGGTTGGCGGCGATCGGCGCACCGATGATCACCAATACGATCCTTGTCAGATGATGCGTGATCACAAAGCCCAGATCCGCGCCTGAAACGATGGCCAGAACCGTCATCTCAGCCTGCCCGCCGGGGGCGAAGGCCAGAAATGCCTCGACCGGTTTGCCAAGTCCTAATGTGGTGACAACGGCAGTGAACGCCGCCGCCAGCACGGCCAGAACAACCACATAGGCGCAGCCTGCGGCAACGACCTTGCGCAATTCCACCCAAGTAACACCGACAAACTTCACCCCAATCCCGCAACCGATGAAGAACTGCGCCACCAGGATGGCCTCGCGCGGGGGGCGGGTATGGATGAAGTCTCCGAGGGACAAAGCAGCCGTCAGGATCATCGGTCCCAGAATGGACGCACCGAACAGGCCAATGCGCTCGCCGCCTTTCCAGCCGACAAATGCCGCCAGCACCATCAAGGCCAATTCACCTAGCGGGAGGTCGCGCGCGGGCTCTCCGATTGGGTTGGTTAGCTGTGCGTCATAGAACACGGTCAGGAATAGCGGAGCTAACGTCACGATGATCAGCACGCGCGTGCCATGGATCAGGGACAGGGTGCGCGGGTTTGCCCCGGCTTCGGTCCCGAAGATGATCATGTCCTGCAACCCGCCGGGCATGGCCGCGTAGAATGCGGTTGTTGTATCGAAGCCCCAGACCTTGCGGAAGAATGGCACGCCGACAAGCGCGATCAACAGGATGAAGAACGGGATCAGTGCAATCGACGCGGCCATTTTCGGCAATTCGGCAAATAGGGCCGGTGTGATTGACGCCCCCACCGCCACGCCCAAAATGGTGCGCGCCGCGACCGAGACCTGCCCGAACCCCTGCATCGGCGCATGGGCCAGCGCCGCCACCAGACAGGCGCACATCGGGCCAAACAAAAAGGGCAGTGGCAAGTTCAAAGCCCAGAATACCCCGGTCCCCAGCACCGCAAGCGCAAAGGTTACAGCTTTTTGTTTCGCTGCAGAGGGTGCGTTGATCTGGGTGGACAAAGTGCCGATTCCGGTGCGGTTGACTAAATATGTATCCAAATGTATACAGATGGACGCAAGAATACAAGTGAGCGCGCTATGACCTTTCAGGACGACCCGTTGCAGCCCGGCCCGCAAGGCAATTCCGCGTATCAGCGCCTGCTGGAGGAAATCCGCGAAGGCAGCCTGCTGCCTGGTGAACGGCTGCGTGAGATTGAGTTGTCCGAGAGGCTGGGTGTCAGCCGCACGCCTGTGCGCGAAGCGATCCGACAGCTGGAAGCGGATGGGTTGGTCACGCATATTCCCCGACAGGGCGCAACGGTGCGCAGCCTGGACTACGCCGAGGTGATGGAGCTCTATGAGATGCGCGCTGTGCTCGAGGGCACTGCGGCCCGTCTTGCAGCCCGTGCGGCGTCGGATGTCGAGCTGGAGGAGCTGGATGTGCTGAACGACAGGTTGGCCGAGGCGGGCACCGGCCCGGAGGCCGCGCGGATCAACCGGATTTTCCATGCGACGCTTCTGGATGCGGCCAAGAACCGGTTTCTGGCTAAGTCCATATTGTCTCTGCAAAAGGCACTGTTGATCCTGGGCCCGTCGCAATTGCTGGATGGGGACAGGGCCGAGGCCGCGGTGGCTGAACATCGCCGCATCATGGCCGCCCTGAAAGCCCGTGATGGCGCAGCGGCGGAGACTGAGATGCGCGCACATATCCACGCGGCACAACGCATGCGAATCCGAGCGTTGCAGGATCGCGACCGCTCAATCGACGAAAGCCAGTAGGTAGACAGGATATGGCCACCCCAAAGGAAGCTTACGATATCGCTGTGATCGGTGGCGGCAATGCGGCTCTCTGCGCTGCGATGACTGCCGCTGAGGCCGGCGCGCGCGTTTTGATCCTTGAAGCGGCGCCAAAACCTTATCGCGGCGGAAACTCCCGCCATACGCGCAATTTTCGGTGTATGCATTCGGGCCCGTTGGGCCCGCTCGTCGAGGCGTATAGCGAAGACGAATACCTCTCGGATCTGCTGAAAGTCACCGGTGGTAAAACCGACGAACATCTTGCCCGCCTCGCAATCCGGACGTCGGAAGAATGCCTGCCGTGGATGCAAGAACACGGGGTTCGGTTTCAGCCGTCGCTCTCCGGTACGCTGTCATTGGCACGGACCAATGCGTTTTTTATGGGGGGCGGCAAATCTCTGGTGAATGCCTATTACCGGACGGCGGCGGGGCTGGGTGTTGATGTGCTGTATGAGGCCGCCGTCACGCATTTGGAACTGAATGGTGATCGGATCGAGTGGGTCGATTACACCTATGAAGGCCAATCTCATCGGATCACGCCCGAAGCGGTCATCGTTGCCTCCGGCGGCTTTCAGGCCGACACAGATTGGCTCACCCGCGCCTGGGGTGAGCCTGCGAAGAACTTTCTGATCCGGGGAACGCCGTACAACCGAGGCGTGGTCCTGTCTGATCTGCTGGACCAAGGAGTAGAAAGCGTCGGTGACCCGACCCAATGCCACGCCGTGGCTATCGACGGGCGTGCGCCGAAGTTTGACGGCGGCATCGTCACCCGTCTGGACTGCGTGCCGTTTTCCGTCGTCGTGAATAAGGATGCAGAACGATTTTATGACGAGGGCGAAGACGTCTGGCCCAAGCGCTACGCGATCTGGGGCCGTTTGGTGGCGGCGCAACCGGATCAGGTGGGATATGCCATCATCGACGCCAAGTCGCTGAACCTGTTCATGCCGTCCGTGTTCCCTCCGCTAAAGGCGGACAGGTTGGACGAATTGGCCGGGATGATGGACCTGCCTGCGGACAAGCTGAACGCAACGGTGGCCAAGTTCAACGCGGCTTGCGGCGACACCGGTGGTTTTTATCCAACTGAACTGGACGGGGTCGCGACCTCTGACCTGACGCCACCCAAGACCAACTGGGCGCGCCCAATTACCGAACCGCCGTTTTACGGCTACTCGCTGCGGACCGGCGTGACCTTTACCTATCTTGGGTTGAAGGTTGACGAGACGGCCCAGTGCTCGACCCCAAGCGGCAAGATCAAAAACCTTTGGGCGGCAGGGGAAACGATGGCCGGGTCAATCCTTGGTCAAGGTTATCTGGCGGGCTTTGGCATGACCATCGGAACTGTTTTTGGACGCATCGCAGGACGAGAGGCCGCCGCTTATGCAAACTGATCTTATTCAGGAAGCCCGTCGCCAGGCCGAGATCTGCAACGCCTGCCGCTATTGCGAGGGCTATTGTTCGGTCTTCCCGTCGCTTCATGCGGAACGCGCGTTTTCGGATGGGGACATCACGCAATTGGCGAACCTGTGCCACAACTGCCGAGGCTGTTATTACGCCTGTCAATACACCGCCCCGCACGCGTTCGATCTGAACTTGCCCAAGGCGCTGGCCGAAGTGCGGCGCGACAGTTGGGAGAGCTTGGCATGGCCGCGGCCGCTGGCGCGGCGGTTCCACACCCATGGCGGGGCCATCGCCCTGGCGCTTGTGATCGGATTTGCCCTGTTGTTCTGGGCGACCCGCGCCATCGGTTCCAGTGGAGGCGAAGGGTTTTATGCCGTCCTGTCGCATAACGCGATGGTCGCGATCTTTGCGCCTGCATTCCTGCTGCCTCTGTTCAGTATCGCCTTCAGCCTGAGGCGTTACTGGACCGAGGTTGGCGGCAAACCGATCCAGATGTCTGATCTGATGGCTGCGCTCAAACGCGCGGGCAAGATGCAGGAACTGGCTGCAGGACATGGCGAGGGTTGTAACTTCGAGGACGAAGACCGTTTCAGTCAGCGCCGACGCCACATCCACCACGCCATCATGTATGGCTTCCTGCTGTGCTTTGCGTCGACCTCGGTGGCGACGATCATGCACTATGGCTTCGGAATGCTCGCGCCTTACGGATTCTGGTCATTGCCGAAACTGTTCGGGATTTCCGGGGGGCTGCTGCTGACGGTGGGGTGCGGTGCGATGGCGCTGCTCAAGCAAAAGTCAGACCGAGACCTCGGCGATCCGTCGGCCTGGGGAGGGGATATCGGCTTGATCCTGTTGCTCGGGTTTGTGGGGCTCAGCGGGCTGGTTCTTTATGCCCTCGGTTCAACGCCTCTGATGCCCGCACTGCTGACCATCCACCTCGGATCGGTCCTGACCTTCTTCCTCCTGACGCCTTACACAAAAATGGCTCACGGTTTCTATCGGGTTGCGGCGCTCATCCGGGACGCGCAACGGAAAAGAGATGTGTCCATGGTCTGTTAACAGGCTGTCGCGTCAGAGTGAGCGGAAAGAACATGCAAAAGGATCAAATATGATAGAGAAGAACGCTGCGTTGCAGCACTTCGAGTGGGTTCTGTCGCAATTTTCTTTGAAGGCTGATGAGATCGCGCAGGCGGGTCTATTCCCCTGCCAGTTGGGCAAATTGCTGAAACGGGGAGAGTCCGGGCGTGAATTGACCTTTGCGGATCATGTTGACCAGTTCGATACCGGCTAGGGCAGATGCAGCAGAAGAGAAAGACTTGAAACCCAACATGGGCCTGATCCGACGTTTGATGAATCGATGATCTTGTTCAATGATGTTATTGAGGTATTTCCGCCTCACCATCTCGATTGGTACTGGGCAGCCAAAGCCCTTCAGCATCTTGTTTATGGCTTTGATACCAGCTGTGTTGGCCCCGCTTTTGTCGATGACGATCTTTCTGGGAAGGCCGTTGACCTCTAGCATCCTGGCAAAGAACTTTGTCGCAGCAGGTTTGTTTCGGTGTGGGGAAAGCATGAAATCGAGCGTTTTGCCGTATTTGTCGACCGCTCGATAGAGATAAACCCACGAGCCTTTCACCTTGATATAAGTTTCATCCATTCGCCAGGATCGGTCACACGATCCCTTCCGTCTGCGAGCTAAATCAACAATGGCATCGGAGTATCGTGTCACCCAACGGTTCAGCGTGGTGTGGTCAACCGAAACGCCACGCTCGGCCATGATTTCTTCCAGATCACGGTACGACACGCCGTATCGAACGTAGAAAAACACCGCAAATAGGATTGCATCCTTTGGATATTGTACGCCTTTGAAGGAGATCATGAGCTGGCTTTCAACTGGTGAATACGGTTGGCCGGCCACCGCCTAACCTGCCCAGCTCCAATGGTCAAAAGTTTGCAACAGAACCAAACTCAAACCGCATAAGCAATGATCTCACGAGAAAAGCGAAAACCCTTTTTGGTTAGTTGTGTTTGGAGTCAAGCACCAACTTGAACGTTACGCATCCCAACAATCTCTGACGGTTTGAAGCCAAACTCGGACCGGAACGAGCGGTTGAAATTGGAGGCATCGAAAAAGCCGTATTGCTCGGCCACGTTTCGGATGGTGCCCCGCTTTGGGGCGGCGTTTTTCAGGGCGATCAATGTGCGGTGCAGGCGGCGACGCATGACATAGGCTTCGACCCCGCCATCGGCTTCAAACATTCGGTACAGGGTTGCGCGTGAAACATTGAACTCTTGCTGCAATTGCCAGGACGCGTGCAGCATCGGATCATTCAGGTTGTCCTCGATAAACGCATCCATCGCCAGTCGGCGTGCCCTGTTTAAGTTGGCGCGATTAATGTGGGCCCGGTTGCCCAGAACAAGATCGCGTATCAGATCGGTGACCTGGGCGATCATGTCCGGTACCTCTTGCGACGGGGTGTAGGGCATACGCGCGGTGACGTCCTCAAGGGCCGCGCCAATCACTTTCCCGATTGAGCTGTCCAGTGCCAGATCATAGTTTGCTTCGTGTTTGGTTGGATCATATCCGATGAGATCGAAGGGAAAGTAGATTGTAGCAACATTCAAATCCGCCACCTCAACAAGGTCAGGCTGATTTAACGAATATAAGGTTACTTGATCGCGGATCACCTCATTTGTTACTGGCTTGCGCTCAAACCCGGATAGCAGCGCCTCAATACAAATGATTTCATTGTTAATGTGATGACCGGGATCACGGCAACTGACAACCCCGGTCGTTTCCGCGCGGACCACTACAAATGAGTCTGTGGCCCACAACTCCTGGTTAACACTCAAGTCATCAAGCCGTCGGCTCAGATCAACATCAAAATGGCCGCGATTCATATCCAGCAGAAATTGCATTTGTTCCTCTTTCGAGGCGCTTTCGCGCACACTGAAAGAAGGAATTGGATCGAGAGGACCATGTTGGGGCACCGTGAACAAATGCATCTATCTAAATCGGACCCTTCTGACTAAGAAATGTGACTAACTTGCGTTGTCATAATTTGACGCTGACAATCGGACGAATTCATCGAAAAAATCGCTAAAAAAAGAACCGAACATATTTAGGGACGAGGTACTTTAAATCCGAACCAAAGCTCATCTCGGGCACAACTGTACACAGCGGATTGTCTGGTTCAAAGCTTTGTAATCCAACCCCGAGCCTCAGGTTATCTCCTATGATTGTTTTGTCCAGAAAAACTCGTCTTTTGCGGTAGTTTTCCCGGAAACCGTTGCGTCAAGTTGTATGAGACCGACGTTGTAGCCCACTGCGCGAGATGCCCCAGCGGTTGATGAACTTATTGACACATCAACCATATAGAGGTGTTATTGAGCGGGTAAATCATTGCTATGCTAGTACTTTTGAACCATTGCTTTTTCAAAAAGACCAAATTCTATGATTAACCAAGCATGTCCTTAGTAACGCAACTTCGTGCAACACGCGCCCCGGTGATCGCTTTCGTTGCACAGGGTTTCCTGTGGGGGGGGATCGCTGCGTTGGTGCCGGGTTTTGTCGAACTGACGAAACCCACTGATACCGAACTTGGCATCGCATTCCTGATCTCCAGCCTTGGGGCTGTCGTTGGAATGATGATGGCCCCGTACATTGATCGCAAGCTTGGCGCAGAGTCGATGCGCAGCACCACAATACTTGCCGCAATTCTTCTGCTGGTACCGGGCCATTTAACCTCAATTTGGTTTTTGGCAGCGGCGTTTTTCTTTGTGTCCTTTGCGATAGGCGCCAGCGATGTTTTATCGAATGCGCGGGTGTCTGAGGTCGAAGCAGGACGAGGCCAACCATTGATGGCGATGACCTGGTCATTCTATTCCTTTGCGGCCGCAGCTTCGGGTGTTTCTTCCGGCTTACTGCGCGAAGCAGGGTTTTCAACCTTCGCGATCCTGAGCTTGATATGCATTGCGATGCTGCTGCTCGCGCCCGTTATGCGAGCTGCACCCGAAACGATCGATTCAAGACAATCTGTCGACAAAACCCGCTTGGGGATGGTTTTCTTTGTCGTGTGCGCAATTATGTTCATCAACTACCTGGCTGAGCAGCCCATCAACGAGTGGTCCGCGTTGTTTATCGAACGAGAATTGGGAGGGGACAGGGGCGAAGGGGCCTATGCCCCTGCGATTGCCGCGCTGACGACAGGTCTGGTGTTGTTGGCGGGCAATTGGCTGTCGCAAAGAATAACACCCGTTTTTTTGCTTTCCGCATCAGCGATTGTTGCTGCACTAAGCCTGACCATGGCTGCCCACGCCTCGGCTCAATGGCAGGCTTACATCGGGTTTGCGGTGATGTCCCTTTCGCTTGCACTGGTTGCACCAATTAGTCTGACGATCCTCGGACAGTCGGTAGCGGCGACCAACCGCGTACTTGCAGTGACACGGGCCAGCGCCATTGCCAATATCGCCTACCTGATCGGGCCGGTCACGATTGGCATGACCTCTGATACCATAAGCCTATCATTTGCAT
Organism: Ruegeria sp. YTSA168; assembly: GCF_059610045.1. Lineage (NCBI taxonomy): Bacteria > Pseudomonadati > Pseudomonadota > Alphaproteobacteria > Rhodobacterales > Roseobacteraceae > Ruegeria > Ruegeria sp. YTSA168. Next base: position 28,648 of record NZ_JBXWMW010000017.1, read on the forward strand.
TTATGCTGATCGCGGCAACCCTTCTGCTGGTCCCATGTGTATGTGTACCGATCATCGCAATCAGCCTGCGGCGCCAGCTATCGCTGTGAATCTTGGGTGATAAAAACCTGGTTGCAGAATGAGCTATTTCGGGCCTATGATGCTGTTTTATTTGCACTTTTACCAATATTGCTGGGCAAAATAGCGCGATTTCATTTAGCGTAAGATTGAGACTCTGTGACCACGAAGTCTGCTGCATTCAACCATAAGCTTTGACATGTTGGCAGGTTCATTTCGGGTCAGGTCATGACACGTTTCCGACCCTTTATCGATGTCTGCACCTGAAAGTATTGTTCAATTGCGGCCTCCACTTCGGTGAATATTCCATCCTCGGGCCAATGCTATTTAACAGCTACAACCGCGATGAATCTGCCAGCACCGAGCCATCAGGTTCAGATCAATTTATGAGTTCATAGGTGTGCAAATTTTTTTCGAAAGGGAGTTCAAGGAATGTTCGGTAGTGAAGATGAGTTTGAATTTGGAACGCGCGGCGATGATGTGATTACCACTGGTGGTGGCGATGATCTGATCATAGCGCGGCGCGGAGATGATCAAATAGATGCCGGCGCAGGGGATGACATTGTTCTGGCCGGGTCTGGGGATGATACAGTGGATGGCGGTGAAGGGGACGATCTGATCCTAGCCGGGTCCGGGGACGATATTGTCGATGGAGGAGCAGGCAATGATCTGGTCCTTGCCGGGCGTGGCGACGACGTATTGATATATGATGCAGCGGAAAATGTCGGCAGCATTGATATCTACGACGGTGGGCGTGGCCATGACACACTGCGGTTCGAGTTAACCGATGAAATTTGGCAAAGTCAGGAATTCCGGGCCGAATTGGCCGAGTATTTGGAGTTCATCGCCGATGCGAGCTATCACTGCCCCTTTATTCAGAACGGGTTGTTCACGTTTGAATCCCTGGGCCTGACGGTTGCTCGCATTGAAAGTGTCGAAGTTTTTGTCGACGGCGTCCTGATCGACCCCAACGACAACCCGGTCGAAGCCAATGATGATAGTGCTGACATTCAGGCAGATGCCGCGACCGTGTCCGGAAACGTGCTGGCCAATGACAGCGCGCCGGACGGTGTGGCAGCCTTGGCGGTGGTCGAGTTCCCGGCCTTCGGCACGGTCGATCTGGCGGCCGATGGCAGCTATACCTTCACGCTGGACAGCGACGATCCGGCAGTTCTGGCGCTAGCGGAAGGGGAAACACTGGTCGATACGTTCACGTACCAGATCACCGATGCGGACGGCGACATCGATACTGCAACGGTAAGCGTGACGGTCACCGGGGTGGATGACGGTGTTGTAGCGGTCGATGACGTCTACACCATCAGCGCAGCAGGCGGAACGATTTCAGGAAATATCCTGGACAATGATTTTGCTCCGGAAGTAGACTTCCGCACCTCTCCTGTTGACGTCTCCAGCCCCAATTTTTCAACTGAATTCAACTTACCCTCAGACGGCAACTTCACCTATACAATCGGTGGTAAAGGAGGGACGAATTCAAGCGTTCTGGCCTTGACAGAAGGTGAAGTGCTGCAAGATGTCATCACCTATACTGTAACGGACGCCGATGGCGATACCGATACGGCCACGATGACTGTTAATATCGTGGGCGTAAATGACAGGCCCACTGTTCAGCAGTTCTTGCCGCCGATCACGTCCGCAGAAAGTACCGAAACCCGCTTTGATCTGGCAACGATCTTTGACGATCCGGATTCAGACGATGATGGTTCAACACTCAGCTATTCGGTGTTGGTTCAGCCCACTGATGGGGTTGCTTCGATCGAAGGTACCGAGCTGGTCTTTGATCCGTCCGGTGCTTTTGAACAACTGTCTGAAGGGGATGTCGCGCCCATAAAGGTCACAGTAGTTGCAACCGACCAACATGGCGCATCGACTAACAAGACACTGGACCTTTTCGTAACCGGTGAAAATGATGCACCAACGCTTGAAAATTTCGAGCTGGACTGGGAGCAGAGCAGCGGATCAGTGACAATTGACTTGTCCGCACTGGGCAATGATATCGACTCTGAGGATGACGGTTCAACTCTGACTTATTCGGCATCTGGCGTGGCCGTTGATCCTGACACAGGTGCCTCCTTTCTTGTGCCGCTGACGATTTCAGGAACCGATCTGATCTTCGATCCTGCAGACGTCTTTCTTGTTCCGGGTCAGGAGCAGTTAACTACTTTCACTTTTGAGGTTCGCGCGACCGATAGCCAGGGTGCCTCTGTGACAAACACGGTGACCGTGAATCTGGATGTTGGAAACCAGGCCCCTGTGATCAGTCAGGTGCTGCCGGACTTCTTTGTTGTCGAAGGCAATCTTAGCACTCCGGATGATCCTGAACTGAATGTGGACATGCGCGACTATTTCGATGACCCGGATGGTGACGCGCTTACATTTGCGTTGAGTGGTTTCTTGCAGCCCAACGATACGTTTGAAAACGGCGTGTTAACGCATGACCAACCGGATACCTCCTCTCTAATTTTTGCCCGAATTGGAGATTCCGAGTTCACAATTGCCGCCATTGATGAGGAAGGTCTGGAAACTGAGCAGACTTTCACCTTGGTACGGCAAATACGTCATGATTTCGGTGACAATTTTGCGGTCGGTTCAGGAGACAATAGAAACGGTTCGAGCGGTGAAGACGTATTTGTTTTTGGAGACAACACCGCACGAGACGGGATTTTGGGTTTGAGCGGACAGTCTGGGGCCGACTACTTCGAATTCGGAGAAAACACGGGTGTGGATGTTGATGGCTCAAGCATCATCCTCGTTGACTTAGGCGTCGGCGACGGCGATGCAGATACTGTTGTCTTTAGGGGGTCCCTTGCCGACAACACCACGGTCACAAGCTTTGAGGCAGGCGTGGACGAGTTTGTTGTCCAGCAGATTATCTTGTCCCAACTTGCCAATGGCGGCCTGCGGCAAGACGGCGACGACTTGATCGCCGAAGCTGGTGATTTCTCTGTAACCATTGGGGATGGCTGGCTCAACGGGGTTACCATTGATGATTTCAGCGCCTTAGCGATCGTCTAGTACTGCGTAACAAGACGAGGCCGGGAGCGAAAGTACGCTCTCGGTCTAAATTTAAGCTATGTGACATTGCAAATGTGGACGCTGCTCTGCGGACTGCTTGATGTCGCTGACGTTTAGTGGATCGTCAGAAAAATTGCAAGACACAGCAAGTTTGAGACTCTGTGACCACGAAGTTTCGTATCCTGTTCGATACTGTGAGGGATACCTGAGGTGCTGTTTCCAACGGCAGGGCCCAGGTTGTTCCGGAGGGTCGATACTGTGGCAAAGTGTTCAACAAATGCCAATCAGCAATTTCGAGGCGTGTGCCAGTGCATCTTTGAAGGTCAAACTTCGGGAAGAAGCATTGTCGGGCCGTATTGAACAATGAGTCTTCCGTCTTTCAACTCAGTTAACCATGAGGTCAGTGCTGTGTGCAGTTTCAACGAAATGGTTTAGCCCGTTGTTAGAACAAGACAGTACTGATTGCCGTGTTTAGTCACCATCTTAAATCGAAAGGTTGTATCATATGAATAGAAACGTACCACTGACGCTTGCTGCGTCGCTTCTTCTTGCTTTCGCGACCAGTGCAAGTGCATCAGACAATATCAGTTTCCCGGTTCCCACTGGCGTTCCGCAGGTAAAGGGTGGCTTTAAGAACACCTCGAGCGGTATCGTCAGCAAGGTCAAGGTCAATCAGCAATCCAAAAATGGTTGTGAGCAAGACAACCAGGAGCATGACGCCAATGTCGGCACCGATGACGGCTTCTATATCTACTATAATCCGCAATGCGACTACGAGTTCCACGTCGAAATCGAGAGCTGCAATAACCAAGAGCTGCACATGTCATCATCCGACATCCAAGCGGGCCAGACAGAAGCGCATTTGAAGGGCGAATGCCCCAATCCCAACCTCACCCGCGAAGTACCCTGATAAGGTCTATAGTTCGTCGGACAAAGGTTGTTTTGTGAGAGTCAAATCAGTGGGAGCGGTAAGATCTGCTCCCTTCTAGTTCAGCGTTCGAAAGTCAGCCTAATTTCCCGCACATCGGTTGTGTCGTGCTCGACCGAGACGCTTCCCGCAAGGGCGCAAAACCGCATAAATACAGATTGGTCCGTGCACCCTATCCGAACAATCCCGAACCTCGGAGAGAACGATGTCAACAGTTCTGAAACTTGTAACAGCTGCCATCTTTACCTGTAATGCTGCACTGGCAGATGACCTGTATACGGTCAAGGTAACAAACAATACGGAATATGAATTCATCGACGGTGTCTATAAAAACAAGTCGGGGGTAAACGTTCAGACCCCGATACCGGTAACGATCCCAAGCGGGGAGAGTGGCACGGTCCAATTCAAGTACAACGTCAATACCTCCCCACACCTCAATATGCATTGGACGCTTGAGAACGACGATGGCCATGGAGTTGCGGCTATCGTCAAGAGTCCGGGCAGTTGTCACACGGATGTGCCGGATGGAGTACACAGCGATCACTACAACTGTAATTCCAAAAGCATTACTTTCGTCTACTGCATGAGCGACCAAACAGAGGAGTGCAGCAAACAATAGCATTGTTGAGATACAAACGGGTTGGGATGCGTGGGAGCGTTTGATCTATCTCCAATGGCAGAGCGAATAGCTCTTGGTTTGTGTAGGTATAGTTTGTAGCTTTGAGCGAAAAAGACAATCGAAATGCAACCATAAGAATAGTCATTGAGGAGCTTATGACGAGCACAACAGATGCAGATCAGATTGGATTCTGCTTGACCGGAGCGTTTCGTGAAATCCTCACGGAGATTGCCGGGCGCGTTCTGCAGATGGCTTACAATACGATGAGTAAGAAAGCACGCATGCTGGTTTGTACGTTGGGACCATTACTGGCTGCCTGCGGCGGTAACATAGTTTCAAATAGCGGTGTCTACTACAACAAGGGTCTTGAAGACTCCTACAATAGCATCTTGTTGACAAACATCGTACGTTCCGCCAAAGGGCGGCCAACCTATTTCTCAGCGGTAGGCGATTATTCGGGAAGTATAGACAATAGTCTCGGTTTGTCGACTGATCTCGATGCAAGCATTGACGATTTGAACTCGACGGATGTGGGGATAGGAATTGACGCGGGACCCGATCAGTCTCGTAACGCAAACGTTTCTTCCCTTGAAACGGAACAGTTCACGCAGGCCATCCTGACACCGCTCAGCCGAAAATTATTCTTCTTACTCGCAGAGGGACAGGCCCGGGATAGGCTTGATCTACTTACAACATTAACCGTCAAGTGGATTGCCGTTCCCAGAAACACTGTTTCAAGCCTTCAACAACAGGCCACAAATGAATGTTCACGAAACACGGTGACATTTTCGGGTGCACTAAAGGCGATGTGCCAGCAATTGCCTGTGGTCATCGCAAACGGAAATTGCGCAGGCTCATTAACATCCGGAGGAGGTAGTATTGTGATCCGCAGCGACCCGACGAACACCTGTCAGCACGCGCGCTTTCGCGCATTGGTTGAGCCCATTACTATTATGCAGCCCGCATTGTTGCGCTCCAATTCTGGGAATTCAGTCACGTTGTTGGCACTTGAGCAATCTGCGGATTTGCCAATCTCAGCTCAAGAGGTGCGAAAGGCAGCGGCTTCAAATGCGGTGAATGATGCTGGCAAAAGCGAGGCGCCGCCAACACGCAACCAGGACCTCCTAATTTTTGGCAGCGGCAGCTCGTTCGCATTGCGATCGCCAAAGGAGATCATCCAGTATTTGGGTGAGATTGTAAAAGCCGACTACTTGGATGAACCGGTCCCAACGCTCACCGGACCCAAAGGCGGTCAGATTCCAGTTTTTGAACTTCTTCACGATGACCGTATAGCGTCAGATACGAAACTTTACGAAATTGATGGAGAGCCATATGCTCTGGATGAACCAGACCTTGGTAAGCAGCCGAGTAGTTTTTCTTACCCTTCGCTGGCTATTTTGAAAGAAGTTATCAGCCTGAACACTTCTCAAAGTGTCCTGCCTAAAAGCCCTAATATTTTGATTCAATAGGCGTTATGGCATTGCCAACGGTTCTGTTGCAAACTTTTGACCATTGGAGCTGGGCAGGTTAGGCGGTGGCCGGCCAACCGTATTCACCAGTTGAAAGCCAGCTCATGATCTCCTTCAAAGGCGCACAATATCCGAAGGATGTAATCCTATTTGCGGTGTTTTTCTACGTTCGATACGGCGTGTCGTACCGTGATCTGGAAGAGATCATGGCAGAACGCGGTGTACCGGTTGATCATACCACACTGAACCGTTGGGTGACACGATACTCAGGCGCAATTGCTTATGTCGCGTGCCGCAGGAAAGGGCCATGTGATCGCTCCTGGAGAATGGATGCGACTGACATCAAGGTGAAGGGTACGTGGGTCTATCTCTATCGGGCGGTCGATAAATACGGCAAGACGCTTGATTTCATGTTATCACCACGTCGAAACAAGCCTGCCGCGACGAACTTCTTCGCTCGGATGCTGTAGGTCAATGGTTTGCCACGGAAGATTGTCATCGACAAAAGCGGAGCTAACACGGCTGGCATCAAGGCCATAAACAAGATGCTGAAAGGCTTTGGTTGCCCAATCCCGACTGAGATGGTCAGAAGGAGATACCTAAACAACATCGTCGAGCAGGATCATCGGTTCATAAAGAGGCGCACTCGGCCGATGCTAGGGTTCAAGGCATTTGCTTCAGCGGCGGCAACCCTCGACGGAATCGAAGTGGCGCACATGATCGGCAAAGCTCAAATCACGCCCGGACTCTGTCCATTTCTACAGTTTGCAGAACTGGCGGCCTAACCCATCGGCGCAAAAGCGGGTTTCCGAACAACCGCAAACTTTGCAACGGAACCGCCATGCTCAAGTAACCTATTCGAAAACTATTCTGCGAGTACGAGCCTCAGATCACGCATGCTCGTCAAATAGACCCCAGAGTTTGCGACACATCCATATCACATCTATCCGCCTTTGGTTCCGCCATTTGTCAACATGGCCTAGTAACGCAAGGGAGCCAATCCCGCCTGAAACCAGCTCAGAAAGCTAACAATCGAATAAACGGGACGCCCCGTGATCTTTGTGATGTCAGCTGCATAGGGTGCCATGTTGGTGCATTCGAGCATGATCGCACCCACAGACTTGTGCTTTGAAACGAGTCTCTTCGCTATTGCGCTCATTTCGGTCTGGCAGGAAGCAAAATCCATGTCTTTTAGATCGTCAAATACCGTAGTCGCAAAGGCCCCGTCACGCGGCAATCCTTCGATCGGCACGTCTCCTCGGGCACCTGCGGCTTGCAAATGCTCGGTCCTTAAGCTTTCTTTTGAGATTGTCAAAACGCCGACTTCTTGATTGGTGGGCAGCATCGCCTCGATCATCGGGATCTGCATCAAGGGTGAACTGGCAAAAGGAACGCCAAGGGCGTCTTTCAGATCATCTTGCATAAGGGATAGAAAACCGCAGGAAGTTGTCAGCCCCATGCAACCGTCGGCAACCAACTCGCGTCCGACTTGAATAAATGCGTCCAAAAGTGCGCGCGGGTCTTCGTGTACAACCTTATGCGCACTGGCCCCACCAACCGCGCGCATATGGACCGGAAAGTCCCAAGTGTTTTCATTGCCAATGTCGCCAGGCGGGCGCGGAAAACTGGTCTCTAGCATCAGTATTCCAACGGGGGCGGGTTCCATATGTTCTCCTATTTCGCGCGCTCGATGGGTTTGCCGTCGACGTTGTATGGCTGCAGCTCGGCCAATAGCAGCGCCAGGAATTCTTTACCAAGCTGCGAAAGCGGTCGCGTAGCAGAAGTGATCACGGCCATATCCAGCATTATGGGTGGTTCAAAGCGACGGGCGACAAAACGGTCGTCATAGTCAAACTCCAATCCAAAACGGTCAAGCAGCGCAACCCCCATACCTTCCTTTACGAAGGCCAGAAGGTTCTTAAACAAATGCGAATTAACCCTTGATTTCATCGGGACGTTGGAATTCTCAAACGCCTCTCGAAGCCGCCGCTGTGTAATATGATCAGGCCCCATCACAAGCAACGGCTCGTCTTTCAGAAGATCTGGTGTAAGCACTTCGTGTCTCTGAAGCGGGTTATCTTTGTGCAACGCAATGTGCGTTTCCACGTGCAATGGGTAGTATTGCAGTGTGTCGTAGAGCATCGGCATCTCGCATATGCCAATCTCGAAGAGGCCAGATAAGACCCACTCCTGAATTTTTGAACTATACTGCGATTGGAACGAAATATTCATGTCAGGTCTGGTTTTTGCAAACTCGGCGATGAGCTTCGGTACAAAACCGAATGACATAGAGTGCTGCGACGCGATCTGAAGTTGTCCGGCTTGTTTGTTCTGCAAATCAACTACGGTCTGAGTGACATGATCAAGCCCGCGCACCACCGTGTCGATTTCTCGGTGCATCAACTCTGCCTCTGGTGTCGGGACAAGCCGACCGTGCAGGCGCTCAAAAAGCGTAAGCCCTGTTTGACGCTCTAGTTGGGCCAGCAAGTTTGATATTCCTGGCTGAGAGATTCCCAAGGAATCGGCAGCACCTGTGACAGTACCGGTCTCAATGATGGCATGGAATGCTTGAAGCTGTCGGAACCGAAGTCGCATATGATTCCATATCATTTATTCTGATATGAATGCTAGATATTAGTATTGGAAATGATGTCATGTGACTGCCAAACTGGCTCTCGACCTTGGGAGAAAGTCGCTTAATGCATTCAGAGCACATTGTTGTCATCGGCGCCGGGATTGTCGGTGCGTCTTCAGCCATTTGGCTGCGCCGTGCGGGGTATGATGTCACTCTTGTTGATAAGGGTGCGCCTGGGATGGGTGCATCTTACGGAAACGGTGGAGTTCTGGCGAGCTGCTCTGTCGTGCCTGTAACTGGTCCGGGTCTTCTCAAAAAAAGCCCGGCGTATTTGGCAGACCCGAACTTCCCGCTATTCCTGCGCTGGGGCTATGTGCCCAAACTCGTACCGTGGCTGATCAAATATATGTCGCACGCAAATGAAGGCGACACACGCCGGATCAGTCAAGGCCTGGCCACAATCGTTGGTGACAGCCTTGAGCAGCATCAGGCTTTGACGACGGGCACCAAGGCCGCGAAATGGATACAGGAAAGCGACTATAGTTTTGCATACCCTAACCGAAGCGCCTTTGAAGCAGATGCATTCGCTTGGCAATTGCGCAACGAAGCGGGATTTGAGCCTACGTTCATTGAAGGAAAGGCGGTTCAGGAAGCCGAACCGATCTTAGGGCCCGCAACACAGTTTTTGGCTGTGCTTAGAAACCATGGCTTCATCCTCAATCCCAGCTCTTACGTAGGTGACCTTGTTAATCTATTTGAAGAGATGGGCGGCAAATTCGCTCAAGCTGAAGTTAGAGACTTTGAACTGAGCGGCGGTCAGGTCAGCGCGGTAGACACCAACATTGGTCGCTTCCGCTGCGACAAAGCCGTTGTTTCGTCGGGGGTTTGGTCTAAACCGCTTATGCAAAAATTGGGTTTGAATGTTCCGCTCGAAGCAGAGCGCGGCTATCATATTGTTTTCAAGGAGCCAAATCTCAAACCCAACAACCCAATGATGCTGACTGCTGGGAAATTTGTCGCCACAGCGATGGATCAGGGTCTGCGCTGTGCAGGGGTGGTTGAGTTTGGGGGGCTAAGCGAAAAACCCTCGAAAGCGCCGCTGAAGCTTTTGCTTCGCAAAGCGCTAGAGATGTTTCCCAATCTTACATACGCGAGTGACGAAGAGTGGCTCGGCTTTCGCCCCGCACCGTCCGACAGTCTGCCGCTGATCGGCGAGCTTCGTGACACCGGCGTTTTCGCCGCCTTTGGCCATCACCACATCGGCCTGACTGGTGGGCCCAAAACAGGTCGCCTCGTCGCTGATATGATTTCAGGCAACCATTCCAACCACGATATTCGCCCCTTTGCGCCAATGCGCTTTGCAGCGGGTAAATAACCAAAACCAACAAACGATAACTCAGGGAGAGAACAATGAAACTACGACACACGACATTGAGCACCACCGCCATGACCGTGGCTTTGGCGATCGCAGGATCTGCTGCATTTGCCGAGAAATGGGACATGCCCATGGCGTACGCGGCAACGAATTTCCATTCTGAAATGGGTGTCGTATTCGCTGACAAAGTGCGCGAGTACACAGACGGCGAAATTGACATCACGGTTCACCCCGGCGGTTCGCTTTTCAAGGGCGGCGAAATCAAACGTGCTGTGCAAACAGGCCAAGCCCCAATTGGCGAACGCTTCATGTCGGCGCACGCCAACGAAGCCCCACTTTTGGGCTGGGACAACCTGCCATTCATTGCCACAACCTATGAAGACAATGACAAGCTCTGGGCAGCTGCCAAAGACAAGGTGAACGCGCAGCTGTCCGATCTGAACCTCGTGGCGCTCTATACCTGCCCATGGCCCGGGCAAGGCTTCTATTTCAAAAAGGAAGTCAACTCGTCAAAAGACACTCAGGGTGTGAAGTTCCGCTCGTACAACACGGCGACGGCAACATTTGCCGAAGAGCTTGGAATGATCCCAGTTCAGGTCGAAGCTGCTGAGCTTAGCCAAGCGTTGGCCACAGGTGTCGCAGAGGCGTTCATCTCGTCTGGTTCAACAGGCTATGACCGGAAGGTCTGGGAAAACCTGACCCATTATTACAAAGTGAACGCATGGCTTCCGCGCAACTATGTGATGGTCAACAAAGGTGTGTGGGAAGGGCTCAGCGCTGACATGCAGGCCAACATTCAAAAGGCGGCTGACGAGACGGGCGCAGCTTGTGCAGCCAAGTCTTCTGAGCTGGCCAACTGGTACTTTGAGCAGCTCGAAACCAACGGCATGAAAGTCGAAGATGCGGGCCCAGATTTCCTTGCCGAACTTGAAACCATTGGTGCGAAGATGACAGCAGACTGGCTGTCTGAAGTTGGCGAGGATGGCCAGGCTATCCTTGATGCCTACAACGCCAACTAAACAAACGAGGTACGGCCCCGGGCAGAACGGGGCCGCAGCCACACTTTTTGGGTGAGGTGCAATGCGAGATTGGCAACCGTTTCTAGGGTTACCCTTATGGGTCTGGCTCTTTGTTTTTCCAGCGATGCTGGCAGTTTATTGCCTCTGGCAAGGTCCGAAAGCGGCAGAGCTTCTGTCACCCATCTGGAAGCTTCTCGATAAGGTCTACAAGGCCGCCGGTGTGCTTGCCGCGTGTTTTATGGTGTTGATCTTGCTGCTGATCATCGGTCAGATGATCGCCCGCTGGTCAAATCTCACATTCCCCGGTTCAACCGAATACGCAGGCTATGCGATGGCCGCGACATCATTTTTTGCACTTGCCTACACGCTCACTCAAGGCGGGCATATCCGCGTCACGGTGTTGCTCAATCTCAATCAACGCAACAAGTTCTGGTTGGATGCGGTGGCCATGTTCATTGCCGCCATAACAGCCACCTATTTTGCCCGCTACGCGATCAAAACCAACATCATGTCCGAGATGCTCAATGATCGAACGCAAGGACAGGATTTCGTTCCGGAATGGTTGCTGACATTCTTCTCGATGTTCGCCAATTCCCCCGCCAAATGGGGAGAGATGTGGGCAAAGACAGGGTCGGAATGGGTCTACACGCCCGTCTGGTTGCCACAACTGCCGATGTCGATCGGCACGGTGCTTTTGGCGGTTGCAATCTGGGACTATCTCACGCGGCTTCTGGCGTATCGTAAAACTCAAATTCACGGGGAGGTGCTGGAATGAGCGAACTATACGCCACAGCAATCTTCCTCTTTGTTCTTTTCGCGCTTCTGGGCGGCTCGGTCTGGATCGGGCTGGCGCTTATGGGCGTGGCCTGGGTCGGGATGGAGTTGTTCACCTCGCGCCCCGCGGGCGATGCGATGATCACAACGATCTGGACAGGCGCGTCCAGCTGGACGCTCACCGCCTTGCCGCTGTTCATCTGGATGGGCGAAATACTTTATCGAACGCGATTATCTCAAGATATGTTCCGCGGCCTTGCGCCATGGATGCGTTTCTTGCCGGGTGGCTTGCTACATACCAACATCGCTGGTTGCACGATCTTTGCGGCTGTTTCAGGTTCGTCGGCTGCGACACTCAACATGGTTGGCAAAATGTCGATCCCGGAGCTGCGCAAGCGTGGCTATCCCGAGTATATGATCATCGGCACATTGGCAGGCGCTGCGACGTTGGGGCTGATGATCCCGCCGTCTCTTACGTTGATTGTCTACGGCGTTACGATCAATGAAAGCATCACCAAGCTGTTCATGGCAGGTGTCCTTCCGGGCCTCGTTTTGGCAGGGCTGTTCATGCTCTACATCGTCGTGTGGCACTTTATCTACAAAGGACAACGCCCAGAGCCGGAACCCCGGATGCCGCTCGGCCAACGCCTTGTGGAAAGCCGCTTTCTGCTGCCGCTGTTTGGGCTGGTTTTTGTGGTCATTGGTTCGATGTATCTTGGCTATGCCACTGCCACCGAAGCCGCTGCAGTCGGTGTCGTTGGAGCCCTTTTGCTTTCGTACATGCAAGGCTCGCTCCGATGGGGGACTTTCAGAGACAGCTTGATGGGCGCCACGAAAACCTCAGCCATGATCGCCTTCATTCTAATGGGTGCTGCATTCCTTTCGCTTTCGATGGGCTTTACCGGTCTGCCACGCGCGCTGGCTCAGCTCATCGAAAGCTACAACCTCTCGCCCGTGGCACTGATTGCGGTGTTGACACTTTTCTACCTAGTGCTCGGCATGTTCATGGACGGCCTTTCTTCCGTGGTCCTGACGATGGCGATTGTCGAGCCAATGATCCGCGCGGCGGGTATTGATGTAATCTGGTTCGGGATCTTCCTTGTGGTCGTCATTGAAACCGCGCAGGTCACACCACCCATTGGGTTCAACCTATTTGTTTTGCAGGGGATGACCCGCCACGATATCGGTTACATCGCCAAAACCGCGATCCCGATGGTTGGCCTCATGTTGCTAATGGTGGTTATCCTCGTGCTCTGGCCGGAACTGGCCACATGGCTGCCTGAGAATATCCGCCAAGGCCCGGGCGGCTAAGCCCGGATGCTTTAAGCGCTTGGGTTCATTGCGCGCTACGGACGCATTGTCCTTGTCTTGGGGCTTGTTGCAGGGCTTTCCCTTCCCGGCGTGCTTTGGCGCTTCGTCTCTGGCTGCGCGAACTGGTACTGCTTTTGCCTTTTCTCATGGCGTTTCGTGTGGGTCTGTCCGCGGCACTGACAGGGCTCAACCAAACCCGAAGCACGCTTGGGATGTTACTAGGGATCAGGGTGGTGTGATCGACGGACACACCACGCTCTGACATGATCTCTTCCAGATCGCGGTAGGAAACGCCGTATCGAACGTAGAAGAATACTGCGAACAGGATCACATCCTTCGGATACTGCGCACTTTTGAAAGAAATCAGGGACCAACCTTCAACTGGATATCGACGCATTGCGCAGATATGTTGAGGATGAGCCTGGAAACTTGCGTTGAAGCGCGGTTTCTGACTTTCCGCCCCTATCACTTTTTTTCGGAACGTGCTCACACTTCTTCTCTGCAATGCTGCGTTTCTCTATGTCGGCAATACCGGCGAGATCAAAACCTCGGCGGCCTACCGTCGCGTTCCCCGACAAACCGATCCGCATAGGCACTGCGGGCGGGAGAGTGTTGCACGGTGTCACCACGGATAGACGACCGCACGCAAACCGGGAGAGTCCTGGTCTGAATCGACCTTTGCGGATCATGTTGACCAGCTCGATGCCAGCCAGGGCAGATGCAGCTGAATCGAAAGACTTGAAACCCAACAGGGACCTGATCCGACGTTTGATGAATCGATGGTCTTGTTCAATGATGCTGTTGAGATATTGCTGCTTCACCATCTTGATCGGTATCGGACAACCAAAGCTGTTCAGCATCTTGTTAATAGCTTTGATGCTAGCAGAGTTGGGCTTAGATTTTGCGATAAACTAACGTGGTGTTCATAGAGTTGGGAAGTTGATCCAGTACCGTCGCGATTTGAGCATGCATTGGTGATTTCTGGCAAACCGGATCAGTCGCGGCGGCATCACCGGACAGCGCGAGCGCTTGACACCGGCAGCCACCAAAATCCACTTCTTTGCGGTCGCAACTCTGACAGGGCTCGGGTAGCCAATCGGTTCCGCGGTATATGTTAAAAGACTCGCCATGGTACCAGATTTCCTTAAGGCTTTTGTCTCGGACAGTATCAAAGTGGATATGTTTGATTGTCTGGGCCGCGTGGCAAGGCAAGACGGTGCCATTGGGCGTAACGTTCAGGCCTGTTGAACCCCAGCCGCCCATACAGGCTTTGGGATAGTCCGAATAATAGTCAGGCGGTACAAAATCGAAGGCAAGAACACCCTTAAGACGCTGGGCGGCATCGGCAACGGTATTCTTTACCATTTGGGTTTGCTCGCGGGTTGGCAGCAAGGCGGATCGATTTTCCAAAGCCCAACCGTGAAACTGAACGCAAGCCACTTCTAGTCGGCGCGCTCCAAGTTCCACGGCCATTTCAATTGTACGATCCAGATCGTCCAGGTTTTGACGGTGCATAACGGCATTCAATGTCAGCGGAATGCCCCGCGCGCTGACCTCTTTGGCGAAGATCATCTTGCGATCAAAACCTCCGCGATACCCACCAATCCGATCGGCCAAAGCCGCGTTGGTGCCTTGCAGCGACAGCTGGATGTGATCCAGTCCAGCCGCCTCAAGGCGATCCAATCGCTTTGGCGTCAAACCTATGCCCGACGTGATCAGATTGGTATAGAGCCCGGTGGCTGCGGCGGCCTCGGTCAACTCTTCCAGATCGCGGCGTGATGCGGGTTCGCCGCCGGACAAATGCAGCTGTAACACGCCCATGTCGTAGGCCTGTTGGAACACGTCTTTCCACGCGTCGGTGTCCAGCTCGGTTTCTTTGCGCTCCAGCTCGATCGGATTGCTGCAATAAGGGCAGCTGAGCGGGCAACGATGGGTCAACTCTGCCAAAAGTGCGACGGGTGGTTGCACACTCATATCCGCACCATCAGGTACAATCGGCTGCGAAGGGCCTGCAGAAATTGCTGAACATCCTGTGCGATTTTATCGATCGGTGCGTTATAGGTTTCAGCCAGATCGGCAATGATCTGATCGAAACGGGTGTCGCCATCGATTCTTGTAAGGATCGCGACACCGATCTCATCCAGTTCGATCACTTTTTCCGGGGCCATCAGCACCGTGCGATTGCGAACGTTGTCGCGTTGAATTCGTACACCGCGTGGCAGATAAGGGCGATCTTTGGGGAGCAGTTCGAGTGTCATGCCAGACCTTCCCCGGGTGTCCACGCTCCGGGAGGGATCAAGCCGGGTTCGACATAGGCCCCCCAAAGCGCATCGAGCTGAGCCCAAAGGACATTGGTTTTGAAAACCAGAGCCTCACAGGCCATATCTTCTTTTTCAGACGTGTCGGCATGATCGAGCACCCAATTCAGGCCAAACGCCACATCTTTGGGCGCCTGGGTCAGGCGCTTCTGGAAATAGGACAGGCTATCTGAATTCGCGAAGTCGTAATGTTCCAGAAGTCCTTCAATCCGTTGCTCGTGGATTTTTGGTGCAAACAATTCCGTCAGTGAGGACGCAACGGCCTGAAGAAGCGGTTTTTCCCGGACATAATGCACATAGGCATCCACGGCGAACTGGGTCGCTGGAAGGATGCCTTGGCCGGACGCAACATAGTCAGGGTCCAATCCCACTGCCTCGGCCAGCTTGAGCCATCTTCGGATGCCGCCACCCTGGTCAACGCCACCGTCGTGGTCTTCGATCCGGGTACGCCACTCGCGTCGGATATCGGGATCTGTACAGCGTGAGATAAAAGCTGCGTCTTTCATCGGAATGGCTGACTGATAGGCCCATCGATTTATCACCCAGGCACGCACCTGATCAGGTGTACACTGCCCGCTATGAAGCCGATGATGAAACGGGTGCTTATCATGGTAGCGCTCAGCGCCGATCTGGCGCAGGCGGGCTTCCAGCGTTTCACGGCTCATATGGTGATCTCCTGCCCGTCGTAAGCGATGGACCAGCCCGCGTTCTCGACAAAAGCTCGCTCTGGCCCGTTGGGCTGCAGCATCGGGTTGGTGTTGTTGATATGTATGAATGTCTTGGCTGCCCGGATGCCTTCTAGCTGAGCGATTGAACCATTGGGCCCGCTGACAGAGATATGGCCCATGCGTTGCCCGGTTTTGATGCCGGTTCCCGTTCGGATCATTTCGTCATCATCCCAAAGTGTGCCATCAAAGAACAGCTGATCCCCATCTGCGATCTGAGACAGAAGGTCCGGTGTCACCTGCGCACATCCGGGGATGTAATAGGCGACCTTGTCGCTTGCGCTAAGTCGTACGCCGACTGTTTGTTCTCCGATCAGGTCGGTCTGCACTGTGCCGTCTTCCATGAACAAAGGCACTTTGCCGGGGACTGCAAACAATCTTGCCTGAAGCCCATCCTGAAGATCAAAATCTTGGTCCAGAGAAATTCGTCTGCGATCTACTTTCGCCCGGTTCACCGCATCGAAGATCCGGTTGATTGAAAGCACATCCAGAATGTCGCCTGTTGCAAACAGGGTAAAAGGGGTTTGTTCACGCAGACTGAGCAAACCTGCAATATGGTCGATATCTCCGTTGGTCAGCAGAACCGAGAGAACCGGTGTATCGCGCAAAGACCGGGGGTGCATTTGGGGATTGTCGAACATCTGCTGCCGAATATCCGGCGAGGCATTGAGAATGCTCCAATTCACACCGTCCGGCGATACCGCCAAAGAAGATTGACCGGAAGGCGGTATAAGCCCTTTACGAGCATCCTCGCAATTCCGGCAACCACAATTCCATTGTGGCAGTCCACCGCCTGCGGAAGCCCCAAGAACCAGAAAATGCACTTTGGGCCCCCGCTGAGTTCAAGTGATTAAAACAGGTCGCGCTCGTGCTCGCGGCCTTCATCCTCGGACGGAGAGTACATGTTGATCTCCATTCCGCAGTTCACTTCTTTCAGCTTCGGTGTGCTCCAAGTCATGATCGTTCCTCCCATGATCAACTGGTTTCTTCAAAACCTACAGTTCGAGCCATCCGTGGAAAATGATGCTTTGGTCGTAGGAATTGGCAATAGTTTCTGTGGTCCGGGAATTCGCGTCAACAGTCTTAGGGTCGTAGATACATTGCTTAAGACTTTTGTCGAATGTCCTGCCAAAGGGTGGAAAGTTACTCTGCCGCACATGCGCGTGTTTCAATTTATGTTGGTGTTACTGCTTGGCAGCGTTGCGGCCATGGCCGAGCCTTTGCCGCGTGAACAGATCGAACCCTACGTACGGGCACCGATGTCGCTGGGCGAAGCTTTGAATGAAGATGGTGTTTACAGTTTGCTGAACTCGGGTGGTGCAGAGGTGGGATATGTGTTTGAATCCGAGCCTCTAGCACCATTGCCCGGCTTTTCCGGAGCACCCATAAATTTGCTTGTTGTTCTGGATTTCGAGGGGCGATTCCTGGACGTTCAACTTATTGAACACAACGAGCCGATCTTTGTATCCGGTCTCGGAGAGGCGCCGTTCCACAAGTTTTTCGAACAATATGGTGGGCTTTCGATATCGGATTCCATCGTGGTTGGCACGCCGTATGGAGATGGTGCCTCCGGGTCGTCTCTTGTGTATTTGGACGGGGTCACAAAAGCGACAGCCAGCGTTCGGATCGCGCATGAGTCAGTTATGGGGGCCGCTTTGGCCGTCGCGCGCGAGAAAATGAAGGGGTTGGCAACATCGCCGCCGGCATTTCCGAATCCCGATTACGAAGAGAATTTGACCTGGCAGGATTTAGTTGATCAGGGCATCGCGACGCACAAAGTAGTTACCAATGCCGAAATCGACACTCTGTTCGAAGGCACCTTGTGGGAAGATGACGACCCCGAGGCGCAGGACTATCCTGAAGACCCCTATCTTGATCTCTGGATTGTGGATCTGGGCCCCAAATCCATCGCCCGTGCGGCATTGTCTGAAGACAGTTTTGAAGAGCTGCAGAACTTTATGGAAATCTCAGACAATGACGAACCCATCCTTCTGATCGAAACTGCCCGCCACGGACTGGTCAGCGATGATTTTGTACGCAACACCGCACCGGACTGGATCGCGGCCGAACAGGGTGGGCTTCCGGTCGCGTTGCGTGATGCAGACCTTCTGGTTGAGCTGTCAGATAACATGCCGGACGGAGTCGCCATGATCTTGCGGACGGATCGCAGGTTGGGATTTGATCCTGCAAGTGAGTGGGTGCTTAAGGTTCTGGCGGTGCGTGAACACGGTATGTTTCAACCCGAAACGGGCTCGGTGACACTAGAGGTACCTCACAGCACGCCCGAACGGTTTTTTGACAGGCCAGTACAGGTCAAACCAGCGCCGCCCTGGCTGGAAGCGCTGCGGAACCGCCAGGCTGATATGATCGTATTGGGGGTTTTCCTGACCGGGTTCGTCGGTGTTTTGGGCCTGCGGATGAACGCGTTTGCGGCTCGACCGCTGTTTACCCCGTTGCGTCTTGGGGTTCTTGCCATTGTCACAGGCTTCATCGGCTGGTGGGGACAGGGTCAGCTGTCAATCGTTACGGTTCTGGGGTCTCTGCGCACGGCCTTGGAAGGCGGAAGCTTTGCGTTTCTGCTCTACGATCCCTTCTCGCTTTTGGTTTGGGCGGTGGCACTGGCTGGCCTCGTGGCGTGGGGCAGGGGGCTATTTTGCGGCTGGCTGTGCCCGTTCGGGGCGTTGCAGGAATTTGCCCATCACCTGGGTAAAGCACTGCGTATCCCACAGATCGAACCCTCGCCAAAATGGGACAATCGGTTGAAATGGCTGAAATATGCCATTCTTCTGACGTTGATATCGGTCGTCTTCATCGCCCCGGATCAGATTGACAAAGCAGCCGAGGTCGAACCTTTCAAAACCGCGATTACAACCTACTTTGTCCGCGAGTGGTATTATGCGGCCTACGCGATATTCTGGCTGGTGCTGAGCATGGTGTTGTTCAAGGGGTTTTGTCGCTACGTTTGCCCCCTGGGGGCCTTTATGGCGATCGGAGGATTGCTGCGCGGTCGCAATTGGATCGAACGCCGCGCCGAATGCGGTTCACCCTGTCAGCTCTGCAAGGTCAAATGCAAATACGGCGCGATCCGGAAAACCGGCGAAATCCAGTATGATGAATGCTTTCAATGTCTTGACTGTGTCGCCATTCACGATGACCAAAGCCGCTGCGTGCCGCTGATCATCGCAGCGCGGCGCCGGGGCCAAGGGGTGGCTGCGCGATGATGAACCGACGGCGCTTTCTCGCCATTTCCGCTGCCGCCCTTGCGACACCTGCACAGGCGCGTCCTTTCCAATGGCAAGGCTATGCCTTGGGGGCCGAGGTCCGCCTAACCCTCGAAGGTGATCCTGACGCAGCACAGGACGCGATTTTGCAGGTGCAGTCCACGCTAGAACGGTGTGATGCGCTCTTTAGCCTCTACCGTCCGGACTCAACCTTGTCACAGCTGAATCGCATGGGGTATCTGAGCGATCCTGCTGCAGATTTTCTATCTCTACTCGCGGTCAGCGATACCGCATACAAACTGACCGGAGGACTGTTTGATCCGACGGTCCAGCCGCTTTGGGTGGCCAGCACCTCCCAAGAGATCAAAGCAGCAAAGCGACTCGTTGGTTGGGATCGGGTGAGTGTTACCGGGTCTCGAATTCAGTTGGATCGGGGCCAATCTCTGACTTTCAATGGAATAGCTCAAGGATACGCTACAGACCTTGTCGCGCGCGTGCTGCGTCAGTCCGGGTGGACGAATGTGCTGGTCAATGTCGGAGAGTTCCACGCCGGAGGCCGCATCTGGAACCTGGGCGTCTCCGACCCGCTGCATGGTTTGGTTGAAACAATCCGACTGCGGGATCGCGCTGTTGCAACCTCCAGCCCGTCGGTGGCACAGACGCGCTCGGGTGCTCCGCATATTCTAGACCCAAGCGGCACACGCGCGCCGCAATGGTCCACGGTCAGCGTACAGTCGTCGAACGCGACGATTGCTGATGCGTTGTCGACGGCTTTCTGTTACGCGAGCAAAGCGGAAATCCGCTCCGTTCTTACTGAAATCGACAACGAAACCACCGCTATTTGTATTCACCCAAACGGTACTGTGAGAGCCCTGACTGGATAAAAAAAGCCCCGGAGAACCGGGGCTTTGCTTTGTTTATTGGTTTTCTATCAACAGGCCTGGACTGCGCGTTTGGTCAT
>NZ_JBXWMW010000018.1:0-43634 GCF_059610045.1 Ruegeria sp. YTSA168
CGTCTCAACCGTCTCTCCGGCCAGTCTCCGCCGTCGCCAGCGTCCCAACAACAACCTCAGCGCCGCCGGTGAAGGGGTATTTACGGATTAGGTCTGACACCTGCAACCCCCATTTTGAAAAAACTTCACATTTCTCGGCGAAAACTTACTAATGACAATAATAACAATAGGTTAGATACATGAACCATACCGAATTCCTGCCGATCCTGTGCTGTAGTTACGGCAAAAGCCAACCATCTGGTGGAATCGTACCCAATGCTTGGTATGCGCCCGAGAGTCGGACCAACAAAAAACGCCGCCCGAGTCTCCTCGGGCGGCGATATTCCTGCAATCAAAGCGGGATTACTTCAGATCGAAGCGGTCCGCATTCATCACCTTGTTCCAGGCCGAGACAAAGTCACATACGAATTTACCCTCGGCACCGGCCTGACCGTAGACCTCGGCCAGCGCTCGCAATTGCGAGTTCGAGCCAAAAACCAGATCGACGCGGGTACCGGTCCACTTGACCTCGCCACTTGTGCGGTCGCGGCCTTCATATACGCCTTTGCCAGACGGCTTCCATTCTGTGCTCATGTCCAGAATGTTGGTGAAGAAATCCGTGCTGAGCGTTCCGACGCGATCTGTGAACACGCCATGTTTGCTGTCACCAAAGTTGGCGCCAAGAACACGCAGACCGCCCACAAGCACGGTCATTTCGGGTGCTGACAGGGTCAGCAGCTGTGCACGGTCTACCAGCAGTTCTTCAGGTGAAACGGTATAGTCAGCCTTCTGATAGTTCCGGAATCCGTCAGCGGCGGGCTCCATCACTGCGAAACTGTCCACATCCGTCTGCTCTTGCGTCGCATCAGTGCGGCCCGGCGTGAACGGAACCTCGACATCCTGACCACCCGCTTTCGCTGCCTGTTCGACACCTACAGCACCGGCCAGAACGATCACATCGGCCAGCGACACTTTCTTGCCCCCGGACTGCGCATCGTTGAACGCAGCCTGAACACCTTCCAACGCGCCCAGCGCCTTGGACAGCTTCATCGGCTCGTTCACATCCCAGTCTTTCTGCGGCGCAAGACGGATGCGGGCTCCATTAGCCCCCCCACGCTTGTCCGACCCACGGAAGGTCGATGCCGAAGCCCAGGCGGTCGAGACCATCTCGGAAACCGACAAGCCGGTTGCGGCGATCTTGGCTTTGAGATCAGCCACATCCGCATCATCGACCAGATCGTGATCCACGGCTGGAACATTGTCCTGCCAAAGCAGCTCCTCGGTCGGGGCCTCCGGACCGATATAGGCCGCGCGTGGGCCCATGTCGCGGTGGGTCAGCTTGAACCATGCGCGTGCGAAGGCATCGGCAAACTCGTCCGGGTTCTCATGGAAGCGTTTCGAGATCGGGCCATAGATCGGATCCATGCGCATCGCCATGTCGGCGGTGGTCATCATGGTTTTGACCTTTTTCGACGGATCATGCGCCGCTGGGGCCATGTCTTCTTCTTTGACGCCGACCGGCTCCCATATATATGCGCCCGAGGGGCTTTTGGTCAGGTTCCAGTCATATCCGAACAGCAGATCGAAAAAGCCGTTATCCCATTTGATCGGGTTGGCGGTCCATGCACCT
Organism: Ruegeria sp. YTSA168; assembly: GCF_059610045.1. Classification (NCBI taxonomy): domain Bacteria; kingdom Pseudomonadati; phylum Pseudomonadota; class Alphaproteobacteria; order Rhodobacterales; family Roseobacteraceae; genus Ruegeria; species Ruegeria sp. YTSA168. Next base: position 1,610 of record NZ_JBXWMW010000018.1, read on the forward strand.
TCGATACCGCTGGTGGTGGTGTCGTCGCCCTTGCCGGACCCGAACTTGTTGATCCAGCCAAAGCCCATGTCCTCAATCGGGGCGGATTCAGGATCCGGACCAACCAGGTCGGGGTCACCTGCGCCATGCGCTTTACCAAAGGTGTGGCCACCTGCGACCAGAGCGACGGTTTCCTCGTCATTCATCGCCATCCGTCCAAAGGTGTCACGGATATCGCGACCCGAGGCCAGAATGTTCGGTTCACCATCCGGACCTTCGGGGTTCACATAGATCAGACCCATCTGCACCGCGGCCAGTGGGTTTTCCAAATCCCGCTCACCTGAATAACGACTATTGGGATTGTCGGTCGGCGCAAGCCACTCGGTCTCGGACCCCCAATAGATGTCTTCCTCGGGCGCCCAGATATCCACGCGACCACCGGCAAAGCCAAAGGTCTTGCCGCCCATCGACTCGATGGCGCAGTTACCAGCCAGGATCATCAAGTCAGCCCAGGAAATCTGGTTACCGTATTTCTGCTTTATCGGCCACAGCAGGCGGCGCGCCTTGTCCAGGTTGCCATTGTCCGGCCAACTGTTGATCGGCGCAAACCGCTGGTTGCCGGTCGAAGCCCCGCCGCGGCCATCCGCCGTCCGATAGGTTCCCGCGCTATGCCAGGCCATCCGGATGAAGAAACCACCATAGTGCCCGTAATCTGCGGGCCACCAGTCCTGTGAATCCGTCATTAGCGCATAAAGGTCGTCTTTCAGCGCCTTCATATCCAGTTTCTGGAATTCTTCGGCATAGTCGAAGTCAGCATCCATCGGGTTCGAAGCTGGCGAATGCTGATGCAAGATCGACAGGTTCAGCTGATTGGGCCACCAGTCACGATTTGATCGTGTCCCGGCACCATGCATCACAGGGCATCCGCCCGTTTTGGGGTTATCACTTCCATCCATATCGATCTCCAATGCTGGCTAAGGACTTGCGGCTTTGCGCAGTAAAACTTGCAATCAACAAGATCACAGAAAGATGTCACCGATATCGTTTTCAAGCCTAAGCCCAGAACGCTGGTGCGGTTTCTTCGCCGATCTCTTGCGTCGCGCCTCGTATATCAAAGCAAAACCATGAGAATAAGTTTTCTTTTTAGATTGTTTTGATAGTTTTTTGTTATTGATCATAGGGTGATTCCGGCCACCCTGACGATACCGACACAATGACCCTGAGTCCTGACTGAAATTGGCGATTGTATTTTCACATCCCGCTCGGGCACAGTCGGCGCTATTACCACGCGCCGTTCCCCTGACCCCTACATCACGCGGCGCCCCCAAAATGTTAAAGGCACTTGTATGGAATTTGACTATGTCATTGTCGGTGGCGGATCGGCGGGATCTGTCCTTGCCAACCGCCTGAGCGAAGATCCGCAAAAAACGGTTTGCTTGCTCGAAGCCGGGGGGCCGGGCGATCACCTCATCATAAGAATGCCCGCCGCCATCGTCGCCGCGTTACCGGGGCGCCCAAAGATCAGCAACTGGGCGTTCGAGACAGTTCCTCAACCCGGTTTGAACGGGCGCAAAGGCTATCAGCCGCGTGGCAAAGCACTAGGCGGATCAAGCGCCATCAACGCGATGCTCTATGTACGTGGGCAGCGACAGGACTATGATGGCTGGGCCGATCAAGGGTGCATCGGTTGGGATTGGGACAGCGTCTTGCCCTATTTCACGAAATCCGAAAACAACGAACAGGGCGGCGATGATTTGCATGGCGACAAAGGCCCCCTGCAGGTGTCACATCAAAAAGAACCGCGCCCAGTGACCCATGCCTTTGTAGAGGCGGCAGAACAACTGCAACATAGACGCACCGAAGATTTCAATCGCGGCAATAATGAGGGCGTGGGCCTGTATCAAGTCACCCAGTTTCATGATCCGGACAGAAATGGCGAACGCTGTTCGACCGCAGCCGCCTATGTCCACCCGGTGATGGATCGCCCCAATCTGACGGTTATCACCTATGCTCATGCAAAGGAACTGACCATTGAAGGCAAACGCGCCACCGGAGTGGTCTACAAACGAAAGGCAAAAGGCCCCGACCTCAGTGTATCTGCCAGACTAGAAGTGCTGATCTGCGCCGGGGCGCTTCAATCGCCGCAACTGCTGCAGCTGTCTGGGATCGGCGCAGCGGATGAGTTGCAGCGGCACGGAATACCCGTCCGGCACGCGTTGCCCGGTGTAGGCAAGAACCTGCAGGACCATCTGGATTTCATTCTGGCTTACAAAAGCAAGGACACGGATAATTTCGGCCTAGGTCTCATCGGTGCGGCGCGCCTGTTGGGCCACCTCTGGCGTTGGCGCAAAACCGGCACGTCGATGGCGGCAACACCCTTTGCCGAAGGGGGCGCATTTCTAAAGACCTCTCCGGGACTCGACCGCCCCGATATCCAGCTGCATTTCGCCATCGCGCTGGTCGATGATCACGCCAGAAAACTGCACTATGGCTACGGCTACAGCTGCCATGTCTGCAAGCTGCGCCCGCACAGCCGTGGCTCGGTGGGGCTGCACAGCGCCGACCCGTTTGCCGCCCCCGCCATTGATCCCGGATTCCTGTCCGATGACCGCGATCTTGAGACCATGATCAAAGGCGCCCGCATGATGCGCGAGATCATGCAAGCCCCCGCTTTGGCCCCGTTCCGGCAATCCGAAATGTTCGGAACCGACACCGCAACCACGGATGCGGATTGGGAACAGCATATTCGCGCCCGCGCCGATACGATCTATCACCCCGTCGGGACGTGCAAAATGGGCCAGGATGATATGGCCGTGGTCGACCCCGAACTCAAAGTACGCGGGATCGACGGGCTAAGGGTTGTCGATGCCTCGATCATGCCGACACTGGTATCAGGCAACACCAACGCACCGACCATCATGATTGCCGAAAAAGCGGCAGACATGATCAAGGCGGCAGCGCGATGAACCGGGCTATTGCCCTTTCAGCAACGCCTCAAGGCCAACACGATAGTTGGGGTACAGCAACTGTACCCCAAGCTCATCCTTGATCCGATCATTCCGAACGCGTTTGTTCTCATCGTAAAAACTGCGTGCCATGGGGGTCAGATCAGCTTCGTCATAGGGCACGGCTGGCGGTAGGGGCAGTCTCTGTAGCTCGGCTGCATAGCCGATCACATCCTGCGGCGGCACCGGTTCGTCATCGCACACATTGTATACTGCCCCCGGATTGGGCGCCATCATAGAGGCCGCCAGAACCTGCGCGATATCGTCGACATGGATGCGTGAAAACACCTGCCCCGGCTTGATGATCCGCCGCAACCCACCGCGTTTGAGCTTGGAAAACGGCCCCCGCCCCGGCCCATAGATTCCCGCCAGACGGAAGATATGGACAGGCAGCCCTGGAATGGCAGCCCATTGCTCCTCGGCAATCAAGCGCCAGCGTCCCCGCTTCGCCGTTGGCGCAGGCGGGGTCGCCTCATCCACCCAATCGCCTTGATGATCGCCATAGATCGCCGTGGTCGACAAATACCCCACCCAAGTGAACTGAGCAGCCCGCGCTGCGATCTCATCCCTCAGCGCGGCCAGAACAGGATCACCCTCTTCGGTCGGCGCAGTGGAAATCAAAACATGTGTTACACCGTTCAGATCCGGTATCTCACCAGGCCAGACCAAGGGCACGGCACCAGACGCTCGGATCGCAGCCATGCCATCGGCGCTGCGGGTGGTTCCGATGATGTGCCACCCATCCGGAGCCAACCGGCGTGACAAAGCCTGCGCCGAATAGCCATGGCCAAAAGAGAAAAGCGTTCGTGTCATCCCCCCTAGATGATCTGGACGGAACCGGGATGCAAGCACCTCATGGACGACTTGATTCGAATCCCCTCCTGCGCCTTTCATAAAAGCATGGCCCAGAAAACACCCGACCTGCACGCCGCCTATGCGCTGACCTCGCCCGAGGATAACAAACGTCTCTATGCCGAATGGGCAGGCGACTATGATGACGGTTTTGCCGCGCGCGAGGATTATCAGCTGCATATCCACACCGCGCGCGCCTTTGTAAGCGCCTTTGGGCAGGGCCCAGTATTGGACGTGGGCGCAGGCACCGGCCTTTGCGGAGCAGTTCTGACCCGCTTAGGCGTAGGCCCGATAGACGCCACCGATATAAGCGCGGAAATGCTGGGACAGGCCATGCGCAAGGATATCTACCGTGATGCGATCGAAGCCGACCTCAACACCGGTATCCCTGTGCCGCGCCACAGCTATTCCGGCATCGTATCCTCAGGCACTTTCACCCACGGGCACCTCGGTCCCGAGGTACTGCCCAGCTTGCTGCGCGTCGCACGTCCCGGCGCTCAATTCGCGCTGTCGATCAACACGAAGCATTTCGAAAAACTGGGCTTTGCCGATGCGTTCCGCCAGTTGGAACAGGGTCGGATTCGAAACCTCTCCCTGCCCAAAGTCAAAATCTACGGCGATCTCGCCGCCGGCCCCAACAAAGACGACACTGCATTGATCGCACTGTTCGAGCGCAGCTGATCCGAACTTCATCTGGCCAAAAACACCTTGGGGGAGGTGCGGCTTGCCGCGCCGGAGGCGGAGCCCCCTACCGCCCTTTCCAAACAGGATCGCGCTTTTCAGCAAAGGCGCGCGCGCCCTCCAGATTGTCCTCGGACCCATAGAGAACATCCACGCTGGGCAGCTGTCGCTTCGTGATCCGATTCATTGCATCCTGAAACTTCGCATCCTCGGCATCGCGCACGATCTCCTTGATCGCGGCATAGACCAGAGGTGGGCCGCTGGCCAACAACCGCGCAAGTTCCCAGGTGCGATCCATCAGTTGATCGCCGGGCACGATTTCGTTGACCAGCCCCCAACGATGCGCCTCATCCGCGTCGAACCAGCGTCCGGTCAGCAACAGCTCCATCGCAATGTGATACGGGATGCGTTTGGGCAACTTGACGCTGGCCGCGTCTGCAACCGTCCCTGACCGTATCTCGGGCAGGGCAAAACTGGCGTGATCTGCTGCGATGATCATGTCAGCGCTCAGCGCCAGTTCCAGCCCGCCACCGCAGGCGATACCATTCACTGCCGCGATCACAGGCTTGTTCAGGCCGCGCAGCTCCTGCAACCCTCCAAACCCACCGACGCCATAGTCACCGTCCACCGCATCCCCATCAGCGGCTGCTTTCAAATCCCAGCCGGGGCAAAAGAACTTCTCTCCTCCACCCGTCAGAATCGCCACGCGCAGCTCGGGATCGTCCCGAAATTCCTGAAACGCTTCGCCCATGATCCGGCTCGTGGCCAGATCAATCGCATTGGCTTTGGGACGGTCCAAAGTAACTTCGAGGATGGCGCCATCACGGCGGGTTTTGATCGGACTCATTGGCGTGCCTTTCGGATTAGCGCATCCACTGCAACCGCGCCATCGGCGGTGCAGATCAGCGGGTTAATCTCAACTTCTTCGACTGTTGCCGCATTGGCAATGACATAGTTCTGAACAGCCTCGACTGCTTCCAGAATCGCGGCCATATCGGCGGCAGCTTTGCCACGATACCCCGTCAAGAGGGGTGCACAGGCCAGCTTGTCCAGCGCCGCCCGAACTACGGCCCGAGAGGACGGGATCAGTACCGAAACCGTGTCATGCAGGATTTCCGTCAGCACCCCTCCGGCCCCGAGGGTCAGAACATAGCCATGCGCCGGATCGCGGGTCACACCGATCAACAACTCGGCGACTGATCCGGTTGCCATTTCTTCGATCAACACCGTATCGGTGCCAATCGATCTGGCGGTTTCGACCAGATCAGATCGCATAACACCCAGCCGAACCGCGCCATGATCGGTCTTATGCGCCAGTCCGACGCCTTTCACGGCAAACGGCTCTTGCAGGTCGTCTGGAATCTGCGTTGCGCCTTGCGCTGCAATCTCACAACTGCGCGGGATGCGTAGACCAAACCCCGCGAGGGCCGATTTCGCCTCTGCCTCGCTCAGAACCTGATCTGCAGGTGTATCCGAGGGCAGCAACACCGGATCAGAGGCGGGCGGCAAAGGTCGCGCCGCGGCCTCAACGGCAGACAATGCCTCATGCAGCCCGGCAAAGGGCACGACCCGACCATCTGATAACTGCTGCGCTACGTGTTCAGGCATCAGCTCCGGCAAGGTTGCTGTCACCGCGAATGGTCGACCTGTTTGTACAACGCAGTTCAACGCGGCCTGCGTGGCACACACCCAATCTGTCGCGTCCGTATGTGGGTAATCAACGATGGCCATGGTCATGGCTTTGTCCGGCCCAGTCATCCCCGACCAGGCGCGGGTCATCGCCTCGGTATCCCGCCAAATATAGGTGTGATAATCCAGCGGATTTGCCAACGCCACCATCGGACCCAGAGCGGCGCGTAGGTCCGTTCGTTGTTGAGCTGTCAGGGGTGGAAAATGCAGGTCTCGCCCTTCGGCCATGTCAGCGGCCAAGCTGGCCTCGCCCCCCGAACAGCTGATCATGCCCAAACCGTTTCCGTCCAACCGTCCCGCAACATGCAACAGCTTGAGGCATTCCAGAAAACTGGGGATATCATCCAGCCGCGCAATGCCCAGACGATCCAGAAACGCCTGCGCCCCAGCATCGCCGCCCGCCAAAGAGGCCGTGTGCGAGATCGTCGCCGCCTGCGCGTGCTGCGACCGGCCCATCTTCAACGCAATGATGGGCACGCCCCGTTCTTGCGCTATTGCGGCCAAAGCCTCCCATTTCCGCAGATCACCGAACCCTTCGATATGGACACCAATCGCGGTGATCCGGTCATCATCCAAAAGGGCCGAGGCGATATCGGCTTGATGTGTCTGCGCTTGGTTCCCGCAGGTCAGCATGAAGGCCAGCGGCAGCGCGCGTTGCTGCATCGTCATGTTGATGGCGATGTTCGAGCTTTGCGTCAGGATCGCCACACCCCGATCAACCGGGCGCATTCCGTGTTGATCCGGCCAGATTGCGGCACGTTCCAACCCGTTGACGAAGCCATAGCAGTTCGGCCCAAGGATCGGCATGTCCGCTGCCGCAGCAACCAAATGGGCCTGAAGATCAGCACCCTGATCATCTTCGGCCTTGGCTTCGGTAAACCCGGAGGCAAAGCAAACCGCACCGCCCGCACCCGCAGCCGAAAGTTCTGAAACCACAGGGATCGTGGCATGGCGATTGATGCCAATAAAGGCCACATCTGGCGGGCGCGGCAAATCCGCAATCGAGGGCACTGCGCACTCACCCGAGACCTGATCCGCCTTGGGATGAACAGGCCAGATGTCGCCGGTGAACCCGAACTTCCGGGCCTGAGTGATGACGTCTGCACACCAGGCGCCGCCTCCGATCACGGCCATCGATGACGGGTTCAAAACACGCCCCAGGGGCCTCATGCGCCCAACGCCCTCAGCAAGTCCCGGCTGATGATATGGCGCTGAATTTCGCTGGTGCCGTCCCAGATACGCTCAACCCGTGCATCCCGCCAGAACCGTTCCAGCGGATAGTCATCCATCAATCCCATCCCACCATGCACCTGGATCGCCACATCCGTCACCCGTGCCAGCATTTCAGAGGCGTAGAGCTTGGCCGAGGCAATCTCGCGGTTCGCGGGCAGGCCTTTGTCCAACCGATCCGCCGCCGCCAGGGTCAACAAGTCCGCCGCGTCGATTTCGGTGATCATGTCGGCAATCTGGAAGGATACGCCCTGAAACTTGCCGATCTTCTGACCGAACTGCTCGCGCGTGGCGGCATAATCCAGAGCATAGTCAAAGGCTCGGCGCGCGCGCCCGACCGACATGGCGGCCACGGTGATCCGGGTGGCGTAAAGCCAGGTGTTCATCACCTCGAACCCACCATCGACCTCGCCCAGAACCTGGCTGTCCGGCAAGCGGCAATCGTCAAAATCCAGAACCATGTTCTTGTATCCACGATGGCTGACCGACTTATACCCGTCCCGGATCGTGAAACCGGGCGTGCCACGATCCACCAGAAAGGCGGTGATCCGCTTCTTAGGTCCCTTGGGTGTCTGATCCTCACCCGTGGCGATGAAGACGATAATGAAATCCGCATGCTCAGCGCCCGAGATGAAATGCTTGGTCCCGTTGACCACCCAATCGCCGCCATCGCGCACGGCAGCGCATTTCATGCCGCGCACGTCCGAACCTGCGCCGGGTTCCGTCATGGCCAGCGCATCCATCCGCTCACCCCGCACGGCAGGCATCAGGTAACGCTCGACCTGTTCGCCTTCACAAGCCATCAGGATGTTCTGCGGACGTCCGAAAAAATGATTCAGCGCCATCGACCCACGGCCCAATTCCCGCTCGACCAAAGCGAATTCAAGATGGTTAAGACCCGCACAGCCGACGCTTTCGGGAAAGTTACAGGCATAAAAGCCCAGTTCGATCGTCTTGCGCTTGATGTCATCCGCGATCTCTTGGGGGACTTCGCCGGTGCGTTCGACCAGCTCTTCATGCGGGTAAATCTCGTTCTCGACAAAGCTGCGCACGGTCGAGGCGATCATCTCCTGTTCGTCGGACAGACCATATTGCATCTGAATTCTCCACATCTGGACCTACGCGCATCGTGACCGGGGTTGAGAATTTAATCATGCAGAGATAGCCATTTATCATGCGATTCTGGACTAAATCCTTCGCTGCACCGCAGCAAATCGGTGTACTTCTGTTCGAAGGATTTTCGAACCACTGCCTGGCCAATACGGTAGAGCCGCTGCGGGCCGCAAATATGCTGTCAGGGCGAGACCTGTATCACTGGACGTTCCTGTCTTTGACGGATGGTCCCGTGACATCGTCATCGGGCCTGCAGGTCGCACCACATGAACGGCTGCAAAACGCAAGCGGTGACATGTTGATGGTGATGCCATCCTACGGGTTTCAGGCCCATAGCGGCTGGCAAACCCTTTCGGGTCTCAGATCGGCCGCATCTCGCTATGAAACTCTGGCCGGTTTGGATACAGGCAGCTGGTTGCTGGCTTTGGCAGGCCTTCTGGATGGGCATCGCGCCACCATTCACTGGGAAGAACTGACAGGATTTACTGAGCGTTTCCCGGATGTTGATGTGGTGCGCGAAAGATTCGTGATTGATCGGAACCGCATCACCTGTTCTGGTGCGATGGCAGCGTTCGATCTGATTTTGCATCTGATTGGCCGGGATCAGGGGCAGGCGTTGGCGCTGGAAGTGGCCCAGCTGTTCATGACCCGCGATTCCGCCCGATCCCATACAGGCGGCGCGGGTGCGACCAGTGGATACGTGAACAAAGCGCTGGCGCTGATGCAGGAACATCTTGAAACACCCCTTCCGATATCCGAGATCGCCCGGCGCGTTGGTCGGTCTCAAAAGGCGCTTTCCCAGCGGATGCAATCCGAGTTAGGTGCAGGGCCTGCACAGGTTTATCGACGGTTGCGGTTAAATCTGGCCCGCAAATTGGTATCCGAGACCGACCTGACCATTGCCGAAATCGCGTTGCGCGCCGGGTACGAAGACCCCAGCGCACTGACCCGCGCGTTCAAGAGTGAATTCGGAATGGCCCCACGCACCTTGCGAGCGGGTTAGGTATACATCTGTTTTTTGTAAGCCCGCGTGCGGGTTGTCGCCTCAGCCGACCCGTCGTGATAGGTACCAAACCACTTGTCGAAGGGGATCTCCGAGGTACCATAATTGCACTCGAAATACCGGTGATGCAGCTGGTGAAAGAAATCCCCGGCCCGCGCGGCGTCGGTGTCACCGGCCTTAAGCTTTTCGAACCCGGAATGCGACAGGACCGGGCTGATCTGCTGGAAATACGTGTGGAACAGCAGATGCAACGGGTGTGACGGGATGATCAGGTGGATGAAATAGGTGGTGAAATAGAGGATATTTTCATACCAATGGTTCGAAATCCCGGACCACGGCCCGATATTCACATTGCGATGATGCACCGCGTGGACGTGTTTATACAGCTTCGGGTGATGTTCCAGCCGATGCACCCAATAGAAATGCAGGCCCGACCACATCGGAATGAACAACATCCATAAAACGAACCAAATCGGCGCGGTGGCCCAGGTCACAGTCGGGACATAGCCGTTGGCCATCGCCCAATAGATCACCCATTGATAGACGGTCGCCACAGTCATCGCGCTGCCCAACGTCCACCAGATATTGTCCAGAACCTGATTGCGGAAGGTGAAATTACCGTTGTCGCGGGTCAGATCACGGCGGTCGAATTTTTTGTACATGCCCTGCCCTTTGCGCATGTACAGCCACCAGTGTAAGCCGCCCGCGACCAGGATTTGAGGCACCATGTTCAGCAGCCAGATGCGGAACATCCAACCGGCCGAAAAGGTCGTCATCGTTTCTAAACCAGGGAAAAACAGCGCATAGGCTGCAATGGCCAAGCCCATGCAAAGGGTCAGCGCCGTGATCTGCAACCACGCACTGCTATACCACTTCAGCACAGCAACCGGTTGCGGCGGCCAGCTAAACAGCGGGTTCAATCCCACCGGGCCTTCGGGGTGGTAATTCCAGCGGGCGGCTTCGGCGTCCTGAGCGATGTCGGTCATGGCAGTCACTCCGAGTATGAGATCAAGTTGCGTAATCCGAGCCTTCGGTATCCAACATCGCTTTGATTTCTCGCAGATGCGCCTCGGCCTGATCGGGGTAGTCATCCAGCTCCTGAGCGGTCTTTTCGGCGATCTCGTCCGGGAGCACGCGCAAAGGCTGTCCGGTTTGTAGCGCGCGGATGTAGGTTTCGGCAGCGCGTTCGAAATAATAGAGCCTATTAAAGGCATCTGCCGGGTCACTGCCGATGATCAGAACGCCATGGTTGCCCATGATCATGACCTTTTTCTTCGGGTCCGACAGCATCGAAGCGCAGCGCTCTCCTTCGCTTTCAAACGCGAGCCCTCCGAATTCCTCGTCAATGACATAGCGGTTATAGAACGTGGCCGTATTCTGATCGATGGGCGGTAGATTGCTGTCTGCCAATGAAGCCAGCACAGTCGCAAAGATCGAATGCACATGCATCACGCAACGTGCGTGGGGACAGTGACGGTGGATCGAGCCGTGAAGCCCCCAAGCCGTTGGATCCGGCGCGCCGGGTTGTGTCATCACGTCGGGATCATTCGCATCTAACAGCAAAAGGTCCGAGGCCCGAATGCGCCCGAAATAGATCTGATTGGGGTTCATCAGGAACTGCGTGCCATCTTCGTTCACCGCCAGACTGAAATGATTGGCCACGCCTTCATGCATGTTCAGACGTTCAGTCCAGCGAAACGTCGCGGCCATATCCACACGCTGAGGCCAATGGTCGATGTTGGGGCGAAGATTGGCAACACTCATGGCATGGCTCCGTGGCAGCTGAACTATTTAAAGCCTGCCTTGCGCCGGGAAATTTGACCAACAAAAAAATCGCGTCTATCCCATTAGTAAAACTTATGCTGAGGTTATGCCATGCAGAACACTCTTCCACCTCTGGGCTGGCTGCGCACTTTCGAAGCAGCGGCGCGCAATCTCTCGTTCACCGGAGCAGCGCGTGATCTGAATATGACCCAAAGCGCTGTCAGCCAGCAGATCAAATCGCTGGAGGGGCATCTGGGTCAGCCTTTGTTCCTGCGTCGCCCCAAGGCGCTTGAATTGACCGAGGCCGGAATCACCTATCTGCCCGTTGTGCGCGAGGCGTTTCGAACGCTGGTGCGTGGTACACAGGCTGTGACGGGGGCGCAGCAGAATGCTGTACAGGTTCAGTGCAACATCAGCTTCGCCGTGAACTGGCTGGCCCCTCGCCTACCAGCGTTTCAAGCCGAACATCCGGACGTACATCTGAACATCTTCACCGAATTGTGGGAGCCCCGAGAAATGGCTGAAGGCGCAGCGGTTGAAATCCGATTCTCACTGCGTCCTGCCGATACCGTTCGAACCGAGTTGTTGCGGCAAGAATACTACTACCCAGTTTGCGCACCGGGTTTTTCGGTCACCCTGGACAGCCTTCAAGAACAGCCGCTGTTTGATTGTTCGAACCTGCTGTCAAACTGGGCAAGCTGGGCTGAAGAACAGGGTCTAAATTGGGAGAAACCCGCAATTACCTATGCGACGACGTATCTGGTCTGCTTGTCGGCGGCGATGGCGGGGGGTGGGCTTTGTCTGGCCCATGACGCCATTGCGGGGCATCTGATCGAACAAGGGCAGCTAGTCGCCCCGTTCGACCATCGCGCACCAATGCCCGAGGCCTATTATTTGCTGCTTTCCCCTCAGGCTGAGGATACCCCGGGCGCGGTTGCTTTTGCCAATTGGATCAGGCGCGAGATCGGGTAGCTCCCGCCCATCGTCGCTGCCCCTTGCGGGACATCTCCTCTGGTTGGGCCGGGCAGCGCTGGCGCGCTGCGGGCGGGTTTTATGATGATTTGATGACCCAAAATTACCGGGGTTGCACCCGACCGCGACTTCATGAAAGTTGAGCCATGGAATACACACCCTTCCCAAGCTGGCCCGATGTCGCCCCTCGTTTGATTGCCGTTGCTGCCGGACGCGATGCCGCCGATATGGTTATTCGCGGCGGAGTATGGGTCAATGTACATAGCCGCGAACTGTTGCCTGGCCACTCGGTTGCCATTGCAGACGGGCGGATTGCCTTTGTTGGGCCGGATGCTTCGCATTGCATCGGTCCTGAGACCCAGATCATCGAAGCTGAAGGGCGCTATATCCTGCCCGGCTTGTGCGACGGCCACATGCATATCGAATCCGGCATGCTGACACCCGCCGAATTTGCGCGGGCCGTCATCCCGCATGGCACCACTTCAATGTTCACCGATCCGCATGAGATAGCGAATGTGTTGGGCCTGAATGGCGTGCGCATGATGCATGACGAAGCGATGATGCAGCCGGTGAATATCTTCACCCAGATGCCCTCCTGCGCGCCCTCAGCCCCAGGGCTAGAAACAACAGGTTACGAGATCTCGCCCGAGGATGTCCGAGAAGCGATGAACTGGCCGGGAATCATTGGCCTGGGTGAAATGATGAACTTCCCCGGTGTTATTCATGGCGATCCCAAGATGCTGGCCGAGATCGCCGCCACCCAACGCGCCGGGAAAACGGTAGGCGGACATTATGCTTCGCCTGATTTAGGGCCTGATTTCGCAGCCTATGTCGCGGGCGGGCCCGCAGATGACCACGAAGGTACGTGTGAGGCCGATGCCATTGCCCGCGTGCGGCAGGGGATGCGGTCGATGATGCGGCTGGGCTCGGCCTGGTATGACGTGGAAAGTCAGATCACAGCCATCACCGAACAGGGCCTGGACCCGCGCAACTTTATCCTGTGCACCGATGATTGCCACTCGGGCACTTTGGTGAACGAAGGGCATATGAACCGGGTTGTGCGTCACGCGATTGCCTGCGGCTGCGATCCGCTGATTGCGTTGCAGATGGCTACGATCAACACCGCCACCCATTTCGGGTTAGAGCGTGAGATCGGTTCAGTCACTCCGGGGCGCCGGGCGGATATCATTCTCAGTTCCGACCTATCCAAGTTGCCGATTGAGACTGTAATTGCGCGCGGGCAGATGGTCGCGGAGAATGGTAGAATTACAGTTGACTGCCCACATCTGAACTGGCCCGACAACGCCCGCAATACAGTGCATCTGGGCCACGTGCTCAGCGCGGGCGATTTTGAGATTAAACCCCCAGCGGGGGCCAACCGGGTGCAGGCCAACGTCATCGGAGTTGTCGAAAACCAGGCCCCGACCAAAGCACTCAAGGCCGAGTTGCCGATCATTGGCGGGCTGGTCGAGGGCGAAGATGATGTCTGCCAAATCGCGTTGGTGGAACGTCACCAGGCGACAGGCGGGGTGACGAATGCCTTTGTTTCGGGCTTTGGCTATCAGGGCAAGATGGCCATGGCCTCAACCGTAGCGCATGACAGTCACCACATGATCGTGGTCGGCACCGACCGGGAACAGATGGCCCTGGCGGCCAACCGGCTGGCCAACGTGGGCGGCGGGATCACCCTGTTCCGCGATGGGCAAGAGCTTGCGATGGTCGAACTGCCCATCGCCGGTTTGATGTCCGACAGTCCGGCCGCCGAGGTTGCAGCCAAGGCCGATAACATGGTTGAGGCTATGCAAGCCTGCGGCTGTACACTGAACAACGCCTATATGCAGCACTCTCTTCTGGCGCTGGTTGTGATCCCGGAACTGCGGATCTCGGACCTTGGGCTTGTAGATGTGCGCACATTTGAAAAGATTGAACTTCTGGAACCACTGGCATGACAAAAATAAAAACACCTGATGCAATCGCACCGGAACAATTCACAGACCCCAAAGCAGCCGTAGCCCGGCTGGAACTGCTGTACAAACAAGCCACCGAGTTTCTGTGCGACAACTTCGCCTCGGCCCTGCAAGACGGCGCGCCAGAGGAACGGATCAGAGCCTACTATCCGGAAATTCGCATTAAAACAACGTCTTACGCGCAGGTCGACAGCCGGTTGAGCTTTGGCCACGTGTCCGAACCCGGCATTCATGCAACCACCGTCACCCGGCCCGACCTGTTCCGATCCTATCTGGTGCAACAGATCGCCCTGCTGATCAAAAACCATGGTCAACCCGTGACCATCAGCGCATCTGATACGCCGATCCCTGTCCACTTCGCAGTTGCCAACAATCCGGATCTGATGGTGCCGCAACAGGGCGCCGCCGGTTTCACCCTGCGCGATGTCTTCGATGTGCCCGATCTGAACACAACCAATGATGACATCGTCAACGGTGTGCTCGATCATGATACGGTCGGCCCGCTGGCCTTGTTCACCGCGCAGCGCGTGGATTATTCGCTGGCGCGACTGGCGCATTATACGGCAACAGATGCCGGGCATTTTCAGAACCACGTATTGTTCACCAACTACCAGTTCTATGTCTCGGAGTTCGAGAAATACGCGCGTGAACAACTGGCCAACCCCGAAAGCGGCTACACCAGTTTTGTTTCGACCGGAAATGTTGAGATCACGACCGCCGATGCAGATCTGGAACAGCCCCTGAAACTACCGCAGATGCCGACCTACCATTTGAAACGTGCGGATGGGTCAGGGATCACTCTGGTCAATATCGGGGTCGGTCCATCGAACGCCAAAACCGCAACCGACCATATCGCCGTCTTGCGACCGCATGCCTGGCTGATGGTCGGACACTGCGCCGGGCTGCGCAACACGCAGGCGCTGGGGGATTTCGTTCTGGCCCATGCCTATCTGCGCGAAGACAAGGTGCTGGACGACGATCTGCCCGTCTGGGTGCCGATCCCTCCACTGGCTGAGGTTCAGGTTGCGCTGGAACATGCGGTTGCCGAGGTGACCGAGCTGCAAGGCTACGAACTCAAGCGCATCATGCGCACAGGCACCGTGGCATCGGTCGACAACCGGAACTGGGAGCTGCGCGATCAGTCTGGTCCGGTGCAGCGGCTCAGCCAATCCCGCGCGATTGCGCTGGATATGGAAAGCGCCACGATTGCTGCAAACGGGTATCGTTTCCGGGTGCCATACGGCACATTGCTTTGCGTGTCAGACAAACCGCTGCACGGCGAATTAAAGCTTCCCGGTATGGCATCATCGTTTTATACCACCCAGGTCAGCCGCCATCTGGCGATCGGAATACGGGCGATGGAACACCTGCGGGGCATGCCGTTGGAGCGTCTGCACAGTCGGAAATTGCGCTCTTTCGACGAAACAGCCTTTCTGTGACGTAAAAAAGCAACGAAACCCCCATATTTTTGGGGGTTTTGGCGCTACTATTCGTTGTGTTCACCCACAATATCCCGTTACAGTTACGCGGTGAGGCCCAATTTATCGGGCACGTTAAGGAGACCAAGAAATGGCAAAGCCTATGACAAAGACTCAGCTGGTTGCTGCTCTCGCTGAGGAAATGGGGACTGACAAGAAATCTGCGAACACCGCACTGGAGGCCATCACCGGCCTGATCACCCGCGAAGTTTCGGCGGGCGGTGCAGTGACCCTGCCCGGCGTCGGCAAAATCTACTGCCGCGAGCGCCCCGAGCGCATGGTGCGCAACCCCGCCACTGGCGAGCAGTTCAAGAAAGAGGCCGACAAGGTGGTCAAAATGACCATTGCGAAGGCTCTGAAGGACAGCGTGAACGGCTGATCTTAGCCTTCATAGCGAACAGATTGAGGGCCGCCGTTTTGGGGGCCCTTTTTCTTTTGGGGACGTGAAGAGGTTGCATCTGGATGAATGCATCAGTTTTCTTTTCGGTGTCTGCTGGAAGCTCAGACCACCGATGCTGCGCAAAGCACGAAGGGCAGTTGAATTCAGTTTCGACCTTTCGATTTTTCCGCGACTTCAGTAGTCAGTTAAGGACTAGTTTAATCGAGGGTGGTGTGAAGACATGCGACGGATCTGCAAGATTGCATTGAGCGTGCTGTTCCTCGTTCTGGCAGGATTGTTCGGCTACGGCGCTCTTGGATACTGGGATGCTGTTCGTCAGGCAGATGCGCACGCAGCACGTGCCGATGCTTTGATCGCTGACGGTCGGGGGCCGGATGATCTGGGCATCGAACAGCTCAAGCAACTTATCTTGGTGCAAGATCCTGGTTTCCTTGCCCATGCTGGCGTTGATCTCTCCACGGCGGGAGCTGGTCTAACTACAATCCCTCAATCCTTGGCCAAGAGGCTAGGTTTCGACGAGTTTCGCCCGGGAATTGGCAAGATACGCCAGACAGGCTTTGCGATGGGTCTCGAACGCCAACTCACAAAAGACCAGATACTCGCACTCTGGCTTGATACCGTTGAGATGGGACGCGGTCCTGACGGGTGGATGACAGGTTTCTTCGAGGCAAGCGAAAGTATCTACGGCCGAGCCCCCTTTGAGCTCACCAACCAAGAGTATTATCGTCTATTGGCCGTGCTCATCGCTCCAGGCCAGTTCCATCTTCTTGAAGATGACGTAGAACTGGACGAGCGCGCTGCTCGGATTACTAGACTCGCCTCTGGCGATTGCAGACCGGAAACTCAAAGTGATGTTTGGCTAGAAGGCTGTGCCTAGGCTTTGGCTCGCTCGACAGACGCTTCCAACACAGAAGGCATTTGCAATTAAGCGACGAAAGTCTGCTCTCCAGCCCGCTTAGCGGGCATCTGTAGAACGAAAGGTGATCGAATTGCAATGATTATTCAAGCTTGCTTAAATGGTGCACGCCCCGAACATTACCATCCGGCCTTACCTCTGACGAAAGAAGCGATAGTGACCGCCGCTGCGGAGAGTATTTCTGCTGGGGCAGGAGAGTTACACATCCACCCCCGCGACGCAGACGGAAAAGAAAGCCTCTCGCACGTTGACGAGCTTGTTCGCGACATCCGAAGCGCTTGCCCTGGTACTTTGGTTGGAGTGTCAACGGGGGCTTGGATCGAAAAAGACGTCGCTTTGACCAGAGAGCGCATCAACGACTGGTCCATTATCCCGGACTATGCTTCAGTGAATCTATCGGAAGCAGACGCGCCGGCGATCTTTTCGCTCCTCGAAACAAAGGGAGTTGGAATCGAAGCCGGGATAGCGACTGTTCAAGATGCCGAGCGTTTTATTACCCTGCCCCAACGAAACAGGGTCTTTCGCGTGTTGTTCGAAATCGAGGAACAGGACCTCAGCAAGGCACAAATCACGCTGGAAGGTATTCAAGCGATTCTGGAGGCGGAAGGCGTTCGACGTCCAGTTCTACTGCACGGCTTTGATGCAACCGTCTGGCATTTTGTGCGAGAAGCACGCGCAAGGCGATGGTCTACCCGCGTTGGCCTTGAGGACGGATGCTTGCTTGAAGATCAGTCCACTGCGGCATCAAACACGGCTCTCGTTGCTGACGCAGTTGCCATCTTTCGACGGTAAAAAGCACCGTAGCCGACATTCGCGCAACCGCAGCGAATTCACACTTCGTCCCGCAAAGCTGACAACAAGGTCACCAACTCTCAGAACGCCACATTCATCTTATCGAAGCACGCTAACCGATCCAAAAAACCGACAGCTTGCTTACCTGCTAAAATTCAGAAACAGTCCCGGCAGATTAACAAGGGATCACCATGGACATTCGCGCCATTGCCATGGGGCTGGCATTTGCCTTTATCTGGTCATCGGCCTTCACCTCGGCACGGATCATTGTGGCCGATGCGTCACCTCTGTTCTCCCTTGCCCTGCGGTTTCTGATTTCTGGTCTGATCGGCGTCGCCATCGCACGCGCCATGGGGCAAAGCTGGGCGCTGACGCGGGCGCAGTGGCGGGCGACTATTCTGTTCGGTATATGCCAGAATGCCCTGTATTTGGGTCTGAACTTCTATGCCATGCAAACGATCGAAGCTTCTGTTGCGGCCATCATCGCTTCGACCATGCCCCTGCTGGTAGCACTGGCCGCTTGGTTGTTCCTTGAGGATAAACTCCGGCCTCTGGGGGTACTCGGCCTTCTGGCCGGATTCGCCGGGGTCGCCCTGATCATGAGCAGCCGCATCACCGCCGGGATTGATTTATTCGGCGTGATGCTGTGCGGCATTGGTGCCCTGGCACTGACCTTTGCCACGCTTGCGGTGCGGGGTGCGACCTCGGGTGGGAACTTCATGATGGTTGTTGGTCTTCAAATGCTGGTGGGGTCGGCGGTTCTGTTCGTTGCCGCCCCTGTGTTCGAGAGCATCTACATCAACCCAACCGTCCCTCTGGCGCTGGCGTTCATCTACACGACCCTGTTCCCCGGCCTTCTGGCGACGTTGATCTGGTTCCTTCTGCTCGACCGGATCGGCGCCACCCGTGCGGCCACATTCCACTTTCTGAACCCGGTCTTTGGCGTGGCCGTCGCAGCGATCATACTCGGAGAGAAACTTGGACCATTGGACCTGTTGGGCGTTGCCGTCACAACCCTTGGCATCTTGGCCGTGCAGATGTCCCGGCAACCCGCTCAGCGCAGCAGCGCTTCGACCTGAGACAGAAGTTTGCGCGAATTGGGCCTGACATTCGATCCGAAGGTCGCCGCAACCTCACCCATGGAGTCGATCAGGATCTTGTTAAAATTCCAGTTGGGCACAAAGCCTGTCTGGCTGGCGACTGCCTGATAGAACGGGTGCGCGTTTTGGCCTGTGACCGGTGTGATAGCCGTCATAGGAAGGGTCAAACCATAATTCATTTCGCAGAATTGTTTGACCTCTTCCGCTGAGTCCAGTTCCTGATTGAAGGAATCCGACGGAACAGCGAGAACCACAAGGCCTCGGTCCGCGTAGGTTTCATACACATCTTGTAGCGCCGCGTATTGCCCTGTGAACCCGCATTGCGACGCCGTGTTTACAACGAGAACAGGTTGCCCGCGCCAGTCTTCGATCGACAGCGTGCCGCCATCTATCGACTCAAACTCACCCACCAGCGGGGCCGCCTGAACAACGCGTCCCACCAATATCAAAGCCGTCAAAAGCAGTAGTCTCAACATTGACCATCCTCCTTTTAAGACTTCTACGTCCGAAACGGGCCCACAGATCACTTGCACGAAGGCGAGAGGCCTCTGAAATATGACTTTGCTTTCCCGCGCTCAGACCCCAAATATTGGGCAAACGCCGAGAAAAGGAGACGCCATGACCCGCTATACCAAAGACCCCGAGGCCATCGCCGCTCTTTCCCCTGAAGAGTTCCATGTAACTCAGCGCAATGGCACCGAACGCCCTGGAACCGGAAAACATCTGGGCAACAAGGAACCCGGCATTTACGTTGATGTCGTCTCGGGCGAACCTCTGTTTGCTTCGACCCACAAATATGAATCCGGCTGTGGTTGGCCCAGTTTTACCAAACCCATCATCCACGAACATGTGGAAGAGTTTCGCGACACCTCCCATGGCATGATCCGAACCGAGGTCCGCTCGAAACACGGTGACAGCCATCTGGGGCACGTGTTCACTGATGGCCCGCGTGATCAGGGTGGGCTGCGCTATTGCATCAACTCAGCCGCCCTGCGGTTCATCCATCGCGACGAGATGGAGGCCGAGGGCTACGGCGATTACCTGAATCATGTGGAGGAAATCTGATGACCATTGAACGCGCTGTTCTGGCCGGGGGCTGCTTTTGGGGTATGCAGGACCTGATCCGCAAACTGCCCGGTGTATCGCGCACCCGCGTCGGATATACTGGCGGCGATGTCCCCAACGCCACCTATCGCAACCACGGCACCCATGCCGAAGGGATCGAAATCTGGTTTGACCCGGCAGGCATCACCTATCGGGAACTACTGGAGTTCTTCTTCCAGATCCACGACCCGACCACCCTGAACCGTCAGGGCAATGACCGCGGGATGAGCTATCGCTCGGCCATTTACTACGTCGACGAAGCACAGAAACAGGTGGCGCTGGACACAATTGCCGATGTGGATGCCAGCGGCCTGTGGCCCGGCAAAGTCGTGACCGAACTTGAACCCGTGGGTGATTTTTGGGACGCAGAGCCCGAGCATCAAGACTATCTGGAGCGCATTCCCAACGGTTACACCTGCCACTTCCCGCGCCCCGATTGGGTCTTGCCCAAACGCGACGCGGCAGAGTAAGTATAGACCCCTCTCAGAAGCGTGAGGGGGGCTATCCCGTCGCCACGCGTGGCCGCCCGCTGACCTCAACAGTCAGCATCGCCTCGACAAACACATCCCGTTCTTCGATACGGGCCGTTCGGATGTCGCGGTCGACGACCACCCGAATGTCATCGGCCCCGGCTTCCCGCACCGCACCTTCGGCTTCGGCGCGCAAGACCTGTTCCAACAGCGCCAGCGCCTCATCTGATGCACCAAAATCCTGCGGCCCATCTTCCAAATGAACGCGGTATCGTCCTTCGGAGGGCGATGTGACGGTGCCCGACCGCCGCAAGGTCAACCGCCCGACCACCGCGCCGATGGCATTGGCAACGCCTGCGTGTTCCGGCAGCACCATCCGACAGTGCAATCGCTCTCCTACGGCAGGATAGTAGCTGGGGGCAGACGCACCCAGCCCGACCACATCCACATTCAACGCTGCATCCAAAGCCAGTAAACCCCGGTGTTGTGCCAGGCCCCGCTGGGTTAGAACATGGCGGGCAAGGTCTTTGGCGGGCAGGCCGAAATCATCAGCTTCTTCGGCAAAAGCAGTCTCTAACAAGGTTAAATTGGTTTGTTCGGTCAACTGATCGATAATCATCTGCGCCAGTTGCTCAGGCGATTTGGCCAGCATATCACCCGACCCAACCCGCTTGCGCGCCACCAGTTCCAATGCTTTGCGCGCTGCATCTGCATCCCAGGCGTCAACCCGCCCCAGCACATGGCTGGCATCCGATGGTGTAATGCCTGAGACCTGCACGATCCCGCGATCCACCAAACGGGTGAGCGCCCCGTTCTCCATCCGCGTCCGCAACAAATCGCTAAGCGGCAGAACCTGATCGCCGAGCCGATCCAACAAAACCTCTTCCCGCGCGCCAACGCCATCCGCGTGAATCCCAGGTACACGACGGGCGAACCGGGTATCATGCTCTCCGATCGTTGTTGCGCGCAGTTGCTCATCCAGCACCGCATGAACCACCCCGGGTGCTTCTGATGCGATCAGCGAGACGGGCAAAACCCGGCGCGGCCCCAGAAAGACGCCGCCACCCAGCCCTTCGGTCACCACATGAACCTGGCTGTCGCCCCCCAGACCGTGGGTCCGCATGGCCACGGCTTCAACCATAGTGCGAAACCCGCCAACCTGCGCCCCCGCCGGATCAATCGCGGGTTTCCCATCGCGGATCAACGCAACATCGGTCGTCGTCCCGCCAATATCGGAGACCAAAGCATTCTCGACCCCCGTCAACCAGCGCGCCCCGACAATCGACGCAGCAGGACCGCTGAGGATCGTCTCGATTGGCCTCTCACGTGCCTGTTCAGCGCTCATCAACGCGCCGTCACCGCGCACCACCATCATCGGGGCGGTAATGCCCAACGCCAGCAACTGATCCTGTGCCCGCCCGATCAACCGGTCGATCATCCCGATCAGACGCGCGTTCAACACCGCCGTCACAGCGCGTTTGGGCCCGTTTAGCTTGGCCGACAGATGATGGGAACACGTGACCGGCGCACCGGTCCTTTCTGCAATGATCCGCGCTGCTTCCAATTCATGCGCCGGATTGCGTGTCGCAAACTGAGCGGCAACCGCAAAGCCCGAAACGCCTTTGTGAGAGTCTAAAAAACCCTCCAAAGCCTCGATATCCAACGGCTGAACCTCGCCACCTGCATGACTATGTCCACCGGCCACAACCAGCGCTGGGTCGTCTTTCAACGCGTCCCTTAACCCATGCTTCTCAAGATCACTTTCCTTGAATCCGATATAGATCAGAGCGACACGGCCACCTTGTCCCTCGACCAGCGCATTCGTCGCCAAGGTCGTCGAAAGAGACGCCATGGAGACCTGATCGGGGGTGACTCGCGCCTGATCCAACACAGCCGAAATCGCCTGACCCACACCAATCGCCAGATCAGCCCGCGTGGTCAGCGATTTGGCCGAGGCGATCACTTCGACCTCATCTCGGATCAACACCGCATCAGTATAGGTTCCGCCTGTATCCACCCCCAAAGCCAGCGCCATCGGGTCCTCCATTCGTTCGCTTTGGATGGGTGTAGCGGTTTGGACCGACACGTCCAGCCTGTTTGCGGCATTCAGGCCAATCGTTGCACCGCCCAGCGCGCCGCATCAGCCACCGTTGGATCGGGATCCTCGGTCAACGCTTCAGCAACCGGGCGCAAAGCCTGCTTCCCGGAGTTTCCAATAGCGTACAGCACATTGCGCACAAACCGATCCCGCCCGATCCGCTTGATCGGAGAGCCAGAGAACTTCGCCCGGAAGGCAGCATCATCCAGACCCGCCAATTCCGCCAGCGCAGGCGCCTTCAGATCATCGCGGGCTGCATATCGGATGTCACTGGCGGCAACTGCAAACTTGTTCCACGGGCAAGCCGCCAGACAATCATCACAGCCGTAAATCCGATTGCCCAGCTTTCCACGCAATTCCTCGTCGACGGGACCTTTATGCTCGATGGTCAGGTAGGAAATGCAACGCCGCGCATCCAATTTGTACGGGGCCGGGAACGCATCTGTCGGACAGCTGTCCAAACATGCACGACATGATCCACAGTGATCGACTTCTGCCGCATCCGACGGCAGCTCCAACGTGGTAAAAACAGACCCTATAAAGGCCCAATTACCCCAATCCCGACTGACCAGATTGGTGTGTTTGCCTTGCCAACCCAACCCCGCCGCATACCCCAAGGCTTTCTCGGGCACCGGAGCCGTATCGACGAACACCTTCACTTCGCCGCCGGATTCGGCAATCAACCACCGCGCCAATCGCTTCAGGCGCTTTTTGACCAGGTCATGATAGTCCTTGTTCTGCGCATAAACGGAAATCGCCCCGTGCTCGGGATGCGCCAAGACCTCGGTTGGGTCATGTTCAGGCGTGTAACTCTCGGCCAACATGATCACCGAACGCGCCTCGGGCCACAAAGCCGCCGGATCACCCCGCCAATGGGTCCGTTCCGCCATCCAACCCATCTGCCCGTGATAGCCTGCCTCAAGAAACGCCTCTAACCGCTCAGGCACATGGGGCACATCCCACGGCCGACACACCCGACAGGATACGAACCCCTCGGCCAACGCCTGCGCGACCAGCTTGCTTTTTAGAACCGATTCATTCTTCATCTGGCCAAAAAACACCTTCGGGGGGTATCGCACCCCAGGCGCGGTGGAGGCAGACAGCCACCCTATCAGAAATCCAGATCGGCGTAATGGGGCGGAGGCCGAAACCCCGGCACCTGATCCGCCAGAATCGACCGGAACGCAGGGCGCGACTTGATCTTGGCATACCAGTCCTTCACCGCCGCACTGCGATTCCAATCCACGTCCGAAATATAATCCAGCGCCGATAAATGCGCCGCCGCCGCGAAATCGGCCAGCGTCATCTGATCCCCGGCCAACCAGCGGCGATGATCCAGCAACCATGCCATATAGTCCAGATGATACTTGATTGCCCGCGCGCCTTCTTTGACGTTTTTGCTGTCCGGATAGCCCTGTCCGGTCATCTTCTTGTTGACCCTCTCATACAGAAGTTTCGAGGTCACCTCATGGTGAAACTTGTCATCAAACCACGCCACCAAACGGCGCACTTCAAACCGTGCCTCAGGCGTTTTTGGCATCAGCGATGGTTCGGGTCGTGTTTCTTCGATATATTCACAGATCGCCGCGCTTTCTGACATGATCTGTCCGTCCAGCCGTAACACGGGCACTTTGCCCGCCGGGTTGCGGCGCAGGAAATCCGGGTCCTGCTCCCAGTATTTCTCTTCAACCAGTTCGACCTCGATTTTCTTTTCTGCCAGCGACAGCCGCACCTTGCGACAGTAGGGGGACAGGGGAACGTGAAACAGACGCGCCATGGACTTCCAATCGAACCAGTGAGTACATCTCAGCTTTAGCCCCGAGAGGCGATAAGTTTCAATCCTCGAAACAATCCGCGCGACCATCTGCGCGGATGGTGGCCGCCCCTTCAAGGATCGCCGCCGCGCGTCTGCGGGTGAAAACTGACGGATCCGTGACCGAGCGTTTGCGCGGTGACGGCAGGATCGCCGCGATCCGCGCTGCCTGTGTCGACGTCATGTTCGCCGCGCTGACACCGAAATTGCGCTGCGCCGCAGCCTCAACCCCAAACACACCTGTGCCGGTTTCGGCGACGTTCAGATAGACTTCGAGTATGCGCTGTTTGCTCCAGAAAATCTCGACCACCGGCGTAAGCGAGGTTTCCATCGCCTTGCGCACCCAGCTGCGGCCCTGCCACAGGAACACATTCTTTACCACCTGCTGCGTAATGGTCGAGGCACCACGGTTGCCGCCACCCTCCAACGCATCACGGATCGCCGCGACATCAAACCCCCAATGCAGGCAGAAATTCGCATCCTCTGCCGCAACGACCGAACGCGCCATGATTGGATTGATCTCCTCGATGGGTACCCAATCCCGTTCGACCTTGCCCAACCGCCGCCATTCGGACCAGATCGTATGAGTGATTGGTGGGTTCACCACGGAATAGAGCAGCACAATCGCCAAAAAGAAACACACAACACCCAGAACCGCGCGCGTTACCCAGCGGCGCAGTCTCTCACCCAATGGCGTTGTCTTTTTGCGTGCCTTGCTTTTCTTGCCGCTTGATTTGCGGACTGCTTTCTTTGCCATACCACAGCTATACGACGCGCGCCGCCGCTTTGGAACGGCCTATATCACGATTGCGCGCGCCTCGCGGGGTGGAACCACAGGCCGGGCCGTATCAGGCAATTTTGCATCCCGCGCATTCAATTCGGGGAACAGCCGCAGGATTTCGGCCTGGGTGTCACGCTCCGACGCCGTCAGCGCATGGCCGGGGTAATAGCTTTCGCTTTTGGCCCCATTGGCAATGACAATTTCATGCTGCTTGAACAGCAGATGGAAATAGACAACTTCGCCACCTTCGACACGTGTCACCGTATCGCCATTGACCAAAGTATGCGCGGCAACAAGCGCCTCGCTATAGCCAAACATGTAGTCCGCCCGCCAATCATCAATCAGCATCCGGTGCTGAGGAGAAACCAGCAAAGGGCGTTCCAAACCCAACACACCGGCCTCAAACCGGATCGGCGCAAGCTTTCCCTGCGCATCGACCTTTGTTTCACCAACCCAGATCAAAGGCTGCGGGCCATGATCCACGGTCATCACAAGATCACCGACCTTCAGGCTTTCCACCGGGCATTCGCCTTCCGGCGTTGCGATCATGGTTCCGGGCGTGAAACAGGGCGGGCCCAAGGTACCGACATTCAATGGCCCTTGCGTGTTTACAAATGTCGACGAGACAAACGTACCAGGTTGCAGCACCTGACCATCGGTCGGCGTAAAGACCCGGGATCCATCAGACAGATAAAAGGTCGTACCGGTATAGGTGACGTTGCCAACACCCGTCACATTGATCGTTACGGTATCACCCGGCCACGAATCTGTGACGTCCAGACCATTGACGGTATCCCCGCTAGGCGCGTCGATTTCGCCGTCGTCATCCACATCGATCAGATTGAACTTGTCCACAACAACCGCCGTACCGCCCGGAGGCGGATTCGCAGGGTCGAATGAATAAAACTGATCAAGATAGGTCGTTGGCATTCGATGCCTCCGGAGTGCTCAGGTGTATAATGCGCAGTATGCCAGAAATTCCGGATCAAACTATGGCAAAATTTATATTTGGTTTATGCAAATGTGGCAAAATTGTGGCAAAAGGCGCTGATTGACAAGGTCCCCACATGGGCAACGCACATGCGGGGACCTTACCCGTCATAGATCAAAAAACTATTCGGCCGGAACTGCGGTCGCTTCGATACTCAGCGGATGACTAAGCTTGTTCAACATCTCTTTGGGGCAGACCTGAAGAAAATGAGCCTTTTCCACATCCCAATGTTGCAGGATATCCGCAGCCTTGCGGCTTGAGGTTTCCCTGGCGTGACGTTCGATCAGCGATTTCAGCTGATCTTCCCAGTGGTCAACCGTCACCGGGCAGCTCACCAGCGTTTCCATGTTCATAAGCAGTTCGGCTTTGCCGTCGGGATCATACAGATAGGCCATGCCTCCGGTCATGCCTGCGCCAAAGTTGGCGCCGATATCACCCAGAATGACGGCGACACCGCCCGTCATGTATTCGCACCCGTTCGAGCCGCAGCCCTCAATCACCACTTTGGCACCCGAGTTTCGTACGGCAAACCGCTCACCCGCGCGGCCAGCCGCGAACAGATGGCCATCGGTGGCGCCGTATAGAACGGTGTTGCCAATGATTGTGTTGTCATCTGCCTTCAACGGGCTGACCTGTGGCGGACGCACGACGATCATACCGCCCGACAGACCTTTGCCAACATAGTCGTTGGCATCCCCAGATACCTCCAGTTTCAGACCCGGCGCCGCAAAGGCCCCCAGCGACTGACCGGCAGAGCCTTGAAGTTTCACATGCAGGTGGTCGTCCTGGAACGTGTTCCGCATACCGAAATTCTGAACGATATGGCTGGACACCCGCGTTCCCACGGTTCGGTGCGTGTTCTGCACCGCATAGGATAGCTGCATCTTCTCACCGTCTTTCAGGAACCGTGCAGCATCACGGACAATTTCAGCATCCAGCGTATCCGAGACCGCGTTGCGATCCCGATCGCGGTTGTAGACGATATCATGCGCGCCATCGACAGTGATCAGCAGCGGATTCAGATCCAGATCATCCAGATGGGCCGAACCCCGGCTGACCTGCGCTAGCAAATCAGCCCGGCCGATGATCTCATCAATCGAACGCGCGCCGAGGCTTGCCAACAACTCGCGTACTTCCTGTGCGTAGAAGGTAATCAGGTTGACGACTTTGTCCGCGTTGCCGGTGAACTTGGCGCGCAAGGATTCGTCCTGTGTACACACACCAACTGGGCAGGTATTCGACTGGCATTGACGCACCATGATACAGCCCATCGCAATAAGCGCTGCGGTGCCGATGCCATATTCCTCGGCCCCCATCATCGCAGCCATGACGATGTCACGACCGGTCCGCAGGCCGCCATCGGTGCGCAGAGTCACCCGGTCACGCAGGTTGTTCATCGCAAGAACCTGATGCGCCTCGGTCAGGCCCATCTCCCACGGAAGACCGGCATATTTGATCGACGTTGCGGGCGAGGCGCCGGTGCCACCATTGTGGCCCGAAATCAGGATGATATCCGCTTTCGCCTTGGCCACACCGGCAGCAATCGTGCCAACACCCGAGGACGCCACTAGTTTCACCGTCACCTTACAGCGCGGATTGATCTGTTTCAGATCATAGATTAGCTGCGCCAGGTCCTCGATCGAGTAGATGTCGTGGTGCGGCGGCGGTGAAATGAGCGTCACGCCTTTGGTCGAGTGCCGCAAACGCGCGATCAGGTCGGTGACCTTCATGCCCGGCAGCTGACCACCCTCACCGGGTTTCGCACCCTGAGCGACCTTGATTTCAAGCTCTTCACACTGGTTCAGGTACTCGGCGGTGACACCAAATCGGCCCGAGGCCACCTGTTTGATCTTGGCAGACGGGTTGTCGCCATTCGGCTCGGGCACGAAATGTGCCGGGTCCTCTCCACCCTCGCCACTGTCGGATTTCGCCCCGATCCGGTTCATCGCCACGTTCAACGTCTTATGCGCCTCGGGCGACAGCGCGCCCAGCGACATGCCCGGCGTGACGAACCGCTTGCGGATTGAGGTGATCGACTCGACCTCTTCAATCGGCACCGGCTTGCCTAGTGGTTTGAAATCCATCAGATCGCGCAGATGGATCGGCGGGTTCGATTGCATCTTGGCCGAATACTGCTTCCACAGCTCGTAGGATGCGCGATTACAGGCCATCTGCATCATATGCATCGAGGTTGCTTCCCACGCATGGGTCTCACCCGATTTCCGCGCTTTGTAGAACCCACCAATGGGCAGTACATCCAGACCGCGGGCCCAGCCCTTGGCGTGGATTTCCTCGGCCTTGGCCTGAATACCGGTCACACCGATGCCAGAGATGCGGCTTGTCATGCCTGGGAAATACTCGGCCACCATAGCGCGGCTGAGACCCACGGCTTCAAAGTTCAGACCGCCGCGATACGAGGAAATCACCGAAATGCCCATCTTGGCCATGATCTTGAGCAGACCTTGGTCAATGGCTTCGCGGTAACGAGCCACGTTCTCGGTCAGAGAGCCGTCCAGCAGCCCGCGATCAATGCGGTCGGCCAGCGAATCTTCGGCCAGATAGGCGTTCACGACGGTTGCACCGCAACCGATCAGAACTGCGAAATAATGCGGATCGACGCATTCCGCCGAGCGTACATTCAGGGAACAGAAAGTGCGCAACCCCTGGCGAGTCAGATGCGAATGCACCGCGCTTGTGGCCAGGATCATCGGCATCGCCACACGACCATGATCCGAGT
Organism: Ruegeria sp. YTSA168; assembly: GCF_059610045.1. Taxonomy (NCBI): domain Bacteria; kingdom Pseudomonadati; phylum Pseudomonadota; class Alphaproteobacteria; order Rhodobacterales; family Roseobacteraceae; genus Ruegeria; species Ruegeria sp. YTSA168. The sequence goes on from NZ_JBXWMW010000018.1 coordinate 30,545, forward strand.
TCAGATCAGTCAAGACCAGATGCCCCGCGCCCGAACGCACTGCCTCTTCCGCTTCGGCTCTAACACGGGCCAATGCGGCATTCAAAGCACCACGCCCCGGTTCAAAGCTACAGTCGATTTCGGCGAGCGGAGAGTTGAAGTTTTCAACCAGATTGTCCCACTGCGCGTTACCGACAAAGGGGCTTTCAAGCACGATGATCTCAGTCTGGCTGCTGTCTTCGTCCAACACGTTCTTCAGGTTCCCGAACCGTGTTTTTAGCGACATCACGCGGTATTCGCGCAAACTGTCGATGGGCGGGTTCGTCACCTGGCTGAAGTTCTGGCGGAAGAAATGACTCAGCGGGCGGTATTGCTTGGACAAAACCGCTGATGGCGTGTCATCCCCCATTGAGGCCAAAGATTCTTTGCCATCCTCGGCCATCGGGGCCAGGATTTGCTCCAACTCTTCGACAGAATAGCCCGCTGCGATCTGGCGCTTGCGCAGTTCTTCGCCCGAAAAGATCGGCGTCTCGGTCGCTCCGGCAAGCGATTCATCAACATCATTGATCTTGCCGACCCATTCACCAAAGGGCAACGCACGCGCCAGTTTGTCTTTGATCTGCTTGTCGCGGAACAGCTTGCCTTTCTTCATGTCGACAGCCAGCATTTGACCCGGTCCCAGCGCGCCTTTTTCCGTCACGCTGGCCTCATCAATCGGCACCATCCCGGCCTCGGACCCCGCGATGACCAAGCCATCACCGGTAACCACATAGCGCATCGGGCGCAGGCCGTTCCGGTCCAGACCGGCACAAACCCAGCGACCATCCGTCATGGCCAGAGCGGCAGGTCCGTCCCATGGCTCCATCACCGAATTGCAGTAGGAATACATGTCGCGCCACGCCTGTGGCAGCTCAACCGCCTGCTTGGACCAACTTTCTGGCACCAGCATGGTTTTCGCCATGGGGGCAGAGCGGCCGGCGCGCACCAGAACCTCAAATACCGAGTCTAATGCGGCCGAATCTGACGATCCGCCTGCGATGATCGGTTTAATATCCTCGGCATAGTCACCAAAGGTTCCGCTGGCCATGCGGATTTCATGGCTTTTCATCCAGTTGACGTTGCCCTTCAGCGTGTTGATCTCACCATTATGAGCCAGCATGCGGAATGGCTGCGCCAGCCACCATTGTGGGAAAGTGTTGGTCGAATAGCGCTGGTGATAGATCGCAAACGCGGATTCAAAGCGTTCGTCCATCAGATCGGGGTAGAACACCGCTACCTGTTCAGCCAGCATCATACCCTTGTAGATAATCGACCTGCAGGACAGCGACGCCAGATACAGGCCAGAGATACCTGCCGCAGCAGCAGCCTTTTCGATGCGGCGACGGATAACATAGAGCTCGCGCTCGAACGTCTCTTCATCAACGCCCTTGGAGTTCGAAATCAGGATCTGTTCGATCTCGGGCCGGGTCGCGTTGGCCTTTTCACCCAGGCAGGTCACATCGACCGGCACATGGCGCCAGCCATAAATGTAATAGCCCATCCGCAGAACTTCGGTTTCCACGATTGTCCGGCATTGTTCCTGCGCACCAAAGTCGGTGCGCGGCAGAAAGACCTGTCCAACGGCAATCAACTCATCCAGATTGGGTTCGTGCCCTGTGCGACGGATCTGGTCATAGAAGAAAGGCACCGGGATTTGCACATGGATGCCTGCCCCATCGCCGGTCTTGCCATCCGCATCGACAGCGCCGCGGTGCCAGATCGCCTTGAGCGCATTGATCCCGGCATCCACCACCTTGCGTGATGGCTTACCGTCGACGGACACAACTAGACCCACACCGCAGGACGAATGTTCCTCGGCTTCGGAATAAAGACCGTTTTCCGCCATCCACTGACGTTTGGCTTCTTCGGCTTGGACCCAATCGGCATCATATTTGGTCACTGGCTGTCTCCTTCTTCCGGCAAGGCATACATGGCTTCGACCTCTGCTTTGGTCATCTGCCGGCGTTCACCTGCGAACGCATACCCGTCGGGCTTTTTGTCGATATAAAGCTCCAGTTGCAGCGCATTACCTGTGTCTGGGAACAGGCCCGCCGCCATCTGAGTGTGTCCGTGCATCTCGCCCGGCAGAGTGATCCGGTACCAGAGCGCCGAGCCGCACTCGGCACAAAACGCCCGTTCGGCCCAATCGGACGATGTGAATGTCTTGACCGGTCCCAAAGCGGCATATCCGGGTTCAGCCGGAAATGTCACCAGCATCGAACTGGTCCAGCGGCGACATTGGTCGCAATGGCACGCGCCAAGCGAATCCTTTGCCGGGGTGGCGCTGACCGTGACCGCACCGCACATACATTGGCCTTGCAATTCAGACATCAAACCCTCCTGTCGCTGGGTGTTGGTTACTCGGCTGCAATCGCGGCCTCGGCATTGAAACGCTCGATAATCGCATCTGCACAGTCGCGCCCATCGCGGATGGCCCAAACGACCAAAGAGGCACCCCGCACAATGTCTCCGATCGCATAGACGCCGTCCATTTCGGTCTCACCAGTCTGGAACGCCGCCTTGACGGTCCCCCAGCGGGTCACGGGCAGGTCGGGCTGGCCAAACAGGGTGGGCAGGTCTTCAGGCTCAAAACCCAGCGCCTTGATCACCAGGTCGGCGTCCTCGACATAATCTGCGCCTTCGATAATCTCAGGTGCTTGACGACCAGACGCATCGGGTTGGCCCAGGCGCATTTTCTGCACCATCACTCCGGTGACCTTGTCATCGCCGGTAAAGCCCTTTGGCGCGCTAAGCCATTCGAAAACAACGCCTTCTTCCTCGGCATTCTGCGTCTCGCGCTGCGAACCGGGCATGTTTGCACGGTCGCGGCGATAGAGACACTTAACCGAGGTTGCGCCCTGTCGGATCGAGGTGCGTACGCAATCCATCGCGGTGTCTCCACCACCGATCACAACAACCTTCTTGCCTGCGGCATTCAAGCGGCCATTGTCAAACTCTTCGACCGCGTCACCATAGCTTTTGCGGTTCGAGGCAGTCAGGAAGTCGATGGCCTTTTCGATCCCGCCCAGACCGCTGCCGGGCATAGACAGATCACGCGATTTGTAGACGCCGGTTGCGATGATGACCGCGTCATGTTTGGCACGTATTTCATCAAACCTGGCCGCATCAACGTCACAGTTCAGAACAAACTCGACTCCGCCATCGGCCAACAGCTCATTGCGGCGCTGCACAACATCTTTTTCCAACTTAAAGCCCGGAATTCCGTACATCATCAACCCGCCCGCGCGGTCATAACGGTCATAGACCGTCACCTGAACACCCGCGCGACGCAGCATATCGGCAGCGGCCAAACCACCGGGGCCACCCCCTATGATACCGACGCTTTCACTGCGTTCGGTCCCTGGCACAACGGGCTGAACCCAACCTTTGTCCCAAGCTGTGTCGGTGATGTATTTTTCAATGGCACCGATTGTCACGGTTCCATGGCCTGACTGTTCGATCACGCAATTGCCTTCGCAAAGACGATCTTGCGGACAGATACGGCCGCAGATCTCGGGGAAGGTGTTGGTGGCCTGACTGGTGTGATAGGCCTCTTCCAGACGACCGGTTGCCGTCAAGTTTAGCCAATCCGGAATGTTGTTATGCAACGGACAATGGGATTGGCAATAGGGCACGCCACACTGGCTGCACCGGCTGGCTTGCTCTGCCGCTTTTTCCGCCGCGTATTCCGCGTAGATTTCGGAAAAGTCTTCTTTGCGGTCATCGGCGGCACGCTTTTCGGGCATGGCACGGTCGATCTGCACAAATTTCAGCATCGGTTGCTTGGCCACGGGTCAGACTCCATGAATTGGCTTGGTGGGCATTCTTTACGAGATGTGATTTCAGATGAAAAGTCAAATATACTGACCTAATTTACAAAAAATGCTCACACGAAGATGTTTTGGCGACATTTCGCGTCAATTTTAGTTCCGGTTCGGACCTATCAACCTGCTTTCCTTTTTCCGGACGCCGGAATACCCATGAATCGCGAACACAAAACGGTAGCGGTGCGGCAGGTTAAATGAGTCTCTTTCACTTGATTCTGGTGGCGGTCATTCAGGGACTTACAGAGTTTCTGCCAATATCTTCATCCGGTCACCTGATCCTGCTTCCAAACCTGACAGGGATGCAGGATCAGGGCCAAACTATCGATGTCGCTGTTCATGTCGGCACGCTGGGCGCGGTCGTTTTGTATTTCTGGAGCGATGTGAAAGACGCCATCTTCGGCTTACCACGTGCCCTGTTGGGTCGTACGGATACTCCGCAATCGCGGCTGGCACTTGGGCTTATCATCGCAACGATCCCAACTGTGATTGCTGGGCTGATCCTCTATCTAACGGGACTGACCGAGGCATTGCGTTCTATCGCAGTCATAGGCTGGACCATGCTTTTATTTGGTCTGCTACTTTACTGGATGGATCAGAAGGGAACGCAAACCAAAACAGCAAAGGATTGGGGCCTGCGGGATGCAATAGTCATGGGCCTGTGGCAGGCCGTCGCCCTGATCCCCGGCACTTCGCGTTCGGGTATCACAATCACCGGCGCACGTCAGCTTGGGTATACTCGCGAGGACGGTGCTCGGATCGCTATGCTGATGTCGATCCCGACCATCATCGCCTCGGGGGTTTTGCTGTCGGTAGATGTTGTCCAGCAGGCGGATGCACAGCTTGCAAAAGACGGAGCAATCGCTGCGGCCTTCGCCTTTGTCTCGGCGCTGCTGGCCTTAAGCCTGATGATGCGCCTGTTGCGCAGTGTCAGTTTCACGCCTTACGTAATCTACCGCGTTGTTCTGGGCATCATCCTCCTGGCCATCGCCTACAGCTGATCAGGTCCGCAAATTGTTGGCTGAATTCTGAATGTCGTCATACTGACCCGAGGGACGGAATTTCCAAAGGTACTCAGGCAATACTGACGCGAGCGTTGTTGGCTCGATGCCTAACTCCTTGAAGGACATAGCCCTATCCGAGACTACATTGTCGTGACGCAAGCTCTTGAGCTGGTCGCGGGTCAGGATATTGTTGGGGAATAGCTGAAAGCTGACAAATTTCACAATGTCCAGTACGCCGGCCATGATCTTCGCCACAAAGAAGGGCACACCCAGAATGATCCGATGACGGTGGATCACCCCAAGCATCTGCTGCATCAAAGCGCGGAAGGTTTTCACCTCGGGCCCGCCAAGCTCATAGACACCAGCCGTTGCCTGCCCCAAAACGCCCTTAACCGCAGCCTGAGCCACATCATCCACGTAGACCGGTTGGAACCGCGTCTCTGCGCCGACCAGCGGTAGGAACGGACCCATACGCGCCATGCTGGCAAAGCGGTTAAAGAACTGATCTTCGGTACCAAAGATGATCGATGGCCGCAGAATCACGGCACCGGGCATATGCTGAAGCACACCAGCTTCGCCCTGCGCTTTGGTGCGGGAGTATTCGCTTTGGGCATCCGCATCTGCCCCAATCGAGGAAAGATGCACCATCCGGGAAATACCCTGCGCGGCAGCCAAGCGTGCGATCCGTTCTGCGCCTTCGGCCTGAACCGCAGGGAATTCGTTCTTGCCCAATTCGTTCAGAACGCCCACGCAGTTCACAACCGCATCCGCACCCTGCATCGCCTGCGCCACTGACGCGTCATCGCGAATGTTGCACAAGACCGGCTCGACCTGACCAACGACACCATAGGGTTTGACGAACATCGCTTCGTTCGGGCGCCGTACTGCAACCCGGACGCGCCACCCCTCACCCGCCATGCGCCGCGCGATGTAGCGACCGACAAAACCTGACCCGCCATAGATCGTGACCAGTTTGGACATGAGAGGCCTCCTGTTGGAAGTGTACGCCATAGACCTAACGCCCACACAGCCTCGGAACAAGGCGCTAAATCGCCACGCAACACCATTGCCTTTTGCCGGACCCAAGGCCCGGATCAGCGGGTTCAAAAAACTTTCAAGAATCTTCCCGAATCCGGTTGACGCCCCCCGTCGCTGGGCTTAAACGCCCCTTCACGACACCTGCCCAGGTGGCGGAATTGGTAGACGCGCTAGCTTCAGGTGCTAGTGTCCGTATGGACGTGGAGGTTCGAGTCCTCTCCTGGGCACCAAATTTCTCATTAAAATTTGTTATTATCTATCAGATAACCGTTATCGCTTGATTGTTATCCACCCTGGAAACCACCTTACCCCCACTGAGTGCTGCGCAGTTCAGGTGCTAGGCTTGGGTCTTCGTAAATCCAACGGCTTTGTGGTTTTCGATGATCTTGAAAGCTGCAGTATTGGCAAGAGCGTGCATGTAACAATGATGTACCGATAGCAGAAGGTCTTGAAAGACCTCGTCTGCTTCTACTTCCGAGACAACAATCCCCAATGACTTGCACTCTTCGATGTGAATAGGGGCTCTGAATTGCCCAATCGGTCGTTCTCCGGCGCGACTTCGAACAGCTGGCGCATCGCCTCTTGGGTGGTCGTATTTGAGTAGAGATTGCACATAGCAAGTCAGGCTAAGCGGCAAAATCCGTTTGGACAAGCCACAAATGTTCTTTAAATGTTCTCACCATGCCTACCTCGATTCCACCCGTCAGACCACATCCGGCCAAGCCAGTTCGCAAGATGGAGGACGCGGCACGGGACAATCAGGTGGTCACGCTGCGCTGTAATGTCTGCCATCGGAGAATGAACTATCTCGCCTCCGACCTAGTGGAAATCGTTGGTCCAGATTGGCCGGTCCGCAATGCGCCGTTTCCGTGCAGCAAGCACGGGCGTGACTATGTCGATGTGAGGGTTTGGTCGCCCAAGCCAGAGGATATCGGGAAACTGCCGATCCGACGGCCTGCGCGGGTTATTCAGACTTGGAAGACTGTGATGTTGGGAGAGTCGAGTTGACACATGTCGACGATAACTGGTCCGACTTCCGTTCTGACCATGGTTGCGGACTTTTGAGAAACTGGCTTACGTATCAAGAATGCCAATTCGGATCGCTACTCATTCGGACACCCCAGCTTGGGTCGAACTCCGTGCCCAGCTCTGGAAAGAAACCTCGTTAGATCAGCATAGGAACGAGGCTGAAGCGATGCTTGCCAAATCCCCTAGCGAATGCGTTGTATTCTTGGACGTCGTCGAAGGCTTTGGTGTTCGTGCATTCGCAGAGGCATCGTTGCGACATGATTATGTGAATGGGTGCAATACCACGCCTGTTGCTTTCCTTGAGGGTATATTTGTGTGTCCCGAAGACCAAGGGTCCGGCATTGGCAGGCAGTTGCTAAGGGCCGTACAATCGTGGGCCGTCGAACGAGGGGTCTCGGAATTAGCGTCTGACGCGGACCTCGAGAATGTGGCAAGTCATGCGTTTCACCGTGCGTTGGGCTTCGAAGAAACGGACCGAGTGGTCTACTTTCGAAAACCGTTGTAGATTTGGTTTAATAGCAGGGCATCCTCAGCGATGTGGAATACCCAAATTACCAATCGCCAACGCTTCGCTGAGGTTAGCAAGGAATACACCTACTTCTCGTGTTGAGGTGAGGTGGTAAGTGGCCTTATCAGATGGTGAATCTTCATATAGCGCCTGCATTTTCTGGCGTGCTGAGTGGCGGGTTCGCCAGATATAGGACCAGAACTCCAAGCTGAGTTTTTCTGGGCATCCATCGGGAAGATCCGGACGGGTTCGACCATAATAGAGTAAGGTGCGCCGCAAAACGCGCCACGCCCGCAAGCGCAAGGGAATATCAAGCCAGACTAGGGTGTCTGCTCGGTCTAAGCGCTCGGGCCATGTAGCACTATGACCCCCTTCAAATATCCACTGAGGGTCTCTTATGACTTCCAGCGTCATCTTCGACTTTTCCGCCCGGTCTCTCTCATTCCAGCCAGATTTCCAGTGGATGTGGTCCATGTGGACAACTGGCAAAAAGGTCAAAGCCCCTAAACGCCTTGCGAGGGTCGACTTCCCAGCCCCAGGTTGTCCAATAATCATTACGCGCTGCATAACAGCATGGTGATGAATGATCGTCGCGGGCGCAACAGGTGCTTCTATCCGTTTGGAGCCGCGCTTAGTCGGGATTGGAACACCATTCACAATCCAGTTCTCAAGGGCATACAGCTCTGCCCACCAGGCCTAAATCAAAACCTTCAACGAAGCCGAGAGCGACGCGATCCAAACGTTCGGTATCGACCTATTCATGTGGTGTGCCGACCGGCTGAGTCCGGGTTCCAGTCTTAGGATTCAATTTAGTGGCTCCTGTGAACCATTCATTAACCAAGATGGTGGCAATAAGTGCCCATGCTACAAGTTTGGAAAATAGAAGTGCAGCCAATACCAGATGCCAGAGAGGCAGCCAATGGCTGGGCGCTCGCTCATACGGCAAATGAGGCGTTAGCAATTGCCGGTATTCAAGACGCCAAAGTTATTCGAAAGCCGGATCATCTTTGGATCTCTAAGGAGAGGCTGATCTGGGAAAGGTCGACTTAGCTACGTTTTTGAGAGCCGACCACTTTCATAGCTCAAGGTATATAACCGCCGCTCTATGCTCCAGTGACATTTGTTGAGGAGCTGTACAATGACCAAAGCAAAACACGCGCCGTCTTTGTCGTGCTTGGAGAACGTCAAGAGCTTACCAGTTCGTGCCAGCCCATATTGGAATATCTTGGAGTACTGCCGTCACATCGGTTTGGCGAAATTGCCGTCAGGAAGTTGCAATTGGTTGGCACGAATTCGCCGTAAAGACGGAAGGTACAGCCAAATAAAAATCGGCAAAGTTTCTTCATTCCACGAAGACGGCATAGACTATGCACAGGCATTGGTTTTTGCAAACGAATGGTTCAATCAAGCTGACATACGCAACATTGCTTCGAACCCATACCCAATTGGAGTGAACACGGAGCTTATCTATAAGAAATCAAACAACAAATTCACAGTGGGTGATGCAATGCGAGGATTTGTTGAATGGAAACGTATCGCTGCCGCAAAAACCTATTTTGAAACAACTCTCTCCATAATCAACCATCACATTATCCCGAGGTTAGGTGATTTGCCTGTAGAGGAGCTTAGCCAACCCGCTTTCACTCAATTCTGTCTCGATATCCTTGAGACAACGCCTAAAAGGGGAAAAGGTGCCAAAGTCAGAAAAACTAGCATTGAGTCTTTGGATCACGAGCAGCTCAGAAAACGAAAGAAGACGCTCAACACGGTAATCGGGCTGCTGCGAGCAGGAATTGAGATGGCTTGGGAGAACGGCGATATTGAGAACGAGCGTGCTTGGCGAAAGCTGCGACGCGTGCCTCATGCAGACACGCCGCGACAGTTGTTTTTGACGAGGGCGCAAGCCAAGCGTTTGATTGCGTCCTGCCGTCCTGACCTTGCACTATTAGTGCAAGCGGCATTGTACACTGGTTGTCGGGTATCGGAACTTGCAATCCTGAAGGCTCGGGACGTTGGCGGTCATGTTTTTGGTATATACGTTGCGCCTTTGAAGAGTTATCGCGGACGCTATGTGATCCTGCCAGATGAGGGTATGTCATTTTTTTTGGACCAGGTTGACGGCTTGGACGATGAGGATCTGGTATTTCGAATGGAGTCTGGCAAACCCTGGACTGGATGTCACAAGTACTTGTTCAAGGTTGCGGTACGTCGCGCGAGACTGCCAGAACAGTTTGTGTTTCATGGCCTCAGGCACACCTATGCAAGTCAGTTGGTACAAGCAGGTACTCCCCTCACGGTAGTCGCCAAACAGCTGGGTCACAGCAATACTGACACCGTCAGCAGAACCTACGGTCATCTGTGCAGTGATTCAATTGAGACCGAAGTAGGTCGGAGGTTCGCGCCACTGCAAACCCCGCGCGACGACGCGCGTCTCCAGTTACTGCGAGGATCACTTCAAAACAAAGGAGAACCATCTTGGTCCTGGCCCACTAAGAACCGAAGTAAGGCTGCAGGAGAGTTGGTTGAATTGCTCAAAGCAAAGCACGACGAGTCGCAGAAGCGATAATCCACAGTCTTTACGCCTCGGAAGTGCTCGATGAAACCACAGAAGACGCATCATCGCTGCTCATCTCATTGCGTGCGAATTGGAAACAAAGCTCTGTACTAGTCTTAAGGGTTTAAAAGTATTGGCACATTTTGTGCCTCGAAGCTCGTTTTCGCATACAGCAGTGCTAGGAATTGGAACAATTTACCATTCCTTAAGAGAATCGTTTCAATTTGGGCGAAACTATGTGGATGGGAGCAATCGAATGGACAGAGAGTTCTTGGAACGCGCTGCTGAAATTGAGCTAAGGCTTGAAGCCGAACACATGTTTCTGACTGCCGAGGCCATACGACAGGTCATCAACGCGTATGTTGCGGATCACACACACCTAAAAATGAATACGATTGGCCCGAAAACTGCAGAAACCAAAACAGGTTTAACTATGCGTTAACTAGTCTCGCTCGATTGTGTTCTAAACAATAAATGAGAGGCATGATGAGCAATAATCACTGGTTCGTAGACGCAATCTTCGAATTGAAGAAATGCGCGGAAGAGGAAGGTTCAAAAAACACACTATGCGGCTTGAGAACTGCTTTTGAGATATTTTTGGAAGAAGCCTCACTAACGGATGACGACAGGGCTTTCGTTCAGCGATTGATAGATGAAAACACAGAACTCACCCGTGAGGTGAGTTTCTCGAACTAGATTTGAGCTCCGTTTGAGCCGTGTCTTTTTGTGCAATGGCACAATTTGAGTTTAAGGACGTGCTGCTTGAGTAGCCGTCCCCTAATCTATGCTACTTCGCCCAGAAAGTGAGGCGGGTTCTGGCAGCAAATCTGCATGCGACAATGACTTTGAGCAAAGAAATCGTGAAGCCTCTCCAATATTTTGGTGACGACCGCAAGGACACCAGACCATCTCTGCGAAAGAAGTTGGAAGTGGTCAGTCGGCGGTGTGGAAGAAAACTCTTCAATCAACTGCCCGATGATACTAAGTCTTTGCTCTTCTCCTAGAAATTGTAGAGATTCGTCTGAGTCCAGAGAAATCGCAATTTCTTCTGCAACCCATACCGAACTCGCGATCAACTGCCTTAAGTCATACGGCGTGGCGACCAGCTCAATTAGAACACCCATTGCAACAACATCGAATAAGTTGGGTGCTGGAGTAACTCTGCCAAACGCAAAAGTTAATCGCGTTCCAAAAAACGGGCGAAGGACAAGCCAGGAATTTTGGACCTGATCAAGGGGTTTTCCAAGCACCAAAGCTACATCCTGAAATGCAAAAGGGGTCGTCGTCGTGCAAAACAATTCTCAATCCTAATTCTTCCCACAACCCCAGATTGAACGATAGAATCATAACAGTGGCTTAACATACCGAACTTTCTGGAAGCGACGTAATTAGACGGCACCGCTCGGAAAGTCATGAATGTTAGGTCCACGTTAATTCCTCCTGGCTAGAGATTCGGAAGACTTTCCGATTTTCAACAGTTCTGGAGTGTTTTTAATGAAAGCTGTATCTTTTGCATTCGTTGCAATTTTGCTCTTTACCAGCGCTTCAGCAGATCCAGTAAAGTCCAGTTTCTTTACAAACGATTTCATTGGAGATGGTCACGACCGATGGAGGTCCGCTAGTTACACACTTTTCCAAGGTTTCGAAGGTGAAAAGACAAACGGAATCCCACACGACATTCGGGCGAGAGCAGAGATCATTTCCCCCTGGGGCGCGAGAGACCAGCCAAATAATAGCGACCGACCCTACGTGGGATTGTTGGGGTTTGGGATATTCGCCAATGATAGTTATGGCGCACTGCAATACAACGCGGGCCTCGAAGTGCTCCTTACTGGAGATCAAACGAACATCGCCGATTTTCAGCAGGGCTTTCATGAACTAACAGGGATTGCCGGTTACCTACCTGAAGATATGCCCCATGAACATGTGGGCGATAGCGTCACAGGTATGATCGCAGCCGAACTCGCAAGACCTTACAAAATATCTGACAGCTTTTCTGTTAGGCCGTTTGTAGGAGTTCAGGCCGGATACGAAACCTTCGGGCGAATTGGTGTCGACCTTCTTGTTGACGGTTATGCTAACGCCCAACGCTACGTTCGTGACCCAGTTTCCGGTTTCTTGCAGCCATCTTCTCCTGAGCGGGCGTCGAGGATGGACGACATGTCGTTTCTTTTGGGGATCGACTACACGTACATCACACACAGCGATTTCTTCCCGGATTGGTCAGATGTCGAAATGACCAACTCGCGCATTCGGGCGCGGGCAGGAGTTCAAGTGGCGATAGGCAAGGTCTCAACATTTGTCGGGCTTACCTATCTTAGCAAAGAATTCGCTTCACAGGTCGAAAGTCAAACAATAGGAGTTCTATCTCTCGAATTTCCTTTCTGAATTTCCACCTTAGGATTTTGTTAAGCGCCGTTTCTTATTCTCCTGAAAACATCGCGCCTTATGTGCGCCAACCTCTTCAAAAAAGGGACGAGAGCGATGGTCAAGCTTATGATGAACGGTGAGCAGATTGGTTTTTTGAGCAAACAATGGATGAAGTCAAAGTTGTATGTTGGCTCTATGGTGTTGGTTCTCTGTGCCAGTGGTCCGGCATCAGCGAGTGATAGGTTCGATGGATTTTTTTCGAATTGGTTCTCGCCTGAATCTTGTATTGGTAAGATAGATTGGTTCGAGGTCGGGATGTCCGACGGAAAAATAGGAATAGAGCCGAGCTATTTCCGCGTCTACGAACAGCTTTGTGCACGCCGATCAAAAACGCCTGATAGGGAAGCGTATTTCGCTGCTTACCGTCAGGGTGTACGGTCCTATTGTAAGCCCGAGAATATCTATCAGCTCGCTCGTAGCGGTGCTGTTGCTACCGGCGCGTGCGAGGACACGGCCGCTATTCGCAGGGCCGTTCAAGATGGGTTTGCAAACCTTCTTGAGCAGTGATGGAATAAAGCGCTAGGAAGTACTATTCTTTTGACGTGAGGCACTAAATAAATCTTTACCAGTTTGCGGAATACTCGAACCAAACCAAGACTTCCCCCGGACTAGGCTCCAGACTCATTAAATTACAGCCAGAACAGGACGGTAGCTGCGAGTGCGATTGCGGATAGGAAGACCTTCG
>NZ_JBXWMW010000019.1:0-41147 GCF_059610045.1 Ruegeria sp. YTSA168
GAAGCCGAAGCCGAAGCCGAAGCCGAAGCCGAAGCCGAAGCCGAAGCCGAAGCCGAAGCCGAAGCCGAAGCCGAAGCGCCGGTGGAAGAAACACCTCCTGTGCCGGAAAAAACTGACGAACGGGTTGTTGAAAAGCGCAGCGGGTTTGTGCCCGCGTTGATCGGAGGCATGGTTGCTGCGGCCATCGGTTTTATCGCGGGGCGTGCCGACCTTATCCCGTCGGGCGAGGCTGACCCGGCCCAGGCCATTGCGGCGCTGGAGGCCAAATTGGCAGATCAATCCGATCAGATTGCGAAACTTGCCCAAGCGTCTGAAACCTCGGGCCTTACGGATCAGATCAAAGCCTTGTCTGACAAGTTAAGCCCGGTCGAAAACGATCTGGGCGCAGTGAAATCAAGCGTTGAAGCGCTGAGTGCGCAGGTCGGGCCGTTGTCGGAGCGGTTGAATATGCTCGAAGCGAACCCGGTCACCTCGAACGCTTCGCCCGAAGCAACCGCCGCGTTTGAGGCCGAACTGTCCAAGCTGCAAGACTCATTGGCAGCGCAGCGGGCCGAGGTTGAAAAGATGGTTGCGGATGCGCAGGCGCTTGAGGCCAAAGCCTCGGCTGAGGCGCGCGCTGCGACCAATGCCGCGATCCTGTCACGCCTGCGGGGGCAGATGGAGGCGGGCGAGCCGTATCAAGACCTTGTGACTGAGCTGAAAGCGGGTGGTATGGATATTCCGGATGCTTTGGCCGGCCCGGCAGAAAGCGGCGTTGAAACACTTTCGTCATTGCGGGCGTCTTTTGATCCGGTTGCGCGCACGGCTTTGGCTGATGCGCGGGACGCGGATAAGGGCATCGGCTTTGTCGCCTTCCTACAGCGTCAGACCGGCGCGCGGTCGGTGACGCCGCAGGATGGGGACGACCCCGATGCCATTCTGTCGCGTGCGCAGGCCGCCCTGGCCTCGGGTGATCTGAGCGGGGCGCTGACGGAATTGAAATCACTGCCCGAAGCGGCGCAGACCGCAGTGGCTGATTGGGAGCAGGCGGCGCAGACGCGGCTTTCTGCCGTAGAGGCCGCGAATACGCTCGCATCCAGCCTGAATTCGAACTGAGGGACCTGCCATGCTGTGGTCATTGTTTAAAATCCTTGTTTTCGTTGCGATTATCGGACTGCTTGCTTTGGGTGCCCAGTTCCTGATGCAGACCAGCGGTGGTGTGCAGATCACTGTCGCGGGAACCGAATACACGCTGGGCCCGCTGCAATCGGTGATCGCGCTGGGCATTTTGGTCTTTGCTGTCTGGCTGTTCTTCAAACTGCTCAGCCTTCTGATTGCGACACTGAAATTTCTCAATGGCGACGAAACCGCCCTGTCGCGCTATTTCGATCGCAGCCGGGAGCAGCGTGGCTATCAAGCGCTGGCTGATGGTCTGATGGCGCTGGCCTCGGGCGAGGGGCGCGCGGCGATGACCAAGGCGAACAAGGCCGAGAGATTGCTGAACAAGCCGGAACTGACCAACCTGCTGGTCGCACAAGCGGCCGAAATGACCGGCGACACGAAGAAAGCGTCTGAGACCTACAAGAAGCTTGTGACCAACAGCGCGACCCGGTTTGTCGGCGTGCGGGGCATCATGAAGCAGAAACTGGCCGAAGGGGATCAAGAGACCGCGCGCAAACTGGCCGAAAAAGCCCTGGCCATCAAGCCGCGCCACGAGGAAACGCAGGACGTATTGCTGAACCTTCAGACCAAGGCCCTGGACTGGGCCGGTGCGCGATCCACTTTGAACTCAAAGCTCAAGGCCGGGTATCTGCCGCGCGATGTGTTCAAGCGGCGCGATGCGGTTCTGGCCCTCTCGGAGGCCAAGGATATCCTGAACGAAGACGCCAGTGTGGATCAGCAGGAACGCGCGATTGAGGCCAATCGCATGTCGCCCGATCTGGTGCCTGCCGCCGCAATGGCCGCGCGGGCCTATATCGAAAAGGGTAAACCCCGCGCCGCGACAAAGATCATCAAGAAGGCGTGGGAGGCTCAACCGCATCCTGACCTCGCCCATGCCTTTGCCGAGATTACGCCAGATGAGTCGGCTCAGGACCGGATCAAACGTTTTGCGGCATTGACCCGCATTCATCCCGAACACCCTGAAACCCGCCTGATCCTGGCCGAATTGAACATTGTTGCCGAAGACTTCCCCGAGGCGCGCCGCGCTTTGGGTGACGTGGTCAAACAGCAGGCAGACGCGCGCGGTTACACCCTGATGGCGGCGATTGAACGGGGCGAGGGTGCGTCAGACGCTGTGGTTCAGGGCTGGCTGGCCAAGGCGCTGAGTGCGCCGCGCGGACCGCAATGGGTTTGTGACAATTGCCAGCACATTCAGGCGGAATGGATGCCTGTCTGCGAGAATTGCGGCAGCTTTGACACGCTCAGCTGGAAGGTTCCGCAGACGTCGGAGATCGCCAGTGCAACCGGCGTTCACATGCTGCCATTGATCGTTGGCGCGCTGGAAGACAAGTCCGAGCCAGAGGATGAGATCAGCGAAGCTGAGTTGACCGACGTAATTGAACTGGATGTCGAGCCGGTCGAGGAGACGGTCGAAAAACAGGCCTGACACTCCTGAAGGCAGATGATCGCCGCAGCCCGTTCCGGTTGCCAATGCTCAGACGTCATTAGCAACGGGTCATCGGACCTGGATGCTAAGCCTTCGCTTGTGTCGGGTGGCATTTATCAGACGCATCTATTTGCGCAGGCCAGTGCAAGGACATGGCCAAAAGGGTTTCCACGGGACGAAAGGCTTGCTTAAGCTGAGGTCCGAGATGTGGCTGAACCGCCCAGATCTGAGCCGTAAGAAAAGGAAGTGTCTGAATGGAACTGAGCGACGAAATCCGTATCTCGGCCCCACGCGACGTGGTGTACAAGGCTCTGAATGATCCCGAGATACTGCAAGACTGTATCCCCGGCTGTGAAGAGTTGACGCAAACCACGCCCGAGCAGCTCGAGGCAAAAGTGGTTCTTAAGATCGGCCCGGTCAAAGCCAAGTTTGTGGGTCAGGTGACGCTGGATACGGCTAAGGCGCCTGACGGGTTTTCTCTGGCTGGTGAGGGCAAAGGCGGGGCTGCCGGGTTCGCCAAGGGCGGGGCCGATGTGACCTTGACCGAGGACGGGGATGAGACCGTGCTGGCTTATACCGCCAAGGTGGTTATCGGTGGTAAAATCGCGCAGCTGGGCAGTCGCTTGATCGCCGGAACGGCAAAGAAACTGTCGGGTACGTTTTTCGCGCGGTTTGGTGAGATCGTGTCAGAAAAGGCCGATTCCTGAAACGGGAAACGGGCCGACCCCAATACCGAAAACTCAACAAGACAGGTATAGCGGCGCGCGTCGCTATTGATTTTTTGCCGCGCGTAAAGAAAATGAAAAGCTGTGACAAGATACAGGCGGCATGGGTCCGCAAGCGGTAGGCATGACGAAAATCAAGAATATGGAAGAATTCGCGGCGCTGAGCGGTATCTCAAGGCCGACGGTTTCGAAATACTTCCAAGACCCCGAGAGCGTTCGGGCCTCGACCCGGGCGCGGATCGAAGAGGCGCTGGAGCAGTTTGACTATCGTCCCAACATCTACGCGGTGAACCAGAACCGTAAGCTGACCAAGAATATCGGTATCGTGGTGCCGTATCTCGCCGACCCGTTTTTTGCCGAGATCGCAAGGTACCTGGAACAAAGCTGCATTGCGGCGGGGTATCGACCATCCCTGTTCAGCTCGCATGGCGAACAGAAGCTGGAGAATGAGATCCTTGACAGTTTGCGGTCCCTGAAGCCGGCAGGCGTGCTGTTTGCTCCTTTGGGGCGTGCATCGGATCGGTCTCAGATCGAAAAGTTCTGCGCCAATGTCCCGACCGTGTTGTTTGACAGTAACCTCGAAGGTTTAGGGGCTGCATTTATCGGATCGGACAATTTCAGCTTTGTCTCTCAGACCGTGGAATACATGACCCGAACAGGCGAGCCACCGTCGTTCTTTGAGATGCGGACCCCGGCAAACCCCAACGCCAACAAACGCCGCAAGGCCTATATTGAGGTGATGGAGCGTTTGGGGTTTGAACCGCATGTCATCAAGATCGATGGTGAGGGCTGGGCCTTTGAAGAGATCGGTCATCAAGGGGCTTTGAAAGTTCTGGGTCAGGATCTGCTGCGTACCAACTCGGTTCTGTGCAGCAATGATCGTTTGGCCATCGGCTTTCTGGCTGCGTGTTACGAACAAGGGATTCGTGTGGGGAGGCGGCCGGATTGCTCGCTGCGTGTTGCATCGAATGACGATCATCCCTTTGCCAAATTTACCTGCCCGTCCCTGACAACCGCTGCGCATGACTACGATAACGTGGCCGGGCGCAGCGTCGAAACCTTGTTTGAACTCATTGAAGATGCAGGGAATTCCTCCAACCGCACTGAAACTTTGTTCCCTGCCAGGCTGGTTCTGCGCGAGTCTGCCTGAATGAAATAATTTGACGCGCGTAAAGTTTTTATTGACGCCGCGACAACTTTGGAACTACCCTCTCTGTACGACATCCAAGCTCAGGGAGGACAGGGATGTATCTTAAGAACGCACTTCGTGCGGCGACTGCTTTGACTTTCGTCGCCACGGCCGCGGCTCATGCGCAAACCATCACGATCGCCACAGTAAACAACGGTGACATGATCCGGATGCAGGGCTATACGGACAATTTCACCGAGGCGACCGGCATCGGTGTGGAGTGGGTGACGCTGGAAGAAAACGTGCTGCGTCAGCGCGTGACCACTGACATTACCACCAAGGGCGGTCAGTTCGACATTATGACCATCGGCATGTACGAAACGCCGATCTGGGGTGCCAATGGTTGGCTAGTGCCGCTGGACGGCATGTCTGACGACTATGACGTTGGTGATCTTTTGCCTGCGATGGCTGGCGGTCTGAGCCATGAAGGCACGCTCTATGCGGCGCCTTTCTATGGCGAAAGCTCGATGATCATGTATCGTACTGATCTGATGGAACAGGCTGGGCTGGAAATGCCCGAGGCTCCCACATGGCAGTTCATCCGCGAAGCAGCCGCGGCCATGACCGACCGTGACAATGACATCAACGGCATCTGCCTGCGCGGTAAGGCCGGTTGGGGTGAAGGCGGGGCCTTTATTACCGTGACGGGGAATTCCTTCGGCGCCCGTTGGTTCGATGAGGACTGGAAGCCCCAGTTCGATCAGCCCGAATGGAAAGAGGCGCTGACATTCTTCGTCGATATGATGAATGAATCAGGCCCGGCGGGTTATGCGACCAACGGGTTCAACGAAAACCTGTCGCTGTTCCAGCAGGGCAAGTGCGGTATGTGGATCGACGCGACTGTTGCGGCATCCTTTGTGACAAACCCGGACGATTCAACCGTGGCTGACAAGGTCGGCTTTGCGCTGGCGCCGAATGCGGAAGGTGTCGACAAGCGTGCTAACTGGCTGTGGGCTTGGGCGCTGGCCATTCCTGCCGGTACGCAACAAGAGGACGCCGCCAAGCAGTTCATCGAATGGGCGACCTCGAAAGACTACATCGAGTTGGTAGCCGAGAACGAAGGTTGGGCCAATGTCCCACCCGGTGCGCGGACCTCGCTGTATGAAAACGACAACTACAAGGACATCCCTTTTGCGCAGATGACGCTTAAGTCTATCCTTGCCGCTGATCCGCAGAACTGCTGCGCTCAGCCGACGCCTTACACCGGCATTCAGTTCGTCGCCATTCCTGAGTTTGCGGGCATCGCCACGCAAGTCAGCCAGGAATTCTCGGCGGTTTATGCCGGACAACAAACGGTGGACGAGGCGCTTGCCAAAGCGCAGGCCTTCACAGCCGAAGAAATGGAAGCCGCAGGTTACTAAGGCTTCCCTCCCGTGGGGGGCAGGCGATCTGTCCCCCGCTCCCCTCTTTCGCAATTTGTGTTTTTCTCGCAGGCTAGCCCCGTGCCTGAACAGAGAGGTCTTGCATCATGGCGACCCAACATTCCCGATCCGTTGCCCGGCTGATGATGGCACCCGCAGTGGTCCTGTTGCTTGGCTGGATGCTCGTGCCTCTAACGATGACGCTGTATTTTTCCTTCAAGAAATATCTGCCCCTGCGCGGTGGCGATCTGGGCTGGGCCGGCTTCGACAACTACGTCCGGTTCATCACGTCCAGCTCCTTCTGGCCCGCGGTTCAAGCAACGCTGATGATCGTCGGAGGGGTTCTGGTCATCACCGTTGTCCTAGGCATCCTTCTGGCGATGCTTCTGGATCAGCCGATGTGGGGCCAAGGTGTTGTCCGCATTCTCGTGATTGCGCCCTTCTTTGTGATGCCGACCGTGTCCGCTTTGGTCTGGAAGAACATGTTCATGGACCCGGTGAACGGCCTGCTTGCCCATCTGTGGCGCTTCTTCGGGGCCGAGCCGATCTCATGGCTGTCCGAGGCGTCGATGACCTCGATCATCATGATTGTCTCATGGCAGTGGTTACCCTTTGCCACGCTGATCCTGCTGACCGCAATCCAGTCGCTGGATAGTGAGCAGTTGGAAGCCGCCGAGATGGACGGCGCCCCCGTCCTGAAGCGCTTCTACCACATCATCCTGCCGCATCTCAGCCGCGCAATCACCATCGTGATATTGATCCAGACGATCTTTCTGCTGTCGATCTTCGCCGAGATCTTCGTGACCACCGGCGGCGCATTCGGCACCCGCACCCTCACCTACCTGATCTTCCAGCGCGTGCTGGAAAGCCAGAACGTTGGCCTTGGATCAGCCGGAGGTGTCTACGCCATCATCCTCGCCAATATCGTTGCCATCTTCCTGATGCGCATTGTCGGCAAGAACCTGGACGCGTGAGGAGGTAAGACCATGGCCCGCACCGTCACACCCCGCCGTAAAACGCTGAACACCGCCCTCGCATGGGCCGTTGGACTGCTGATCTTCTTCCCGATTCTCTGGACCATTCTGACCAGCTTCAAGACCGAGGCGCAGGCGATTGCAAGCCCGCCGCTGTTTCTGAACTTCAACTGGACGTTGGAAAACTACGCCGTCGTGCAGGAGCGTTCGGACTATATGCGGTTCCTGTGGAATTCGGTCATCATCGCGGGTGGCTCGACCATTCTGGGTGTGATCATCGCGGTGCCTGCCGCCTGGGCGATGGCCTTTGTGCCGTCCAAAAGAACCAAGGACATCCTGCTGTGGATGCTGTCGACCAAGATGCTGCCCGCAGTCGGTGTTCTCTACCCGATCTACCTGCTGTTCATTCGGCTGGGCCTGCTGGATACGCGCGGAGGTTTGGTCGTCGTCCTGATGCTCATCAATTTGCCGATCATCGTCTGGATGCTCTACACCTATTTCCGCGAAATCCCCGGTGAGATTCTGGAAGCTGCGCGGATGGACGGGGCGACGTTGAAAGAGGAAATCCTCTACGTCCTGACACCCATGGCCATCCCGGGTATCGCCTCAACTGTTTTGCTGAACTTCATCCTGGCTTGGAACGAGGCGTTCTGGACCCTCAACCTGACCGCCGTCGATGCGGCGCCTCTGACGGCGTTCATCGCCAGCTATTCCAGCCCCGAAGGTCTGTTCTTTGCCAAGCTCAGCGCGGCCTCGACCATGGCGATTGCGCCAATCCTGATCCTTGGCTGGTTCAGCCAGAAACAACTTGTCCGCGGCCTGACCTTTGGCGCTGTGAAATAAGGAACACGACATATGGGACGCATTCAACTCAAGTCCGTGACCAAAAGCTTCGGCGACGTTGAGGTCATTCCCCCGTTGGACCTGACCATTGAAGATGGCGAGTTCACCGTCTTTGTCGGCCCCTCGGGTTGCGGTAAGTCTACCCTGCTGCGTCTGATCGCGGGGTTGGAGGATATCACCTCGGGCTCTATCGACATTGACGGATCTGACGCAACAGATGTCCCACCTGCCAAGCGGGGTCTGGCGATGGTGTTCCAGTCCTATGCGCTCTACCCCCATATGACTGTACGCAAGAACATCGCCTTTCCACTTCGGATGGCGAAACTGGATCAGGCCGAGATCGACAAGCGCGTCGAAGGGGCCGCCAGCGTTCTGAATCTGACTGACTATCTGGATCGCCGTCCCGGCCAATTGTCCGGTGGGCAACGTCAGCGGGTCGCCATCGGGCGCGCCATTGTGCGTGAACCGGCGGCCTTCCTGTTCGATGAACCTCTGTCAAATCTTGACGCAGCGCTGCGCGTTGGCATGCGGCTGGAGATCAGCGAGCTGCATGAACGGCTGGCCACAACGATGATCTACGTGACCCATGATCAGGTTGAAGCAATGACAATGGCCGACAAGATCGTCGTGCTTCAGGCCGGTGTGATCGAACAGGTGGGCTCGCCCCTGGAACTGTACCGCACCCCACGAAACCTGTTCGTCGCAGGTTTCATCGGCTCACCCAAAATGAACTTTATCGAAGGCGAGGAGGCTGCAAAACATAGCGCGCAGACGATTGGTATTCGGCCCGAGCATATCGCCGTGTCCGAGAGCGACGGTACATGGTCCGGTGTTGTCGGCGTGTCCGAACATCTTGGATCGGACACATTTTTCCACATCCACGAGACGGGTCTGGCCGAGACGATTACCGTGCGCGCGGATGGTGAGGTCGGGTTCCGACACGGGGACCGAATTCATCTGACCCCGCGCTCGGACGTCATTCACCGGTTTGACGCCAAAGGATTGCGGATCGAATGAAACGCTTGGCGGGTAAAACGGCGCTGATCACCGGCGCGGCGCGCGGGATTGGGCTGGCTTTTGCCAACGCCTATGTCGCCGAAGGCGCGCGTGTGGCACTGGCCGATGTCGACATCACTCGCGCGCAGGACGCCGCCAAGGATATTGGTGCAGCTGCGATTGCGGTTGAGATGGATGTGACGCGCCAAAGCAGTATTGATAGTGCCATTGCGCAGACGGTGAATAGCTTTGGGCAGATTGATATTCTGATCAACAACGCCGCGATCTTTACCGCCGCTCCGATTGTTGAAATCGAGCACACCGACTACCAGCGCGTCTTTGATATCAATGTCGCGGGTACGTTATTCACTCTTCAGGCTGTTGCGCAGCACATGATTGAACGCGGGATCAAAGGCCGCATTATCAACATGGCGTCGCAGGCCGGGCGACGCGGAGAGCCCTTGGTCGCGGTTTATTGCGCCAGCAAGGCGGCCGTTATCTCGTTGACCCAATCCGCCGGACTGAATCTGATCCAACACGGCATCAATGTGAACGCGATCGCTCCGGGTGTGGTGGATGGTGAGCATTGGGACGGGGTCGATGGGTTCTTTGCAAAACACGAGGGCAAGCCACCGGGACAGAAAAAGCGCGAGGTTGCAGCAGCAGTTCCGCATGGCCGTATGGGGCGTGCCGAGGATCTGACCGGGATGGCGGTATTTCTGGCGTCAGATGAGGCGGACTACATCGTCGCACAGACCTACAACGTGGATGGCGGAAATTGGATGAGCTAATGGATCCATTGGCGCGCACTCATACACCAGTGAAGCTGCGGCTGGACAATCTGTCCCAGCTTCCTGCAGATGTTAAAACGCCCCACTACCGGCGCGAAGATCTGACGCCCGGCATCGTCCATATCGGTCTTGGCAATTTTCACCGCGCGCATCAGGCGTGGTATATACATCGGTTGATGCAGCAGGGTCTGGCGCTGGATTGGGCCATCATCGGCGCAGGTGTCCGCAGCTATGATGCCGAGATACGCGCAAAACTGATCCGGCAGGATTGTCTGACAACACTGGTTGAGCTTGATCCGGCGGCCTTATCCGCCGAGGTGATTGGCCCGATGATCGACTATGTGCCGATTGAGCCGGGCAACGGGCCGCTGATCGAACGGATGTCAGACCCTGCCATCCGCATCGTGTCGCTTACCATTACCGAAGGCGGATACTATCTGGACGCCAAAACGGGTGTGTTCGATACGGCACATGGTGATATTCGCCATGATGCGCAAAGCCCGGAACAACCGCACACCGTTTTCGGCGCGCTGGTAGCGGCGCTCGGGCGCAGGCGCGTTGCCGGGCATGCGCCCTTCACGGCGCTCAGCTGCGATAACCTGCAAGGCAATGGTGCGATCCTGCGTGACTGTGTGGTCGGACTGGCGCGCCTGTCTGATCCCGACCTTGCGGAGTGGATCGAACAGAACGGGGCCTTTCCAAATTCGATGGTGGATTGCATCGTGCCTGCCACGTCGGAAGACCTTCGCAGCCAATGTCAGGCGCTGGGCATCACGGACGCCGCCCCGGTTTCGCATGAAAACTTCCGCCAATGGGTGATCGAGGATGATTTCTGCGCCGGACGCCCGCCTTTGGAAACGCTTGGTGTGGCGATCACCAAGGATGTGCATGCCTATGAGGCGTTGAAGCTGCGCATTCTCAATGGCGGTCACCAGATTTTGGCCAACGCGGGTGAAGTTCTAAACCTGCCTACGATTTCGGACTGTCTGCAGGATGCAGACCTCTCGGCCTTTTTTCGAAAGGTCCAGATCGAAGAGATTCTGCCTCATATCAAAGGCGTGCCCGAGACCAGCCCTGATGTGTATCTAAAGCAGATCGAGCGCAGGTTTCTGAACCCGACGATCCGAGACTCCACACGCCGTGTGGCCTTTGACGGATCAGCGCGGCATCCGGGGTTTCTGTTTCCATCGCTTCGCGACGCGATATCCTCGGGTGCCTCGTTGTCAGGGTTAGCCTTGGCCGAAGCGTTCTGGTGCCGCATGTGCGCTGGCACGCGCGAGGATGGGACCACGATTGCGCCCAATGACCCCATTTGGCCAGACTTGCAGGCCGCCGCCCGCTCGGCTCGGGCTAATCCCGCGCAATGGCTGGATGTGGCTAACCTTTATGGTGAGGCAGGGCAGGACCCACGGTTTGCCCAAGCCTTCGCCGATTGGCTGGATTGTATCTGGCAAGAGGGGAGCCGCGCCGCAATTGCCAGATATGTCAGGTCATAAAGCCCGCCCGAAACCGGGCCGCTTTCGCTGAAAACCACCCTGTCTATTCGCCGAAGGTGGCCAGATAGGCGGTGATATCTTCCGCACCTTTTTTGAGCTTCACGCTCATGTTCGGGCGGGCGGACTCGTCGTTCAGATATTCTTTGATGAAACCGATCGGGTCCTGCGAATAGGCGATAAGGTTGGCTTCGGTCCAAACCAGACCTTCCTCGCCAGCGCGGATCATGTCATCGGTGAACATACCGATAGGCAGACGTTCACTTCCATAGCGGTAGTCGTTCTCGGTTCCGGCAACGCGGCCGATTACGCCATATAGATTGGGGCCGGTGATTCCACCTTTCACCAGAACTTCGCCATCCTTGATAATCGCGTGGCAGGATGAACAGCGGTTATAAAGTTGTTCGCCTTTGACAGGATCACCGGAGGCGGTGACCTGGGAAGACAGGGCAATCGTTAACAGAACGACAGCCAAGGGGGTCTTTGACATCGTAGTCTCCTGAATGGCGTTCGCGCAGGGGTTGATGTCTGATGTATCCGGGTGATGCGCAACGAAAATCCGCTGGATTTTGTGTTGCGAAAATCATCTATTTCAGGGGCATTATTTGTTACCGAACAAAAGGATATTCAGACCTCGGATCGTGCCCGGTTTCGAACCAATCTTATGAAAGCTAAGCACAGTGAAATAGGCAAAGCCGATATCGAGACGTGCAGAAAGCCGGCTCGAATCAGGCTGATTCGATTCGTTTTTTGGCAAGCAGAGTGATATGGAATCCCCAAAAAACCCGATGTGCCGTGACAAAATACACAGATGCGGCGTATTGCGCGTTTATGACCGCTGGACGAATACTAATTGCGTCGGTAGACAACGCGGTTAAGACACCGCCTTCGTGCGGTGTACGAGCTATTTGCCCGTACGCGGGCGCCAGACAATCGGAGATTACCTCGTGTCCCACGCAGAAGACCACGAAGGCACCCGCAGAGATTTCCTGTATTACGTCGCTGGCGGCGCAGGTGTCGTTGCAACAGGGGCAGCCGTATGGCCCCTGATCAACCAGATGAACCCATCCGCAGATGTTCAGGCCCTGTCCTCGATCCGCGTGGATGTCAGCGGGGTTGAGCCGGGTACGCAATTGACCGTCAAGTGGTTGGGCAAGCCGGTTTTCATCCGTCACCGCACCGGTGCCGAGATACAGGAAGCGCAGGAACAGGATGCCGAGGGCGTGGATGCTCTGCCGGATCCGCTGGCGCGTAACTTCAACCTGAATGCCGACGCACCCGCAACTGACGCGAACCGCGTTATGCCCTCGCCCGAAGGCGAAGCGCCGGGCGCCTGGATTGTTCAGATGGGTGTGTGTACACACCTGGGCTGTGTGCCGCTGGGTGATGCCGGAGATTTTGGTGGCTGGTTCTGTCCCTGCCATGGCTCGCACTATGATCTGGCCGGTCGTATCCGTAAGGGTCCCGCGCCTGAAAACCTGCCTGTTCCGCCTGCGGAATGGGTCGACAATTCGACAATCCGACTCGGCTAAGGGAGACCCAACTTATGTCCGGAATTCCCCACGATCACTACGAGCCGAAGACAAATGGCGAAAAGTGGCTGCATAGCCGCCTGCCCATCGTCGGCTTGCTATATGATACCCTGATGATCCCAACCCCCAAGAACCTGAACTGGTGGTGGATCTGGGGTATCGTTCTGGCGTTCTGCTTGGTGCTGCAAATCGTCACCGGCATCATTCTGGTGATGCATTACACCCCGCATGTCGATCTGGCTTTTGCCAGTATTGAGCACATTATGCGCAACGTGAATGGCGGTTACTTCATCCGTTATCTGCACATGAATGGCGCGTCGCTGTTCTTTGTTGCGGTCTATATCCACATGTTCCGTGGCCTTTACTACGGTTCCTATAAAGCCCCGCGTGAGATCACGTGGATCATCGGGATGCTCATCTACTTGATGATGATGGGTACCGCCTTCATGGGCTACGTTCTGCCCTGGGGTCAGATGTCTTTCTGGGGTGCGACCGTGATCACCGGCCTGTTTGGTGCGATCCCATTTGTGGGTGATGCGATCCAGACCTGGCTGCTGGGCGGACCTGCGGTGGACAATGCCACGCTGAACCGTTTCTTCTCACTGCACTACCTGCTGCCGTTTATCATTGCGGCGCTGGTGATCGTGCATATCTGGGCCTTCCACACCACCGGCAATAACAACCCGACGGGTGTTGAAGTGCGCCGTGGTTCGAAGGCCGAGGCTGAGAAAGATACGCTGCCCTTCTGGCCCTACTTCGTGATCAAGGATCTGTTCGCTCTGGCCGTCATCATGGTCGTCTTCTGGGCGATTGTTGGCTACATGCCAAACTATCTGGGCCACCCCGATAACTATATCGAAGCCAACCCGCTGGTCACACCTGCACATATCGTGCCTGAATGGTACTTCCTGCCCTTCTACGCGATCCTGCGTGCCTTCACCGGCGAGGTCTGGGTGGTTCAGTTCGCCAGCTTCATCACCGGCGGCATCGTCGATGCCAAGTTCTTTGGTGTGGTTGCCATGTTCGGTGCGATCCTGGCAATGGCGCTGGCTCCTTGGCTGGACACGTCGAACGTGCGTTCGGGTCAGTATCGCCCGATGTTCAAATGGTGGTTCTTGCTATTGATCGTCGACTTCTTTGCCCTGATGTGGCTGGGTGCGATGCCTGCAGAAGAACCCTATGCGACCTTCTCGCTGATCGCGTCGGCCTACTGGTTTGCTTATTTCTTCGTGATCCTGCCGATCCTTGGCGTGATCGAGAAGCCGCTGCCACAGCCCGAAACGATCGAAGAAGACTTCAACGCGCATTATGGCAAGGCTGACGCCGAAGCCTCATCCGCAGCGGCACCGGCCGAGTAAGAAGAGGGACCGGAAACATGTTCAAGAAACTTGCAATCGGTGCCGCGTTTGCCCTGGCCCTTGCGCCCGCCTCGACCTTTGCGGCAGGTGGCGGTGAGCAGCACATCGAAGACTATGCGTTCTCGTTCGAGGGACCTTTTGGTACTTGGGATGAATTCCAGCTGCAGCGCGGACTTCAGATCTATACCGAGGTTTGCGCGGCCTGCCATGGCCTGCAATATGTGCCTCTGCGTGATCTCGAAGCGCTGGGGTATTCGGAAGAACAGGTGATCGCTTATGCGGCTGCCAACTTTGAGGTGTTCGACCCTGAGCTGGACGATTTTCGCCCCGCGCTTCCGACTGACCACTTCCCGGCCAACACAGCGGTTGGCGCACCTGACCTGAGCCTAATGGCCAAGGCGCGTGCAGGGTTCCACGGACCTTATGGTCTGGGGATCAACCAACTGGTCAAAGGCATGGGTGGCGCAGAATACATCGCGTCGTTGCTGAATGGCTATACGGGCGAAGAGAAAGAAGAGGCGGGAACCATCCTGTACGAGAACAAAGCCTTCCCTGGCGGTTGGATCTCGATGGCACCGCCCCTCTCGGATGAGCAGGTCGAGTTTGCCGATGGTCACGCAAACGATGTCGAGCACATGGCTGAAGATCTGGCCGCGTTCCTGATGTGGACCGCCGAGCCCAAACTGATCGACCGCAAGAATGCCGGTTTTGTCGGCGTGATCTTCCTGACGGTTCTGTCGGTGCTGCTGTATCTGGTGAACAAGCGCCTTTGGGCCCCGCACAAGGGCAAAGCCCGCAAGGACTGATCTTTCGCATCAGATAGAATTCAAAAACCCCCGCACCATCTGGTAGCGGGGGTTTTTGCTTTTGAGGGTGGATTGAAGGGGCCAGCCCCTTCTTGGCCTGTGGCCAATTCAACCCCGGGATATTTTTAGCCAGATGAAGGATCGATCAGGCTGTCAGTTGGGTCCCAGTCTGACCGATGATCGTAGCGGTTACGATCTGGCCTTCGGGTTTAGGCGCGTCAAAGGTCACTTCGGTAAATTGTTCGGTCCGGCCCATATGTGGGTTCTCCATCAGAATACGATGGGTTTTGCCCAATTGGGCAGTAAGATGTCTGGTGATCTGAGCCTCACCGGCTTTGCGCAGGCGGGCGGCGCGGTCTTTGATGACCGTACCGTTCACCTGCTGCGGGATGCGCGCGGCTGGGGTGCCGTCGCGCTTTGAATAGGGGAAGACGTGCAGCCAGGTTAGGTCGCACTCGGTGACCAGTTTGAGCGAGTTGTCGAAATGGGCATCAGATTCTGTGGGGAAGCCAGCGATGATATCGGCTCCGAATGTCATTTCGGGGCGCAGCTTGCGCGCCTCTTCGGTGAAGCGGATGGCGTCGTCGCGCAGGTGCCGGCGTTTCATCCGTTTCAGAATCAGATCGTCACCATGTTGCAGGGACAGGTGTAGATGCGGCATCAGGCGCGACTCGGTCGCGATCGCTTGCATCAGATTCTCGTCCACTTCGATGGAATCGATCGAGCTGATCCGCAGGCGCGGCAGATCCGGAACCAGTTTGAGGATGCGCATCACCAGATCACCCAGCTTGGGCTGCGCCGGCAGGTCAGCGCCCCATGAAGTCAGATCAACGCCCGTTAGTACGACTTCGTTATAGCCCCTATCGACCAAACGCCTGATCTGATCCACCACGACACCGGCGGGCACGCTGCGCGAGTTGCCGCGGCCATAGGGGATGATGCAAAAGGTACAACGATGGTCACAGCCGTTCTGAACCTGCACATAGGCCCGGGATCGTGTACCGAAGCCATCGATCAAATGACCGGCGGTTTCAGTGACCGACATGATGTCATCGACCTGAAGCGCCTCGGTCTCACCTATGAAATCGGCGGCCATCCCTTTCCAGGTATCGGGCTGCATCTTTTCGGTGTTGCCGATGACGGCGTCGACTTCCTCCATTTTGGCAAAGGTCTCGGGTTCAGTTTGCGCGGCACAGCCGGTGACAATCAGGCGCGCGTTGGGGTTTTCCCGCCGCAGCCTTCGGATTTCCTGACGAGCTTTGCGGACGGCCTCGGCCGTCACCGCGCATGTGTTCACCACGACCACGTCGGTCAGGCCAGCTTGCTGCGACAGTTCCTTCATCGCCTCCGTTTCATAAGCGTTGAGGCGGCAGCCCAGGGTAGTAAACTTTGGCGCGCTCATCCCAAAGACCTTAGGAATTCGGGTGTCAGTGTGCCAGAAAACACATGGGCCGTTGGCCCTGTCATCCAGACACCATCGTCGCGCCAGTCGATCCAGATGGTGCCCCCATCCAGTTCGATCTGAACTTTCCGACCAGTCAGCCCGCGACGTGCGGCGGCGACGGCTGTGGCGCAGGAGGACGACCCCGAAGCCAGAGTGATCCCAACGCCCCGTTCCCACACTCGCATCCGGATGTGGTCTCTGCCAATGATCTGCGCCACTTGCACATTTGTGCGCTGGGGGTAGAGCGGGTGGTATTCGTATCTTGAACCGAATTCAGCCAAGGGAATCGCCTCGGCGTCGTCAACAAAAAACGTGCAATGCGGATTGCCCATACCGGTTGCAGTGGGTGCGCCTTCGACCGGTAGTTCCAGCGTATCCATCTCTTCGGCCAGCGGGATATCGCGCCAATTCAATTGAGGTTGCCCCATATTGACCGAGGTCAGCCCGTCGCCCGCATCTTTGGCGGCGAGCGAGCCCCGTTCGGTGGTCAACGAGAGTTCGGATTTGTCAGCCTCGTCCATTAGAAACCGGGCAATGCAGCGCGTGGCGTTGCCACAGGCGGCCGAGGTTGAGCCATCGGCATTGTAGAACACCAGATGCGCATCCCCTGCGCCGTTTTCGATAACGGCGAGCTGATCGAAGCCAACGCCAAACTGGCGGTGTCCGATGGCCTTGGCCAGTGCCGTTGTGATAGGCGTGGCGTGCGCCCGCGCATCTACAATGACGAAGTCATTACCCAACCCATGCATCTTCATGAAGGGCAAACCGGTATCGAATCTCTGTTGCATGGCGGGCATATAACGTCGGAGGAATAATGAATCCACCCTATCGCCAAGATTCGTGAAAAAAGGTCTTGACCCCCCCGCGCCACCTGCCTAATTAGGCCGCCTATCGGGTCGCCGGAAACATCTGAAACACAGGCGAATCGAGGTGTGAAATAAGGTCTTGAACCTGATCGGGAAAATACCTTACAGAGCGCCACGGATCAGCAAGATCCAACAAAAGAGTGGGCCGTTAGCTCAGTTGGTAGAGCAACTGACTTTTAATCAGTGGGTCGCAGGTTCGAATCCTGCACGGCTCACCACTTTTTAAAGTTTCATTAACACATAAGAGTGCGTTTTGAACGCATAAGCGTGCTAATGCCGCGTTTAGCGGTAGATGTCACCGCAAAGCAGCGTGATCGTTTTTGACAGATTACATAGCAGGCGGGCTCAGTTTTCAGCTTTTTGTCAGGCAGTTTGCCCGAATCCAAGATAGCTTGACGGGACCTTATCTGTGAGCCAGACACCATTGTCTGCACAGAAGAATTCGAAGCCATCGTCGAACATTCGCTTAGCTTCGATACGTAATACAACTGGCTTGCCGTGCCGCTGGCCAACGCGCTCGGCGGTTTCAGGGTTAGTCGAGAGATGTACTTGACGGCGTCGCCCAGGGTTTAGTCCATCGGAAAAAATTGCATCTAAATTTGCACTGGCTGTTCCGTGGTATAACTCGTCTGGTGGACGCTGAGGTTCTAAGCCAAGGTCCACATCTACCGAATGACCTTGTGCTGCCCTAATCCGGGAACCATCTTCAGACAATGTGAACCGTTTTTTGTCGCTACTTTCTACAAGCTGAAAAAGCTCGTCGCGACTTAGCTTTCGGTTTGCTTTTTTCAGCTTCCGCAACAGTTCATCAACGAGAACCCACCCATGCTTATCTAGCTGAAGGCCGATCTCTTCAGGTTTGTGCCGAAGCACTAAGCTTAAGAATTTACGTTCTCTACTCATACCCACCCCGCAGGAACGCTTTTTCGTCGTTGACTATCACGAAATCAGCGTTCGAAAAAACAACTAGCCAGCTTTATATCCATGTTAACATCTTTGAGGCGGCCCACAGCTGCCGTTGACGATGATCTTCAAATGCTGCGCGTGGAGACCGAATTCCGGACACTCGTCGTAATCGGGAGCCAACGTTCGGCTACTGCAGTACATAATTTCAGAAGAAATTTAGAGTTCGGCAAATGAGCTGTACCTGAAGCAGACATAGAAGTACTTTTTTGAGTGCGCCGCCCAAGTGAACTGGCTCTATTTAATCAAAGTTCGTTGGCATTCTCACCATGATAGAAAGTTACTGGTGTCCTTTCTGCATCGAAAAACACGTCATGGCGCTCGGCAGTTTCTTCGACGAGTCGCTGGGTTTGAGCAGGAAGCTCGTTATGTGCTCTGCCAAAGTCGTCCACGGCAATCGGCGTTAATGAAGGTGCAATTGTGACCCGCAGCAGCCTTTCGCACCCGATTGGCAGACCGGCCTGACCCAGGGCGTTTTGGCTTTGAAGGTGCATGTCCGACTCAATGATCGTGCGCAAGTGAAACATACCGTCCCACATGATTTGCCAGAGTGATCGGAAGAATTTCATCGAATTGTCAAAAGAAACGCTGAGCGATGGAGTGTTGCCTGAGAACCAGATCCGCAAGGTTTTGAAGGACAAAACCCCTATGGAGATTGGAGTAGAGCTATCTTTTTACGTGTATTCAGCGCTCGCGGCACGCAATCGTATATTGCTGTGCGATGCACGGACGAGATTGCGGTAGAAATTAGCTGCCGCCACAGTCGACACCTCGTGTTCAACTGATGCAAGCAGCGCTTTCAACTTCGAGTTCAGACGGAAATTGAAACGCTGATCACCCAGCTTCCCCAACGCATAGCGCCTTGAAATGTCGTAGCAAAACGGAAGGAGCGCGCCGTCATCCGCTATGACCAAGGGTGAAATCAGCTCACTCTTGCGTTGCTTAATTCGCGACAACACCGCGCCGAGAAGAACATCGACCTGAATCTGCACAGCGGGATAGAGACCCTGCAACATTCGCCCAAGAGCTACCAAACGCAGCAAAGCTTCGGTCGGCAACTCAGGGCCCACGGTCGATGCTTCCTGTCGGGCTCGACCAGAGCTGACGATTGGATGCAACTGAATATGAGCGGCACCAGATGAGCAGACCTGGTCGACGAGATCTGGAATATGCGGCAGCGATTGTTGAGTTGCCGAGAGAACTGCACCGCAAGAAAACCCCTTTTTTGCAAGCAGTTCCAAGGTAAATAGGGCTGTTTGGAAAGCTCCCTTTCGACCGCGGATCATGTCATGCAGATCTTCTAGTCCATCAAAGCTAATGGATGCGTGCTGTACGGCGCCTTCCTGCATAGCTTCGAGCAATGGGGTAGGGCGCGAGCCATTGGTGATTACCCCGACCTGAAGATTTTGTGCCGTCAGCCCGGTCGCCAGATCTCGAAAGCCGGGGGCAAGCACGGGCTCGCCGCCGGACAGGGAGGCACGGCGGTATCCGGCTCGCGCAAGCGTCGCCGTAGCGCTCAGAACATCGTCAACTGGGAGTGATTGGCGTTCAAACGGACCGGATGAAGAATAGCAATGCAAACACTTGAGATTGCAGAAACGCGACAGATGGATTTGTACGACTGGTACCTGGGTAGGCATGTTTCACCTTTCTCAAGTGGAGCGTTGCAACTGCCTGTCGCGACCAAACACGGGCGCGACGCTGACCAACGACGCTTTAGAGCCCGTGTTGGCTGCGCAGACGGGCGCGATCAGGCGCGATTGTGCCCAACGGGAAAACCTCGACTCCCAGCAACTCGCCAAGACGATGATCGGTCAGAGGTTTGAGATCCATGGTATCGACGCCGCCGTCCCAAAGGTGATCAATGCAAATTCCCTTTTCGCAGATCTCGACCCCGATAATTTCATATGGGGACTCCAAAAGCGCATCCCGGATGGGCCCTATGTGCTCAGCCGTCAAAGGTGTTTTCGCAAGTCGGCGGGTCAGTGTGCGCATCATGCGTTCTGAATCTTCACTCATCTTTGTTCTCCTTAGTTTTTGGTGAGGAATTGACTATGTGACCAGCGGCCAGGGAATTTCTCCACCGGCAAGTGTCAGTTGTTCGGCTGGACCGTTGCAGTTTTCTTGTGTGAACTCCTGACAGTCTGCGTAGGAGGCAGGGCCGTGGACCTTGTAGTGGATCGCCGTCACAAAACTGTCGGCTGGGACGACAATGCAGCCCTTGTGGCCCGTTGCTGGGCGGGGAAGCTTGGCATAGACGATAAACTGTTCTTCTTCTGCCTCGGCGGTCGATCCGCTTGTGGCGGCTTCACCGGGAACAAGTGCCGGCAGAATTGGTACATCATGCGACCCCAAAGCGTCGTTCACCGATATGGTCGTGGCGCCGCTGGAGTTCACCATGGTTATGCTTTCTTCAAAAAAGCGCAGCCCCTTCTCGCAAGTCGCGGGCACATAGAAAATCATGTCCCACATCGGCGGGATGATCCGTTCGGGGCGCTGTTCGAGCTGCGCAACATAGTTGGAACAAGGCAGCAGGCCCTTTGCCGTCAACCGCACAAGGTTGCTGCGTTGTACCCAACGCGCTTCATACGTTGCACTCCCGAGTACTTTGGAAACACTATCTGTCATTTGTAATCTCCTGTTTTTTTGAAATTAGTGGGTGGATGTCACTGGCAGACGCATCAGCGCTTCGCCGTTCCAGAAGATGACGACGGAGGTGTATTGTCCCGCTGAACTGGGCTGTTCGTGCCGCACCCCTTTAAACTGAAACTCTTGCGTACCTATGCCGCCCGTGTCGTGAATGCTCAGATCCAGATTTAGCGTCCCAGAGGACGGGCTGTCATCTGACGCCGTCAACGCCGGCACTTGGTTGCTGGCGGGGGTTTCGACCTCTCCAACAACATACAAGATCGGCGGTGATCCCGGCATCAGGTTTATCCAAGATGAGAAATTGCGGGTTCTTGGTGGTTGGCTCATGATTTGGTTTCCTTAATGAGGCACGCAATGCGCGCGGTGGTTGTCTCTGAAATGGATCAAGGGCGAAATAAGGCCTCGGCCTTTCAGGCAGGTCGCAGGCGCGCACTGTCAGTTGATCAGTTTTA
Organism: Ruegeria sp. YTSA168; assembly: GCF_059610045.1. Lineage (NCBI taxonomy): Bacteria > Pseudomonadati > Pseudomonadota > Alphaproteobacteria > Rhodobacterales > Roseobacteraceae > Ruegeria > Ruegeria sp. YTSA168. The sequence continues at coordinate 21,030 of NZ_JBXWMW010000019.1, forward strand.
GAACCGCCGTGAGGCTGCCGAGAAGTTTTGACGCCGTGACCAGGTTGTTCTTGAACCTGTCGCGCTTTACCTTGATCTCTTCGAGCTGGGTCTTTGCACCGGTCAAGGCCGCCGTGATCTCGGCATAGGTTGTGGCGGGCGGATGCGGCTCCAAAGCAAAATACTCTTCTTTCAAAGCCTCTATCGCGGTTTCGTTTACCTGTTGCTCCGTTGCGCTGAGACCGGAATAGTCATCCCGAACTTTGAGAAGGTCCGAGATTGCACGGCCAATTTTGTTCTGGGCTTGTCTGTTGCTGTAACTCATTGATCTATTCCTTTCTTAAGCGTCTTTGATGTCTTGAAGGCCGACGAGGAATTTGTTGAGGATGTCGAGCCCATCGTCGAAACTGCCGTCACTGAAGAGAATTTCGAAATGTGCATCAATCAAGGCACTCATGGCCGCGGCGGCTTGTTCCGCCTGCTTGCGATTGGCCATGAAGGTTCGTTTCGCCTGATCCGCTTCGCGGAATGTCGCTGCGGCGTTGGCGTTTTGGTAGCTTTCTTTCAGCACACAGCGGGTGTACTCTTCCCAGTTCCGTATCTGCTGATCCATCTCGGCAAGCGCTTGTTGGCTGTCTGCTTCCAGCAGTTTTTTGAGCTGACGCAGACGCGGGAGCACCTTTCGCATCTCAGCTTTGACCGCGGAAATGCGGCGGTTCTTTTCGATCTCTACAGCTGAGGTCAGAAGGAGCGAAACAGTCGGAGCAACTGCCGGAGCAGCACCAGTTACCGTCAATAACCCGCCTGCCGAAGTTGCCACTGCACCGCTAGCTTCGTCGATCTTGGCTTGCTCCTCTGCATCTAATGCGCCGGCGATGGCATTGGCGTATTCTCCCAATGCTGCAAAAACGGCCTTCTGATCGCTGAGCAGTTGCGACAGCTTGGTTTCAGGCTCCGAGGCCAGAGCGTAGTTTTTGCCTTCGAGATACAGGCACTCGTTGCGTGTGATCTCGTTTTGGGCGACCAGGTTGGCAGAGACGGTGCTGGCCATGCCTGCGATCTGAACAGTTTGATCTGCGGCCTTGCCAAAATCAGATAGTTGTTTTTCTGAAATCCCACAGGCGCTGACAAACGCCAGGGTCGAGGTCACGGAAATGAACTTAATGAGGGTCAAGAAAACTCTCCTTCTGCTGTGTGTTTTGGGCAAATTCCACCCGCCTCAGGAGTCGGGCTCCCAAGTGAAATCCGCTAAAGAAATTTGATTTCAGTGGCTTGCCTTAATCTTCGCCACCCAGACGACTCCATCGGCGGTCAGTTTGTCGAGCGTTGACCCGTCCCGAACCGCTTTTGAGGTATCCGATTTTCGGCCATTCAACGGATTGCCCCCAATGATCCTTGAGTGTTCCAGCCTTGGCCTTGTCTTCAACAGCTCTGGCGCGGGTTTTGAACCAATCCTCTGTCGCAATGTTCTGGCCGGAGCCAATGTTGTGGACAAAAGCCAACGCTGCATCCCGCGTCGCCACTGCTGTCGCCATGCTGGTGCCGCGATACGATGCGACCGAGCCATCACGCGCGCCTGACGCCAACAGCCCAAAGAGTGAAGCCCCGTTTTCGCTGGGGTAAGAGGCAGAAATGCTCTTGCGTCCGTAGGGCTTGCTGTCATCGCCATCCGCACTGGACGAGTAGTTCGCTGGATATCCTGAGCTGTCATCAAACCCGCCGATCACAGCAAAGTTTCCATCTGATCCCATGTCATTGATCGTCGCCAGCGCATTGTGCGTTCCCCGCCGTTGAACGGGCCCAAACCATTTCCAATTGTCATGGTCATGCAGCTGATCACTATTCAGGTCATAAGAGTAAGTGTCAGCCAGCGCGCCATTTTCCAGATGTGTTTTGTACTTGTGGTGATCAAAATAGGATCGACGTCCGGATTTGCTGGTGCGAACAGCAGATTGATCAGACTGGATATAGAACGTCACATCAACGGGTTTGCCAGCATGTAGGGCCTCGATGGCCCATTTTCCGGCTGGCGCGATCGGAGCGCCGGGGATGTCCAAAACCGTCGGTGCGATACAGACAAGCAGCGCCAGCCGCCGCTTTTCGCCGGTTTTTTTGGCATTGACATAGACACGGGCGAAATCGCCCAGATCTTGATACGTATCGATCACCAGTGGCTGCAAGGACAGCGCATCATCTCCAGGAGGTGTCACCCTGACCTTTAGGTCGCGGACAACCTCTTGCAGATGGGACCAAGATTGCTCTTCGAACCAGATCTCTACAAAATTCGCAGTCGAATCCGCGGGCTGAATGCGCCAATCCAGCTTGATCTTGGATTGTGCTTGGTATCCCGTCGGATGATGAATGGCTTTATCCTTTCCCAGGACAGCCGAGGCGGCACAACGCTCCAGGTTGTCATTGCCGGCTGGCATGATTAGGCGAACGGGTGCTTTCCCACCATCTGCGTTTTGTCGATCCGCCAGCAGCCTGCGAATGGCCTGCTCAAAGATGTGGTTCCCATCTTTCGGGCCGGCCGTCATCCCGTAAGAAAAGTTGATGACCAACGGATACCCGCCGTCTTTATTTCCGGGATTGTTCTTCAGCCAAAGCGCATTGGCCAAATGGATGATGCGCTGCACTGCATAGACCGCAAAGTAGGGAAGGAAAGTTCCTGCCGTCCCGTGGGCATATTGCGCGGGCAAGTTTACAGATAGAAGCCGAAGCTTGTTGGCAAGCGTTGTGTCGTTGCCCAAAGGGTCAATTCCGGCCGCTAGATCCAACACGTGTGTGCCATGTGCGGCCGCCATCTCAAGATCACGCTGGCCACCCGGCGACTTCGGTTCCGTCAGATTGAGGTCTCGATTGAATCCGATCTCATCCACGTAACCTAATCTCCCGGACGCTCCGTGCTTGTTCAGTGCCGCGTCGATGTCATCGGCATAGAGCTCGCGCCCGCAAGGCAGCTCTGACTGACCCTTGAACTGCGCAGATTGCTGCCATGACGCGACAAATCGGGTTTGACCGTTCGGCAAACGAAAACGCGAGTTGCTCAACGAAACACCGGTGTCGACGATACCAACCAAAACCGTTTCGTCGGGCACCTGTGGCAACGCCTCTTGGATCTTGGCGGGGTCCCAGGTGTCCGGTTCTTTCGGGTTTCTCGCACCATTCGGGAGCGGTACTACGGTGCCGTTTTCAAAAAACGCTTCGGATGTCATTTGCGCTGCGCGTGAGAACTTGACCTCAAACTCGCTCAGGTTGAGTTTCGTTTCCTTTTGGTCCAGAGCTTCTTTGGGGATGAAGTCCCTTTCCTTTTCGATCCACCAATGTGTGTAGGCTCCCCCCTTGGGTTCATGAGGGTACCTTACGGTTTGCCAGGATAGTGACATGCCTCTGCCCCTTTCAAATTTCCGCAGGCGCGCCGGGCCATTCGCGCGCTGCGCGGTTCCAAAGCTCTTTGGCGACAGAGTTCTGAGTAACCGAGAACGCTGCGCGTCCCATGGTGTCGCCCACCATTACCTTGAGCATGAAATCCGATTTAGGATCGCCCAGATCCACGTCCTGCGGGATCAGCGTTCCGCCAGACGCGATAGCATACAGAATTTCGCCCACATGACATCCGACAAACGCACCCGCTAGGGAATCAACCGGGAAATGCACCCCCGCCACAGTTCGGTTCGTGGCGATGCGATGCGCCAGCCGGAACGGAAATGCCGCCGCGGTGTTTTCGTCACCCAATCCTGTTTTTGGACCCTTACCGGTTTGCAGCCGATACAAGACAGTTGCGATTGCAAACGCCTCTAGCGAATGGCCCGACGGAAAACTGGAATGATCCGGTGTCTGGATCATGGGCTGCACTTGATTGGCAAAGTCGATGGGCCTGGCAGCACGGCAATAAAACTTAAGTGGTGTTTCAATGTGAATTGCAAAGTCCCGCACGATATCCAGCAACATAAGGCTGTTTTTCCTGCGGCCATTGTCCAAATAGGCCTGAGCCCCAAAGAATGACAACATGTCATCCAATTGCATATGAATTTCCGACAGCCGATCATCGCGGAGATCGGCATAAGCCCGAAGCCAGATTAATTGGGATTCAAAGAATTCTTGATTTGGACGCACCAACGCTGTCAGCTCGGTACCTTCGACTGCGATCACAGCTCCGGCATCCGTCGCACTCTTAGATGCATCTTCTTCTTTAGATTTGAATGTGATGTACTGCGACAAAAGCGACAGCAGAATCTTGGCCTGATAAGGTCTGCGCAGATGATCTAGATAGGCATTGTCTACAGGCAGTTTGAGCTTTTCAAGGTCTTCTTTGCGCTTTTTCACCGCATTGGAATCGTCTCCGACTGCACGTGGATCACTATGCCAATATGGCAGGCTGGATTTGCCATTCCAGTATCCGGTGACCCCATCGCGCGCAGTAAGTAGCGCGTTGCTGAGCAAGGGCGAGGCTGGGCTGTCCGCATGGTCCCGAGAAAACGCATTAAATGCCCCTGTGTTTCCGCCAGTATTCCCACCGGTGTTTCCGCCAGTGTTCCCACCCGTATTGCCGCCGGTGTTCCCTCCGGTATTTCCCCCATATTTAGGCATATTTCCCCCCAAGGAATTGTGTTGTCCCTCACGACATCGAAATACAACTTTTTGGATCGAGCAATCCTGGTTTTGCGACACCCTCGATTTTTGACGAAACTTTAACGAGACCAATTCTCTTGATCGGAGAATATCTGCTCGCTAAGCTTTCCGAGCAAATTTGAGACAAAGATTATGTCACAGACAGCAAATAACGTTGCGGTCCTTTACCTGTGCGGTCCTTTCCGAATTGAATTGCGGGATGGCACGGATGTAACGCCAACATCGGTCAAGGCCCAAGCGCTGTTGGCAATGCTGGCGAGTTCCCCGCGCGGAAGCCAGAGCCGTGAGTGGCTGAAACAGAAACTCTGGAGTACGCGGGAAACCAAGCAAGCAGCGGGAAGCTTGCGGCAATGCCTATTGCAGATACGGCGGTCGTTGGGTCCTGTAGCTGATGTGGTCTCGGCCAATCGACAAAACATTTCCCTGGCTCTGGATCGGATCAAGATCGTTACACCCCCCCCAGGGGTTTTCCTAGATGGTATTCCGGTCTGTGATGCGGCCTTTGGAGCATGGCTGGGCGAACAACGCCAATCAGCACAGCGCCCTCCGGCACATATGTTGACCGATCAACCGCAAGTCCCCCGTAAAATCATAGCCATGATTGTCGATGTACCAAACGAACCATTGATGGCCTGGTTTATGCAAACCGTTGCTGACACTGTCTCGCGTATCTTGAACGAAACCTTTTCGGTTGATGTGTGTGTTAGCACCGGCGGCAGCAACTTCAGTGCGCATTGGCAGATACGCATGACCAGCTTGGTGTTCGAGCAATCACAGTTGGGCTTGCGCATTTCTCTGGACTGCTCTGAGTCCAACGCACGCATTTGGGCCCATGAAATCGTCGTCCCGGTTCGGGGGACCCCACCAACCGAACACCCCAGGGTCCACCGGATCTGCAATCAACTGATTGAAGCAATTGGGGATGAGCTATTCATTCGTGGCGACCAAAAACAAAGCGCCGACAGAGATTGTCGGCTGGCTATTCGCACTCTGTTCAAGATGCAACCGAGCGCTGCCGCCAAGGCCGATGCATTGTTTGCAAGCGCTTTTGACACCCATAAGCGAGGTCTCTACCTCGCTTGGCGCGCTCAGTGCCTGACAATCATCAAAGCCGAGCGATATTCCTCAGATCCAGAAGCTCTAACCAATCAGGCCGAAGCCCTCTGTGCGCAGGCGCTGGAGTTGGAGCCCAACAATTCGATGGTTGTCGCAACTGTAGCAAACACCCAGGGCCAGCTGTTCAGAAACCATCTCACCAGTTACTCCATGGCAAAAAGAGCGGTTCGACTGAATCCGTCAAACCCGATGGCCTGGTGGGCCCTGAGCTCTGCATCGGTCTACACTGGTGACGCTGAGGCCTCTTTGAGGCACGCGGTGCGGGCCAGCCATCTGGTAACCACGCTGCCAAACAAGTTCTGGTGGGATAACCAGCTCTTTGGGGCTGCGCTGATGACCGGAAAGCTGGAACTGGCGCTGGCGTATGCCGAAGAATGTCATTCACAGAATCCCAATTTCAGGCCGCCGCTTCGGTACCTGGTTGCTCTCTATTCAAATTTCGGTCGCAAGAAGGAAGTCGAGCGCGCAATTGCATCACTGCAAAAACTAGAACCTGATTTCACGGTGGACCGGCTCGTAAATGACAAAGTCTACCCCGCGTCCTTGATCCAGAGGGCACCAAGACTGGATTTGAACAAGATCCGGGCTTTTGTGTAACCGTCGGCATGAAACACGCCGCGATCTCTTCTGATTGGTGCGTCAAACTTCGTGTCATGTTGCACAAGACCGATGTTTGACGCATCGATACCGGGATTCGATCATTGAGGACTGGCTTAGTGTGGAACCGGTTCGCTCTAGCGGCTCAGACCTTTTGCAGAGTTGGCGGGATCAATCGGCAGAATCGCTTTCCTCAGTCGGTGACGCTCTGGGAATCATGGCATAATTAGATATGGTGCCTCCTGATACCCCCAATTTCAATGCGCAGAATAGTCTGACCGTTCGTGTCATACGCGTGTAGCAAAAAGTTCAGAAAAGGCGCGTTGAACAACAAACCAAATAGGTGTTTTATGTCTATCCCCAGCCGCTTACACATCTCTCGTCGTCAGTTCCTTGCCACGACAACTGCCAGTGCGGCGGCCATCACGCTGCACCCCTTTTCGGCAGCAGCGGCAAACAATCAGGCGCATCTGCGGATAATGGAAACCACGGATGTACATGTCCATGTCTTCCCCTATGACTATTACGCGGACAAACCCCGCGATACGGTTGGTCTGTCCCGCACCGCGTCGATCATCAATGAGATCCGGTCAGAGGCAACGAACTCACTGCTGGTCGACAATGGTGACTTTCTGCAAGGCAATCCAATGGGTGACTACATCGCCTATGAACGCGGCATGAAAGATGGGGACAGCCACCCGATCATCACTGCCTTCAACACGGTTGGGTATGATGCCGCGACGCTGGGAAATCATGAGTTCAACTATGGCCTGGAGTTTTTGGACAAAGCCCTGGCCGGGGCTGAATTCCCGGTTGTTCTGGCCAATGTCGCAAAGGAAAAAGGCGCAAACCCGCGCGATGACAAGACCTTGGTGAAACCCTACGCGATCCTGGAACGCGAGATTGAAATGGGAGACGGTACCAAGCATCCGATCAAAATCGGGGTGATCGGCTTTACCCCGCCTCAGGTCATGAACTGGGATCGCAAGCACCTTGAAGGCAATGTCGAGGCGCGTGATATCGTCGAGACCGCGCAAGCCTATGTGCCCGAGATGAAAGAACAGGGTTGCGATCTGATCATTGCGCTGTCGCATTCGGGGATTGGTGAGGCCGATCATGCAGACGGGATGGAGAATGCTTCGGTCGTTCTCGCCGGGGTTGATGGCATCGACGCGCTGGTCACTGGCCACAATCACCTGGTCTTCCCATCACCAACCTTTGCGGATCGCCCTGGCATTGACGTGGAAAAGGGCACGCTGATGGGTAAGCCCGCCGTCATGGGCGGCTTCTGGGGTTCGCATCTTGGTCTGCTTGATCTGTTGTTGGAGCGGGATGGAAATGAATGGCGGGTGGTCACCACCACATCCGAGGCGCGTCCGATTTCGAAGCGCAACGAAGATCGCTCCATCACTGCCTTGGTCGATGACGATCAGACGGTGCTCGACTCGGTCGCACAGGATCACGACGAAACGCTGGCCTATGTCCGGCGCGCTGTTGGCAAAACCTCGGCCCCGCTGCACAGCTATTTCGCGCTGGTCGCGGATGATCCGTCGGTCCAGATCGTCTCAATCGCCCAGAAGTGGTATGTCGAAGAGATGATGAAGGGCACCGAGCATGAAGGCTTGCCCATTCTGTCAGCGGCGGCTCCGTTCAAGGCCGGTGGCCGTGGTGGTCCTGAATACTACACCGATGTTCCGGTCGGTGATGTGGCCATCAAGAACGTGGCTGACCTGTATTTGTACCCCAACACAGTGCGTGCGGTACGTGTGAACGGTGCTCAGGTCCGGGGCTGGTTGGAGCGGTCGGCGGGCATGTTCAATCAGGTTGAACTGGGTGCCGAGGATGCGATCCTGCTGAACCCGGAATTCCCGTCTTACAACTTCGACGTGATGGACGGCGTGACTTATCAGATCGACCTGTCTCAACCGTCACGCTTTGGACCGAAAGGGGAAGAGGTCAACCCAGACGCCGCCCGGATCGTGAACCTGGCCTTCAACGGCGAGCCGGTTACAGATGACATGGAATTCATCATCGCTACCAACAACTATCGTGCTTCGGGTGGGGGCTCCTTCCCCGGTGCTTTGGGCGATACAGTGGTGTTCGAAGCGCCCGATACCAACCGCGATGTCATCGTGCGCTACATCGTCGAGCAGGGCACAATCGACCCAAAGGCAGACGCCAATTGGTCATTTGCGCCGCTTGAGGGCACCACGGTTCTGTTCGAAACCGGACCCAAAGCCCGCGAATATATGGGCGATGTCAAAGGGGTTGCGATCGAAGATGCCGGCGAAGGTGCAGACGGTTTCGCTGCGTTCCGGATTAAGCTTTGACACTCGAAAAGAATTGACGACTTCGCCCGCCACCGTGGTTTTGCGGTGGCGGGTGGTCGCCAATCTATATCCGATGATCGCCGGGTGCGGCCGAGCTGGAACCTATGTCATCCGATCAGATTTCGCGGCGCATCTTAAGCGCCACTCATTAAACGGTCAGCTCTGGGGCTTGACTCTTGTTCCTCTAAGTCTGATATTTCTGTTATGACAGAAATAAGAGATATATCGAAATCCGATGCCACCAGCCAGTTTATCCTGTACTGGGGCGATATGGGCAGCCAGTGGGGCGTCAATCGTTCTGTGGCGCAGATTCATGCACTGCTATACGTCAGTATCAGGCCGATGAATGCGGAACAAATCTCGGCGGCGTTGGGGATCGCGCGTTCGAATGTGTCGAATTCGCTGAAGGAGCTTGTCAGTTGGCGCCTAATCCGCCGGGTCCCGATTCCGGGTGAACGGCGCGAACATTTCGAGGCCGAGACGGACGTCTGGGAGATGGTGATCCGCATCGCGCAAGGCAGAAAAGAGCGCGAGATTGACCCCGCTGCTGCAGCCATTCGCACATGTGTTGCGCAGGCTGAAAGCGAAAGCGGGCTAGAGCCGGAGGTATTGCAGCGCATGCAGGCGATGCAGGATTTCCTGAGCACGGCTGACAAGTGGTATCACGATATGCTGACGGTTCCGCGGCCTAAGCTGATCATGCTTATGAAGATGGGCAGCAAAGTCGCTTCATTCCTGAAGCTTACAGGGGGCAAGCCGAACGGCTAAAATTTTTTGACTTTTAATTTCTCTTTTGACGGAAACAACAGAATGTTTGAAAAGCACGAAGCACAGCCCTTTCAAAACGCGCAGCCTATTGAGGCTGATGTCAAAGCGCAGCGATGTGATCGGCACAAAAGGGATACCCGTTTCTTCGAGCTGTTGGGTCAAGACGGATGGAACCGTTTGCCCACGGCAATCAGGCGGCGCTTTAGCAAACGATTGTCTGGTGGTGCTAGTCTTGTCTATCAGGGTCGCGTGTCCGCGATGCAGATGAATCTGGCCGGGCGTTTGCTGGCCTTCGTCATGCGAGCCATAGGTGCGCCGCTGCCGTTTGATCGCACATCTGCCGGGCGCTCTGCCGTTGTGGTTGTCACCGAAGACGTTGCAACCGGGGGTCAATTCTGGATTAGGCAATATGGCCGGTCCTCGGGGTTTCCGCAGATTGTCAGCAGCTCCAAACGCTTCGACGGTCCGACCGGGTTAGAGGAATACATAGGCTATGGAATTGGCATTGCATTGCGGTTGCAAAGCACCCGGAACGCCTTGCTGTTCATCAGCGACAGCTATTTTGTGAAACTGGGCCGTTGGCGCATCCCTTTGCCCAAATGGGTGTGCCCGGGCAATCTTGTCATCGGGCATGAAGAACTGGGCGATGGGCAGTTCAAGTTCACGCTGGCACTGACTCATCGGCTGTTGGGTTCGGTCATATATCAGGATGCCGTTTTCTTCGATGCCGAGATCGTTGAGGCGACCGATGCCTGACTCCCCAAACCACGCCATGAAGGTTGTGATCATCGGTGGATATGGCGTCTTTGGTGCGTTGACTGCCCGTTTGCTTGCGCGCGATGGGCATCAACTGTGGTTGGCCGGGCGGCAGCCTTCAAAGGGTCGCGCCCTTGCCCGCGAACTGGGAGCAGGCACCCTGGCGGTCGATATTCACTCTGCACCCGAAATCATTTTCAGTGTCGCGCCGGATGTTGTCATAGATGCAGCGGGGCCGTTCCAACACTATGGTCAGGATCCATATCTTGTCCCGCGTTTATGCGTTCAGCATGGCTGCCATTATCTGGATCTGTCCGACAGTTCAGAATTCACAACGGGCATTGCGGATATGAATGCAAAGGCCGAGGCCGCAAATGTCTTTGTGCTTTCGGGCGCCTCCAGTGTGCCGGGCCTGTCCTCGATCATTGTTGAGGATCTGATCGACGGGCTGGACAAGATCAACCTTATCGACATTGCAATACTGCCGGGCAACCGGGCGCCACGTGGAATGTCGGTGATCAAGAGCATTGTCAGTGGTGTTGGCCGCCCCTCACAGGTTCTTCGGGATGGTATCTGGCAGACCATGCGGGGCTGGACAGATCGGAAAACCTATACGCTTGCGCCGGGTCTGCGGCGTGCTGGGTACTTCGTGGACGTCCCCGACATACACCTGCTGCCGGATAGAATTGCCGCTTCAACAGTCATGTTTCGCGCGGGTTTGGAACTGGGGGTGATGAATGCATCGCTGTCCGCATTGGCTTGGCTTCGCCGCCGCTGGCGTCTTACCCTGTCTGATGTGGCCTATTCCGCGCTCTATTGGTTGTCGAAAGCGCTCTATCTGTTTGGAACAGATCGCGGGGGGATGCAGGTGCGTGTCACAGGGCGGCGGAACGGGCAGAGCATTACCCGAACATGGACCCTGATCGCCGAGGACGGAGATGGCCCGTTTGTGCCTGGTATCACCTGTCGTGCAATCCTGCGCGGGACTGTTACGCCGCGTCCCGGCGCGCGCCCGTGTTTGGCTGAGCTGCCAAGACGTGTTGTTGAGGACGTCATGAGCGATCTGGCGATTACCATTCGGTTGGACGAGACGGTCTAACCCAGCCCTTCTTGATCGGTTTTTACGAAGGAACTATCTGGTCCAGATGACAGATCAGAACAACAACAGTGTGGTTCGCAAACGGCTTTGGGCGTTGGCAATCTTCATCGCCGCACTTTGGGCGATACAGGTCATCAACTGGGCGCTGGGCTATCGATTGAACCTGGCCTTCGGATTGATCCCTCGGCATTTGGGTGGGATTGATGGGATCTTCGGGATGCCGGTTCTGCACGCCAGCTTTTCCCATCTCATGTCAAACACACCGCCACTTGTGTTGATGGGCACATTGCTTGCGCTGACCGCTACGCGCGCGCTTTTGTTGGTGAATGTCGTCATTATCGCCTTGAGTGGCGCGCTCGTTTGGCTTTTTGGCAGCAACGCCATCCATATCGGTGCATCTGGTTTGGTGTTTGGATGGTTCGGGTTTCTTGTCGCGCGTGGTGTGGTGGACAGATCTCCGGTGACACTCGGGGCTGCGCTCTTGGTGGCAATGGTCTACGGTTCGATCATCTGGGGTGTTTTGCCCGGCCAGCCCGGGATTTCGTGGGAGGCGCATCTGTTTGGCGCCCTGGCCGGAGCCCTCGCAGCCCTTGTGATCCGCACCCATGTTCATGCGCCGCGTATCGTGAATGTCGAACAGCGATAGGGGTGTCCGATAAGGACGACTGGAAGAGACATGTTTGCGATCTTCTTTGTTCGATTCCCAAAAATCCTTTGCTGATTGCTGGCCTGCCTACCGGGTACGCATTTAAGGTTGCGCGTGGGGTTGAATTAAAGTCTCGTATGATACATCTATGTCTCATGAGTGTAATTCGACCAACCACCAAAGATGCCATCATCGAAGCCGCATTCGAGGTTTTTTCGCAGAGCCAAGCCGCCTCGCTTGGCGATGTCGCACAGCACGCCGGGGTGGGCCGTGCGACGCTGCATCGGCATTTCCCCGGACGGCCCGAACTGATGCGCGCCTTGGCAAAGATCGCAATGGCTGAACTCGATGAAGCTGTTGAACAGGCCACGGCAGGTGCAACAAGCTATGAAGAAGGCTTTCGGCTATCACTGCATGCAATTGTTCCGCTGGCGAACCGTCAGTTGTTTTTAGCCAATGAGGGGTTGGAGGCAGACCCCGAAATTGCCGCAGCCTATGACAAAGGTTTGCAGGAGCTGCGACGCGATGTTGACGCGGCAAAACAAGAAGGCGCGTTTGACCCGAATGTGCCAACTGAATGGATTGTTGAGGCTTACGAAAACCTCATCTACGCCGCCTGGTCCCTTGTCCGATCCGGCGAGGCAACAGCCAAGCAAGCTGCCGATTTGGCCTGGCGGACACTTTCCCAAGGATTGAAAGGAGGGGCTGAATGAATCTCGAAACCCTGACCACACAGATCGACGATGTGTTCTTTCTGATCGGCGCTGCGATCTTGTTGATCGAAATCGCCGAGATGCTCTTTAAAGGCGATTTCAAAGCCAAGACGTTCGGCGAAATGCTGGCAAGCGCCTCGACCCAGATTCCGTATCTGTTGGTCGAAACCTTTGTTCTGACTGGGGCCTACGGGCTGTACTGGATCATTTCTCAGGGTTTGCCATGGGCCATCCCCGTGACGTGGTGGAGTGTGATCCTTGTGATCGTGCTGGCCGATATCACGTACTACTGGGAACACCGAATTGCCCACGAAGTGCGCCTGCTCTGGACCCAGCATGCGGTGCATCATTCCTCGCGCGATATGAACATTATCACGGGTATCCGATTTGGTCCGCTGGAAGGAGTATGGTCCCTGATCGCCCATATACCACTGGCCCTGATGGGGTTTGCACCCGAGGCGATTGTGCTTGGTGTGATTGCAGTGCTGGCTTATCAGACATGGTTGCACACGGAACTGATCGGCAAGCTGGGTCCGCTTGAATATGTGATGAACACGCCGTCTCATCACCGCGTTCACCACGGGTGCGATGACAAATATCTTGATAAGAATTATGGCGGTATCTTCATTATCTGGGATCGGATTTGGGGTACATTCCAGGTCGAGGAAGAAACCCCACGCTATGGCCTGACACGTGATTTCAACAGTCAGAACCCGATCAAAGTGTGGTTTTCGGAATGGCCTGACCTGATCCGGGATATTGCGAAATCCAGAAGCATCCGCGATGCCTTTGCCATTCTGTTCCGCCCGCCGGGATGGGAGCCGAAGAAGTAACCAGATAGAGGCTTAAAATGGATCGCAGAGATTTCTTAGCTGCAGCTTTGGGTGCCTTGGCGTCTGGCTTTGTTCCTCTGGTCGGGGCCGCGCAGGGCACACACGCCCCAACCGGATATCTCCGTACAAATTGGAGCCGCGATCCATACAGCCTTGGGTCCTATTCCTATGTTGCCAAAGGATCGTGGCGTAAGGATCACGTAGCCTTGGGCCGTCCAGTCGGTGATCGCCTGTTTTTTGCGGGTGAGGCCACGCATCCTTCCTATAACAGCACGGTGCATGCCGCCTATGAATCCGGGATCTTGGCAGCAGAGGCGGTTTCAAAAACAGACGCCAAAACGGTTGCCATCATCGGCGCAGGGATGAGCGGCCTTGCCGCTGCGGATGCGCTGGCCAGGCGCGGATATGATGTCACGATCTGGGAAGCGCGTGACCGTATCGGTGGACGCATTTGGACCGACAATCGCCTTGGCACAGCGCTCGATCTGGGCGCCAGCTGGATACACGGTACTGATGACAACCCACTGGCGCGGTTGGCGAAATCACTGGGTGTTTCAACCGTGGCGACGACCGAAAGCTATATCATTCGAGGCGCTGATGGTCGCGATGTACCGGACCGAGACGCGCCAGATTGGCTTGATACCATCGTATCTGTTCAGAACAGTATCGGGGCGGGTAGTGGTGAACTCAACGCTTCGGCCTATCTGCGAGATACCGACTATGGCGGGGCCGAGGTGATTTTTTCCGATGGCTACGCGCAGCTGTTCGATGCGTTTTCCAGCGATTTTGACATTCTGCTAAACCGAGCGCTGGCACGTGTCGCCTTTGAGGGCGGCGATGTGCTTTTGGAAGACAAGACCGGCCAATCAGACAGGTTCGATGCGGTGATCGTTACCATCCCGTTGGGAGTGCTGAAACAAGATACGATCACCTTCTCTCCGCCCCTGCCGGATGACAAGCAAAGCGCGATCGCGCGGTTGGGCATGGGGACATTGGACAAGGTGTATCTTCGGTATGAAGATGTCTTTTGGGACTCCGAGAAAACCTGGATCCTGACGCCTGAAACCGGGTTGCCGCAGGGCCAGTTCAATGAATGGCTTAACTTCTATCCCTATATCGGGCAGCCGATCATTATGGCGTTCAATGGTGGGCAATCGGCCCGCGATTTGGCCAATTTGCCCGACGCTCAGATTGTCGGACTGGCGCAGAGAATCTTGGGCAACGCCTACCCAGAAACGCGCTAACGGCGGCGCGTACCAACCCCCATCCGTTTCCAACCGTTTTGCAAAAGCGCCGCTGCAAAGCTTTCTATTTTCGCACAGTATTGTAATAAGTGCTTCCAAACCGAAGCGTCACATCATGACCGATGGATGATGCCGTGGGCAGATCGCAATTCAAGGCCGTTAAAGTAGCTTTACAAACACCCGGTATTTCAATCTTCTTGCGCGCAGCGCCTTTCGGCCAATTGAAGATTGTATCTGAAATTTTGGAGTATTCCTGTGCTTTCCAACAATGGTTTTCAAGGTGGTCAGGGCGACCCGGGAGAGTTTGTCAGCATATGGCTGGTGATCCGGCGCAATCTGCTTCCAGTTGCCTTCCTGTTTGGAATCGCAGTGATTTTGACGTCTCTGTACATGCGGACCGTTCCGGACAGGTATCGCACTGTCGCCCAAATGGTGCTGTCTTTGTCAGAGACACGATACAGTGACACGACGGGGCGTCTTGAAACCGTTGAACTGGGTCGTTCGAGCATCGAGACCGAGATCGAAAAGCTCAAATCCCGCGATTTCGCGGGTCAGGTAGCGGAAACACTGGGCTTGTTTGAGGATGATAGTTTCGTTTCCCGCACAAACCCTGATACCGGGATCGAACATCCTCCAGCGCTGCACCGCGAGGCCGTGATTGACAAAGTTCTGGGCTCATACAGCCTATCCCGTGCTGGTGAAAGCTTGGCGATATCTGTCGAAGGTCGGTCCACCGATGCCGGACTTTCCGCTGCTTTGGCAAATACGGTCATCACGCAGTACATTAGTAACGAACTTGGTGATCGCATCGACCGGTTGGACAAAAACATCGAGGATGTGCGCAGACGCGTGAATTTGCTTGGTGAGGAACTAACCCGAAACGAAGCGGACCTGGCCAATTTCATCCGCTCGGACAATCTGGATGACGAGCAGTTGCTGGACCAATTGCGCAGCGCGGCCGAACGGGCCCGCACCATCCTGTCGATCGGTCTGGAACAAAACGTCCCGCCCGAAGAAGAACTGGCTTTGCGCGAAGAATTGGCCGCCGCTGAGGAACGGCTTCAACTCAGAACCCGGCAAGAGCTGACGCTGCTGCGTAAGGAGCGAGAAATCGAGCTGCTCAGATCGCGGTATCAGGCCTCGGTCGATGAGTTGAACCTGCTGGAAACCCGAAGTGGCCAGATCGAAGCGGGCACAAGCCAGGTGTCCGTCGCCCGTGTGCCACAGGTGCCATACGCGCCCAATCGTGCGCTGACCGTTGCGCTGGCCGGGGCGATGTCGATCATGATCGGCTTTGTTCTGGCGCTGATCCGGGAAGGGCTGGATCGAACAATCAAGACCGAAAAACAGATCTTCAACGCGACGGGCCTGCAGAATCTGGGTTATTTTGTAAGGCAGAAATACGGGCCCAAAGGGCGCGCCGCAGCGGTGTTCGAACCGATTGAGAACCCACGGACCCCTCTGGCCGAAACGGCACGCGGGATTTTGACCAACTGCATCAAGTTTCAACACTCGAAGGTGGTGTTGGTTTCATCTGCGCTGCCCAACGAAGGAAAGTCGTTCATCAGTACGGTGCTGGCAACAACGGCGGCCGCAGATGGCATGAATGTCGCCCTTGTTGATTTGGATGTATACCGCAAAGGGGCAACCAAGCTTCTGATCCCGGACACCTCCGACATCCGATGCTCAGACCTCTATTCCTATGACATTTTACCGCAGCAGGTTGTTGGTGCTCAGGATGCGCCGGGCAAACTGGATCTGATCACGGTAGAATCCCCGACACGTGAACTGACAGATGATGCCGAAATGAAGCTGCGCAAGCTGAAGGACACGCTGACATCCAGATACGATCTGGTGGTGATCGATACCCCACCCGCGTTGGTCATGGATGAGGTCTACCGAAACAACACCCTGATCGATGCCGCGATCCTTGTGGTCCGCTGGGGCAGATCGCCCCAAGATGCCGTTCAGGCGGTCACGCGGCGCCTGTCTCAGGCCGATGTCAATGTCATCGGAACCATCCTGAACGATGTCGATCCCAAAAAGTTCCGCTGGATTGGGTATGAAGGCTATTATGGGCACTATGACTATTACAAATAGTGTCTTGGAGGTCGGCGGTCTGCAGGCTTTGCCGGGGAGGGTGGCATCCGCGCGATGACATAGGTTGAATGACAAGATGATCAGCAGCGAAACACTCAAGCGACCCCGGTCATCGCTGGAAAGCGCTGAGTTTTTCTGCGTGGTTTTGGGCGTACTGTTTTCGTCTTTTGCGTCTTTGCGTCACCCCGGTGCATCGTTCACGGTCAGCGATTTTTTCATCACCTTTGGGCTTTTGTTCCGCTTCATCAGGGTCATCCCGCTATACCCGATGCAGGCGGCCTCTTCGATGTGGTGGCTGGGTATCGCAATGCTGATGACCGGGCTGTTGATCGGCAGCATCGCCTATGGCGATCCGGTGGATGCCTTGGTTGTCCTGATCCAATATTTCTTTTCATTTGTCGCATTGCCGCTCGCCATTCTTGGTCGCCCGCATAAAGAGGCGGTATTGCTGGCCAAAATGGGCGTCATGTCTGTTGTCATCAGCTGCCTTGTCGGCCTTGGTGCCTATTCGATCGGATATAATGGAGGGCACCGACGGCAGCTTGCGCTGGTGGCTGGGAACAACCGACTGACGGGTTTGACCGACAACGCCAACGCCTTTGCGGCGATCATTGTGCTGTGGTTCCCGGTGCTGTGGTATCTCGGCTTGGTGCGCGCCTATAAGATGATCACATTTGCGTGCTTCTTTGCCTTAACCTTTACCGGGCTTATTTTCACCAGCTCAAATTCAAACCTGGCAGGAGCGCTGATCAGCGGCGCCATCTACCTGTTTTTACTCGGCAAATTCCGCATCTTCTTTATCTGGTCAGCTGTGTTTGCCGTGACCGGCTGGGTGGGCATTACATTTGCCGACAAGATCCTGCCGCAGAAATTTGTCGAACGCGTCCTCAGCCCACTTCAGCAGGGGAATATCGAGGGTGTTGGCACCTTCAGTGATCGTGCCGAGCTGATGATTGAGGCCTGGCGGTTCCTGCCCGACTACTATGTGCTGGGCATGGGGGCCGAGCAGTATCGAGAGCTCAGTTCACATGATCTGCCGGTCCATAATCTGTATCTGTTGCTGGCTAACGAAGGTGGCCTGATGTCACTGATGGGTCTGCTGTTTTTGTATCTGGCAGCGGTTACTTATGCCACGCTGGCTGGCCCCGATACGCCGTATAGAACCGCGGCACGCACGACGGTGATAACGGCGACGCTGACCTTTGCTGCGTTGATGGTGAGCTTTACCCATATCTATCACCGCGCCTATCTGGTGCCCTGGATTGTTTCAATCGGGCTTTTGTACAGCCCGATGCGCCCGGATTGGCTGCATAAGGTGCAGGCACGCGGGGGAACTTGACACCTGCGTATTGTAGCAGGCGTTCGGGTGGACCGCGCATTGAACGCAAGTAGCATGCTCAACGAAACCGAGCAGTCGCAAGCATCTATATTGGAAAGAAATGGTGCCCAGGAGAGGCATCTAATTCAAGTTTCATGACGTTTCACCGCATACCATGAATTTGCCAAATATCATGTTATCATTGATTTAGCTGTGTCAGGGTATTCCACCATGCCCCACTATATACTATATGTAGAGGGTGGATAGAGAGGTGGGTTTGTGACACGCCCTTTGAACAAGCTCAGCGCAGCGACACTGAAGTCAAGCGCTCCTGGGAAGTACTCTGACGGGGGCGGGCTTTGGTTCCATCGACGTGAGGATGGGGGCGCTCAATGGTTTCTGCGCGTGACCGTCCACGGACGTCGGCGAGAGATGGGTTTGGGGCCGTTTCCAGAGGTATCACTAAAAGAAGCTCGGCAAGAAGCCGAGAACTGGCGCGCAGTAGCTCGCAAAGGTGTGGACCCCATCAAAGAACGCGCCCGAATGAAGCGTGAAGAGGCAAGCAAACTCCATCTATTGAAAGACGTTGCCCTTGATGCCTTCGAGAGTCGCAAAGCGGAACTGAAGGGCGACGGCAAGGCAGGTCGGTGGTATTCCCCTCTTGAACTGCACGTTCTTCCTAAGCTTGGGAAGGTTCCCGTAGTCGAGTTGGATCAGAAGGACATCCGCGACACGCTTGCCCCTATTTGGCACGATAAAGCCGACACGGCGCGGAAAGCGATGAACCGGCTGTCTATCGTGATGCGACACGCTGCGGCCCTCGGGTTGGATGTGGATCTGCAAGCCACGGACAAGGCAAGGGCCTTACTTGGAAAACAGCGACATAAGGCCAAGAACATTCCTGCGATGCCATGGCAGGATGTCCCGGCCTTCTATCAAAGCCTGAATGGCGGCACTGTCACTGAGTTGGCGTTGCGCTTGCTGATACTAACCGCTGTGCGTTCCTATCCACTTAGGCACCTGCACCTTGATCAGATTGGAGATGATGTCTGGACGATACCAGGAGATTCAATGAAGGGTCGGAGGGACGCAACGGCAGACTTCCGTGTACCGCTGTCACTGGAGGCCGTGTCGGTTATTGAACAAGCCAGGCCGCTAGCCCGAGATGGATTCCTGTTCCCAAGTGTCAAGCGCGGGGTGATTTCTGACATGACAATGAGTGCCTACATGAAGCGCCGTGGCCTGATTGAGCGCCCTCACGGCTTCCGGTCATCTTTCCGCGATTGGGTGGCAGAAACGCAAAGTGTGCCGTTCGAGGTTGCGGAGACTTGCCTGGGCCATGTCGTTGGTGGGTCAGTAGAGCGAGCTTATAAGCGGACGGACTTTCTGGAACGGCGTCGAGAAATAATGAAACAATGGGCGAAAGACTTGATGCCTTCTGCTGAGAAAGCGGGCTATCAGCAATGATGCGTTCATTCCAAATCAATCTTCCGGATGGAAGCATAAGACCCACAACAGTCTAAAGCTTGGACTTGTTGGCCTTTTTTGCGGACGATGAAAAGAGTGCGCTACAAGCACTACAAATACTGACAATGGAATTCCACAGCTACAACGTCGATCCAGAAAATTGGTCATTTGGCGAAGTGGCTAGGGTCAGGATGCATTGATTTCCAACGCGCAGCATGATTCACGGCTCGGAAAACGGAGCGGTGATATGAGCGACCTTTTCTGGCTGACCGATGAGCAGATGGCCAAGCTTTCCCCTTTCTTCCCGCGGTCGCATGGCAAGCCACGGGTCGATGACAAGAGAGTGCTGAGCGGTATTATCTTCATCAATCGCAATGGGTTGCGTTGGCGTGACGCTCCCAAGGAATATGGGCCGCACAAGACGCTTTACAGCCGGTGGAAGCGTTGGAGCGAAAAAGGTATCTTCGCTCGGATGATGGTCGGCTTGGCTGCCGAACACGGCGAGGAAAAGACCGTGATG
>NZ_JBXWMW010000020.1:0-38938 GCF_059610045.1 Ruegeria sp. YTSA168
CTTCCTAGCAGTGATAGACAACTGCATTATGGCGCATTGCGACGCCGGTGGAGCAGGAGCCATCCACCCCATCCGCTATGGTGACGCTGCATTGCAGAGCTTTAAGTGCGGAGAAAAGTCCGCAAAGGGCCGCCCTCGTTATGCGAAATCATTCTCCAGGCCCATATGCCGCATCAGCACCAGCGGCGGCGGTGAGCCCCTTACTACCTGTTTTCTGTAGTGCAGCGAATGTCGGCTACTTAGAGGGTTTGCTAAAGGGATCAAATATCTGGCTGTGGATTTGTCAATTTAACAAACGAACGTTAACTTGCTCCCGTTTCTTTCATCGCCATTGGGGGCCCTGGAAACAGCGGTGGGTCGACGAGCGTTGTAATCTCGACGCCAAGTGGTTATGTAGCAGGTACTAGAGTTCTGGTTTTCTGCGGCTTGGGCATACTGTCTGCTGGAGTGAGCTACGCTCTTCCATCATGACAATTCAGCTGTCACGTCCTCCAATTGGGATCTGATGTTGGGGAAGGTTGCCGATGTTATCGTGCACGACCAACTCGATTGTGACACCAGTTGATCCGCTTGTGATGGAAAGACTCCAAACAGTGAGGCGGCGCTTTCTCCGCCAAAGGATCCAAAAATGACTTTTCCAGAATGGACGAAACCAGGCATCTACGGTGCCTTGGGTGGTGCGGTTGCAATCTCTATCATTGGCTTTACTTGGGGCGGCTGGACAACCAGTGGCAGCGCTCAAGAAATGGCAAAGGATCTTGCAAGCACAGAAGTGACGCTCGCGATGGTGCCGGTTTGCCTGAACAGGTCAGCAGCTGACCCCAATCGCGAAGAAATTCTGGTTAACCTTCAAGAGGCCTCTGGATTCACCCGCCGCAAGGCTCTGATGGATACGGGTTGGGCTACGTTACCGGGGTCAGACACACCCAGCCGCGACCTAGCAGACGCCTGTATCGCGGGACTTGAGCTGGATGGGTCATAGCTCACAGGCAACGCCGCAGCTGCGTCGGATGATCTGGGGATCACATTTGTCACCTGGCATTCAGATGATTGCCGCGCTGATCGTGTTCCCAATCTGTGCTCTGCTCGTATTTCCATTGCCTGCACTTGCGCAATCCGCATCGCAATCGATGCCTGAGAACGCCTCCGCCAAGAGCTACGGTGACGGGTGGAAATGTGACGTCGGATATAGACTGAGTGGTGACGTCTGCAAAGCAGTCGTAGTGCCGGATAATGCGTATCAAACCAACCGTAGCTATGGACGCGGTTGGGAATGTCTCCATGGTTTTCGCAAGAACGACGATACAGCCTGTGTTGCTGTGATTGTGCCTGATGGCGGGTTCCTTGATTCATCAGGTGAGCGCTGGAACTGTTCGCGCGGTTTTCTCAAAGTCGACGACACCTGCCAAGAAATTGTTGTACCCGAAAACGCGTACATGGCAGCTACTAGCTACGGGCCGGCGTGGGAATGCAACCGTGGGTTTGAGCCATCAGGTGATCTTTGCGTCGCCATTGTAGTACCCGCCAACGCTTATCTGAATTCAAAAGGATATGGCCGACCTTGGACATGCGAACGTGGGTTCTTTGAACAGGATGGCCTTTGCGCGGCGGTTGTGATCCCTGACCATGCATACTTTGACGATGCAACTTACGGCACGGGATGGAAGTGCGAACGGGGATACGCAAACTCGGATGCGAGCTGTGAGAAAATAGAAATCCCTGCAAATGCCCATCTGGACAGATCCGGAAACCGTTGGGAATGCAATAAGAATTTCAAGTTGGCTAAAGATCTGTGCGTTCTCGATAACTGAGGGCACGGCAGTTTCGACTGGAATATTCGATGGTGACAACAGCGTTGCCGTCGGCGTCGACCATACAAAGGAAACATCATGAAAACCGACTTTAGCGCGGCAAACACTATCCGTCGTCCCGTCAGCGGTGCTCAAGCGCCACCGTTGACAGATGACAAACAGTCAAGATCAACAGCCACCACTCAGATCGTCGTGCCGCCATCTGCGATTGTTTATTGTCAGGGCAACTTCGCCAAAATCGATGGCAAAACTGCAAATGGTCTCGTCCGCCATTCAGAGGCATATAAGATTCTGTCTGTCATCGACAGCGACCACAGCGGCGAAGACAGCGGGCTGGTTCTTGACGATACAGCAAATCACATTCCGGTCTTCGGTAATCTGGACGCTGCCGTCTTCCATGAAACAGAGATTCCCAATACCCTGATTTACGGAATGGCACCTTCCACCGGGAGACTCTCTTCGGCAGATCGCGGCGTTGTTCTGGATGCGATATCCCTTGGTATGAACATCGTCAGTGGATTGCATGAATATCTGAGCGATGACATTGAGATCGCGTCCTTTGCTTCTGAACGCAATGTCACCATTCGCGATGTTCGAAAACCTAAACCCAGCAAAGATATGCGCCTGTTCGATGGCAGTATCGCTGGCGTGGACGCCTTGCGCATCGCGGTTCTTGGGACCGATTGCGCAATTGGAAAGCGGACAACAGCGACCGTATTGGCCCGCGCTTTGAACGCAAAAGGAATCAAAACTGTTCTTGTTGGTACGGGTCAGACGGGTTTGATGCAGGGCGCAAAATACGGTGTGGCAATGGATGCCGTGCCGCCGCAGTTCTGCTGCGGTGAGCTGGAAGGTGCGATAGTTGCGGCGTCAGAATCTGAACAGCCCGATGTCATATTGATCGAAGGTCAAGGGGCGTTAAGTCATCCGGCGTTTTGCACGTCCGCCTTTATCCTGCGGGGCAGCCAGCCGGACGCCGTTATCCTTCAGCACGCACCAAAACGCGCGCATCGCTGTGATTTTCCCGAAATGCCAATGCCCAAACCTGCCAATGAAATTGCCCTTATAGAGGCGTTTGCCGACACAAAAGTTATCGGCGTCACACTCAATCACGAGGGGATGTCTGAGGCCGAAGTTACAGAAACTATTGCCGCACAATCACAAATACTCGGGCTGCCTGTAACGGATGTACTCAGTCGACCGGCGTCGCATTTGCTTACCATGGTGCTTGCAGCTTATCCCGGCTTACGCCAACCAACGTCTTTGACTGCGATATGAGCACCCCCCGCATTGAGGTGCATCTAGGCAAGATACGCCACAATACACAGACTGTAGTTGAGCGCCTCGCGACACGTGGCATCAGTGTTACTGGTGTGACCAAAGCAGTGTGCGGGCATCCAGCCATCGGTCGGGCTATGCTGGACGGTGGCGCCGTGGGACTTGCAGAAGCGCGCCTTAGTAACGTTCGGAAGTTACGAAATGCGGGCATAAAATGCCCGATCACTTTGATCCGCACGCCAATGCTGAGCCAGGTCGAACAGGTCGTTCAATTCTGTGAGGCAAGTTATAACACAGAGATAACAGTGATCGCAGGCTTGGCGGGCGCGGCGATACGGAAAGACAGGGTGCACGGAGTTATCCTGATGGTCGAGATGGGTGATTTGCGTGAAGGGATTATGCCGAAGGACCTCGGCTCAATTGCGCAGAAAGTAGTGGACATGCCCGGTGTCGCGCTGAAAGGAATCGGAGCGAACTTTGCATGCCTGAGCGGGAGTGCTCCGGAGGCTGCCGAAATGGAGGCATTATCTGTCCTCGCGAATGACACTGAAGGCCAGTGTGGCCCATTCTTTCAGACAGTATCCGGTGGTAACTCTGCCAACTTACCTTGGGCCTTCGGTGGACACCCAATTGGTCGCATCAACGATCTAAGGTTGGGGGAAGCAATACTTCTAGGTGTTGACCCTGTTTCCGGAGAACAGATAGGCGGGATGTACACGGATGCCTTTAAGCTTGTCGCCGAGATAATTGAATCAGGGTCCAAACCTGTAACTCACCCTCAGAGCATCTGCGATCCGGTGTTCAAAAAGCTTCACCTTGTCTCTAACAGCGCCCAGAACGCGCAACTGATTTTGGCTGTTGGGCATCAAGATACTGACGTTTTTGGGCTTTCTATGCCCCTAGGAAACAGACTAATTGGCGCAACAAGTGATCATCTTGTCATCGGAACCTGCCAATCTGCGTTGAGCGTGGGATCGGAAATGCGGTTTCAATTGAACTACAGCGCGTTGATGAATGCCATGTCCTCTCCAGACGTCAAAACAAAGATGATCCGCGGCCATCCTTCGCGACGTGCGCGGGGTTCTCACTTAGCATCAGTTTGAAAATTCTCATTCGCAGAAGCGCCGTTAATGTATTCAGGAGAATAGCCATGGCTAAACTAAGGAAAACTACCGTTTTCAAACCGCAGGTTTCCAAAGCGGAAACACCGATGGACAAAACAACGCGGATCGTTAGAAAAATGATCGACGAAGACGCTGAGCAAAGAAAAATCAAGAACGACCGGCTTCGCATCGCCCGGCTTGAAAGAGAAGCGAACACATCCGTTGCATCCCGCGCGCCAAAACCCGTCAAAAAGTGACGAACGCATCTTTGGGCCCTTAGCGGCTATCTTCGCCCGGCGATCAAGCGTGGAACGGCCTGTTTTGCGCAGAAGAAACGAGTTTCCAACTCACCTGAGGAAGGACGTCGGCCTTCCGCCGGAGGTTGAACACCCGCCTCCTTCGCACTATCGGTTCCCATTCTAAAGAATCGACCATGCAAGGGCAGCTTGCTGCCCTTGCTCTCAACGATCGTTCCGTGTCCGGAGTGATGCGTTAACAAGAAAGAATAGCGCACCATTCGGATCGTAAAAAACTGGGTGGAGTGTGCGATCCGGATCATTCGTGTCGATCTTGGCCAGTTTTCCACCCAATCGTTCTGTGTCCCGACAGGCGGCGGTGGCGTCTTCAACTTTGATGCTCGGAATCCAGCAGGCATATTTTTGTTCCTGAGGCAACCCGCGCAACTGCTCGGCAATTTCATAGCCGGACGGTAGTGAAATGATAGTATTTCGTAGCAGTTCGCTGTCGTACCCGGAAACCCATCCAAACAACTCCGAATAAAACTCACCAGGGAAATCTGCTGAACACGATAGATACCCGTCTACTCCAAATTGCCGCTCCTGCACCGGATGGGAGTGTCGGGACCGGCAGATACCGACCAAGGCTCCTAAAGGGTCCCTCAAAAGACAGTTGCGACCAACGCCCGGCACCTCGAATGGAGGTCTCACAACGGTTCCACCGAGTCTCTCAACTGCCGACGCGGATTGATCTACATCTTCGACCTCCACATAGGCGATCCATCCGTCGTCATAGTGTTGCGGTGTCTCTACAAAGCCTGCGCCAACCTCTTCTTGTGCTAAGGCGAGCACAAATTCCTTCTCACCGCCGCCCCAGGCAAAATCCATCGTGTGCTCGGTCAAAAAGCTCCAGGAGGCAAGGTCTCGATAGAAGTCCATTGAGCGTGATCGGTCGCCCGTGAAGAGATCATGCCAAACGAATCGGCCGACCTTGTTACATGTCATAGCGGTGAACTCCCATTATCCCCGCAATTTATACAATACTGGCCTGCGGTCGACTTGACCCAGGTCAACAGCCATGATCGCGTTTGCTGAAACCCATGCTACCAATGAAAAAGCCGCCATTCACTGCGGCCTGACTTTCTGTCGGATTGAACCCTCTACAGACCTTCGCAGTTTTGTGCTTCTCTTGTTGCTCGCGACCCGATCCAAGCCTAATATTTCGTGCTTTGCAGTTCCAGCTTTTAGGGTTGAAGTTGGCCTTTGGACAATGACCGCTAAAGCTGCTCTCAAAAAAGGAATGTTCGATGGAGCCGAGTCTGATATTCGCAGACTTAGGCGGAGCGAATTGCGATTGGTGAAAAAGCCAGAACGGCCCAAAAGAGACATCTGGCTAACCTTCGCTTCGCTGCGGCGCCGCCCGTCATTCCCGACTTTCGCGGCAAGCGCGAAATCGAAGGCTACCCGAACTCGCGAAACGCGGGACAAAGCGGGTATTCGCTGCGGATTAATCCAATGTCTGGGTCGATGAGGCTCGTACTTGATACGTGTTCATGAATCCAGCAAAACCATTAGAATTCTACAACTATATTTCAGTGGACTGTTCGGAATGTTTTCCCCAATAGATAGTTATGAAGAAACGCCTCATTGATATTGTCTCCCTTGACGCATTAAGGGTCTTTGCATGCGCGGCCCGTCTGATGAGCTTTTCGGCAGCGGCACAGGAGTTGTCGGTCACACAGGCCGCTGTCAGCCGGCGTATCAAACATCTTGAGCAGGTTTTGGGATTTAGTCTGTTCTATCGCAATGGACGACAGCTGTCGCTGACTGTCAAGGGTCAGCGACTGTTTCTGCGCGCGGGGGCGTCGTTGGAGTACCTCGGCGTGGAACTTGACGATCTTACTGCGCAAACAGCAACCTCTACGGTGTCGGTCGCGGCTTCCGCCGCCGTGTCCCAACTTTGGCTGTCGCCGCGACTGCGCCGGTTTATTGATCGTTATCCCGAGGTCTCTGTTCAGCTGACAACGACCGACAATCTCAGCGAATTGGGGTTGGCTGACAGTCAGCTTGCGCTCATATATTCAAGGGGTACGCATCCAGATTGGACCTTGACCTTGCTGTTTGAGGAAGTGCTGATACCAGTCGCCTCGCCCGCCTATTTAGAAGCCACAGGGCGCACCGGGCAGCCGTCAGACCTATCCCCAGAGGATGTGGGTAGTATGGATCTGTACGACTATCATCGAGCGGGCGTGCACACGATGACCCTGCGAGATTGGTTTGAGCAGAAAGCGGCAGATGCGCAGGGAAATGAGCCGAGAGTTGTTTTTCCAACCTACATGATGGCGGTCGATGCGGCGCTGCGCAGTGAAGGGGTTGTCCTAGGCAGCCGGGCCTTGGTTCAACCCTATTTGGACAGTGGGTATCTGGTGGAACTGACCGGGGAGGTCATGATCACGGACTTTGGCTATTACTTGGGCGTGCCACGTCGATCACCCATGAACGAAGCCGAGAACAACCTTGCAGGTTTCCTGCTGTCAGAGCGGGTATCATAACTTTGAGTGCAGGCTAACGCCTGAGAATTTCTGAGATTTGGATCAAGCCAGCGGGATGCTATGCCTGAGCCATGTCGACGGTCTGTCATCATGAATTGAATGAAATCATCGCGCTGAAAGGCGGGCGGTTTCGAATGGGCGCCAAGCGAAGTTGCCAAAAGGATGATGGAGAGGAGCCGGTGCGCACCATTTCCGTGTCGGCCTTTCGCTTGGCCGCATCAGCCATCACCAACCAACAGTTCCGCCACTTTGTTGAGGACACAAACCATGCCACCACCGCAGAGAGTTCTGGCTGGTCCTTTATGTTTGATCCGGCAGGCGCAAGCCTGGAAGAACCCGGATCCTGGTGGCGTAGGACAGAAGGTGCATGTTGGCATGCGCCGACCGGGCCGGGTTCGAATGTCGACGCGTTAGGAGATCATCCGGTTGTCCATGTTTCCTGGCATGACGCTGTGGCATTCGCCGACTGGGTTGGCGGGCGTCTGCCAACCGAAGCGGAGTGGGAGTATGCGGGTCGCGGCGGCCTGGATCAGAAACGCTATCCCTGGGGGGATGCCTCGCCCACCGACAGCTACCGCTGCAATATCTGGCGCGGCAAGTTTCCTCAGGAAAACACCGCGGCTGGCGGGTTTGCCAACACTTGCCCAGTAACGGCCTTCAAGCCCAACCGCTTTGGCTTCTATAACATGGTCGGTAACACCTGGGAATGGACGGCCGATTGGTTCAGCCGCGACTTCCACGTTCTGAGCCGCATCACAGACGACCCCCAAGGCCCGCCATTTGGGGAAGGCAAAGTGCTGAAAGGCGGCTCGCACCTTTGCCACAAATCCTATTGCGCCCGCTACCGCCTGTCTGCACGCAGCGCATCTGCCCCTGACATGACAACCGGGCATATCGGATTCCGCGTTGCATTCGATTTAAAGGAGACCACCCCATGAAAGCCATCGTTGTGATGTTCGACACGCTCAGCCGTCACTTTCTTCCAAGCTACGGCAATGATTGGGTACATGCGCCAAATTTCAAACGCCTATCTGATCGGGCGGTGACCTTTGATACCTCTTATGTCTGTTCCATGCCCTGCATGCCCGCGCGCCGGGACTGGCATACGGGTAGGCCCAACTTTTTGCACCGCAGCTGGGGGCCGCTGGAACCGTTTGATGACAGCATGCCCAAGATGCTAAGCGATGCCAGCGTGCACACCCATCTGACCACGGATCACAATCACTATTTCGAAGACGGCGGGTTGAACTACCACACCCATTACACCACCTGGCAGTATTGGCGTGGTCAGGAAGGCGACCCGTGGATCGGCGACCTGAATGAGCCGGAAATTCCCAAAGGCGCCTTTGGGAAAAACGGCATCTACTCGGAACCCGAGGTGTTCGACGCCTATCGCAAGGCGTTCCCCGAGGAAAGCCAAGCGTCGATGCAGCGGCTGCGCTATCTGACCCGGCAGGATTGGGTCAATCGCGGCTTTATGAATATCGAAGAAAACCAGCCGCAGGCGCGGACATTCAAGGCGGGTCTCGACTTCATCGACAAGAATGCGGACCACGACAACTGGATGCTTCATATCGAAACCTTCGACCCGCACGAACCGTTTTACACGCTTGACCGCTACAAAGAACTCTACAAAGAGCATTATGACGCCTATGATGGCCCGTTCTTTGACTGGCCGATGTATGCGCGGACAACTTATCATCCTGAAGAGAACAAGCATCTGCGCGTTGAGTACGCGGCTCTTGTCAGTATGTGCGACGAATATCTTGGCCAGGTCATGGACATGATGGACGCCAAGGGGCTGTGGGATGACACCATGCTGATCGTCTGGACAGATCATGGCTTCCTACTGGGCGAACATGACTGGTGGGGCAAAATGTCGATGCCCATGTATCAGGAAATCGCCCACACGCCGTTTTTCATCTGGGATCCGCGTGCCAAAGCCTCGGGCGAGCGGCGCAACGCACTCGTGCAACCCTCGATCGACCTTGCGCCGACGCTGCTCAACTTCTTTGGACTAGAACCGTCCAAAGATATGATTGGCAAAGATTTGGCCCAGGTTATCGCAGATGACACACCCGTGCGAGATGCCGCGATCTTTGGGATGCACGGAGCCCATGTGAATGTTACGGACGGTCGCTATGTTTATATGAGGTCGCCACAAAATCCAGACAACAAGCCGCTCTATCAATACACCCTGATGCCAACCCATATGCGGTCGCATTTCGCGGTTGAGGATTTCGAGAACCTGCAGGTTGCAGAACCGTTTTCTTTCCAGAAGGGCGCGATGACGATGAAAATCGAGAACGTCACCTGGGTCGCCCGTGACAAGCAGTTCGCGACGATGCTTTGGGATACCAAGGTCGACCCTGCACAAACCAGTCCGCTGGCTGATCCGGAGGTAGAAGAGCGCCTTAAATCCCAAATGATCACGCTGATGCATGAGGCGGACTGCCCAAAGGAGCAATACGTAAGGCTTCAACTGGAGCCAAGCTGAAGCCGCTGCCTGATCTAAAAAGAGAGCAACAGCAGACGTTGGGAATTTTTGTAGAACCCTGCACTATGGGGCTCACAACAGCCGTTGGTTACACTTCGCACGAATGTCGGCTTGCGACATTCAGATCAAGTTTGTTTGGCCCGCTCCCCCTATCCTCTTCATTGTTAGTCGTAAGAAATCCCCTGATCATCAGAGAAAGATTCCCTATTAATCGATCTAGGGAAAATCCACGCAAGCCACTGTTTTTAAGAACAAATTCGAGCTCCAAACCACCGAAAATGGCCCAAATCTATGAGTTTTTCCTGTAAATTCCCTGTTAATAGGGAATTCTGCGCGAGACTGGATAGCTCGAGACTGCGTGCACAGCCACACATGTCCCTGTTTTCAGACGCTGAAAGCTTATCGCGCAATTGTCGCGTGATTTCGGGCGCTTGGCAGGCTGGGATTTCTGCAGAGACGCAATCCAGAGCAAGATCCGGGCCGATTTCATGCCGTAGTCTCTGTTTGCGATTCCGGCGGTACGAGTTTGCAGATTTCAGGGTGTTTTGTTTCAGAGCGATGCGAACTGTGCGTGCTGCTCTGACCAGACAGCAGAGAACCGCGTCTTGATAAGGTAATCCGTGGTGAGGCAATCGGGTTGTTCGCCGGCAGCGATGCGGTCAAGAACTTCAGGCGCGAGCAATGCCAGGGTTGGTCACGTCCTGAACACGGCGCTTCGACACTCCTTCGGAGTCGGCGATCTCAGAGAAGGTTTTGCCTGCGATGACCATTGCCAGCCAGCTACGCCCCTTCGCGCAGGCCTCGCCTTTACGACCTTTGCTTTCGCGACTTTGGTTTTCTGTGCGGATTCCGTCACCATTTCTCTCCACTCATTTGCGAAGGCCAATCTTTCGTCCGGTACTGAGTGGAGCCCGGCGACCCCGGGCGATGTTTCGTAACGACAGTACCGCTCTCAAATGCCTGGAAGTCCAGTGACTTGTTAGAGAAGGGGGCGGGAACCGGAAGTTCGCCGCATGTGCGAATAACCAACAACGCACACCTTAGAGCAGACATTGATATATCGATGGCGATTGTGATGTTTCCTTGATCGCAAGCGTCTGGGCTTCGGTGCTCGCTGTAGCATTTTATTCCAAGGGTGGGTCACTATAGGTGGTTTCAATTTCCAGTTTTTGCTCAGTTTGAAGTACCGAAATCACCAACTGGCCGAGATATACTGAGTTTCCATGAATTCCAGCATACCCTCGTGGCCGCCTTCGCGTCCGAGGCCTGATTGTTTAACACCGCCAAACGGTGCTGCCGGATCGCTTACCAGTCCTCGGTTCAGGCCAACCATGCCGTATTCCAGTCGTTCACACACCTGTAATGCGCGTTTGAAGTCATCCGAAAACACATAGGCCACAAGGCCGTATTCCGTGTTGTTTGCCCGGCGGATCACATCCTCTTGGTTAGTGAAGGTCTGTATGGCGGCGACTGGCCCGAAAATCTCATCATGCACGCAATCGGCGCTTTCCGGCACGTTGGAGAGGACGGTCGGCGGGTAAAAGAACCCGGTCCCGTCAGGCGTGGCACCACCACATTCAACACGGGCCCCTTTTGCGACCGCATCGGCGACAAACCCGGCCACCTTGTCAAGCGTGTCAGAGTTGACCAATGGGCCGACATCAACGGACGGGTCGGTGCCATCGCCGACTTTCAAGGCGGACATTTCATCAGATAGGCGCTTCGTAAACTCCTCGGCGCGGGAGACGTGGACATAAATGCGGTTGGCGGCCGTGCATGCCTCACCCAGATTGCGCATCTTGGCCAACATCGTGCCTTCGATTGCAGTTTCCATGTCGGCATCTTCCAGAACGATGACCGGGGCGTTGCCGCCAAGCTCCATCGCGGGTTTCAGCACCTGATCTGCCGCGCCTTTCAAAAGCTTTCGGCCCACACCAGTAGAGCCGGTAAAACTCACAACGCGCACGCGCGGATCATGCATCATGTGATCCACCAAGGCACCGGTGCGCCGTGATGGTAGCACATTGACCAAACCGGGTGGAACGCCGGCCTCTTCCAACAAAGGCATCAATGCCAGCATGGTCAGCGGGGTTTCAGAGGCGGGTTTGATAATGACGGCACAACCGGCCGCTAGGGCCGGGGCGATCTTGCGCGTGCCCATGGCGGCGGGATAATTCCAGGGCGTCACCAACACAGCCAAGCCTGCGGGCTTATGCTGCACCATGATCCGCGCACCCGAACTGGGCGCGTGAGTAATCATGCCGTCCGAGCGCACCGCTTCCTCGGCAAACCAGCGAAAGAATTCTGCGGCATAAGTTGCTTCACCCACTGCGTCCGCGCGTGCCTTGCCGTTTTCCAAAGTGATCAAATGGGCAAACTCTTCCAGGCGATCTGTCATCAGCTCCCAAGCTTTGCGCAATACCTCAGAGCGTTCGCGCGGCGTTCGCGCGGCCCAATCTGCCATTGCCGCTTCGGCAGCATCCAACGCGGTATCTGCATCTGCGATTTCGGCTGACGCGACCGATGCAATCACCTCTTCGGTTGCGGGATTGATGACGTCAAATCGTTGACCTTCCGCGCCGGCGTGCCAATGGCCATTGATATATAGATTGGTATTTTTCATGGTGAGTCCGTTCAGGTCAGAGCAAATAGTGCAATGGGTCGGCCAGTCTTTCGGCAAAACCTGATATCAGCGCGATAGCGTCCGCGTCCTCCAACTGGTCCGACGTGAATTCAAGGCTGAGACGCAGCATGTCCCTTTCGCTTGCGACGCTCAGAACCGGAGTGTCAGGGGGACCTAGTCGCAACCCGGTGATGGGGCTGTCTGTCATGTCTCTCAATACCAGATCCGGGTGGTTATCCGGCACTTCGATCTGATAGAGCAGGCGCGTTTTGTCTGGGTTCTTCAGAACTGTGGTTACGCCGGTCAGATTTGAGAGAGCTATTATCAGGTCCACTTTGTCAGACGTCACAGAACGCAGTGCTCCAGAGGCGAAACTGGCCCACAGCGCGATGGGTGAAATAGTTATTCCACCGTCTTCTAGCATCCAGTTGAGGAAGTCATCCGTGCCGGTTCGTGACACACATGCTGTGATCTGAGAAAGATGGGCCGAAGTGGCTGCGTTGCTGCCGGTTTTGGGTAACGTTCGAAGCACCTCAATGTCGGCAACATGATAAGGCTGTGGATGCCCGGCCAATACCAGCCGGTTCAGGTCCAACCCTGCCTCATGGGCAAGGCGGCGCGCTTTGGGCGAGGCGAGAATGCGTTCGTTCTCTGCGACCGGTGCGACGGCGATGTTTGTGTTTTGACGCGACCCAATGGGTGGATCAGTGACCATGGGCATCGGAATTGCAGTTGCGGGTTCTGCGTCCTGCTTGTGCACGACTTGGGTGTTACTGTCGTCCTGCGTCTGACCTTCTCCCTCGGCAGTGTCCGAAATCAGGGCGATGATCTGACCCACGGGTACTTCTGCACCTGCTTCGGCTTTCAGGTCGGTCAAAAACCCGTCCGCAGGTGCCTCTACTTCCATAGTCGATTTGTCGGTTTCCACTTCGAACAGCGGATCACCCAAGCTTACGGCCTCGCCCGGTGCTTTCAGCCAATTGACCAAAAGACCCGTGTCCTGCGCCATGCCGAGCGCCGGCATGATCACCTCATGCGGCATGGAACATGTCCCCCGCCATAAGCCTGCGGGCGTTCTCAGCAACACCTTCCGGAGTTGGAACCGTCATGTCCTCCAATGCGGGCGAGAACGGGATGGGCACGTCCATGGCCCCCATCCTCAGCACCGGTGCGTCAAGGTGGTAGAACGCCTTTTCATTGATGCGGCTGGCAATTTCGCCCGTCACACCATAGCTCTGGTGCCCTTCATCCACCACAATCACCCGGCTCGTCTTGCGGGCAGAGGCAAGCAGCGTTTCCTCGTCCAGCGGAACAATTGTGCGTGGGTCGATTACCTCGGCCGAAATCTCTTCGGCCGATAAAATCTCAGCGGCTTTCTCACAAACCTGAACCATCGAAGATGTGCCGATCAACGTAATGTCGGTGCCGCGGCGTTTGACATTGGCCTCACCAAAGGGAATGAGGAACTCTTCTTCGGGGACCGGTGCCTTGTCGTTGTACATCAGCTTGTCTTCGAAAATCACAACCGGGTTGTCGTCGCGGATTGCTGTTTTGAGCAGCCCCTTGGCCTCGTAGGCCGAGGACGGTAGCGCCACTTTCAAACCCGGAATATGGGCGACAAGCGCATGCAAGGATTGGGAGTGTTGCGCAGCGGATCGTCGGGTCGCTCCCAGATTTGTGCGCAGAACCAATGGCGCGTTCATTTTGCCACCGGACATATAGTGAATCTTGGCGGCCTGATTGCAGAGTTGGTCCATGACCAGAAAGATGAAATCGCCAAACATCAGATCAACGATGGGACGGGTGCCTGTCATGGAGGCGCCGACCGCAAGCCCCATGAACCCCGGTTCCGCAATTGGCGTGTCGACCACGCGATCGGTGCCAAATTCTTCGACCAGACCGGAAAGGATCTTAAAAGGTGTTCCGGCTTCGGCCACATCCTCACCGATGATGAATGTGGTGGGATCGCGCCGCATTTCTTCGGCAAGCGCTTCGTTGACGGCCTGAGACAGAGTAATTTCTCGCATATTCCGCTCCTCAAGCCAGCGCGTGTTTGACGTCGGTGAAAACATGCATGTCGACTTCGGCACCATCCGGATAGTCTGCGTTCAGGGCGTATTCGACAGCGGCGGTTGCTTCGGATTTGATTTCAGCGTTCATGGCCTCAATCTCGTCTTCCGTGGCGATACCTT
Source organism: Ruegeria sp. YTSA168 (assembly GCF_059610045.1). NCBI lineage: Bacteria > Pseudomonadati > Pseudomonadota > Alphaproteobacteria > Rhodobacterales > Roseobacteraceae > Ruegeria > Ruegeria sp. YTSA168. The sequence continues at coordinate 14,293 of NZ_JBXWMW010000020.1, forward strand.
CTGCGACCAGCCAGGACCGGAACCGCGTGATCGGATCGCGGTTTTCCTTCCAGTGCTTTTCCTCCTCTTTCGACCGGTAATATTCGCGATTGATATCGCCTACGTGGTGGCCGTGATAGCGATAGGTTATCAGTTCAATGAAGAACGGACCCTCGCCCTTGCGCGTGCGCCCGACCAACTTCTCGGTCAGCTCATTCACGGCCAGCACATCCTGCCCGTCGACCTGATGGGCCTCGATGCCAAAGGCTTCGGCGCGTGCCGTGATGGCGCCTGCCGCGATTTCATCCGTTCGGGTATATTCCGAATACCCGTTGTTTTCGCAGGCATAGATCACCGGCAATTTCCACAAAGCGGCCATGTTCATGACCTCGTACATCAGCCCCTGAGCGGTGGCCCCATCGCCAAAGAAACAGACAGTGACGTCATCCTTGCCCAACAGTTTAGCTGAAAAGGCAGCTCCTGTTGCGATACCCATCGACCCGCCAACAATCGCGTTCGCGCCAAGATTCCCATTGGACTGATCCGCGATATGCATGGATCCGCCTTTGCCGCGGCAATAGCCTTCTTCCTTGCCCAGCAACTCGCAGAACATTTCCTTGAAATCGGCGCCTTTGGCTACGCAATGGCCGTGGCCACGGTGGGTCGAGGTAATTTTGTCGGTGACCCGCAAAGCTTCGCAAATACCAACTGCCACGGCCTCTTCACCGGAATACATATGGGTCAGCCCCGGCATCTTGGCCGACAGGTACAACTGATTTGCATTGTCTTCGAATGTTCGGATGCGAACCATCTGGGCGTACATTCGCAGATAGTCCTCAGTGTTGGTCTTTGCGGCGCTCATGATAAACTTTCCTAAGAAGTGACACCGGCCCTAAAGGACCGGTTGGATAAGCGTCAGTAGCGGTTGGCGATTGGCAGGTCTTCGGCCGGGAAAAGGCTGATCACTTCGCAACCGGTTTCGGTGACCACAACCTCTTCCTCGATCCTCGCGGCAGAGTATCCGTCGGTCGCCGGGCAATAGGTTTCTAGCGCGAAGACCATTCCCGTCTTGATCTCCATTGGATGATCAAGGCTGACAGCCCGGCTGATGATCGGCCGTTCATGCAACGCCAGACCCAGCCCGTGACCAAATTGAAGGCCAAAGGCAGACGCTTCGTCGGGAAAGCCGAACTCCTCGGCTTTTGGCCAAACTTCCGCCACCTTGTCGGTGCTGACCCCCGGTTTGATCATCGAAATCGATGCGTCGATCCATTCGCGCGCCTTCACATAGGCGTCGTTTTGGGACGGCGTGGACCGGCCGATGTTGAAAGTCCGATAGTAACAGGTGCGATACCCCTGATAGGACTGCAGAATATCAAAGAATGCCTGATCACCAGGACGGAACAGCCTGTCGGTGAAGTTGTGCGGGTGCGGGTTGCAGCGTTCGCCGGAAATAGCGTTGATCGCCTCAACATCGTCGCTGCCCATCTCATAAAGCATCTTGTTGGAAAGCGCGACGATGTCGTTTTCACGCACACCCGGTTTCAACTCTTCGTAAATCATGTGATAGACGCCATCGACCATCGAGGCGGCTTGCGTCAGCAGCTGGATTTCATCCCAGTTCTTAATCTCGCGTGCTGCCAACATGATTTGTTGGCCGTCGACGACATTGATGCCCTCAGCCTTGAGCGCTTCGAACATCGCGGTTTCGGCATAGTCCACGCCAACCGGCATGTCCCCCATCCCCGCGTCGCGGATAAGCCCGGCGATTTCCTTGGCATATTTGCGCATCAACCCAAACTCGGGCGGGATGGTGCCCCGCATGCCGACGACACCTGCACGGCAATGATCCGGCACCAGCCAATCCGAGTATTTCTTGTGGTGCATCGCAGCGGACCCGAAATCCCAGACATAGGGCGCATCGTCGCCGGTCAGCAGGCAGAACCGGCACATCTTGTCGCGTTCCCATTCGCCGATCTTGGTGGCCGAGACATAGCGAATGTTGTTCACATCAAAGAGCAGGAGCGTGCCCGCATTCGACGCTTTCAAAGCCTGACGCGTGCGTGCCAGGCGATAGCGGCGCAGGCGGTCATGATCAATTCGACGCTCAAAGTCGACGGATGTATGACCCCATGCGGGCAATCGTCCTTCCCATTGCCAGTTGGGTTCAAGATCCTGCGGGGTCAGCAGGTTGGGCATTAGTGCTCTGGACATGACGGCTCCTTCGGGTGGTCGAACCACCGGTGTGTTGTGTAGGGTCTTGCGCGGTGTTGCTGCGTTATTGAATGCACCAGCCGCCATCGATGTGGATCATCTGGCCGGTCATATAGTCGCTGTCATCGCTGGCCAGGAACGAAGCGGTACCCACGATGTCGTTTGGATAGGAGACCCGTTTGACCTGAAGTGCATCACGCACGATGTCTTCATACGCTTGCCCTTCGCGCTCCTTGAAACCGATATCGACCAGATCCTTGTCGAGTTGCTCCCAGAGTGGGGTTACAACGACGCCTGGCGCATATCCGTTGACCGTGATGTTGTGTTCGGACAGCGCAACGGCGCCGCAATGGGTCAGGGCCAGGCAGCCATATTTTGAGGTGCAGTAAACCGTCACATCCACAAGCGGTTTGCGCGAAGCGATTGAACCGACGTTGATGATCTTATACGGATGTCCCTCCATCGGGCCTTGCTTGATCATCTGACGCGCAGTTTCCTGCATACCCAGCCACATCGCCTTGGTGTTGACGTTCATGATCATGTCCCAGTTGTCTTCATCGATATCCATGAAGAACCGGGGTTTGTTCAGGCCCGCGTTGAACAAACCCACATTGATGCTGCCAAAGGCGTCGACGGTTGCGGCAACGGCGGCTGCATTGTCTTCGCGCTTGGTCACGTCCATTTTGACCGCGATCGCGCTGCCGTTGCCTTTGGCATTGATGCCATCCGCGACTTTCTGCGCCTCTGCGTGATCGATATCCCCAATGCAGATATTTGCACCCTGAGACGCAAAGCTCTCGGCATTCGCCTGTCCCATGCCGCGGGCGGCACCAGTAATCAGAATGTTCTTACCGTTCAGGCGATTGGGGTCCATGTTCTTCTCCTTGGGGTTCTATCTTCGGCGCTTGCCGCTGAGCGTTTCATCAGCGCGGTTCTGCGCCCGGCGCAGGGCCTCTTTCGGCGGGATGATCCCGCGCAGCATGTCGTGGAGTTCCTCTCCGCAGATGCGAATAACATCGCTGATCTCGGGCACGGGCGGGCGCGGCCAGAATTGCAGCTCATCGCGCCAGGACATCGCGTCGACTGCTTCGAAGATCGGCGAGGATCGTCGTACCTCAGGGTCGGCACCAACTGAATAGCGTGGGTTGGTCCGGCTGCCGTTCTGGACGTACAGCTTCTGAGCCTCGGGGGACGTGAAGACCCTTAAAGCTTCTGCTGCTGCGGCACGACGCTCGACCGGCAGATTGGAGGGGATGCCCATCACATAACCGCCGACCGGTGCGACCTGAGTGGCGCCACGTCCTGCAGGATGTGGAAGGAAACCGGTCTGACCGTGTGCGGGCGAAGACGGATCGCTTTCGAAATAAGGCGCCAACAGCGTGTAGCCGTATGCCATCGCGACCTTGCCTGCGGCAAAGGGACGGATACGTTCGTACCACGACATAGACAAAATGTCGGGCGGTGAGTAGTTGAGCAGCTCCATCAGATACTCGGCAGCACTTAGCCCCACGGCCGTGTCGATAGTGAATTGATAGGCATCTTGATGCAGGTCTTCGGTGTCAAAACCGCCGGCGATCTCATTTAAATCAACGATCGGCTGCCCGAAATCCGAAAGCGTCGTTAGGAATGTATGTCCAAGCGCTGTCCCACGCGCCGCGTTCCACGCTATGCCATACCGCCCATGTTGCGGATCGTGGAGAGCCTGTGCCGCAGTCAGAAGTTCGTCCGTTGTCGCAGGCGGTTCAAGCCCCGCATCGGCAAACTGATCGCGCCGATAGAACAAAAGCTCTGGTGTGGTTTGCGCCGGGACACCATAGGCCTTGCCGCCCCAATGTGCCGCTTTCCAGCCTGCGGTATGGAAATCGGCCGGATCCAGCACTGCCAAATCCATCACGCCCTCTAACGGCAGCAACACGCCTTTTTCGACAAACTCTCCGATCCAGGGAAGATCTACTGCGATAATGTCATATCGGCTGGTTGGGCGTTCTGCGTTTTTGAGCGCTTCTTCCCGCAAGCGATCAATTGAAAAGGCGCGTTGCTGGATCGGTGATCCGATCACTTGTTCAAATTGCCGCTTGAGCGTTTCCATCACCATAAAGGTCGGGTCACCATGCACCAGAACGCGAACCCCACCAGCCAGTTTCAGGGGTTCACCCAGAACTTGCAGCGGTGGTATCGACTTGGTCGCCATGTAAGATCCGCCAAAATAATAGTCGGTGGACTCTGCCCGCTCTTCGCTTGTTCCAAATTCGATTTCGGCCAGGCGCCGTATGCGAGTGGACAGCTGCATCCATCCCTCAAGAAGATGTTCGCTGGGATGAAGCGAGAAGCTTTTGCCGGAACTGGTGCGCGGGCGCTGTTCGATCAGGCCTGTTTCGATCATTTCCTTCACGCGGCGCGACGCAGTGGCATATGGAATGTGCGACGCCGATATGAGAGACGTCGGGGTGACGGTTTTACCCTCAATGTGATTTCGGATCAGGAAAAGGGACATCAGGAAAAACGGGTTCGGGGCAAAGACCTCGATCACATCTTCCAGCTCTTCGCAAAAGCTTTCCAGAAACGAAACAACCTGAAGCATTTCGGTCTTGTCCTGATAAAAACCTTGCTGAAATGTCGAAGCTGAGCCGTCCATGGGTTTGTACCGCTTTGCACCCTGATCATAAGGTTGGGCCGAGTCTGGCGCTGGATTGTTCGATTTGGACAAATTCGATTCGCTCATATTGCCCTCCCTCTCAAAATGTTCAGAATGATCTTGGTGCAGTATCGCTTAGATATCCGTTCTGGATACCACGATTCTCAATTTGGATATTTTCGGGGGGTCTTAGCGCGGAAGTTTTCGCGAACCTGTCAGGGCTAATCCGATCTACGGATGATGATTCCCGCGGAGGAAAAACGGGAGTTGGCAAGACCAAGAATTTACCCGGGAGGAAACCGAATGAATATCCGCAAAACTCTTGTGGCGACCACTGCCCTGGCCCTGACGGCTTTCGGTGGGGCAGCTATGGCTGATACAATGACTATTGGCATTACACAGAACAATGTCGGCGTCGACAGCTATCAGACCACATATGAAAAAGCCTTTATCGCAGCCGCCGAGGCGAACAGCGATGTCGATGTTGTCGTTCTGGATGCAGGAGGTGACGTAGCCCGTCAGATTGCCCAGATGGAGGACCTGATCCAACAGGAAGTGGATGCCATCATCATCTGGCCAACCAATGGCGAGGCCGTGATCCCGGCGGTACGCAAGGCGCACAAGGCCGGTATCCCCGTTATTGTCACCAACTCAAACATTGCCGAAGCGGGTTTCCCGTTCGTCGCCTCCTTCTCTGGCCCAGACAACATCACACAAGGTTCGCGTTCAGCGGAAATCATGTGCGATAAGTTCAAGGACATGGGCATCGAAAATGAAGCACGCGTCGTCCAGATCTCGGGGCAGCCGGGGTACACCACGGCCATCGAACGCCAAAAGGGTTTTGATGATCGCCTGCCGGAAGTATGTCCCAACGTGACGCTGGTTGAAACCCAACCTGGCGACTGGAACCGTGAGAAATCCCAGAAGGTCATGGAAGCTTTCCTTGTGAAATATGATGACATCGATGGGGTCTATTCCGGCGATGACAATATGGGCGTGGGCGCATTGAACGCTGCAAAAGCCGCTGGTCGTGAAGGCATCATCTTTGTTGGGGCCACAAACTTCGCTGTTGGCTACGAAGCTATGGAACGTGGTGAATACTGGGGCTCGATCTACCAGTCACCCGTTGACGATGCCGAGGCTGCATTGAAAACAGCGATCGAAACGCTGGAAGGGAAGGAACTGCCGTTCCTGAACTACTTCGACACACCGAAGATCACACAGGACAACCAAGGCGAGTTTACCAAGCCGGTATTCTAAACCTCTCCCCAGATGCGTGGAGCCCATTGGGCCCTGCGCATTTTCGTCAATTCATTTGAACAGGGAGAAACCCATGGGGCGAGTCTCTGGACGTTCCTGTATTGTCACCGGCGCAGCTCAAGGTATCGGGCGCGCCATTGGCGAGGCGCTGTTAGAACAAGGCGCGGATGTCTGTTTTGCAGACATAAACGGCGACAAGGTGGCAACGGTTGCCGCCGAAAACAGACAGAGAGCCAACAGCCATGGCGGTCAGGTCACCCATGCAGCCGTCGATGTGACCGATCGTGAACAGGTCCGTGCGATGATCGACCATACGGTGGGACAATTTGGAAAACTGGATGTGAAATTCAACAATGCCGGTGTGAACAAACCGATGAATTTCCTCGATGTGACAGATGAGAACTGGCATTTCATCATGGGCGTCAACGGGTTGGGATGCATGATCGGCATGCAGGAGGCCGCACGTCAGATGATTGCTCAGGGAACCGGTGGCAAAATCATTAATACCGCTTCAATTGCCAGCCGACAGGGATTCGACAATGTCGCGCCTTATTGCGCCTCGAAATGGGCTGTTGTTTCGCTGACCCAGTCAGGCGCGCGCGATTTGGCGAAGCATGATATCACGGTGACGGGCTTCGCCCCCGGAGTGGTCGCGACGGAAATGTGGGAAGAGGTCGACCGCGACCTGATGGAGATCGGCGCCGCCGAGCGCCCTGGGCAAGCGATGGAGGAATTTTCGGCTGAAATATTGCGCGGACGTGTTGCCCAGCCTGAGGACATCACCGGAACGACGACATTCCTTGCGTCGCGGGACAGCGACTACATGACCGGTCAGATCGTGATGATTGATGGCGGCATGACACTGGTATGAATGCGCGGCGCTCGGTGAGTGCTGTAGTAAGACTAAACCTCCGGCTTGCCGGAGACGGGGAGAACAGGATGGCGCAACTGAAGAAATCCGACATTGGGGGAATACTGGCTCGGCAGGGGATCCTGGTTGCTTTTGTCGTGTTCATTATCGGATTTACGTTGGCGAACCCCAGATTTCTGGATCCGGACAACATTATGGGCGTGATCCGCTCATCTGCCATTCTGGGTGTCATGGCGCTGGGAGTGACCTTTGTTGTGATCAGCGGTAATCTTGATCTGTCCGTTGGCTCAATGATGTCCTTTTCAACTATTGTTGTCCTGGACCTTCACGACAAGATTGGGCCAACGCTGGCGATTCCTTCGATGTTTGCCATGACAATGTGCCTGGGCGCCCTGATCGGGTTTCTTGTTGGTTACCTGAAACTCAACTCGCTGATTGTGACGCTTGGAATGCTGTCGGCCATCCACGGGCTGACGCTAACCTATTCTGGCGGCAAGAACATGGATATCGCCGACAAGGAAGGTACCTGGTTCAGCGTTTTCGGCCAGGGTGACGCGTTGGGTGTTCCCGTCCCAATTCTGTTGTTTGTTCTGTTGGCCGCTTTTCTGGGTATCGTGCTGGCCAAAACCCCGTTTGGCCGCAAGGTCTACGCAGTGGGGGGCAACGGCGTAGCTGCAACCTTCTCGGGCATTCGGCGCGCGCGCGTTGTTTTCGCCTGCTATCTTGCGTCTTCCTTTTGTGTCGCAACGGCCGGTCTTATTCAGGCGAGCCGTTCGATGGGCAGCCAGAACACCGTGGGGCAAGGTCTGGAGCTTGAAGTGCTGGCTGCTGTCATCCTCGGAGGCGCGTCTTTGTTGGGCGGGTCCGGAACAATCTTCAAGACGGTTATTGGCGTCCTGATGCTTGGGTTCATCCAGAACGGGTTACTGCTGGTCGGTCTGCAATTCTATGTCCAATACGTCGTGACCTGGGTGATCATTATCCTGGCGGTATGGCTCGATATCGCGGCCAAGCGCGGCAAACTCTGGTCACCGATCGCGTAAGGGAAACGGATACATGCAAGCTGGTACTCAGAGCACTTTCCTGAAGCGAGGCGCCATCTGGGGTTTCATCGTCTTCGAGCTGATCTTCTTCAGCGTTGCGGGAGAATATTTATCACTCAGTGACAAGGCCTTCATGGATCTCGACAACATGCTGCTGTTGTTTAAACAGTCTGCTCCAATCGGGATCATCGCGATGGGTATGACCATCGTCATGATCAATGGCAATATTGACCTAAGCGTCGGAGCGACCTTTGCACTCTGCGCAATTGTCTTGCTGGACAGTCTGACATGGCCTGTTTTTGCAGATCTCGGGGATTGGGTCATTCCAATCTCGTGGAGTCTGGCGTTGCTGACCGGCATCGTGCTGGGCGCCATCAACGGATTGATCGTCTGGAAAACAGGGGTCGATGCATTCATTGTGACGCTTGGTTCGATGCTTGGCTATCGTGGTCTGGTGTTCATGTACAATGGCGAGCAACCGACAAGCCATCTGAACTGGACATTGGTTGATTTCGCTGAGGCTCAGTTTCTTGGCCTGCACACGGCCACCTGGTTCCTTCTGGCGGTGACCGTGGTGATCTGGTTCGTGATGAACCGCACCATCCACGGACGCAATGCCTATGCCATTGGCGACAACCGCGAGGCGGCGGTGAATGCGGGTATCAGGGTCGGCCCACACATGATGCTCAATTTCATGATCATCGGGTTTCTGGCGGCCCTATCGGCCGCGGTGTTTTATTCGGAAAGTGGATCCGTGAACCCGAACGATGGTGAGCTGTACGAGTTGTGGATTATCACCGCGGTGGTTCTGGGGGGCACCAAGCTGACCGGTGGTGCTGGCTCGGTGATCTCAACCTTTGGGGGCGTGCTGGCGATCCAGCTTTTGCGCAAAGGCTTGGGGCATATCGGCGCAGACACCTCAACCGTCAATCTGGTGATTGGTCTAATCCTGATTGCAGTTCTCTATCTCGACAAGCAACTGAACCGCAAAGGTGCAGAGGAGCTCAAGACATGACCGAACGCACACCCGCCCTGCGTCTTGAAGGGATCGTGAAGACATTCCCCGGTGTTCGCGCGCTTGACGGCGTTTCCTTTGCGGTCATGCCCGGCGAAGTGCATGCGTTGATGGGGGAAAACGGCGCCGGGAAATCAACATTGATGAAGGTTCTGGGGGGGATTTATCAACCCGATGAAGGTCAAATTCTGATCGAAGAGACTCCCACCGCCATGACCTCACCTCTGGAAGCCAAGGCCAAGGGTGTTGTGTTCATTCACCAGGAGCTCAGCCTCGCAGACGAATTGTCCGTGGCCGAGAATGTCTATCTCGGTGAGTTGCCGCGCAAGTCTTACGGGCGGGTCGATTGGGACAAGCTTTATGCCGATACGGCAAACATTCTGGATCGGCTGAAGGTTGGCTTTACGCCCAAGACCCTCGTCGGGGATCTGTCCATCGCCAACAAGCAAATGGTCGAGATCGCCCGCGCCCTGACCGTAGACGCCAAAGCGGTGATTTTTGACGAACCCACCGCATCACTGACGGACACGGAAAAAGATGTTCTGTTCGACGTGATCGCCGATCTGAAAGCGCGTGACGTGGGCATCATTTACATCTCACACCGGATGGAAGAGATCTTTCGCATTACCGACCGAGTCAGTGTGCTTCGGGACGGACAGCACACGGGCACCGCAATCACAGCAGAAACGGATGAAGAATCCGTCACCCAGATGATGATCGGGCGCAAGTTGGACCTGTCCCGCAACGTCTCGCACCACGAATTGGGGGACGTGGCTTTGGAGGTGCGAAATCTGAGTTGCGGCGATCTGTACCAAAACGTCAGTTTCAAGATCAGACGCGGCGAAGTGGTTGGATTCTATGGGTTGGTCGGCGCAGGGCGTACCGAGATTGCCGAAACCTTGTTTGGATTGCGCGATCCATCTGCCGGACAAATCCTGCTTGATGGGCAAGAGATACGCATCCACTCACCGTCAGACGCGATTGAGCGGGGTATCTCGCTGGTCCCAGAAGACCGCAAAGGTCAGGGGTTGGTCTTGGGCATGAACTGCAGGGACAACATGACCCTGCCTCAGGTGGATGATCTCAAGGCTGGTCCGTTTGTGGCCGAAGGGGCCGAGGTTTCGATCTTTGATCAATACCGCGACCGGCTGGACATCCGAACGCCCGGTTGGCGGCAACTTGTCGGGAACCTGTCCGGTGGCAACCAGCAAAAGATCGTCATCGGCAAATGGCTGTCCATGCACCCGAACGTGCTGATTGTTGATGAACCGACACGCGGGATCGATGTCGGTAGCAAAGCCGAGATTCACAACCTGATCCGGGATCTTGCCGCGCAAGGATATGCGGTGATCGTCATCAGTTCGGAGATGCCTGAAGTGTTGCACGTCGCGGACCGGATCTACGCTATGTTCCAGGGGCAGATCACACAGGAATTCACGTCTGAAGATGTGACCGAAGATAGTCTGGTTCGGGCTATCTCGGGCCTCTCTGACAACGGCACGACGCAGGTCGCGTGATGCGGGTTGGTTTTGCAGGATTGGGTCGCATGGGGCGCCGGATGGCAGCCAACTGTGCCCGGGCAGGGCATGACGTCACGGTCTGGAACCGCAGCACCGGTCCTGCGCAGGATTTTTCACAGAGTGTTGGCGGCGGAATTGCCAACACTCCTGCAGAATTGTCCCGAGTTTCTGATGTCACGGTCTCGATGCTCGCAGACGATGCAGCCGCACGGGCAGTCTATTTCGGAGATGCAGGTCTGATCTCGGCACCGGGCGCGCAAATATTGATTGAGATGGGCACAATGAGCCCGGCTTTGGTTTCCGAGATTGCAGAGGCTGCCGAGACTACCGGAAAACGCTTTGTTGATGCGCCGGTTTCCGGGGCGACCAACGCCGCCGAAGAGGCCACGCTTCTGATTATGGCAGGCGCTCATGCTTCGCTCGCTCAGACGCTGTCACCCCTTTTTGACGCGATGGGGCGCAAGACCATCTGGTTGGGACAGGTCGGCGCTGGCGCGGCCATGAAACTTGCGGTGAATTTGTTGATCCACGGTATGAACCAGACGGTCTCTGAGGCGCTCTGCCTTGCCGAGCGCGCTGGCATTGCCACCGATCTCGCATTTGATGTGATCGAAAACTCTGCCGCTGCGGCGCCGATGTTGAAGTTTCGCCGCCCAATTTATCTGAACGAAGCAAGTCAGGCTGTAACGTTCACAGTTGCGCTGGCACGCAAGGATGTCGGGCTCGCTCTGGATCTGGCGCAGGATGTCGGTGTGCCGATGCCACAGGCCAAGACTACGTTTGAGGTGCTAAAAAACGCCGAAGCACAGGGCTTCGATGCGCGCGACATGGCGTCCATCTTCAACTACATGCGAGGACAATCGGGATGAAAGCCGCACTTTTTGTTGGAGGCTGGAAAGGTCACGCCCCCAAGCAATTCAGCGATTGGTACGAGGCGCTTCTGAAGGACAACGGGTTCGACGTGGATGTCTACGACACGTTGGAGCCTCTGGAAAACCCGGATGAACTGGCCGATCTGGATCTGATCACACCGATCTGGTCATCCGCCAGATCGGGCCACAAAGACAAATACGGGAACATGACCAAACCGCAGGAAGACGGGCTTTTGAAGCTGATCGGGGATGGATGCGGGTTGGCAGGGTGGCATGGCCATATGGGCGACGCGTTCCGCGACCGACCAACCTACCACTTTCTGATCGGAGGTCAGTTTGTTGCTCACCCGCCGGGATGGCCTGACAACCTTCAACCGCGCGAGGATTACATCGATTATGATGTGACCATCTGCAAACCCGATGACCCAATCGTTGAAGGGATCAGAAGCTTTCGACTGACAACCGAGCAGTATTACATGCTGGTTGATCCCTCTAATGACGTGCTGGCGACGACAACCTTTTCCGGGGATCATCTGTGGTGGATCGAGGGGACAGTCATCCCGGTGATTTGGAAGCGCCGATGGGATAAGGGTCGCGTTTTCTATTGCTCAATCGGGCATGAGTTGGACGACTTGAAACAGCCTCAGGTCACCGAGATTATTCGCCGGGGTGCAATTTGGGCCGCTGACGGAAAACGATAGTGCCGCAATCAGGCTTGTTTGCTAAGCCAAGTCGGCGGCCGCTATTTCAATCTAACGGTTTTCCGTTTCCGAGATGCCTCGACTTTGCCCTTCGACCAACGACCGTTTTGGGGATATGCTGCAGTGCTTAGATGGACCGGCATGCTATAGTCAGCTCTGGGCCGTCCACATCGCCACGGTCTGGGTCGTCCAAAAACGATGCTGTGTTTGCTCCGATGGCGGAAAAGAGCCCAACCTGTGAATTCGAGTTTTATGCCGCGTGCGCGCGCCGCGTAGAAATCGCTGCAACTGCGTCAATCTCGATGCTGCTGTGCGGCGGGAACACCCGCCATTCATACAAACCGCAGCGGACACCACGCACTCAAGGATCCAGTTGCGGGACAAAGCGGACGCTCAATCGTTTGATTTTCGCCCCGATCTGTATTCTGGAAGTTTGGCCAAGGCCGATTTCAACGCGTCACCCCATCCATCGGAAACACTGCGAAAGTACTGGTCGTCAGCTTCGAATCTTGACCGCGTACCGCCGTCAAGGCTGTCTTCATCGTAGAGAAGCACGTCAAGCGGAGCCCCGACCGACAGATTGGCCTTAATCGTGGAGTCAAAACTGACCAGCAGGAGTTTAACGGTTTCTGGGAAGCTCATTTCTGGATCATAGGCGCGCACCAGAATCGGGCGGCCGTATTTTGTCTCTCCGATCTGAAAGAACGGTGTGTCATCACCGGCCTCGATGAAGTTGCCTTCAGGGTAGATCAGAAACAGGCGTGACGGGCCGCCTTTGATCTGACCTCCAACAATGAGTGTCGCGTGAAAGGCGCTATCGGCTTGCTGACCGGACCGGGCGTGCTCTTCAATGACATCGTTTAATGTTGCCGCGACCAGTTGCGCGACTTGAAACATTGTCGGCGCTTCTAAGATTGATGGCGAACGATCTGCGGGTGCTTTCGTACGCTCTTCCAAAAGGCTTATCGTGGCCTGAGTCGTGGCCAGGTTTCCGGCCGTTAGGATTGTGATCGACCGGTCCCCTTCGACTGTCCAGTTGAACATCTTGTTGAAGGTCGAAACATTGTCCACGCCTGCATTCGTGCGCGTATCGGACATGAACACCAGCCCGCGATTCAGCCGCATGCCCACAGCATAGGTCATCAAATTCTCCGTTACTGCTGTGCGACTTGCAACTGCACTGTCAATTGCTCGCCCGCTGTCCCAATTCTATTCCCTATTACCGGTGCGGCTTGGGCATAGTCCAGCCCGGTTGCGACGCGTACGTATCGATCGTCAGGTGAAATCCCATTTGAAACGTCAAACCCCACCCAGCCAAGCCCGTCCAAATGCACTTCGGCCCAGGCATGGGTCGCGTCCTGCAACTCCGTTTCGTTCATCATCAAATAGCCCGAAACGTAGCGTGCTGGCACTCCGAGCTGTCGCGCGCAGGTAATGAAAATGTGCGCGTGGTCCTGACACACGCCGCGCTCGGCTTTGAGGGCATCTTCTGCGCTCCAGCCCGGGTGTGAACTTCCAATTTCGTAAGAGACCTGAGCTCGAACTTTCTCGGACAGAGCATGCATCTGTTCCAGCGGTTCGCCGTTGGGCAATGCGCTTATCAGCTCTGCAACTCCTTTCCCCGGCGATGTCTGCGGAGTGCTTCTTTTGAACAGCCACAAGGGCGTCGACCCTTCGTGACGCCCCAGAACACCGTGCGTGTCTTTCACTTCAACAGCGCCTTCGGAGATCAACGAGATGCTTTGAGTGTTTGCTTCGAAACTGATCAATTCCACCGTGTTGCGGTGGTAGTCTTCAAATGTCAGCTCTTTATGTCCGCCGGTGACCTGGGTGCTCCAACTCACAATGCTCTGGTTTCGAAATGACTTTGGTGTTTTCCGCAGCTGTTGCAGGCCGAAGGGAACCGGCGCGTCGAAATCGTATCGTGTCTCGTGTCGAATGTGCAGTTTCATTGGCTACTCGTAGAACCTGTAATCAATCTCAATCTGACGGCTCAAATTGCCGAGATCGGTCAGAAAATCCTGAATGTACTCATGCAGACCGAATTCAAAGATATCCGAGATTTTCTGATCCAGATATTTCTCGTAGAGAGCATTTGATGCCTCGCACGAAGGCCCGGCAAAGCCGTAGTCTTTCTTCAGGTAGGACAGGTTTTCCTGAATCTTTCTGCAGCAGAAGTGCAAACTGCGAGGCATCCGCTGATCCAGGATCAAAAACTGCGCAATGTCAGACGGCCGCGTTTTCTCACCGTGGGTCATTCGATACCCACCACCAGCGCCGACAGAACGCAGGATGCTTTCCCATTGGATGTTGTCTAGCGACGAGCCGACTGAGAAAGCTGTGGGCAGAAGAACATAGTATTTAACGTCCAGAATGCGCCCGGTATTGTCGGCCCTTTCGACAAACGTTCCGATGCGGGTGAAATCGAAAATGTCGTTGCGCAGCATGGTCCCCAAAGTGGCACCACGGACCAGAGCCGCCTGTTGCCGAATGAGTTCCAAGGTTGCAGGTAAGTCCCGCTCATTCACGCGCCGTTTCATCACCTCATCGATCTGCATCCAGGTGGAGTTCACTGCGCTCCAGACATCATGGGTGAGCGCCGTCCGAACAAGGCGCGCGTTGTCTCGGGCTTGCTTGATGACCGACTTGATCGAGGATGTGTTATCAGCGTCACGCAGCACCCAATCGACTGCATTGTCTTTTGAAATCTCTTCGTACTTGGCGTGGTACCCATCCAGAACCCCGGCCGTTTTCAGAACCGAACCCCATTCCTCGGCAGAATTCTTAGTACGGGTCAATGCCATTCTCTGACCTGTTTCAAGCAACCTCGTCGTATTTTCCGCTCGCTCAAGATACCGGGACATCCAGAACAACCCGCCAGCAGTTTTTCCCAGCATGGTCAGTCCTCCAGAACCCAGGTGTCTTTGGTCCCGCCACCCTGGCTTGAATTCACGACGAGAGACCCCTTCTTAAGCGCCACACGGGTCAAACCGCCAGGCGTGATTTTGATCCCTTCGGGCGACACCAAAACGAACGGCCTTAGGTCAACATGTCTGGGCTCAAGTCCCGAGCGCGCAAAGATCGGAACCGTCGAAAGCGACAGAGTTGGCTGAGCAATATAGTTCCCGGGCCGCGATTTGAGCTTGTCGCGGAACGCCAAAATCTCTTTCTTGCTGGCGGTTGGTCCGACCAACATTCCGTAGCCGCCAGACCCGTGTACTTCTTTCACAACAAGCTCACACAGGTTGTCCAGCACGTAGGAGAGAGACTCGGGATCACTGCAGCGCCAGGTCGGGACGTTTTGAAGCAAAGGCTTCTCACCCGTGTAGAATTCAACGATTTCAGGCATGTAGGAATAGATCGCCTTATCGTCGGCAATACCGGTCCCAGGCGCGCTGGCAATCGTGATGCCTCCCGCGCGGTAAACGTCCAGAATACCCGGAACGCCCAAGGCGCTATCGGGGTTGAAATTCAGCGGGTCCAGAAAGTCGTCATCTACCCGGCGATAAAGTACGTCGATGGGCTTATAGCCTCTGGTGGTGCGCATGCAAACACGCCCATCGACAACGCGTAGGTCGTGGCCTTCGACCAATTCCACGGCCATCTGATCTGCGAGGAACGCATGTTCGTAGTAGGCCGAGTTATAGATGCCCGGGGTTAATACCGCGACGGTTGGTTCCCCGTCGGCGCAAGCCGGCGCGCATGCAGCAAGAGATCGTCTCAGATTGCGGGGGTAGTCCGAAACATTCCGAACATTAGTCGCGCTGAAGAGCTCGGGGAACATCTTTAGCATCGTTTCCCGGTTCTCCAGCATATAGCTGACCCCAGATGGCGTGCGGGCGTTGTCTTCCAGAACGAAAAACTCGTCCGGTCCGGTTCGCACCAGATCGACCCCGACAATGTGTGTGTAGACCTGACCGGGAGGCGAGACGCCAAGCATCTGCGGCAGGAACGCTTCGTTCCCGGCAATCATCTCGGCCGGCACACGCCCGGCACGCACGATTTCTTGTCGGTGATAGATATCGTGGAGAAAGGCGTTGATTGCCCGAACCCTTTGTTCAATACCGCGTTCCAGCCGCTGCCATTCTCGTGCTGAAATGACACGCGGTACGATATCAAATGGGATTAGGCGTTCCTCAGCCTCGGCTTTTCCATAAACGTTAAAAGTGATACCCGTTAGCCTAAAGACTTCTTCGGCTTCGCGCTGTTTCGCTCTCAATCGTGATACGTCTTCAGCATTGAACCAGCGGCCGATCTCTTCGTATGGACCTCTGAGTGATCCATCGCCGTTGAACATTTCATCAAAATACTTACTCATACTTTAAGTTTCACGCACAAATCAGAATTTTCAAGTCATTCAGGCTTGGCTGGATGCCGCCTCGGGGGGTAGCGTCTAATTTTCAGGCTAACTGGATGATGTGATGACCTAAACAACATGCGTTTTTCGTGTTTCCAGTTGAAATCCCATTCATTGTTTTGCGCTCAACAGTATCTTACTTTGTGCTGCATCTGAACGTCCGGATTGGGCTCAACGCAGTCTTTCGCTGCAACAGGCTTGAATGAGTGCTTTGCGGACGAAGCTGATATTCGCATTGTCTGTCCGAATGTCAGCCAACTTTCGCAAACCGCCATCATAGTCCCGAACGGTGTCAGGTTAAAATGAGTTGCGCGCGCCTCATCGCAGCTCGTTCTACTCGATGCCTACTTATGTCGAAAATTCAACTCTCACCGCGTTATCTCAGGCAGTTTGATCCTTTGGATCTTACCGGATGGGCCTTTCGGTAATTCTTCCAGTAAATAAACCGTGTCTGGAGATTTGAACGCGCCGAGCCTTTGGACACAGATTTCGACAAGTTGTTCGGACGACAACGTGGAGCCATCACACAATTTGACGGCCGCCTCCACACGTTCACCATAAGTTTTGCACGGGCGAGCAAAAGCCGCGGCTTCAATTACGTCAGGATGCGAATACAGTGCTTCGTCGATTTCACGAGGGGCAATGTTTTCCCCGCCCTTGATAATTAGTTCCTTCAGTCGACCGGTGACAAAGAAATAACCGTCGTTGTCGATATGGCCCAAGTCACCTGTTCTAAGCCACCCGTCCGAGGTGAAGGTTTCGCCCGTTGCGTCGGGGTTCTTGAGATACTCGCGCATGACATTTGGTCCACGCACAGCGATCTCGCCTTGCAGATGAGGTGGTAGAGGAGTCAGATCAGGCGACAGGATGCATGCCTCATTGCCAAACGCCTTGCCCGGTGAGCCAATTTTGCGAATGCCCGGAGGCAATGGGTTCGATAGTATCTGGGCGGCGGTTTCGGTCAGGCCCATGGTTTCAACAATCGGCACTTCGAAACGGGCTTCAAATGCTGTTTGCACATCGGGTGCAAGCGGGGATGACGCTGAACGGCCGAAGCGTAACCGATCCCGGGTGTTGGACCCCGGGGTTATATCAGAGTGGAGCAGGTGCGAGATGATTGTCGGCACGACAGAGAACCATGTCGCCTTCGCCTCTTCGCACTGGTCCCAAAACTTGCTAGTTGAAAACTTCTCGGCCACCGCCAATGATCCGCCAGAGACCAATGCGCTTATGACCGTTACGCACAAGCCGTTGATGTGATAAATTGGCAATACGCAGAGACCGCGATCGCTTGGCGTCAACCTGTGGGCCACGGTTGGCGTCCAACCGCCTGCCAATAAGCTCGCGTGGCTGTGCACGACACCTTTGGGGCGTCCGGTTGTCCCAGATGTGTACATGAGCAGTGCGTCGTCTGCAGGCTCAAGCCGGTGCAATACCGGGGCTTTGTTGTCACCG
This sequence comes from Ruegeria sp. YTSA168, assembly GCF_059610045.1. Lineage (NCBI taxonomy): Bacteria > Pseudomonadati > Pseudomonadota > Alphaproteobacteria > Rhodobacterales > Roseobacteraceae > Ruegeria > Ruegeria sp. YTSA168. The sequence continues at coordinate 32,215 of NZ_JBXWMW010000020.1, forward strand.
GCTTCTGTGAGCCGAGACATTCTCGTCGGGCTCACCCTTTCGAACAAATTGACCTGGGCCTCGCCGACAAGTGCAATGCGCGCTTCGCAGTGATCCAGCGCATATCCTATAGCCTCGTCCCCCGCGACCAGGTTGATCACCGTCGCACGGAACCCGCCGTAAAGCACTCCGTAAAGGCATTCGATTGCTTTGCGACCGTTTGGCTGCAATATTGCGACGCTCGCTCCTTTATTCAATCCCAACGCCGTCAATTGTCGCGCAAGTTGTTTTGCTTTGCGCCGCAAATCCGACCAGGTCAGCGCAGGCTCGCCGTCAAAAAACAAATAGGCGTCGAGATCAACGTCGGTGCTTGCACGGTCATCTAGCCAGTCGCGGACGGTACCGTTTGGCGGCGTATGATCATCCACCTTCATTCGCCTGCATCCGCCCAGTAATCTGCGAAGATGTCTTCGACGGTGGGTTCGATAGGCGGAATTTCCCGAACGATCTTGGTGGTTTGGATGAAGTGCTTCCAATGCAGGTTCTCATCAATCGCATTGCCCCCCCAACTGCCGCAACCCATCGAAAGCGAGAAAGGCATGCCGTTGTTGAATGAGCCACCGGTCGCGAAAGTGTGCGCCTGATTGACGATGACACGGCAGGTTGGCATCAAGGCACCCAATGCCACCGCACGCGCGTCATCTGCGGTGTGAATGCCGATGGAATGTCCTGCCCCTTGATAGTCCAGAATGCGCGCCGCGATAGCTCGCGCGTCCTCGTAATCCTTCGCGCGGTAAAGCGCGGCAATGCGGCTTAGCTTTTCGCCGGACAGCGGATGATCCGGGCCGATGCCTTTGGTTTCGACCGCAAGGAACTTTGTGTCTTCGGGTACCTGATCAGACAGACCTAGTGCCGCAATCATCTTGTCGGCATCCTGCGCGATAACTTCTCGGTTCAGATGGCCGTCGGGCCAAAGCTTCGAAACAATCTGAGCTTCGTCTTCCACCAGCGCCCCACCTTCATTGGCGAGCGCCGCAATGAAATCCTCATAGATCGCGTCCACAACGATCATCGAGTTTTCAGATGAACAAGAAGTTGCGTTGTCGAACGTCTTTGAAGCGGTAATTTTCTGAGCAGCAGCCTTCAGGTCGGCGGTCTCGTCAACGATAACCGTAACGTTGCCCGCGCCCACGGCCACAGCGGGTGTACCGCAGGTCTGGGCACGATGGACATTGTTCTGGCTGCCTGTGCAAATCACCCGGTCGCACAGCTCCATCATGGCCTGAGTTTTGGCCTTGGAGCCGGGTGCTGGGACCATCTGAACCAGATCATGATTCAGCCCCAGCTTGTCAAACTCGGCATGAACGTTGGACAAAAGCAACTCGCAGCTGGCCACACCTTTAGGCGAAGGGGCAACAACCACTGCGTTGCCACACTTCAATGCGTTAATGATGTTGTTGGCAGGCGTGGCAGCAGGGTTGGTCGAGGGCACCACAGCGCCCACCACCCCGATGGGGCGCGCGATTTCGGTGATGCCGGTGGAGGTGTCGTTGCTGATAATCCCGTGCGTTTTCACGCCCTTGATGTCTCGCATCAAGCCAAGTGTCTTGCGATGGTTCTTGATGATCTTGTCGGGCACATTGCCAAGCCCGGTTGTCGCGACCGCAAGTTCGGCCAAAGCCCGATTGCGAGAAGGCTCCATAATCGCCCAAGCGGCAGCTTCGGCAGCGCGGTCATAGCGCCTTTGGTCGGCTCCCGTCTCGTAAGCTTTCTGAGCGGCGCGCGCTCGAGCGACAACCTTGCTCAATTGAGCAATATCATCATGTGCATTCATCGCGAAACTCCTATCGAAGAGGATAGGGCTCGTGTCGCCCTATCCAGTATTCTGCCACTCGCTAAAGACCTGCCAGAAGTTCTTTCAGAGTTTCCTGACGCGCAGCCCACATTTCCTGAACCTCTTGACGGGTCATGATGTGCATGGGCGAACCGCCTGCTTTCATTTTGCCCGCCACACGCGAGTTCTTGAACATCTCGGGGACGGTTGCGGCCAGTTTGTCGATGACCTCTGGCGGCGTGCCTTTGGGCACCATGACACCGCGGAAGTTCACGCTGGCGTTGTCGATGTCAAAGCCCTGCTCTTTTAACGTCGGGACGTCAGGCAGGAACTCATTGCGTTCCAGATCAAACACGCCAAGGATTTTGACGTTGCCCGCTTCCTGAGCACGGAATGCGTCTGATAGATTATTCACGCCGCCCATGACGTCACCCGCTATCACGGCTTTCATTGCTGCCGCACCGCCGCCTTTGGTCGGGATGTATGCCATTTTAACACCTGCTTCTTTCTCAAGTTGCAAAGCCGCAATGTGGTGTCCAACAAACAGACCTGCCCCAGAGAACGTCAGTTTCCCGGGGTTTTCCTTGGCGTAGGTGACCACGTCCTCCATGGAGTTGAAGGGGCTGTCCTTGGCCACCACAAATACCGCAGGGTCAGCGCCCCAGTTGGCGATCGGTTCGAAGCTGTCCGCCGAGTATTCGACACCGCCCTTAATCGACTGCGCAATGAAATGCGGAATGTTGTATGCCCCGAGCGTATAGCCATCAGCCTCGGCCTGGGTTGCAAACCAGTTCCAGCCAACCCGCCCACCAGCGCCGGGTTTGTTGATGATCGCAATGGGCATGCCAAGCGCATCTTCATTGCCTGCCGTCATGGTGACAATGCGGGCCTGGAAGTCAGTGGCCCCGCCAGCACCATAGCTGACCATCATCATGATGGGGCGTTCCGGGTAATCCTCGGCGGTGGCCAGGCCACCGGTCAGGGACATTAGCGCCAATGCAGCGCCTGCCAGTAAATGTTTCATGTTAGATCCTCCCTTGGATTTTTGATCGCCGCTTTGCGCGGCCCTTTTCAGAAAAATATCTCTCGTGGTGTGAAGACTTTGAGCAGCAGCGCGAAGAGCCCGTACATCACCGCCAGAAACCCTGCGGTGATGATCACGCGCTTGACCCAGGTTTTGGCCTCGTCATGCGGCGCCGGGTCGTAGAAGCTGAGGAGCAAGAAGAACGTGATCGTACCCGCTGTGTAGAAACCCAACGCCTTGGCGGCCCAGAAGATGTAGACAAGCGCGATGGTCAGGCCTGGCAGAAGCCACACGAAATCTTTGCGCGAAACGCCATCTCCGACCTTTGTCCAACCAAGGATCGCTTTGACGAATGTCCACAATGCCAAGACGACGAAGACGGTCGAAATCAAACGCGGGAACAGGAAGGCTTCGGCAGGCTGTTGCGTATAGCTTACCCATGCCACCCACATCCCGACCGCCGCAATAATGCCGGACGCCACAATGTGTTGAATGCGTGGAAGGCTGATCTGGCTCATCCCATGATCTCCTCTTTAGAGGTGTAGCGACGGCTGCGAAGTTCCATCCAGATCGAATAAGCAATTGATGCAATCACGATGGCAATCAGGACGATGTTCAGCGTGCCAGTCAGGAAATAGCTCGCCATTCCGTCTGTGGCGCCGGCAATCATTGACCCTTGGATGAAATTTGCTTCGGCAATCGGGCCAAGGATCAGGCCAAGTACCAGCGGCGCGGCCGAGAAGCCGAAGCGTTCAAGGAAGTACATCATAACGCCCAACGCGGCCATGACGTAGACGTCACCCATGCTGGACTGGACCGAGTAGCTGCCAAAGACGGCGAGCCCCAGAACAACGGCCGCCATGACGCTTTGCGGCACTTGTGCAACCCGGGCGGCAAGGCCAGCCACATAAAGGCCGAAGATGCACATGAGCACCTGACCGATCAGCATCGAGTTTATAAAGGTCCACGCCACATCCGGGTGATTGTCAAAGAGGTCGGTGCCGGGAAAAATTCCGTGGATCAGCAGACCACCCAGCAGCACTGCTGCTGTGGGCGAACCAGGGATCGAAAGCGTCAGAAGTGGCACAAGGCTTGGGCCGACCATGGCGTTGTTCGCGCTTTCTGCTGCGATCACACCTTCACTGTGACCCTTGCCAAATTTATCGCGTTCCGGGCTGAACTTTTTGGTTTGGTCATAGGCGACAAGACCAGCGATTTGACCTCCGACGCCTGGAATAAGCCCAATGACCGAACCTGTGATGGTACCAATGCTAAGGGCGCGAGGGCGGCGCAGAAGCTCGTGCACCGCATCCATGATCGAATGTTTCTCGACCTCGATCAATTCGGCATTTGCTGCGTTGCGGCCTATTGCGAACATGGTCAGCACCTGGGGAATGGCAAACAACCCGATGAGAGCCGCAATGATATTGATACCGCCGCCCAATGCTGGGTGAAAGATAAACCGCTGCGCGCCCATGATGTCGTCAAATCCGATGGTCGCGAGCCAGAGGCCGATGCAACCGGACAAAAGGCCCTTCACCACCGAAGCGCTGTCCAGCGAACCGATGACAGTGACGCCAAGGATGGCGAGCCAGAACAGATGGCTGGGACCGAATGCCAGCGCCCACTGCGCCAGAACGGGTGTCAGGAAGATCAACAGCAGAACACCAATCACGCCCCCGACTGCCGAAGCTAGAAAGCTTAGCTGCAACGCCTGCGCCCCCTTGCCTTGCTTGGCCATGGTGTGACCGTCCAACGTCGTGGCGATGTTGGCAGGTGCGCCGGGAATTTTAAGAAGGATGGCGCTGACCGCCCCACCTGCCACTGTGGATGTATAGGCCGCCCCCAAAAGGATCAGTCCCTGAACGGGTGCCAGGTGGAAGGTGAAGGGGATTAAAAGGGCCACTGCCATTGTCGGTGATAATCCGGGGGTTGCCCCCAAAATCAGGCCACCAATCGTTCCCAAAAGCAGCAAGCCAAAAGAGATCGGTGTGAAGACATCTCCGAAGTAATAAAGGAATTCCAAAGTTCCACCTGATGGTTTTCTCACGTTGACATCACAGGCTAAGAGATGAAAATAGTTTTGCAAATGTTTTCATTTTTTAGCCGATAAAGTATGAATAATGGCTCGAAAACAAAAAGATAAACCTGATATCGTCGCTGTTGCGAAAGCGGCAGGGGTGTCCATCTCGACGGTCTCGCGAAGCTTCAATCACCCTGATCTTCTCAAACCGGCGACTCGCAAGAAGATCGATAGAGCGGTGCAGAAACTCGGCTATATTCGCAATCGCGCGGCGCAGGTGATGCATGGGCGGCGCAGTGGCACCATCGGACTGGTCGTGCCAACAATTGACAACGCGATCTTTGCCGAATTGATCCAGTCCTTCTCTGATGGGCTCGATCAGTACGGTTTCACGATGCTTATTGCATCTCATGGTTTCGATTTGGATCGCGAATACAAAATGCTGCGCAAACTGATGGAACACCGTGTCGATGGGCTGGCGCTTATTGGGTTGGAACACTCAGACGCCACCCATCAACTGATCGAACAGCAGGGGGTGCCAACTGTTGCAATCTGGAACTATGCCGACGACGCACGATTGTCTTGCGTAGGGGTCCAGAATTCAGAGGCCGGCCGCTTGGCCGCGTGTCACCTGCTGGATCTCGGCCACCGAGACATCGGCCTTGTCTTTCCTGACCTTGCTGGAAACGACCGAGCTCACGATCGGTTGCACGGTGCTCTTTCAGAGCTGCGGCGGAAAAAGATCGAGGTGCCTGAAGAATGGCAACTGCAAGCCCCTTACAGCATTGCGGACTCAAAACGCGCTAGCCTGTCATTGTTGGGTAAGTCTCCGCGCCCCAGTGCCATTTTGTGCGGTAACGACATTATTGCTCAAGGCGTGCTTTATGCAGCAAAACACTTGGGCATTGTTGTGCCTGGAGAACTTTCAATAATGGGGATTGGCGATTTCAAAGGATCGGGAGAATTCGAACCGTCACTCTCCACCATCCGCATCCCGGCTAAACGAATTGGCGCTTTGGCCGCAAGGCAAATAGCGGACGCCGTTACTGGAAAAAGCGCGGGTACAACGGCGACAAAGTATGAACTCAGTGTATTAGTTCGGGATTCCACCGCAACGCCACCAGGAATGGCAAACACCTGAAACGGTCCTGGACATCTTGGCGAATACACCATTATTGGCAAATCCCATTTTGGCTGCGCCAACTCTCGCAACAAAGGCACTTGCGACAACCGGCTGACCATCAAGCGGGAAGAATTGGAGACCCGCGTGCTCACGGGCCTCAAGGACCAACTGCTGCATCCGGACCTTATCTCTGAGTTTGTGTCGGCATACCAATCGGAGTTCAATCGTCTGACTGCCGAGATATCCAAGAGCAGAGCCAAAACCGAACAAGAACTAGCCAAGACCACAAAGCAAATCGACAAGATCGTTGATGCTATTGCGCAAGGTATGTTCCATCCCAGTTTGAAGAAGAAGATGGACGACCTCGAAGCCCGCAAGGAAGAGTTGGAAGCAGAACTGTCCGCTTCGTCTCATGAGCAACCCGTTCTTTTACATCCCGGCCTCGCTGATATCTACAAAGAAAAGGTGGAGGACTTGAGCGGTGCGTTGAACAACCCCGCAACGAAGACTGACGCGACATCCATCATTCGCAGTTTGTTGTCCGAGATTCGACTGCTGCCCAATGACGGACGGCTGACCTTAGAACTCGTTGGGGAGTTGGCGGGTCTTTTGGCGCTCGGTACAAAGCAGAACGCCCGCAGCGTTGGCGCTACGGGCGGTTCTGCGACACTGGTTGCGGGAGCAGGATTTGAACCTGCGACCTTCAGGTTATGAGCCTGACGAGGTTTGATCGTTAAGCGA
>NZ_JBXWMW010000021.1:0-38413 GCF_059610045.1 Ruegeria sp. YTSA168
ATACCAGCTGTGTTGGCCCCGCTTTTGTCGATGACAATCTTCCGTGGCAAACCGTTCACCTCAAGCGCACGAGCGAAAAACTTCGTCGCTGCAGCTTTATTCCGGCGCTTGGATAGCATGAAGTCCAGGGTTTTGCCGAGTTTGTCGATGGCACGATAGAGATAAACCCACTCACCCTTCACTTTCACATAGGTCTCATCCATGCGCCACGAACGGTCTGCGGGACGCTTTCTATACCGCGCTGTTTCAGCAATGATGCCTGAATATCGGCTGACCCAGCGGTTTAGAGTTGCATGATCCAGATCAACGCCGCGTTCCGCCATGATTTCTTCCAAATCCCGGTAAGACACACCGTAGCGTAGGTAGAAGAAAACCGCGTGCAAGATCACATCCTTCGGAAAATGCGCGCCCTTAAATGAAATCGCCACGGTTTGCTCCTGTCATTTTCCAGCATGCGTTACCAGAACTGGTTTGGATCTGACAGGTGGGGACGGAGTTTGCGACAGAACCCGAATATTTGCCCGCGACAGATTCTTTGCGACGTCGGCTTCTAGGCCACGATCATGGAGCCTTGGGGCTGCGCATTCGCACGACCCAAAAAGCGTTTGTTGATGGGGCTGTGTGGTTTGACAGCAATCCGCTCGTTTGCCAGCGCTTCTGCCGCATTTCGATTACCAGAACGCAGCGCAGCTTCGGTCAACGTCCAATCGATGATGTCGCGTTGCGCGTGACTGCCGCCAAACGAGTTCGCGATAAACCGCGCACCATGAAGCGCTTCGGTCGCATCTTCGTAGCGGCTCTGCCAAAATGCCCGGAACCCTTCGATCAAGGGCAGCCCTGTTGCTGCGGCCCACCGCGATGTCTCGCCGCCACCGGCGGGTGCATTGCGATATTGATCAACGATACGATCGACCTCTTCATCGCGACCGGATCCCAGATAGGCCATGGCTGCGTGCCAATCATTGAACGGGTACAGCTTGCCATCGGCGTGGTTGTCCCAGCACGCTGCAACATCGGCCCAGCGGTCGGAAATGTCGTGATCTTCCAGATGCAAGCGCCACAGCAAGGCCGAGGCATCGACCAAATCCAGTGCCACGTCGCTTTTTCCTTCGCGGATCCGCGCATCGTACAGCTTGATCGCCTCATTGGCCTGACCAAGGTCGAGGTGATAAAGCGCCTTGTGCCACCAGTTGTGGACTTTAAAGAAGTTGTCATCACCCGACCAATTCAGTTCGCGCGACGCCATCCATTCGATGCCGTCCTCAGCACGCCCCTGCATTTCCAGCACATGCGCGACAGCGTGCTGCGCCCAGCAGTCTAAGGGATCGCGTTCAATCGCTTCCCGACCGACGGCTTCAGCACGGCCATAATCACCAGTCTCTTCCAGCCCAAAGGAGTACATGCCCAAGAGGATGGAATAGCCCGGCTGGTCTTCCGACCACTTCGGTAGGACCCGCGCAATTCGGTCCCGCATGTCGCGCGCATTGGCGCGGTAAAAGTCCATCAGGTGTCCAGCTTGCAGGCCCAGAATGTCGTGTGGAAACGACATGTTGTGACGATCCAGCTTGACGGCAGCTTCTGTCCAATTGTTGGCAAGAAGCGCATTCAGGGCATCGACATGCGATCGTTCCAGGTCGGATTTGGCAAGTGGGCGGACTGTCGCCAAAATGTTCCGTGCCTCGACCGCGGCATCAGGCTCGGTTGCCAATCCGAACAGATAGGCTTTCAGAATATACGGCATCGCAAAGTCCGGAGCGGCCTCAATCGCCTGGTCGACCAGCGCCACGGGATCGCCCCTGTAGATGTTGAACGCGCGCATGGCGGCGTTGAAATAGTCTGCGGCGACTTCTTTTGAGCCCGCAGCAGGCCAGTTTCCGGACAATCTCGTTTCTTGATGGGACATGTCATTCTCCAAACTCTTTTTTGACTGGGCGGATTGCCCGAATGCGATGGCTCTACCGCGCCGCCGCCTGCTCTGCTTGAAGCCAACTGGGAGATTTTTGGGAGATCATTGGAAATCTGTATTTGAGACTTCACTTGGGATAAAATGGCAAGACCGAGGGAGCAGTACGAGAATGCGATACGAGTTTGATGCCTTTACGTTAGACACTGACACCCGCGAGCTTCGCCATGGTGCGACCGCTGCCGCGCTTGAGCCGCAAGTCTTTGATCTGTTAGTTCTTTTGCTTGAAAATCGCCATCGGGTGGTTTCCAAGGATGAGATTGTCCAACGCGTATGGTTTGGACGCGTGGTTTCGGACTGGACCATCCTCGGCCGCGTAAAATCGCTACGTCAGGCATTGGGCGATGATGGGAGCGCTCAGAAATACGTTCGTACGTTGCGCGGGCAAGGGTTTCGCTTTGTGGCACCCGCCAAATTGGTATCGGTAGAAAGTGCCACGGCACTGGAAGCGTCTGAAACAGCCGAGCAGAAAACAGTCGGGGCGCCACCATGTATCGCGGTATTGCCGTTTTCGGCGATCGGCGACCTGGAGATCGGAAGATCACTGGCGGATGCAGTCCCGCGCGAATTGATCAGATCGCTTTCTAGTGTGCGTTGGTTACGTGTCATTGCACACGGATCGTCATTCAGGTTCCGAGGACAGACGATTGAGTTTGAAGACGTAAAGTCTCTACTGGGTGCACAGTACTGCATCTCGGGAATGGTGGAGGCGTTGGCTGGCCGTCTCTATGTGGATGTAGAAATGGCCGATACCCGTACCAGTGAGGTCGTCTGGGCAATTCGAAAAGAAGCCCCGATTGACGAGGTGCAACGTTTGCGAACCGAAATAGCCGGGGCCGTGCTCAATATCTCTGAATTTGAGCTTCCCGAACACGAGGCGCGACTTCTGGAAGTGGATGATGCAGAAAACCTGGATGCATGGTCATCTTTGCATCTGGGAATTCGTCATATGTATCGGTTCAACAAGTCAGATACAGAAATAGCCCGAAAGATGTTCGAACGTGCTGTAACACTGGAACCAACATTGGCACGCGCGCACGCTGGAGTTTCCTTCACCACTTTTCAACGCGTGTTTCTGGGGTATTCGTCCGACCTCGCCGCGGACCGACTGGCTGCCAGGCGCAGCGCCGAAGAAAGTGTTCTACTTCAACCGCGTGACCCGTTTTCGAATGTTGTGATGGGCAGAAGCCTATGGCTGACAGGAGATACAGAAGCGAGTAAGCCGTGGTTTGACCGGGCGGTCCTTGAAAGTCCAAATTACGCATTTGGCCGTTACGCTTCCAGTTGGGCAAAGGTTTTCACATCGGACTACGCAGGTGGAAACGAAATGACCGACCTTGCCATTGCACTTAGCCCGCTTGACCCGCTTCGAGGCGGCATGCTCTGCAATAAGATGTGGATCGCGCTTGCCGGGAAGGACTATGATGCTGCCGTTCAGTGGGCACAGCAAACCGCGCTGACTCCTGGTGCGCATGCGGGCCACGCGATGTTTGCGGCGATGACAAACCGTTTGGTTGGCAATAATGATGGTGTGTCGCGGTGGTTAAAAGAAACAAAGCGCCGAAACCCGGGGTTCAGCAAAGCAAAGGCAAAGGCTCTGGTTCCTAGTAGTCACACCGAATTTCGTGCCCTAACTGAAGAGGCTGCGATCGCGCTTGGTCTTCCCGACTAGTGGTCGCGACGCAAAATTGGAATTGGCGCGAGCTGCAAAGTGCATCTTCGGCATTTGGTGCATGAGCAGACGTCGGTTTGGTCATATGATCGAGATTCGCATGACCTAGTTGCGAAAGTCTGAATTGGGGTGCCCTCCGACGCTCAAACAAAACAATGGCCCAAATCTGATGGGGCGCTCTAGAGGTCCGCTTTAGGGAAGCTGCAACGCAGCTATGCTGAGTGGGATGGATGTCGCCTTTGGGCCGGCCGTTGCACTACAACATCACGCGCCTGCCATATGCTGAACCAGCGAGGTCAGTTGTTTTTCGCCGTGACCGTCATCCCATGCCGCCTTTGTACGGTCATGTATCAACTGAATAAAGTCGGCCGGAGCATTTAGAGAAAGGTAAGTCTTCAACGCATCCTCCTGCGCCAATGCGTAGACTTTCAACGAGGCTTCGGCACTGTCGTAATCTTCGACCGGAACAGTTCTGGCAAAGAGATCATGGTAGTCATTGACCAATTTGATCGTTGCAGGGAGTTGGTCGACATAAACCTGCATCGGGATGCCCGCGCTCTGGCAGACAAGTGCACCGTAGATCATTCCAAACATGAACCCCTGCCGAACCGTGAACAGGCCGGCAAAGAGCGCGGCAAGTGCTGCTGGTTTCTCTCCAACATGCGCGGACTTTCCACCCAATTCTCTGATGATGCCGCCATAACGGTCCCAGGTTCCGGCACTGCCCACTGTGAGGATTGTGGTTTCGGCGCCGCCAATGCCGGATGGGTAGGCGTTGATCATGCCCAGCATGTAACTGGTCCCCTGTTTCTCCAGTATGGCGACCAGTCTGTCGGCATCCGAAGTATCACCCGTGCTCATGTCGCAGATGGTCTTATCCTTCAGCGAAACGCTCAGCCCGCTGACCAGTTCAACAGTCTCCTTGTGGCTCTTGATACAGATGATGACAAAATCAGACGTCGCAACGGCATCATCCGGTGAAGAGCAGATCGTGGCTCCAGCCTCAGCGAAAACCGCTGCCTTTTCCGACGTGCGGTTCCAAACGCCGACATCGTGGCCTGCCTTGAGCAGGCAATGCGCCAGCGCTGAACCCATATTGCCCATTCCCAATACAGCAAGTTTCATAGTGTTTGCCTCCTCTGTCTGCCAATGAATTCCTGCACCAGCATGCGCCGGCATTGGGGGATCACATAGTTGTAAATTCTTCTATATTGTTAGATGATCTAACTTATGGATTGGCGCACGCTTCCCTCTTTGACATCTCTCAGAGCCTTCGCCGCCGCTGCCGAGTTGCGAAATCTGACCCGGGCGGCAGAGGCACTGAACGTGACCCATTCCGCAGTCAGCCAGCAAATCCGCGGGCTCGAACAACATCTGGGCACCCGGCTTATTACTCGTACCCGACATGGCATTTCTCTGACATCGCAAGGCGAATTCCTGTCAGCTGGCCTGCTTGAAGCCTTCGCTGAAATGGCCTCCGTGACTGAGAGCGTGTCGAGTGCAGAGTCGGTTCGACCGTTGGTGGTTAGCGCGACTCCGATGTTTTCAAGCGCGTTCCTCATGCCGCGTCTGTCGACGTTCATTGACGAATTTCCCAATATCGAGTTGAGGATCGATTCAACGATCCAAGCTGTCGACCTCAAGCCGGGTGGAATTGATATGGCCATCCGATATGGAACAGGTCGCTGGCCAGGGCTTGTCTCGCAGATACTGCTTCCCGGTTGTCTGACAGTTGTCGCTTCGAGCGAACTGATAGGCAACCGAGTGCTGAGCGACCCGATTGAGTTGCTCGATTTCACGCTTCTTCAGGAACAAGCGTCAGTCGAGTTTGACTTGTGGTTGGAAAAGGTCGGAATTGCGCCCGACGCCGAACGGAGAGTTGTCCGCATGCCCGGCAACATGCTGCTGGATGGCATCCGCCGAGGTGACGGTATCGGAGCGACGGTTCCTGCCTTTATCTCTGACGAATTGAAGTCAGGACAACTCGTGGCGCTGTTTGATGATCCAATACCGCAGATCGGCTATTATCTTGTCACGTTGCCTGGTCCGGCTCGACCAGCGGCAAAGCTGTTCATGCAGTGGCTTTCGAAATCAATCACCGAATATGAGAAAAGCCTGTTCCGATGGACGCCCGCTCACTTGCTTTAGGCGGTAAAGAGCACCGGCTAGGGTTAAATGGGGTATGAACTTGCAAGATAACGACCCGATAATGCTGCGCTTTCGATGAACGTCCGTTTCCAGGAAGTCAGAAAACCGGATATTTGAACGGATGATTGTCGGGTTTGGGCCGTCCTTGAGATTAGCAAAAATGTCATCTTCTGGGCTTGTACCACCAAGGTATTGCCTAGATAGCAGTACCATCATTTGAGGGTTCGTTCTGGAGGACTTCTATCATCAGGTGCTGTAGCAGGATGATCGTCTTCGCGTCACGAATTTCGCCGCTTTCAATCATTTTCATCGCGTCGGCAAGAGGCACTTCCAAGACTTCAATGTCCTCTCCTTCTTCCAGCTTGCCGCCGCCGACGGCAACCTGATCCGATGATGAATACGATCCTTTGAAAAAGGAAATATACTCAGTGACGGAACCAGGGCTCATATAGATGTCGAACAAATGCGTCAGCGTTGGCGTTTGAAACCCGGTCTCTTCGAGCAATTCGGCGCGCATCCGACCATCGGCATCCGATCCTTCCAGCAGCCCCGCGGGGGTCTCGATCAAGGCCTCGATACCGCCATTCAGAAATACCGGCAGCCTGAACTGACGGGTCAACAGCACACAAGTCGTTTCGGGATTAAACAACAGGCAGGTCGCGCCATTGCCCCGGTCGTAAGTTTCACGCGTCTGACGCTGCCATTCGCCGTTTCGGCGACGCAGTTCGAATTCGTATTTTGTCAGAATCCCCCAATTGTCCGCTAAAACTTCACTTGAGATCAGCCGAAACATCCGTTTTACCTTTCAATTGCGTCGGTGATGCGCAGGCTCAATTCGAACTGCGATACCGTAGGTTCAGCGCCTATTGCTTGAAGAAACGCGTGGAAATCATCCGACCTGCCATCAACATTTAGCAAACGCAACTTGTCACCTGGGTGGCATGCTGCAATCAGTGACTGGGCAATTCCCTCGCGACGACGGTCTTTTCGGACCCCAATCTGGGCAACTGTTCGCGTTTCGGGGATTGCAACGACATAACCCGCCAAACCGCGGGTGTCTGATACGGTCCAACATTTCACATCACTGGCAACCGCCGCAATTGCATCGGAACTGTTTTGCCAAGATGGCAGCACCTCTGCCAACGCTTGCGCCTTGCCTTCGATTTCTGCCCAGGACGTTTGCTGCACATCATGTTCGGGTGATCCCGGCAAAGGCGGCAGTTCAGAGCACTCTAGTCGTCGCTTAATTGTCATTCCCAAGGCAGAATAAAGATCGATAGCTTTTTGGTTGCCTGTCAGAACTTCGGTTTGGAAGTTGGTAATGCGTTCGTTTCTTAGGTCAACCAAACAGTCTTCGGCGAGTTGACGAGCCAGCCCCTGACGCCTGAACTCGGGGCGTGTTCCACTTGAGATCAGGTAAGCATGGTTGCGGCGAACAGACATCAACCAGATAGCCGCAATATCTCCTCCGACGATTGCAATGCGAGAGGCTTTGCGGCTCAAGCCGCGCTGCCGCATCATAAGGCCAAACTCCCGGTCCGATAGTTCCATCGGCACCGCGTAATCCGAAAATGCCCTGTTCATCGCATCGCGCAGGACATCATCTGAGACATGCTCGGCTGTTTTGATTATCGCGTTCATCATCACCAACTTTGGCTACATTAGTATAACGGGCGCTGCGGGGGATCAGCGAAGTCCATCCCGATGTCTTTCTTCATATGACTTGACCAATATTGAATGTCTTCTGGCTGGGGTCTCCGTCTTGGAGAGAGCAGGAAGTTAACATGGAACAAAGCCAGAAATCGTTTAAACAACGGCGGAGTGGGCATATCACTCTCCCATTTGTTGAGCTGATGGGTTATGCTGATCAGCGCAGATAAATATGAGATGAACCAATCTATATTGATGCATGGGCATAAGGAATATTTATGGTTGATCGAACAACCTTGCCTCCGCTGGCTGCGATCCGGGTCTTTGAAGAGGCCGCGCGGTGCAAAAATTTCACGCTAGCGGCAGACAAGCTTGGGATGACCCAAGCGGCCGTCAGCTATCAGATCAAGATTCTCGAGGAACGGGTTGGCGCGCCGCTTTTCATACGTGAAGCCCGCGGTGTGTCACTGTCAGAAATCGGAGATGTATTTGCTGAGAAAGCCACCGAAGCCCTCAATATCCTGAGCGATGCCTTTGCCGAAGCTAAGGGCGTTTCGCAACAGACCTTGGCGATCAGTGTCATCCCTACTTTCGCCACCAACTTTCTGGCGCGAAAGCTGGGCGGGTTTCAGATGGAAAACCCGAACATCGCGGTTCGAGTCGAAGTCAGCGAAAGCCTAGTTGATTTTTCAGCCAGCGGTTTTGACGTGGCTGTACGCGGCGGTCAGGGAAACTGGCGCGGGTTGGCAAGTCATCTTTTGATCCCAACTCGTTTTACCCCGATGCTCAGCCCGGATTTGGCCGCCACGATTGGGGGCGTCCACACACCTGAGGATCTTTTGCGGCTGCATATCCTCTCGCCCGCGGACCCGTGGTGGAACCGTTGGACGGCAGCCGCAGGTTTAGAGGGCACTGATCTGACCGGCGAAGTCCGGCAACATTTTGGTCCCCAGGTATTGGAAGCCAGCGCCGCGATTGCCGGGCAGGGTGTCGCCATGCTGACCCCCGCTTTTTTCCAGGATGAATTGAAAACCGGGCGGCTGATACAGCCGTTCGATCTGACATGCGAGGATGGATCAGGGTACTGGCTGGTTTTTCCCGAAAGTCACCGACATTCGCAGAAAATCAGAACATTCAGGAAATGGTTGGACATAGAAACGCAGGACTGGCGTATCTGAACAGATCGCCCGCCTAGTCCAAAGGCGGCAGCCTGGGTTCAAAGACGAATGATTTTACGATCGAAGTATTCGTTTCCGCCCTGTCATGAAAAGGCAGAAGAATCTCGTCCAACTCTGCCACATCTTTCAACAGCAAACGGGCGACATAACAATCGTCGCCGGTAACCCGGTCACAGGACGAAAAACGGGGTTGTTCCTCGATTATCTTCTCAACGATGTGCAATTGCCCGCTGCGTGGTTTGATCCGGACAAGAGCCTGAATTGTGTAGCCAAAGCGGCGTAGGTCTATCTGCGCGCCAAACCCGGCAATGAAGCCATGGTGTTGCAGGCTGCGCAGACGTTCACCGACAGCCGGACCAGTGAGGTCGACCGCCTTACCAATTTCGGACAGGCGCGCACGGCCATCAGATTCGAGGATCTCCACAATTTGGCGGTCTGTTTGATCCAATTCTTTCGACATGAAGGAAGACTACCCAAAAGGGCATCGATGCGAAAGAAGTTTCAGAAAACTACCATCGGTAGGGTTGGGACAATCGAACGCCATTCCCCTTAGGATTCTGACAACGATAGACAGGAGTTTCCCATGAACATTCAACGAATAGCGGCGTTCAGCCAAGGATCAGAGGGCGGCAACCCGGCAGGGGTTGTGCTTCTGCAGAACGCGGTCAGCGAGGACGAGATGGCGCGCGTCGCGTCCGACGTCGGGTATTCAGAGACTGCTTTTGCCGTTGCGCAAGATGATGGGGGCAAAAACTGGAGGGTGCGGTACTTCTCACCGGAATCTGAGGTTTCGTTTTGCGGCCATGCCACAATAGCCCTCGGCGCCGCATTGGGTGAACAAAACGGTGAAGGCACATATACACTCGATCTGAACGAAGCCACAATTACTGTGGACGTCGCTGCCACGAAAGAAGGTATTTTCGCCACCCTTTCATCGCCGCTTACCAAAAGTCGTTCTATGACCGAGGGCGAGGCTGGGGATGTGCTGGCGCTTTTTGATCTGACGTCAGAGGATCTCGATCCTCGACTGCCGCCGGCGCATATTCACGGTGGTGCCAACCACATCGTGCTGCCTCTGAAAGACCGCGCGCGGCTTGCGGCGATGGATTATGATCTGGACGAGGGCCGCACGGTGATGCGCAAACATGATCTGGTGACAGTGATGTTGGTGTATATCGAAGAAAATCAATCCTTTGTGGTGCGCAACGCGTTCGCCTCGGGCGGTGTGTTAGAGGATCCTGCGACTGGTGCTGCCGCCGCCGCCTTTGCCGGTTACCTGCGCGACAGCCAATGGCCGCATGGCGGCAGCTTCACCATTCGCCAAGGTGAAGACATGGGTAGCCCGTCCCTAATCAAAGTCACGTTGGACAATACGAAAGGCGCATCGGTAAAGGTCTCGGGCAGGACGCGTGATATCCTATGAACAACCTGCCCGGCATCATCCAAACTTATATCGATGCCTACAATCGGATGGATGTGGCGGCCATGTTGGCTTGCCTTTCGGACGACGTCACATTTTGTAACATCTCCGGTGGGGACGTCACGGCTGAAACCTCTGGCAAACAGGCATTTGCAGAACTGGCAAGTCTCAGCGTTCAGGCCTTTGCGAGCCGCCACCAAAAGATCGTGAACGTCATATCGGTCGTAGATTCCACGTTGATCGAAGTCGACTATTCTGCCGTGGTTGCAGTCGATCTGCCCAACGGATGGAAAGCCGGACAGAATTTGCAGTTTCGTGGTGCGTCGGCATTTCGCATCGCGGACGGACTGGTGGTCAGCATCGTCGACCAAAGCGGACACAGCGAAAAAACAGGCTGATGTCGGGCAATCTCATTTTGTTGGTCCTCACAGCAAACCCAGTCTAACCGACTGTGGCTTAAACGGCGACTTGGAAACGGAGCAAAAAATGATCACTCGATTGGCCCCAAACACATTGCGTGCTGTGCCAGAGCAGTATCAGGGCATTTATGTACATGGCACTCAGATTTCGGCACCAAAGACACTGATTTGTCTGTCCGGACAGATTGGTGTTTCACCCGATGGCGAGACC
The DNA here is from genome assembly GCF_059610045.1 of Ruegeria sp. YTSA168. Classification (NCBI taxonomy): domain Bacteria; kingdom Pseudomonadati; phylum Pseudomonadota; class Alphaproteobacteria; order Rhodobacterales; family Roseobacteraceae; genus Ruegeria; species Ruegeria sp. YTSA168. The sequence continues at coordinate 10,662 of NZ_JBXWMW010000021.1, forward strand.
CGTGAAGGGTTCGAACAACAGTGTTATCAGGCGATGAATAATGTCGAAGCTCTGCTTGCCGATGCTGGGCTGGGCACCGCTGACATTTTGCGTGTCACCTACTATGTGACCGAAGCAAAATACCTGCCGGCGCTGTCCAAAGCTCGTCAGGCTCGTTGGAACAAAGGGCACGCCCCTGCGGTCACCACATTGGTTGTGGCAGGTTTGGCGGCACCCGATCTTCTTGTTGAGATCGAAGTAACCGCCGCGCGGTAAACGCTATGCCTGATCAGATATGGGCACTTGTTATGTTTGCTTTGGTGGCCACTGCCTCTCCGGGTGGTGCGACCACGCTCGCCACCGCATCCGGAGCTCGGTTTGGATATGGGCGCAGTGTTCCGCTGATCCTTGGTATGGCGCTTGCGCTTGCCGGGTTGGTTGGAATTTCCGGGGCCGGTCTGGCCAAGACACTTCAAACAGCACCTGTCCTGGAATTGAGCGTAAAGGCCGTCGGTTCCATGTATCTGGTTTGGCTTGCCGCCAGAATTGGGCTGGCAGGTCCACCTTCGCCAATGCAGTCTGATGAGGAAACCCCAATAAGTCTTGTGGGCGGCGTCATGCTTCTCATGATAAATCCGAAAGCCTGGGCTATGGCTTTGGGTGTTGCCTCGTCGTTTACCAAGCTGGCCAGCGGCCCCTTGCTGTTGGGTGGCCTATTGGCCCTTGTGTTCGCTTTTTCGGCATATCTGTCGCTGACCTTATGGGCGCTGGCTGGCAGCCTGGCTGCGCGCGCGCTGAGCGCCGATTGGCATTGGCATTTGTTCAACGGAACTATGGCCGTCCTGCTATCCGCTTCAATCCTGCAGTTATGGGTTTGAATATGTTGCCTGCCAGATCAAGCTGCAATCTTTATTGACATCATGGATGTCATTATGACATCAATAGTGTCATTATGAGTGACCCGACAGATCTCTACAACTTCATTCGGCTTGTCCGCCCGCTCTACAAGGTTCTGGAAAACGCTGTTGCACGTGAATTGGATGGTACCGGGCTGACTGTTACGGAACGGGCAGTGCTGGAGAGACTCCATGATCATGGACCACTGTCTGTTCCACGGATTGCTGACCGACTAATCGCTCCGCGGCAGTTTGTTCAGAAGACTGCGAATGCGCTGATTGAAAAGGGGTTTGTCGAGCGCCGCCAAAACACTGCGCATCGCCGCTCAAAGCTCTTGGTACTGTCACCAATTGGGGCTGAATTGATCGAAACTGTTTTGGCACGCGAGGCGGTCAACATCGCGCGTGTTTCAGATTGCTTGTCCCCCGAAGATATCGCGACCGCAATGCGCGTCACAGAAGTGATAATTGAAGGGTTTGCCGAAAAGGAGACGAAGGATGACTGAAGTTTTGGAGGGAGAGTGCCTTTGTGGTGCCGTTAAATACCGCGTAGATGCTGCTCCAATCATATCGGGCGCTTGCTATTGCCGTGACTGTCAAAAAACATCTGGTGGTGCGGAGGCCCATGGAATGATGTTTCCTGCATCAGCGGTGACCATTGTACAAGGCACACCATCGACATTCAGGCGCAACGTCGACAGCGGAAACGATGTGTTTCGGCAGTTTTGTCCGGATTGCGGAGTGCACGTCATATCCTGGAATAATGCAGCGCCAGAATACAAAGCAATCAAAGTCGGAACGTTAAAGGATCCATCGGCATATCAAAGCCAAGGCAGCTTATGGGTGTCTTCAGCTCAACCCTGGCACCGTCCCGACCCGAATTTACCGCAACATTCCAAGATGCCCTGCGTTACGGAGTTGTCGACTGGTCCGTAAGAATTCGGCTCCTTCATTTTTCTAATGGTGGAGGAGTGAATTCGAAGGTTTTTTATGCCGTGAGTCGTTCACCAGTTCCGAAAGACGACTGATGGTTAGGATCGACCCCAACGCATGAATTTGAATACCCATTGATTTTGCGTGTGCAGCGAATGTCCGAAAAGCGGACTGCGTCCGCAGCATCGCGACATGCTGCCGGATGTCTTCTGTGGGTGGCTCCTGCATTGCAAGAGTTTTTTGTCGATTTTCGCGGTCGTTTCGTCAGTACTGTCGTCTGTCCGGCCTGTTTATGTTTTGGCATTGCCTCCACTGGCCCTGATGAATTCCGCGAGCGAGGTTACAATCGGCTTATCGACCTCAGAGGGCCGGAGACATTCCCGGAGTGTCCCTGCTCTTGGTTGACTTACTTCCGCATCATCACTTCAACGTCTTGCATCTTGTAGGCAGTCTGCGCGGTCAGAACGCCGGCTGCCGGTATTCCTGTTTCTTTGTCAGCATCGCCCAGATGGAACGCGCTGCCTTGTTTGCCATCGCGACTGTTGCCAGCCGAAACGGTTTGTCGGCAATGATCTTGGCTGTCCAGAGATCGACTTTCTCTGGCGACCGTTTTGCCATGACCGCGCGCGATGTCATACCCACAACCAGCAGCTTTCGAATGTAGCGATCACCCTGCTTGGTGATCTTACCCAGTTTCTCCTTGCCGCCGCTCGACTTGTTGAGCGGGGTGAGGCCCAGCCAGGCGGCCAGATCGCGCCCGGTCCGGAACTGATGCGCATCGCCGATCGTGGCGACAATCGCTGAGGCCGTGATCGGCCCGATCCCTGGCATGCGCATCAACCTGCGCGCATCTGCGTTCAGCAGGGCATGTTGCTCGATCATCTTGGAATACGCGCGCAGTCAGCACTGGATTTCTCGAATGGAGCGATTTCTTTGCCGATCCCGTGGCAGAACTGGTTGATAAGGAACACCGGACGCTCTGCGGCGGGATCGTCCGTTGGTCCGGCAGATCTCACGAGTTGATCGCATTTGAAGAAGGCCGACTTGTACGAAGCCTCGAAAGCTTCCGATCGATTCAGGTCGAAGATCTGGTTGCGGAATTTGGCCTCAACCCAGCTGAAATCACCGAAGTGGTCGGAGATTCAGACGATCAAGCCCTGTGGATCAGATATCTGTGAACCAGGCCGGCGGCGGCACCCTTCTTTGCAATGTTTGAGGGTGTGGATGTGCAGATTTCACATAATTGAAATTACAAGTTGTGCCAAGCAAGCAAGGGCACATCTTAAACAAGCTTGCGACAAATGCCCTCACTTGCTGAAAAGCAAAGAGGACGGAAATTGGCCCAAACAGAGTTGGATCTGCGCGAGCGATGCAGAATTTAGAACACGATGAACGCAAAGCTGCTGTAACATGATATGTTCGCGGTTCGGCTTGATCTAGTCGAACACCCAATGCTTGTGAGAAAGTCGATTAAGACCAAATGATATCTAGCTACCGTAAAGAGAAGTTTTCAATTAAATTTGCAAGTTAAATGACTTTAAACCGTCGTTTCCAAGTTCGGATGATCTTGCACAAAGGTTTCAAAGTACTCGGCAAACGTGCTGACGATTGGTGGGAGTTGTTCGTAGGGTGGGTAATACAGTGTAAGCCATAGGGACGTAACGCTCCAGCCTGGGAGGATGAGTTTCACTTCCCCGGATTTTAATCCATTGCCGGTGATGAAATCCGGCAGGACGCATATGCCGTCTCCAGCAACGGCAAGCGCGTACAGGAAATCACCATTGTTGGAGATAATTTTCTCACCTGCCTGCACGACCCTGTTGCCACCAGCATGCGCGAGCTCCCAAGTTTCAGCGCTGCCTTGGGCGCTATAAGACATCAGAACCTTTGGGTTTAACTCACCCGGATGATTTGGCTCGGGAATGCGTTCAAACAGGGATGGTGCGGCGATCATGTGCCGTGGGACTTCGCACAGCTTGCGCCAAATTGTTGATTTATCTGTCGGCGGCCCGGACACACGTACAGCGAGGTCGCAATTTTCTTCGATCACATCGAGCAGGGTATCGGTGAAGTTGATCTCTACTGAAATATTCGGATAGGCGAGACGAAACCCCGAGATAACTTCCGGCAGCAAAGCGACACCCAGCGAAACAGGTGCGGTCAGTCTAAGGTGGCCCTTGTCGGGTTGGTTGGCCCTTAGAAGACTATGGGTAACCTCTTCAAACCCTTCCAGCAACGGCCGGTAGCGTGCAAGGACGGTTGCGCCCGCACTGGTCAGCGAAACTTGCCGCGTTGTTCGGACCAGAAGCTGGGTGCCCAGATCCACTTCAAGCTGCGCAATGATGCGCGTCACAGATGCCGGAGCGATGCGCAAGTCCCGGGCAGCAAGTGAGAAGCTTTTCAAGTCAGATACGGCGCGCAGAACGCGGATGGGTTTCAGCTCAATCATATCCGATTGATAATTGCAAATTAGTCAATAATAAACCAACAAACATGTCTATTAACTTAAATAATATACGCGCCATCTTTGATCCAAGTTGAACACTCGCCAAGGAGAGCAACATGATCAAGGATATCAAAGGGCTGCACCACGTCACGTCGATGGCTGCGGACGCCAGCACCAACAACGCTTTCTTCACCAACACCCTTGGCATGCGCCGGGTGAAAAAGACGGTCAATTTCGATGCGCCTGAGGTGTATCACCTCTATTACGGGGACGAGGTTGGAACACCGGGCTCAGTCATGACCTATTTTCCTTTTGGTCAGATGCCAAAGGGACGCAGAGGTGCAGGCGAGGTAGGTGTGACGGAGTTTGCCATCCCCACAGGTGGTGTCGAATTCTGGAAACAACGTCTTGCATCTAAGGGTGTGACTGGGCTGGCCGAAGGTACGGTCTTCGGAGAAAAGCGTCTGTCCTTTGACGGCCCCGATGGCGATAGCTTTGCATTCGTCGAGTCTGATGCGCGCGGTCGAACAGCCTGGACGCAGGGCGGTGTTCCCGATGAGGCCGGGATCCTTGGGTTCCGGGGCGCTCGGTTCGCTCTGAAGGATGTTGATGCGACGGGTGAACTGCTGACCTTCATGGGATACCAGAAGGCTGAAACCGAAGGTGAGGTCACTCGCTATGTGATCGAAGGGGGCAATGCTGCGGACATGATTGATCTGCAGCAGTTACCAACAGGTACTCCGTCCGCTGGTCAGGGCGCTGGGTCCGTTCATCATATCGCTTTCGCCGTCGAGGACCGAGCCGCGCAACTGCGTGTTCGGCAGGCCTTAGTGGATACAGGCTATCAAGTCACGCCGGTTATCGACCGCGACTATTTCTGGGCAATCTATTTCCGCACGCCAGGTGGGGTGTTGTTCGAGATCGCCACAAACGAGCCCGGTTTTGACCGCGACGAAGACACGGCCCATCTGGGCGAGGCGCTCAAGCTGCCCACGCGTTACGAGCCACATCGCAGCAAGATTGAGGGGCTTCTGCCCTCACTCGAATCCTGACGCTGGAGGTTGAAATGTCCAAAGATCTCTACACGGCGCTCGTAACGGCGCCACAGGCTGCCCGTCCGCTGGTCTTTGCCTTTCATGGCACCGGAGGGGATGAGCACCAGCTTTTCGAACTGGCTAGCCAGCTTGTTGCTGGCGCCGGAGTAGCCTCACCGCGCGGCGATGTCTCTGAAATGGGGGCTGCGCGGTTCTTCCGCCGCACGGCTGAGGGAGTGTATGACATGGAGGACCTTGCCCGCGCGACGGACAAGATGATTGCGTTCATCGAAGCCCATCGCGCATCGCATCCCGGTCATCCGGTCTATGGCTTCGGCTATTCGAACGGGGCAAACATCCTGGCGGCGGTCTTTCTCAAACGCCCGGACCTGTTCGAGCGGGTTGGCCTTTTGCATCCGATGGTCACGTGGGAGCCGAACGCACATCCTAAGCTGGTGGGGCGGAAGGTTCTGGTGACCGCCGGACGACGCGACCCAATCACGCCATGGCCAATGACGGAACGCCTTATCAGTTGGCTTTCTGAACATGGTGCTGAGGTCACTTCGGACGTCCATGAAGGCGGACACGAGTTGCGAAACTCTGAACTGACGGCTTTAGCCGCCCACTTCAACGGGGATGTCGGCTCCGGCTGAAGGTTCACGCATCGCATTCAACGTAGATAGGACGGCGGCTTCTTTGCGCGCCCAGGACATGAACTCATGAATATGCTCTTCACGTTCCCGGCCCGGGTGGCAACATATGAAATAGCTGAACCCGGTTTCCACCACCGGACCGAACGGGCAAACCAGTCGTCCGTCCGAAAGCGCGGAATACACCAGCAGCGAGCCGCAGAGCGCGGCACCCGCGCCCGCGATCGCAGCGTCAACAATCTGGCCACCCGGTGGTCTTTCGAACCGCATGGCTTTCGACGGATCAACCGCATTCGGAAGCCCGGCGTGTTGGCTCCAAAGAACCCAACTGGGAACCGACCCGTCCAGCATCGGCGTTGTATCGTACAGAACCTTCGCGGCCTTGATGTCGGCCGGAGACTCTATGCCGAAAGAGTCAAGCACGCCTGGGCTGGCGACTACCAGCATCAACTCGCGGTGAAGCAACTCTGTATAACGGTCCTCAGGCGGTTCGCTTGTGTATCGAATTTCTATATCCGCCGTCGCGTGAGTTTTGTGGTCCGACGGGTTTTCGGATTCAATGTGGACCTGAACGTCGGGGTGGTCCTTGGTGAACTTGTGCAGCCTTGGCAAAAGCCACTTGCTGATCAGCGCATTGCTGGAACTGATGCGCAGTTTGGGTGTCTTCTTGGGTCGGACCTCATCGACCACCTGACGGATCTGCAAGAACGCTTCGCTGATCGTTGGCTGCAAGCGCTGCCCTTCCGGTGTCAGATGGATCGCGCGGGTCTTGCGCACAAACAAGGGTATCCCAAGGTCCGCCTCGAGCGCTTTGATTTGTTGGCTGACTGCGCCCGGGGTGACCGAAAGCTCATAGGCCGCTTCCTTGATCGACCCGCGCCGCGCCGCGGCCTCAAAGGCGCGCAAACTCAGCAAGGAAGGCAATCGGGACAGCGGCATCTTAGTCCAAGCCTATAGTTTAGTCAGGCTAATTCATACTCGCAGAACTTCTGCTTTGTCGAGGTCAAACTGAATCCCACATTGATGAGCACAAGACATGGAACCGAGTAACATGATCAAGATTTTCGAGAAGACCCTAAAGGGACGCGCGCAAAACGGATGGCGGAACAGTCGTTACGTAGCCTCGCGCCGTCGGTGTCAGCACGGAACCAATGTGGGGCTCGCGTGCTCAGAAAACCATGCTGTCAATTCAATCGAACCGAAACTGCAAGGAGGCCAGACGTGACGTGGCAACCCTATCTCATTTCGTTGGTCGCCGGTCTGGGGATCGGTGTGATCTATGGCCTGATCGCAGTCCGAAGCCCCGCCCCGCCGATCATCGCGCTATTGGGCCTTCTGGGCATGCTCGCCGGAGAAGCTGCAGTGCAGTGGATTAGGGGTCATTCCGACGCCGTTTCCCAAGCTCTTCATATGAAGTCTTTTGCCGTGACGCACACGGATAAGACCACCGAACCACCCAAAACAGAAACCCTTTAACCCCATCCAATCTGAACAATGGAGAAGTCAAATGTCGAAACACGAAATGATCACACCTGAGAACGCGGCCCTTGTGCTGATCGACTTTCAGCCCGCGATGTTCCAGGGCGTCGAAAGCCATGATCGCCTGTCGGTGATGCACAACGTCCAGATCCTTGCCAAAGGCGCGAAACTGTTTGGTTTGCCGACGGTGATCTCAACCGTCGCGAAAGACAGCTTCTCGGGTCCGTTCATGCCTGAAGTGACCGATCTGTATCCGGATCAGGAAGTCATTGACCGGACATCGATCAACTCTTGGGTTGATGAAAACTTCCGAAAAGCTGTTGCAGCCGCCGGCCGCAAAAAAATCGTTCTAGCGGGTCTGTGGACCGAAGCCTGCGTCATGTTCCCAACGCTCGACCTGCTGCGCGAAGGCTATGAGGTGTATATCCCAGCAGATGCGTGTGGAGACGTCACGCCTGAAGCCCACGAGCGTGCAATGGATCGTCTGGTTCAAGCGGGTGCGGTTCCGATGAACGCGCTTCAATTCGTCTTCGAGCTTCAGCAGGACTGGGCGCGCGGCGAAACCTACGATGGTGTCATGGATATCCTGAAAACGCATACGCCATACGGTATCCAGGTTCGCTTCTCGAAGTGGGCTTTGGGTGAGCACGCTTCTGAAGCTGGTATCGCTGCAGAATAATCTACCGCGCCACGCCCGCTCGGCCCCCTCATCCCTCCCCGTGAAGCCGAGCAGGCGATTTTTTAAACCTCCCCCTTAATCTGTGCCCCTTCGGTGGGCACAGACCGCTTCCCTTTTGCCAAAGGATTTTCACCATGGCCGCCCCAGACAAGATACTCTTCAACGGCAAGATCACGACAATGGATCCCGACATCCCCGAAGCAACAGCTATAGGTATTTCAGGCGATCACATCACCGCAGTTGGAACAGACAAAGACATGCTTGGGCTTGCGGGCCCCGAAACCGAGACTATTGATCTGGGCGGTCAGCGTGTAATTCCCGGTTTGATCGATAGCCATACGCACATCATCCGACAAGGCAACAACTTTGCGATGGAGCTGCGCTGGGACCACGTTCCGTCGCTTGCCGATGGTCTGCGTATGCTGAAGGCTCAGGCCGAACGCACTCCTGCTGGGCAGTGGATCCGCGTGGTTGGTGGTTGGTCCGTCGATCAATTCGCTGAAAAGCGCCTGCCAACGATTGACGAGATCAATGCGGTTGCGCCGGACGTGCCAGTCTATGTGTTGCACCTCTATGATCGCGCTTGGCTGAACAAAGCCGCCCTACGCGCAATCGGAATCGACAAACATTTCTACGAACCCTTTGTTTCGGGCCGCCTTGAGCGGGACAATCAGGGCAACCCGACAGGTCTCGCGATGGCGCGCCCGAACGCGCAGCCGCTCTACGCTCTTTTGGATATGGCCCCCAAGCTGGATTTCGAGCAGCAGGTCACATCGACCAAGCACTATTTAAAGGCACTGAATGGCCTTGGATTGACCTCAGCTTTGGATTGCGCGGGTGGCTTCCTGAACTATCCAGATGATTACGGCGTCATCACCGAATTGAACAAACGCGGTGAGCAGACCGTGCGCATCGGCTATCAGCTATTTGCCCAGCGTCCAATGTTCGAATTGGACGACTTCAAACGCTGGAATGACATCGTCAAGCCAGACGAAGGAAACGACTACCTGAAATGCGTGGGCGCGGGCGAGATGCTGGTCGCGTCTGCCTATGATTTCGAAGATTTCAGCTACCCCCGCCCCGATCTGCCCAAGCGGATGGAAGGGGACCTCAGGCCGGTACTCGAGTTCCTTTTCGAAAACCGCTGGCCGATCCGTTTCCATTGCACCTACGAGGAAAGCGCCCACCGGTTGCTAAGCCTTATTGAAGAGGTCGGGCGCGACAAAGGGTTGGAAGAGCTGAATTGGATTTTCGATCACGGTGAGACGATCTCGGAATCCACGATGGAATGGGTCGCCCGCCTGGGCGGAGGTATCAGTTATCAGAACCGCATCGCTTTTCAGACCACAGCCTATCGCGAACGGTACGGTGAAGACGCCCTTCGTGAGGTCATACCGGTCAAGAAGATGATGGAGTCCGGTGTACCGCTGGCCGCTGGCACGGATGCGACGCGAGTCTCCTCATACAATCCGTGGCTTGCCATTCATTGGGCGGTATCTGGCAAGGGCCGTGGTGGCGATGTCATCTGGAGTGCGGTGAACCGTTTGGATCGGCACGACGCGCTGCGACATTGGACCGCCGCCGGGGCTTGGTTCAGCCGGGAAGCGGGAAAGAAAGGTCAGATCAAGGCCGGACAATGGGCGGATATCGCAGTGCTCGACAGGGATTACTTCGCAATCGCCGAGGACGAGATAACCGAGATTGAGGCCGACCTGACACTCACGGGCGGAAAGATCGTACATGCCAAGGCTCGTTTTGCGGCACATGCACCTGCCCCGCTGCCGGAGCTTCCCGATTGGTCACCCATTCCAATTTTCGGCGCGCCCGGCGCTTCGACGCAGAGCCAAGGCAGCCTTGCCGCTGAATAGCGGCAAGACCTCAGGAGATTTCCCATGTTGGACGATCAAAAGCTAAAAATCACCTACAGCGAAAGCGATACAAAAGCACGATACGGCGCTTCGGTGTCCGGGATCGTGAGCGAGGCGGAACTGACGCTGTCAAAAGTCACGCGCAGCCTCGTTATCGCCGACCACACGTTTGTCCCGGAAGAGTTGCGTGGTCGCGGCTTGGCTCGGACCTTGGCCGCGCAGCTTGTGGCGGATGCGCGCGACAAGGGTCTCCGCATCGTGCCTCTTTGCCCGTTTGTTCGGTCCTACGCCGAAAGAAACCGCGAGGAGTTGGCAGATGTCATCCAGTGGTAGCATCGCGAAACCTGCACCTGCGGCATCAAACTCGGCTTGGGCCCCGTTCAAACATCGGGCGTTTGCGCTTCTTTGGGTTGCGACCCTGATCTCCAACGTCGGCACTTGGATGCATGATGTGGGCGCGGGGTGGTTGATGACGACGCTCAACTCATCTCCGGCGGTTGTCTCTCTCGTGCAGGCGGCAACAACCCTGCCGGTGTTCATCTTCGCCTTATATGCCGGTACGCTGGCGGATCGGTTGGATAAACGTAAGTTGTTGATCACAGTGAACGTTGTGCTTCTGGTACTGGTTGCGGTGCTAACAGTGCTGGTTCAGCTTGAACTGGTAACTCCTACGCTCCTGATCCTGTTCACATTGGCCATCGGAACTGGCACGGCTTTCATGGCTCCGGCCTGGCAAGCGATCGTGCCAACTCTGGTACCACGCGACGCATTGCAGCCCGCCATCGCGCTGAATTCAATGGGCATCAACATCAGCCGCGCGATCGGCCCTGCCTTGGCTGGTGTTTTGATTGCATCGGTCAGCTTGGCGGCCCCTTTTGCGGTCAACGCGGTCAGCTACACCGTGATCATTGGCGCACTATTGCTTTGGAAGCACGACGTGGATGTTTCAAAGACATCACAGCCCGTCTTCAATGCGATGATGACCGGCATGCGGCATGTCGCACATAACGGCCCGCTCAAGGCTACGTTAATCCGATCCTTTGCCTTCTTTATCTTTGCCTCTGCCTATTGGGCTCTGTTGCCGCTGGTCGTCCGAGCGATCGAAGGTGGCGGGGCGACGCTGTATGGTATGTTGTTGACTTTGATTGGTGCCGGGGCTGTCGCGGGTGCTTTGACACTTCCGCAGTTCCGAGCGAAGCTCGACGCAAGCACCACAGCAGCAGGCGGCACCATCGGCACAGCCATTGCCATGGCTATTCTTGCGACGGCGACAACACCTCCACTGGCCTATATCGCTGCACTGTTGGGTGGCTTTAGCTGGATTGCCGTTCTCACCACGTTCAATGTTTCGGCGCAGACGGCGCTGCCCAATTGGGTCAGGGCCCGAGGGTTGGCCGTAAATCTGATGGTCTTCTTTGGGTCCATGGCGTTTGGATCAGCAATCTGGGGTCAGGTGGCGACGGCAACATCTGTGTCGATCACCTTGTTGATCGCAGCAGGTGGTCTGATCGTCGGTTTGATCCTGACGCGCAAGCTCCAGCTTGGTCAGGGCGAAGATCTGGACCTGACGCCCTCTATGCATTGGCCTGCACCACAGGTTGCCCTTGAAGAGGACGGCTTGGCATCCCGCGGTCCTGTCATGGTCGAAGTCGAGTATCGGATACGACCCGAGGACGAAGCTGCGTTCCTGTCCGCCATTCAGGAATGGTCCGGCGAGCGCTGGCGCGATGGAGCCTATGACTGGCGCGTTTTCCAAAGTGCGGAAGAGCCTGAGCTATGGGTCGAGGCCTTCATGGTCTCTTCCTGGGAAGAACATCTGGCCCAGCATGAGCGTGTGTCACACCAGGATCAGGATCTTCAACAGACCGTCGCAGCCTTCGATACCCGTGAAAGTGGACCCGTCGTTCGCCATTTGATCGCACCATGATGAAAGTGTTTGAGATGCTGTCGATTTTGGTCATCAAAAGACCCTTGCCATCGGTCATGGTTCTTACGGCTCTATTCTGGGTCCATGCACCTGACCAGGCATCCGCGGATGGTACAGGTTTTGACGGCCGTATCGAAGCGGTCGAACGGTCAGACGTCTATAGCCGGGCAGAGGGCATTGTCGAAGAAGTTCTGGTTGAGCAAGGTGACTATGTCGAAGCGGGCACGCCATTGCTGCAGCTACGAAACGATCTGGACAAACTGGCGGTCGATGCTGCGAGCGCAGAGCTGGCCAAAGCAGAGGCTCTGTTGCTTCAAGCCCGAGATAGGCTGGGGCGCGCATCCCAACTCTCAACGCGCGGGGCGGTAACAGAGGTTGCTTTGTTGGACGCCGAAACCGATCTGGCTTTGGCTGAGGCCGAAAGGGCCTTGGGGGAAACCGAGTTGGAGATCGCACAAACCAACTACAACGACACGCTCATTCGTGCGCCGATCTCAGGACATGTCGAAGACCCGCGTGTTGGACCGGGTTCGCTGGTTGAGTTCAATTCGGGCGACCCGCCCCTGTTTCAACTCGTAAATCTGAACCGCTTGCGCGTTGTATTCGAGATTCCCTATGCCCAATGGGTTTCAGGGTTGAACACGAGCAACACTCGCTCAGAGGAGTTATCAAATTCTGGCCGGTTCCGTGTTGAAACGGAGATCGGTCAGGTTCTGACGGATGCAATTCGGCTCACCGGATCGGCAGTCTGGTTCGACGAAAACAGCGGAAAAATACGTGTCTGGGCAGATCTGGAAAACCCCGACCTAGCGTTGCGACCGGGAATGAAAGTTCGTGTCACGCCCATGGTCCGCCCAGTCACCGGCTCCGAGCAAAACCACTCCATGATCAGGCCATGACGAAATCCACTCCGCAAGATCCCCTCAACATCAGGCATCACAAGGACTGTTCCAAATGATCAAATTCGAATTGAACGGCCGACCCGTAGAGGTTGATAACCCCCCTGACGAAATGCTGCTGCTGGTCCTTCGAGATACACTCAAACTCAAGGGTACGAAATACGGGTGCGGTGCAGCCATGTGTGGGGCGTGCACGGTGCATGTGGACGGTGTGGCCAGCTTCGCATGTCAGATGTCGGTCAGCGATGTGGAGGATGCGCAAGTCACGACGATCGAAGGATTGTCCAAAGACGGCTCGCATCCTGTTCAGAAGGCCTGGGTCGAGGAACAGGTCGCACAATGCGGCTATTGCCAGTCGGGTCAGATCATGCGCGCAGCGGCACTTCTGGCGGTCAATCCATCGCCGACACGACAGGAAATCGTCGATGAAATGAGCCCGAACCTTTGTCGATGCGGAACGTACAACCGAATTTTCAAAGCCATCGAACGCGCAGCCAAGGAGGTTTGAGATGACTATGACCATGAACCGCCGTGGATTTCTACAAGGCGCTGCCGGACTGACATTTTTCATCGGTGCGGGGGGGATCTCATCTGTCCGGGCTGAGGCAGCTGTTGGCACTCTGGATGTCAATCACTGGTTGACGATCCGGGCCGATGGAAGCATCCGGATCGTCTTCCCGTCGACCGAAATGGGTCAAAGCAGCTACTCCACACTGCCACAAATCCTTGCTGAGGAGCTGGATGCTGCATGGGAAGACGTTGAGATCGAACAGTTAAACGCTGATGATCGACGCTTTGGAAATCAGCTGTTTGGCGGTGTTCTATATACGGCTGGCAGCACCGGAACGCAGTTCTATTTTGACCCGATGCGCAAGGCGGGCGCGCAGGCGCGCGACGTGTTGCTGCAAATTGCAGCACGTGAATGGGCTTTGGACAAAGCCAGCCTTAGGACCGAACCAAGTGTTGTTTTGGGTCCCGATGGCCAACAGGCCGGTTATGGTGAATTGGCGGCGCTTGGTTCAAGGGATGTTACGGTACCAGACGCTGAGACCGTGCCGCTGAAAGACCCATCCGCGTTTCGGATCATCGGGCAAGACCTTCCGCGTCGCGATGTTCCGGCCAAAAGCACAGGTCAGGCCGAATACGCGATCGATGTGGATGTGCCCAACATGGCCTATGCGGCGGTCCTACGCGCACCAGTCGAGGACGAGGTACCGCTTTCCATCAAGGACACTGCCGCACGCGAAGTACCGGGCGTTATCGATATCGTGACGGTGCCGGACGGAGTCGCCGTGGTGGCAGAAAGCCTGTGGTCTGCCTTGGGGGCACGGGGTTTGCTAGAGGTCGAATGGTCCACCACCTCACCCTTCCGTACCTCAAACAGCCAAGAGACGCTGGCCGAATACGCCGCCGTTGTCAGCGCTCCTGACGCGTCGGGTGCAACCTGGGCTGAGAAAGGTGACGCTCTTGCAGCCATTGGTAAAGCAGACCGCCAGTATTCGCAGCTTTATCTGTCGGACTATGCCTACCATGCTCAGATTGAGCCGATGGCGGCGGTCGCTGATGTCGACGCGGACGGGCAAGGTGCAGAGGTTTGGGCGGGCACGCAAACGCAGTCCTGGACCGCGCGCACCGTGTCCGAGGTGCTGGGTATCCCAGTCGAAAACGTTCGACTGAACATGATGACAATGGGCGGAGGATTTGGGCGACGCACAGCGCTGATGCAGAACTATGTGCGCGATGCAGTGCTGTGCTCTAAGGCCGTTGGACGCCCTGTCAAAGTGATCTGGCCGCGTGAAGACGACGTTAAGCAGGGAACCTTCCGCCCTGCGGCGGCTCAAAAACTTGAGGCCGGCTTGACGGCAGACGGTAACCTGGATGGGTGGTATCACAAGGTCGCGACACCAACGGTCATTGGGTTCTTCAACCCGCTGCGTTGGGATGCGGTGAACCCGAACGATGTGATCTCCATGCGGGGTGCGGAGAGCAAGTTCTATGGGATCAAAGATTTCCGCGCCGATCATCTGATAATGGACCGGCACGCCCGCCTTGCGCCCTATCGCGGTATTGGTGCGTCCTACACGGCCTTTGCGGCAGAGTGTTTTATGGATGAACTGGCAGAACAAGCCAAGCGGGATCCGTTGGAGTTCCGGCTAGATCTTGTTTCCGAAAACCCGCGTGGGCGACACCTGCTTGAGAAGGTGGCCGAGATGTCCGATTGGCAAAATCGGGGTGATCGAAACCTAGGGCTTTCTTTTGCAGGCTACAGTTCGTCCATGGCCGCAGGTGTGGCGGAAGTTGAAGTTGACGCGGATAGCGGAGAGATCCAGATCACCAACTTCTGGGCCGCAATCGATGCGGGCCTGATCGTCACGCCAGACAACGCGCTCAATCAGATCGAAGGTGGTATCGTGTTCGGTATCTCGATGGCTCTTTCTGAAAAGATCGACATCGAAAACGGTGAAGTGGTGCAGAGCAACTTCTGGGACTACGAGATTACACGCGCGTCGCAGATGCCAGAAATTGAGATCTACGTCGCAGAGGTTGATGCGCCGCCTGTAGGTGTTGGCGAGGTCGGCACGCCGATGGTGCCCGCGGCCATTGCCAACGCGTTCTATGCCGCGCAAGGCAAGCGCCTGCGCCACATGCCGTTTACTCCGGATCGCGTCACTGCCGCGCTGGAAACGTAGGTACCTAAGGATGCTGCCGGTCATTTCCTTTGACCGGCGGCGCATTTGGCAAGACCCAACTACAGACAAAGGACCCAATGCATGAGTTGGAACCCCACGCATAACCCTGAGTGCCCAAATAGCACGGCTGACAGTATTGAGACTTTGATTATTCCGCGTGCCCGTGATCTTGGTGGTTTTGAAGTCAGGCGTGCTTTGCCTGCGCCCGAACGCCAGATGGTTGGACCTTTCATCTTTTTCGACCAGATGGGTCCGGCAGAGTTCATCACAGAAGGCGGCATAGACGTTCGCCCCCATCCGCATATCGGTCTTGGAACAGTAACCTATTTGTATGATGGCGAGTTTGAGCATCGCGACAGCCTAGGCACCCATCAGATGATCTACCCGGGCGAAGTGAACTGGATGGTTGCAGGCAAGGGCGTAACGCATTCCGAACGCACCAGCGCGGAAACACGGGCCAAGCGCAATAAGTTGTTCGGGATTCAGACATGGATCGCGTTGCCAAAAGACCGCGAAGACATGGCACCGGACTTTGAACACCACAAGAACGCAGTGCTTCCGGAGCTTCAAGATACGGGCATTCAAACAAAGCTCATACTCGGATCGGCCTATGGCAAATCCAGCCCCGTGACGATGCAATCCGAGACGTTTTACGTCGATGTCATTCTTTCGCCGGGTGCGCATTTTCCATTGCCGGACGATCAGGAAGACCGTGGGATCTATGTCACTGAAGGGTCGGTTGAAATTGCTGGCGACGTCTTCGAAGCCGGGCAAATGATGGTCTTTCGACCCGGTGACAAAATCAGCGTTCGGGCTGGTGAGAAGGGTGCTCGTCTTATGGCGCTGGGTGGGGCAACCCTGAGCGAGGAGCGTTACATCTGGTGGAATTTCGTTTCATCGTCACGAGACAGGATTGAAGACGCCAAAGAGTCTTGGAAAGCGGCGGATTGGGCCAATGGCCCCTTCAAACTGCCACCGGGTGATGACGCCGAGCATATCCCTATCACGCCAGAACTTGAGCAGACCTTGCCCAATAGAAATGCCGAGCCTTCGACCTGACGTTTCGACCGGGTTTGCGAGCTTCATACCCTGCGCAAAACCCGGTCTAGAGGCCCAGGATACTACGTGCCTGGTCCGCTGTGGCAACCGGACGATTGTATTGTTCACAGATTTCTGCAGTCCGCGTTACAAGCGCCGCGTTTGATGGTGCCAGTGTATTGTGATCCAGGCGCACGTTGTCTTCTAAACCCGTGCGCGCATGGCCACCTGACGAAATTGCCCAGTGGTTCAGAACCTCCTGCTGCGCACCAATGCCTGCAGCGCACCAAGGCGCACCCGGAAATAGTCGGTCAACTGTTTTCACGTAGAAATCGAATACGTCCCGATCCGCGGGCATCGCGTTATTGACACCCATGACAAATTGCACATAAGGCGTGTCTTTGATTTGACCTTTCTTGTGCATCTCGGCCGCCTTCAGGATGTGGCTCAGATCGAAGGCTTCGATCTCTGGTTTGACGTCATAGGTCGCCATCTCAGCCGCGAGCCAGTCGACAAGATCGGGTGGGTTTTCGTAGACGCGCGTGGGGAAGTTGTTCGACCCTACCGACAACGAAGCCATATCCGGTCGCAACGGCAACATGCCGCCCCGCGTCTTGCCCGCCCCCGATCGCCCGCCTGTCGAAAACTGGATGATCATGCCAGGGCAGTGTTTCTCAAGCCCCTCTTTCAACCTTGCGAACTTTTCCGGGTCGCTCGAAGGCGTTTCGTCATCATTTCGAACATGGGCATGGCAGATGGCTGCCCCTGCCTCAAAAGCGGCCTGTGTGCTTTCGACTTGTTCCTCGACTGATATAGGCACAGCCGGGTTATTGGCCTTGGTTGGCAAGGACCCGGTTATTGCGACGCAGATGATGCAGGGGTCGGACATTTCACGCTTCTTTCGGTGCGAGGACAAAGTCGAATTCGACATCCCAATAGGGACCTTCAAAGCCAACTTCCGCAGATCGCGCCGGATCATCGACCCGGTTGAATTCGGCGATCAGGCTTTCTTTGACGCCAAATACCGCATCCGAATTGATGTATTGATCATCGGGATCGAAAATATGCGTAGTCAGGTCGTCGTAGCCGTCTTTTGAAACGATGTAGTGAAGGTGTGCCGGTCGGTACGGGTGTCGACCAAGACGCTTCAACAGATCGCCAACCGGCCCGTCATCTGGGATCGGATAGTTCTTTGGCCGAACCGCACGGAACCAATAGGTCCCATCGGCACCGGTCGTAAAGACGCCGCGCAGGTTAAAATCAGGTTGAATACCTTTCTGCTGCACGTCGTAAAACCCATCATCATTGGCTTGCCAGACATCAATCTTGACGCCTTCCAGCGGGTTGCCGTCCACATCGGTGACACGACCCCGCACCACCATGTCCTCGCCCTTTTGGTCGAGACAAATGTTATGCCCCATATCATATTCCGGAGCGCCGCCTACGTGGAACGGGCCCAACACGGTGTTCTCGGAGGCCCCGGTTGGGCGGCGAGAGTTCACGGCATCCACCAACATCGAAACGCCCAGAACATCCGATAGAAGGATAAACTCCTGCCGCCAGTCATCGCACATATGCCCGACCTTGGTCAGGAACATGATCGCCTCGAACCATTCCTGCTGCGTCGGCTCGATTTCCTTAACCGCTTCATGGAGCTTTCGCGTGATGACCTCCATCACTTGCTTAAGCCGTTCGTTTTCTGCGTTTTTGTTGCGTGCCGTGACGACCTCGGCCGAGTTTTCCTCGGTGAAGTATCCCATCTCATGCGAGTCCATTTTGGCCTCCTGACTTGTATAAGTTTGCTCCAGATTGGCTCATCGCGAAAGTACTGTGGTCAGCGCGCGACGCAGTTGGGCTTCGGCATCCGCAGCCATATCAGCTGAGCGCCACGCCACGTGTTGATCAGGACGGACCAACAAACAGCCCCTATCCGAAATCTCCGACGCGCGCGCCCAATCCCCGGTGTGGTCAACATAGGTCTGGCGCGGGCCGATGACGTGACAGCGAATGGGCATGCCCAGTTCTTTCGAAACGGTCTCAGCCGCTGTTACCCAGGCCTCGCCACCAATCCCGGTCAGGACGGTGATTTCTCCGCGACCGCACAAATCCAGAGTTGAATGTTTGTTCCCAGTATCATGATCAAACACCCAAACATGTGGGATGCGCGCGCCGGGCCAAGTCGTGGGCTGGTAGTGCAGCTCAGCATCCTGATCAAAACCGGGATTGGGTTGACCATCCGTTTCAATCGCACAGGAGTTGTAGCGTTGGTTCATTTCTACACCATGCGCATCGAACTCATACTTCTTGAAGGTGATCGCCTCGCGAATGGCCTGCCTTTGTGCCGCAGCTTCAGGCGTTGATCCGGAGCGTGCCTCAAGGTTGCTTTGCATGACCTCTGGGTCGACACCTTCGGCCATTCCGAGCGACTCAAAGATGGGACCGAATTCACCGATGGATTGATTGGCCCGTGTAACGATCTGCTTTGCCACGGGTGCGCGTTCTTCGCTGTAGCTATCCAGCAGGTTCTCTCCGGCATGGCCTTTCAGGACTGCGGCCAGTTTCCAGGCGAGGTTGAAGCTATCCTGAATTGACGTGTTTGACCCCAGCCCGTTGGACGGAGGGTGTCGGTGCGCCGCATCGCCCATGATGAATACGCGGTCCTTTTGCATATGGGTCGCGTACATATTGTTGACGGTCCAGGTGTTGGCGCTGATCAGTTCAATCTCAAGCTCGGGGTCGCCGACAAGCTGACGCGCCACCTGAGTGGCCATGGCCTCGTCAACTTCGGGCGCTGGTTGGTTGATGTCATAGCCCCAGACAATGAGCCATTCGTTCCAAGGGCGGACCATGCGGACCAGACCCATGCCGATTCCACCGACATTCGCACCCGGTTGCATCACCCAATAGAGGACCGATGGCCGATGCGCGACATATTTGCTGAGATCAGCGCGGAACAGGATGTTCATCGATCCGCCGACGCCCATCTGACCTTCGAATGGTAGACCGGCATGTTCGGCAACCAGAGAATTGCCCCCATCCGCGCCGACCAGGTATTTCGACCGGATCGTGATTTCTTCGCCCGACAAACGATCCAAACAAGTCGTCGTCACACCATCTGCGTCTTGCTCATGTCGCAAGTATTCGGTGCTCATGCGTGCCTGAGTCCCACGGCGACAGGCGGTGCCAAACAGGATCGGTTCCATGAACGTCTGTGGAAGATCATTCATCATTGTCGGACTGGACAGCAGATGTTCTGCCTTGGATAGAGGATGATTGCCCCAGCTTTTCATCCGTCCGATTTCCTCACCGGCGAGGCTTTCGCAGAACACGTTTTCGCCCATCAGATCCTGGTGCGCGGCGTGCATATAGGCTTCGGCCTCGACCTCGTGACCAAGGTCGCGCAGAACCTCCATCGTGCGCTGATTGGTGATATGCGCGCGCGGCGTATTGGCCAGCCAGCGATAGCGGTTGATGACCATGTTCTCGACGCCATAGCTCGACAGCAAAGCCGCCGTTGCAGACCCCGCCGGGCCGGTCCCGATGATCAGGACATCCGTTGTGATGGTGGCCATAAGCTCTCTCCCTTGTTTTTGAATTTCTCAGGACCGCGGATCCCAAAGGCGGCCGTCGTATTCGGCCTCATAGGCTTTGCCGTCCGGGTAGCTGACCAGTTCCAGCTGCATGCCCCAGGGGGCAAGGAAATAGACCCAGGTCTCGCCAGCGCTTGGGCCTTCGGCCATAGTTGTCGGGTTGCCCAGAACCTGAATGCCCTTGTCCTGCAAATAGCTGACGGCACTTTCCATATCGGTGGTGTAGAACGCGATGTGATGCCCGCCGATATCCGAGTTTCGCGGCAGCTTCGTATCCTGATCCGGCGCGGTGTATTCGAAGATTTCGAAATTGGCGCCATTGCCACAGCGTACCAGCCGCATCGTCGGTATCTCGGCCTTGGCGTCCACGTTCAAGTGGTCCGCCATCCAAGTGCTTTCACCGCCCGAGAACGGTCCCAACGGGTAGAACACATTGCAACCGATGACGTTCTGAAAGAAGGTGACAGCCTCATCGACACTCGGAACTGTAAATCCCACGTGGTCTGTGCCCGTCATTCCCGGCAAGGAACTGCCAGCAAATGCGCCAGTTCCAAGTGCTGTGACTGCGACCGTCAATGCAAGTGTTTTCATGGATCAATCCTCCTTGTTCGACTGCGCGCCAACCACCAAACGACGGCGCACGGGGAATATTTGAAGTCCGGTTTTCTCAGAGATCAGCCCCCAGATGCCGCGCGGTGCGAAGAGCATGACGGCGATCCCGATCAGCCCGAGCACCATGAGGTACCAGGAGCCGTAATCAGCGAGCAGGCTTTGCAAGATGAAGAAGATCAGCACGCCGAGGATCGGGCCTTCGATGGTGCCGATGCCTCCGATCACGACGATGAAGATCACATAAGCCGTCCAGTCGGTGACCGAAAACGCCGCATCGGGTGAAATCCGAAGCTTTTGAACGTAAATCAGAGCGCCGGTCAGTCCCGTCCCAGCAGCTGAGACCATGTAGACCAGCCATTTCATCCGCACCGCATCCACACCGACGGATTTCGCTGCTTCGACATTGTCGCGTACCGCAGCCAATGCCAGCCCGCGCTTTGTTCTGAGCAGCCAGTAGATACCCGCAATCGTTGCGATCACCAGCGCCAAGGCCAGCCAGTAGGTCAGGATATCTCGCGCTGCCGCTCCGCGAACATCAAACGTGGTCTGGATCCATTCGGTGGCCCACATCTCGCGTGTCGCGGTGCGCGGCAGAGAGGTTCCGGTGCCGCCGCCAAGCACTTTCCATTGGGCCACCAGTAGGCGCATGACCTCGGCGATGACCCATGTGCCGATGGCGAAATAGGCCCCTTGCAGGCGGAAGGCGAAGAAGGCCGTGGGTATGGCGACAATCAGGGCTGCAACGCCGCCCAGCAGGATCGCCGGAACCGGGTCCATACCCCAAAGGATGACGCCGCCGAACATGGCGTAGGCCCCCATGCCTACGAAGGCTTGCTGGCCGACAGACACAAGGCCACCATACCCCGCAAGCAAGTTCCAGAATTGCGCCAGTACAAGCATGGTGAAGATGAAAAACAGGTCTTGAATCAACCCCCTGCTGGCAAAAGTCGGCAGCAGGATGAACAAGATGATTAGGGCGATGCAGACGGCTCCGGCACTGTAGGACGCGCGGGTCTGAGTTTGGACTCGGTACATTGAGGTATCAGCCATCAGTCCACCGCCCTTGGAAACAGGCCTCTGGGTTTGATCAGAAGCACGATAAGAAACGCCAGGTGGCCAGCGAGGATTTGCCATTCGGGGTTGATTGCTGCGCCGACAGTCTGAGCGACGCCAATGATGATGCCCCCGATCAGCGTGCCCCACAGGCTGCCGAGGCCACCAATGATCACGGCCTCAAAGGCGTAGATCAAGCGGGCTGGGCCGATGTTCGGGTCAAAGTTCGCTCGCATACCCAGATAGAGCGCCGCCAAGGTCACCACGAGCATTGCGATGGCTGTCGCAGTGGCGAAGATACGTTCTGGCCGGATACCCATCAGACCCGCTGTCACCGCATCATCCGAGGTTGCGCGGAAGGCCCGACCCAGTTCGGTGCGATAAAAAAGTTGGTTGAGCCCGACGATCACAAGGATCGCAGAGGCAAAGGTCAGCAGCGGAAGAACGCCAAGGTTCAGCCCGCCCATCTGAACGGACGCCGTTGCAATCTCACCCGCAGGCAAACGTTGGCTATCGGCTGAGAACCCTTCGAGCAGAGCATTCTGCAAGACGACCGACAGACCGAATGTCACAAGTAAAGGCGGCAGGATATCAGGCCCCAGAACGCGGTTCAGCACGTGCCTCTGCAAAGCCCAACCGACGCCAAACATAATCGGCGCGGCAATGATTGCCGCCAGAAACGGAGAGAGCCCAAGCAGCGAGACCAGCAGAAGGATCAGATAGGCGGCAAAGACGATCAGATCGCCATGGGCCAGATTGACCAAGCGCATGATCCCGAACACAAGGCTCAGCCCAGCTGCAAAAAGCGCATAGAGCCCGCCCAACAAAACGCCCTGAATGATAGTGTCGATCCAGATCATGCGGCGGCTCCTCCGAAATAGGCGTCATGAATGGCCTCACGGCTGAGCGTCTCGGCGGTGCCTTCCAGCGTGACGCGACCCTCCATCATGCAGTAGACGCGATCCGTGACTTTCATCGCCTGGCCAATGTCCTGCTCCACCACGATCAGGCTGGCTCCGGCTTCCTGAATGCGGGGGACGGCATCGTAGATGTCTTTGATGACCACCGGCGCGAGGCCAAGGCTGATCTCGTCACAGAGCAGAACACGGGGGTTGCTCATTAGCGCGCGGCCGATTGCAACCATCTGTTGCTGTCCGCCAGATAGGGCCGTGCCTGGATGGTTCCGGCGCTCTTTCAGGATCGGGAACAGGTCGTAGATTGTTTGCAAAGACCAATGGCCAGATACCTTGCGGCCATAGGTGCCGATCAGCAAGTTTTCCTCGACGCTTAGGGAAGGAAACAGCCGACGCCCCTCGGGCACCATGGCCACTCCGCGCGCCATAATTTGGTCTGCGGCCAGATCTCCTATGGGTTGCTCATCAAAGCGTACTTGGTCGGACCCGTTGGTCAGAACGCCCGAGATTGAGCGCATGAGGGTCGATTTCCCGGCCCCGTTTGCACCGATGATGGCAACGGTTTCGCCTTCGTTCAGATGGATATCCACGCCGAACAGGGCTTGGAAATCGCCATAATGGGCGGTCAGTGCGTGGGTCTCTAGCAGGCTCATCAGACTTCGATCCCCAGATAGATTTCTTTGACTTCCCGGCTGTTCATGATTTCGTCCGGATCACCGAGGCCGATGACCTTGCCGAAATCCAGAACCAGCAGGCGTTCGACGACCGAAGTGAGCGCATGCAGAACGTGTTCAATCCAGATGATCGTCACGCCACTGCTGTGCAGCCCCTTGATCGTGTTGATCAGCGCGGTGCATTCCGCGTCGGTCAGCCCCCCGGCAATCTCGTCCAAAAGCAACAGCTTGGGATTGGTTGCCATCGCGCGGGCCAACTCCAGCCGCTTGCGTTGCAACAGCCGCAATCCTCCGGCCGTGTCATTGGCCACATCCAGCAACTCCGTTTGCTCAAGAATACGGGCGCAGTCCTGTTCGACCTCGTGTTCGGATTTACTCTGCCCGTGCGTCGCGGCCACCAGCAGGTTTTCGAACACCGTCAGATGATCAAACGGCTGAGGGATCTGGAACGAACGCCCTATGCCCGACAAGCAGCGCTGCATCGGCGGCACGCGCGTCACGTCAGCCCCGTCGAAATGGATTGATCCAGCATCTGAGGTCAGGTTGCCGGTAATCAGATTGAACAGCGTCGACTTGCCCGCCCCATTCGGGCCAATGATCCCAAGGGCCTGCCCCTGCGCGACATCAAAACTGACATCGTCAGTGACGGTGAGCGCACCGAAGCTTTTTGAGACGTTTTTGAGCGAAAGTATGGTCATACCGGAGTTCCTGCCCCGGACAGGGTCCGGGGCGTTGTTGTCGTTGCGATCAGGAGATTTCTTCCATCACACCCGCGGTCGGGATCTCGGGCGCCGAAGAGTTGTCGACGATCACGAGGTCATAGCTGCCATTGTCGAGCAGCCTCCACTGCCCCCCGACCAAGGGCGTTTTCGCAACGTTCTGCGCAGCGAAGGGTGGCAAGCCCGCACCATCAAAGGCGATACGGCCAACAATCGAGTCCAGCTGCGTGGCAGCTATAGCCTCGGCTACGGCATCGCCATCACCTGCGTCCTCAACACGTCCCATGACGTTGGCGGCCATTTCAAACAGCGCGTGCACAAAGCCGATGGGTTGGGTCCATTGGCGGCTTGTGGCGGCTGTGTAGCCTTGCGCCAGTTCCGCCGAACTCGCGCCGGTCAGCGACGATGAGAACGGATGCGTCGGTGACCACCACACTTCGGAACTCAGGTTATTGCCTGCGTTACCCAAAGCTTCGACAGCCTGCGGGAACAGGATGGCTTTGCCGATGCTCGCCGCCTTGGGGGTAAAACCTTGCTGCTTGGCCTGGCTCCAAAAGGTGGTGAAGTCAGGCGGGATCGGGACGCCAGTTACGATTTCGACATTCGCTTGGCGAAATGCGTTGATTTGGGCCGAGAAGTCGTCCGTCAGGTTCTGGTACCGTCCGGGATCTGTCAGGCTATATCCCAACTCGGATAGAACCGGCGGGAAGCCCACATTCGGGTCGCCCCAAGCATTGCCATCACCGTCATTCGGGAACAATGCACCGACCTGCTTGTTGGTCTCCAATTGGCCCCACATCGCCGTGAAGACCGAGATCACGTCCTCAAGGCCCCAGAAGAAGTGATAGGCGTAGTAGAATGGCTCCCAACTAGCTGGATCGCCGGGATTGCCCTGCTGGCCGATAAACCACGGCTGCCACGGGGCAACAGTGGAGATACAAGGCACTTCCTCGGCCTCACAGGTCGAGGCAACCGGGTTGGTCGTTTCGGGTGTCGAAGCGACCAGCATTAAGTCAATCTCATCGTCCACGATCAACTCGCCTGCGACATCTGCGGCGCGGTTCGGGTTCGACTGGCTGTCTTTGACGATGACTTCGAAATTCACACCGGCCTCGGACGCGGCGAAATTGTCGAGAATAAACTTGTCGGCCTCAGAGAAGGCAGCAAGAGGACCTGATTGCGGGCTGACATAGCCCAGCTTGATCTTGGCGCTCTGAGCGATAGCGGGGGCCGCGAGCGTGCCGGCGGCCAAGCCGAGGCCGGTTGCGGCGCTGGATTGCAGCAATTTGCGTCGTGTGATCATGTGTCCCTCCCTTGACACGGTGAAGTCAAACGTTTGGGGCGTTGCCCGCCCAAGCGTTTTGAAGAAGCGCCCGCAGCCCATCAGCAGTGACCGGCTGCGGGTTCCAATACGGGTTCTTGAGTGCGATTTCGGTGGCGCGATCCAGATCGGCCTCTGAAAGACCAAAGTCTTTGAGAGCAATTGGTGCGCCCATGGATTTGGCAAAATCCCAAAGGGCTTGCCCGGGTCCAGAACCGCCGAGAACATCTGACACCGGGGCCAGCAGCTCCGGTACACCCGCCTCGTTGTAGGCGATGGCATGGGGCAGAATGACCGCGTGGGTTTCCGCGTGCGGCAGATTGAAGGACCCACCCAGCGTATGGCAAAGCTTGTGATGCAACGCCATTCCAACCAGACCAAGCACAGTGCCGCAGGCCCATGCACCGCGCTGCGTTTCTTCTCTGGCTTTCAGGTCGCCGGGGTTTGCCACAACGGTCGGCAGGCCTTCTGCAAACGCCTTCAGGCCGTCGATCGCCAATTCCGTGGTCTGATCCGTACGATCCTTGGCATAAAGCGCCTCAGTTGCATGAGCCATGGCGTTCAAGGCGCTGGTCACGGTCATTGCGGGCGGCAATGACGCGACAAGTTCGGGGTCGTACAGAATCACGCGCGGCAGAACCTTCTGGTCTGTCAGGGTAGTCTTGATGCCATCCTCAGTCTGGCCCAGGATCGGAGTTGCCTCGCTGCCGGCATATGTTGTCGGGATGGCGATTTGTGGCAAAGAGGTCCGAAGGGCAATCGCCTTGCCTAAGCCAATCGTCGAACCTCCACCGATAGAGACAATGCTGTCGGCTTTGACAGACAACGCGTGTTCAACCGCTTCTTCGGTCACGCCGACAGGGGTGTGCATCGTTGCCCGGCTGAAGACACCTGCAGCACGATCCCCAACAGTTGTTGCAAGCTCCATTGCCATATCGACTTGCTGAGGCGTCGATAGGATCAGCGCCTTGTTCGATCCCAGCTCCGCCAACTCCGTGCAGATGTCGTTGCGCAAACCTGCGCCGAACCGGACTTTCTGGCCATTGATGCTGGTGGTGCTGAGAGCCATTGGGCGCGTTCCTGACAAGCGATGGATTGCGGGTCTGGTGGAAACGCTAGCAGGCGAAGACAGCACTCTTGATCGAATTAACGACCATCAATATAACTTTGAGTTATGAAGCTGGATCCAAGACATCTCGAAATTCTTGCGGCTATTGTCGAGGCCGGAGGATTGACCGAAGGCGCTGCTTTACTTGGGAAATCTCAACCCAGTATCTCCAGAAGCGTCTCTCTCTTGGAGGACAGGGTGGGAGAGCCCTTATTCCTGCCGACCCGAAGACCTTTGCAACCCACTGAGCTTGGTCTTGCGCTGGCTCAGGAAGGTCAAAGAATCCTGAGCGCGGGTCGCCATGCAAGTCGTGTTGTAGACGAGCACCGGCAGGGCATTGCCGGTGCGGTGCGGGTTGCGGGTACGCCGATCTTTATGGACGGTGTTATCTCGAACGTGATTGCAGAGTTTCAGGCCGAGTATCCCAATGTTCGGATCGACCAATCCTACGGATACCCCACAGAACTTTTGTCTCAGTTATCCTCTGAAACTCTGGACTTGGCCATTCTCCCTATGCGTCCGGCAGACGTGTCTGATGAGTACGAGTTTCGTCAAATCCTGCCTGGTCGAAACGTCATTGCGTGCCGTGTTGGGCACCCATTGGCGCGCAAAAAAGAGGTGAAGCTGGAAGATATCACCGAGTATTCCTGGATCGCGCCACCTGCAAATAGCCCGCTGTTTCGTGATTTGCGAAACACGCTGGACGGTATCGGTATGCGCGACCTCAAAATCAGTTTCACGGGCGGATCTTTGAGTGCGGTTGTGAATGTTCTGACGGGTTCAGATTCCTTAACCGTTTTACCCTATTCGGTGGTCTTTATGATGCAACGGCAAAAAACTCTGACAGCACTTCCAATAAAGATTGGTGATCCCGATCGCCACTTGGGTTGCGTTACGCTAAGGGCCCGAAGCATGACGGCCTCATCGAACCGTGTGCTTGAGTTCATAAATCAGAAATTCGAGATGCTCGATCGATTGATTCGCAAGGCCTAGGTTCTGGACCCATTAATTTGGTTGCCGCCATTTCGGCTGCGTGATTCAAGCCCCTGAGTTTCAGGGGTATATCATGAGCAATCTATTCTGGCTGACTGACGAACAGATGGCGCGCCTTCAGCCTTATTTTCCGAAGAGCCATGGCAAGCCGAGGGTTGATGATCGACGTGTTTTGAGCGGTATTATCTTCATCAATCGCAATGGGTTGCGTTGGCGTGACGCTCCCAAGGAATATGGGCCGCACAAGACG
>NZ_JBXWMW010000022.1:0-38006 GCF_059610045.1 Ruegeria sp. YTSA168
ATCTGTTGGATGATTGCTTTCTGAGCAATGCGAAGGGCCGTCAGGCCCGGAGCCAGAACAATCTGGTTCCGAGGCTTTACACTTTGGTCAGACCTTCAGGCTGATTGATCCGAGCTGAACGCTGGCTGCCTACGAAGCCCGCGAAAGGCTCAGTGCTGTGTCCCGGCATCCAATTTCTTGCTGCTCAGATGATCCAATACCGAATCACATAATAGTAATTATGTAAATTTTGCTGACCTATTTGTGAGAGCGAACTCGTGAGCAGCTTTTCCAAAATCTTCACTGAAAACGGACGCCAGCTCAACGCCATTTGGTCTTTGTTTGCGCTCGTCGGAAC
Source organism: Ruegeria sp. YTSA168 (assembly GCF_059610045.1). NCBI lineage: Bacteria > Pseudomonadati > Pseudomonadota > Alphaproteobacteria > Rhodobacterales > Roseobacteraceae > Ruegeria > Ruegeria sp. YTSA168. Next base: position 338 of record NZ_JBXWMW010000022.1, read on the forward strand.
CGGCGTTACCGCCCAGGTCATCGAATACGAGCCCGATGGCAGTGTGTTTCTGAACGGTGCGCGGGCAGAAATCGTTGATGGCGTCGTTCGTCCGATCCGGATGCGTGAATACACGCTTGAAGAACAGCCCGAAGCACCCAAGGCCAAGCGGACAGCAAAGATCGAGATTGCGGGTAAAGCACCGCGACCTCGCAACGCCTCGGGTGGTTGGTCGCAGGAGCGGATCGTCAAAGAAATCCATGCAGCGGCAGACCGGCATGACATTCCGGCTGAGCTTTTCATGGCGCTGGTCTGGCAGGAAAGCCGGTATCGGGCTGATGCCCGGTCGCCCAAGGGTGCAATCGGTTTCGCGCAGCTCATGCCGGGAACGGCAAAAAACCTGGGCGTGAACCCAAAGAACCCCGCAGAAAATCTCGACGGTGGTGCCCGCTATTTGGCGGCGCAGTACCACGCGTTCGGAACCTGGAAGCTGGCGCTTGCCGCCTACAACGCCGGGCCTCACCGCGTCGTCGAATATGGCGGCGTCCCCCCCTTCACCGAAACCCGCAACTACGTGCGGATCATCCTAAGCAAAGTGAGCACTTCCTCATGAACAAAACCCACTTCATCCAACAGACCGCGTTCTTCGCGCTGGCTCTGATTGTCGTCAGTGCTGCACCGGCCTCTGCTGGCTGGCTGCAAGATGCCATTGGCGATTTCATCAACGAAACGCTGGCCGACTCGAAGGTCGTTGGCGTCAGCCTTGCCGCTGTCGGCTTCATCTGGGGCTGTCTCGCCTACGTGTTCGGCTGGGGTTCGTTGAAAGGCCCTGTAATCGCTATCGTCGTCGGTGCTGTTATCGGCCTCGCTGATACGTTCATCGGAGCCTGATTGATGCCGCGCCGCAATACGGTCTTTCGCGGCCTGAGCCGCCCCGCAGAATGGGGCGGCCTACCCGTGATCTATCTGCTGGTGATCCTCGGGATGACAATGCTGTCGTTCTTCATGTTCGGGATAGCGCCAGCAATCATTGCGGGTTTTGTTTTCTACACCGGGCTTCGCCTCTTTTACGAATGGGAACCGGCTTTCTTCCGCGTCCTGTCCGTAACCCTTTCCAAAACTCCGCGCACCAAAAACCGCCAGCATCATGGGGGAGATTACTATAGTGCCTAAGCCTGCTGCACAGGATTTGTGGACCCTTGCCCGCTCGTTGATCGAACCGAGCTGGCGCAAGGATGAAATGAGCCTCTTTCAGATGTTGCCGTATGGCTATGTCGTGGACGATGAGGTCATTTCCACACGCAACGGTGGCCTTATGGTGGTGGTGCGACCGGATCAGCATGTGGCGAACATCCTGCCGATCACGGAGCATGAAGAGCTGGCAGCGTTTTTTGACCACTTCATGATCGAACAAAACTAGGAAAGCGGGGCATCAGCCCCGCCTTTTCCCCGAAACGTCGCTCGGCTACTTGAGCCGCTTTGCCGCGTCCGCCGCGGATGTCCGCATATTGCGGGCGAAGAGCGTCACATCGATCTCCGTCGTGACGAAAGTAGCGCCTAAGGCGCGGCATTGCGCCTGTAACTCTTTATCCAGCGTCAGGATGCCCGCCGCCTTGCCCGCCGCGACGATCCGCTGGATTGCGTCCAGAACCCTCGCTTTGACCTCGGCCTGCCCGGGCTTGCCGATATATCCCATATCCGCGGCCAGATCGGATGGGCCGATGAACACACCGTCCAGCCCCTCGACCGCCAGAATGTCGTCCAAAGCGTCCATGCCCTTTTGGTTTTCGACCTGTGCCAGCAGGCAAATCTGCTCTCGCGCTGTGGTCAGGTAATCGCCAATCGCGGCAAAGTCCGAGGCGCGGGCAAGGGCCGACCCCACACCGCGCACGCCGTGGGGCGGATAGGTGACGGCATCGACCAGCGCCTGCGCCTGTGGGCCACTTTCGACCATGGGGATCAGCAGGGATTGGGCGCCTGCGTCCAGCAGTTGTTTGATGATCCACGTCTCGCCGATGGGTGGGCGCACCATGGCATGGCTGCCGCGTCCGGCGATCACTTGCAGCTGCGCCGTGATGGACCGAAGATCATTGGGCGCATGTTCACCGTCAATCAGCAGCCAATCAAAACCGGCCCCTGCGCTGATTTCGGCAATGTAAGGATCGGCCAGCCCAAGCCAGCAGCCCAGTTGCAGCTCTCCTTTGGCGATGGCGGCTTTGAATGGATTATGCGGTGCGGGCATTGGTGCTCCTCTCAGGCAAAGCTGATATCAACAGTGCCGAAGGGGCCGAAGTCAGCATGAATCTCGGCGCCTGATGGGCATTCTATCGGACGAATGAAACTGCCCGACAGGATGATCTGACCCGGTTCAATACTTTGGCCATATTGGGCCATACGGCGGGCCAGCCAGACAACACTTTCAACCGGATCATTCAGCACCCCTGCCCCTAGGCCGGTTTCCTCAACCTCGCCATTTCGGGACGTGATCGCGCCGACCCAGCGCAGGTCAAAGGCATCAATCGGATGACGCTCTGGCCCCAGAACGATCCCCGCATTGGCAGCATTGTCGCTGATCGTGTCATAGACAGTGCGCGTCGCCTTGGTCTGAGGGTCGATGCGCAGGATGCGCGTGTCGAGGATTTCGATGGAGGGCGCGACATAGTCTGTCGCCGCAATCACGTCGTCGCGGGTCACATCTGCGCCGCCGATGGGTGATTTCATCACAAAGGCGATTTCCGCCTCGATCCGTGGTTGGATGAAACGCCCCTTGGGCACCGTCGCGCCATGGTCAAACACCATGTCGTCGAACAGGATGCCACTGTCCGGGATGTCGATGTTCAGCGCATATTGCATGGCCTTGGACGTAAGCCCGATTTTCCACCCCACCACAGATCGCCCTTGGTCCAGCTTGGCGCGGTAGATGGCGTTTTGCACGGCATAGGCATCATCCATCCCCATCTCATGATGGCGCTTGGTCAACAGGCCGATCTGTTCGCCAGTCGCTTCGGCTTGCAAAAGGTCGGCGGCGGCTTGGGCGTGATCTTGGGGCGTCATAGCTGCTCGTCCTCAATCGTATTGCGCAATGTGCCGATGGTGTTCACCTCAACCTCGACCACGTCGCCGGGTTTCAGGAATTGCGGCGGGTCCAGTCGCGCGCCGGACCCAGTAGGCGTGCCGGTGACGATGATATCGCCGGGCTGCAGCGTCATGAAGGTCGAGATGTATTCAATCTCGCGCCGGATCGGGTGCATCATGCGGGACAGAACATCGTCTTGCCGCACCTCGCCATTGACGCGGGTAATGATGCGGGCGTCGTCCAACTGGGCCGCGTCGGTAAAGGGCACAAGCCATGGGCCAATCGCCCCCGAATTGTCCCAGTTTTTGCCTTGGGTAACATTGAATTTCGCGTGCCGGACCCAGTCACGGATCGTGCCTTCGTTGCAGATCGTCAGAGCCGCGATATGGTCATAGGCATCGGCCTGCGCAATGCGGCGGCCGCCTTTACCGATCACAATGGCCACCTCGCCTTCGTAGTCCAACTGCGGGCTTTCCGGAGGGCGGACCAGCGGGCAATCATGCCCTGTGAACCCGCTGGCAAAACGCGGAAAGAGCGACATGTATTTCGGCTGCTCGGACCCGTCTTTGTATTCCGCATTTCGGTCCGGGAAGTTCACGCCCACACACAGGATGCGGCGGGCATTGGGTAAAACCATCTCATATTGAAAATCGGTGTGGGTGACGGATTGTCCCTCTGCCGCTGCGCCAAGGTCAGCAAGGCCGCCGGCCTGCACGGCGTCAAACAATGTGGGCCACTGAGCGAAGGCATCGTTCAGGGCGATCATGCCAGCCTCGGTAACGGCGCCGTAGAATGTTTTTCCGCCGCTTGTGTATGTTGCAAATTTCATCGGATGGTCCTCCCAGTCCATTGCTTAAGCGTCCTCGATCCCACCCATGCAGATGTATTTCAGTTCAAGGAAATCATCGAGCCCGTGGCGCGATCCTTCGCGGCCCAGACCGGACATTTTGACCCCGCCAAACGGGGCCTCGGCGGTTGAAATCGGACCCGTGTTCACGCCAACCATGCCATAGTCCAGCGCCTCGGACACGCGCCAGACGCGCGCATGGTCACGGCTGTAGAAGTAAGAGGCCAAACCGAACTCGGTGTCATTGGCTGCGGCAATGACCTCTGCTTCGGTGTCAAACCGGAACAGAGGGGCCACCGGGCCAAAGGTTTCTTCGGTGGCGACGGCCATGTCGGCTGTCACATCTGTAAGGATCGTCGGCTCAAAGAAGGTCCCGCCAAGGGCATGGGGTGAGCCGCCATGGATCACCTTGGCTCCTTTGGCTGTCGCATCCGAGATGTGGTCCGTCACCTTGGTCACGGCTGCATCGTCAATGAGCGGGCCAAAGATCACGCCTTCGTCAAATCCGTTGCCCGTGGGCAAAGCCGCGACCTTGGCCGCCAGCTTGTCTGCAAAAGCGTTGTAGGTCCCCGATTGAACGTAAATTCTGTTCGCACAGACACAGGTTTGCCCGTTGTTGCGGAATTTCGCGATCACAGCACCCTCGACAGCCGCATCAAGGTCGGCGTCATCGAACACGATGAAGGGTGCGTTCCCGCCCAGTTCGAGCCCGAGCTTCTTGATCGTCGGCGCACATTGGGCATAGAGCTGCGCGCCGACCTCAGTGGACCCGGTAAAGGTCAGTTTGCGCACGACGGGGCTGTCGGTCATGGCCGACCCAATTTCGCGAGCAGAGCCGGTCAGGACCGAAAACAACCCTTCGGGCAACCCTGCTTCTTCGGCCAGCACCGCCAGTGCAATCGCTGAAAACGGCGTTTGGCCCGCAGGCTTTAGCACCATGGCGCAACCGGCGGCAAAGGCGGGTCCTGCCTTGCGCGTGATCATGGCGTTCGGGAAGTTCCATGGCGTGATCGCCGCGACAACGCCGATGGGTTGCTTGACCGACAAGATCCGTTTGTCGGGCGCATGGCCGGGCGTGATGTCGCCATAGGCGCGCCGGGCTTCTTCGGCGAACCACTCGATAAAGGATGCGCCATATGCGATTTCCCCCGCCGCTTCGGCCAGGGGTTTGCCTTGTTCCGCCGTCAGGATTTGGGCCAGATCAGACTGGTTTTCCATCATAAGATCGAACCAACGGCGCAGAACCGCGCTTCGATCCTTTGCCGTGCGCGCGGCCCACGCCTCTTGGGCGGTTTGGGCCGCTTCGATCGCCTCTTGCGTCTCTACCCGCCCCAACTTGGGGACATGGCCCAGCACATCACCGGTGGCTGGGTTGGTGACGGCGACCCCTTGACCGTCTGCGGCGATCCAGCGGGTGCCCACACGGGCGGCCTGCCGCAACAGCGACGGATTCTTTAAGGTCAGGGTCATGGCGCGATGATCGGGCTGGCGTTCAATTCAGGATCCTTGAGGTCGACGCCCACAAACTGCGTCCCGTGCTTGAACCAACTTTCCGGTGCAGCCGCGCCCCAGAGGGTTTGGCGCTGGGGGTCCTTGAGGTCCCACTTAATGGGCTCAAGATCGGGGTCAACCGTCTGATAATCCGAGCAATAAATCTCAATCCGGTGGCCATCGGGGTCAAGGATATAGAGGAAGAACGCATTGGAAATCCCATGCCGTCCGGGGCCGCGTTCGATATTGTCCACGTAGCCAGTCGTCGCCATCAGGTCCAGCAGGTCGATGATGTTCAGCGGCGTTGGCACCCAGAACGCCACATGGTGCATGCGCGGGCCGGTCCCACTGGTAAAGGCCATGTCATGCACGCCACCTTTGCGGTGCATCCATGCGGCCCAGAGTTTTTTGCTCTCTTCATCTTCGGTGTATTCGGTCACACGGAAGCCAAAGTCGGAATAGAAATCGACCGACGCATCAACATCGTGGCTAAAGCAGTTGAAATGGTCGATCCGCAGCGGTTTGACCCCGCGATAGAGCGCGTATTTTTGATGAATGGGCTCCAGCCGGTCCATCTTGTGATAAAATTCCAGCGGGATGCCCATGTTGTCTGACGTCAGTAGCGTGCGGCCCTGATACGGGCGCTCGACCCACTCGGTTGGTCGGCCTTTGGACTTGAAATAGGTCTCCGCCTTGTCGAGGTCCGCCTCGTCAAAGGTCTTGAAACCCATGACTTCTACCGTGCCCGGCTGGTCGGACTTCTGCAGGATCACGCAGTGGTGGCCCCGTTCTTCCATGGCGCGCAGATAGACGTGGCTCTCGCTTTCGTCGGTGACCTGCAGGCCAAGGATATCGGTGTAGAACTTGCGCGATGCGGCGAGGTCTTTGACGTTCAGGCAGACGTGGCTGAGCCGGATCGTGTTGAAATCGGGGTATAGGTTTGGCGCAGGTACGGGCATCAGAGTGCTCCCTTTTCTATTCGCTATCGCGTCGCTACTTGAGCGCGCCCAGTTTCGTGATTTTATGCTGACCGGTGGCAAAGCCGATGTGCTTTTGTTCCATGTAGAATTCGAACGACCAGTCCCCGCCATCGCGGCCGATGCCGCTGGCTTTGACGCCACCAAATGGAGTGGGCAGGTGGCGGACATTTTCGGAATTCACCCAGATCATCCCTGCCTCCAGCTTGTCGGTAAACCGCAAGGCGCGGGTCAGATCGTTGGTCCAGACATAACCCGTGAGGCCATAGGCGGTGTCATTGGCCATCTCCAGCGCCTCTTCTTCGGTCGAAAACCGGATTGACGTCAGAACAGGGCCAAAGATCTCTTCCTGCGCGATGCGCATCTTGTTGTGGGCCTGGGTGAACAGGGTGGGACGGACGAAGTACCCTTCATCGCCCACAACTTCGCCCCCGGCTGCAACCGTGGCGCCGTCCTGTTTGGCGATGTCGAAATAGCTGGTGACTTTGTTGAAATGTTCTTCGGTCACAAGCGGGCCGATTTCCGTTGCCGGGTCCAGCGGGTGACCCACGCGAATGTTGTTGACCCGTTCGATCAGCTTGGCTTCGAATTCCTCGCTGATGGTATCCTGCACCAAAAGCCGCGAGGACGACGTGCACCGCTCGCCGTTGATTGAATAGATCATGAAGATCGCCGCATCGAGGGCGCGGTCGAGATCTGCATCATCAAACACGATGACCGGGTTCTTGCCCCCCAGTTCAAGGTGGTTCCGCTTGAGCGTGTCGGCCCCCTGTTTGGTGATCAGGCTGCCCGTGCGGCTTTCGCCGACAAAGGCGATGGCTTTGATCTTGGGATGTTCGCACAGCGCCTTACCGGCACCTTCGCCAAAGCCGTTGACGGTGTTCAGCACGCCGGGCGGCAGGCCAGCAGCCTCAGCGATTTCCACGAGTAGTCTGGCGGTCAGCGGCGAGGCTTCGGCCGGTTTGTGAACCACCGTACAGCCTGCCGCCAAAGCTGGCGCAATCTTCCATGTGGACAGCATAAACGGTGTGTTCCACGGGGTGATGACCCCTACCGGCCCAATCGGCACACGGGTGGTGATGTTCATCAACGTTGGTGATTTCAGATGCTGACCATCGCGCGCCTGCACAACCTGATCGGCGAAATAGCGGAAGTTCTCGGCCCCACGCAGGGCGGCCTTGGACATGAACTTATAGGCCTGGCCCGTGTCCCAGCATTCGCACAGTGCGATCTCTTCGGCGCGGACTTCGATCCCTTCGGCAATACGGATGAGGATCTTCTTGCGCTCGCCCGCAGGCATATCGCGCCACGCGGCAAAGGCGTCATGCGCCGCATTCGCGGCCTGATCAATGTCGGCGGCAGCACCATGGGCCACATCGCAGATTACCGACATGTCGACCGGCGAGGTGGTTTGAAACACCCCCATTGAACCTGCCGCATCCGCGCCCGCGATGCGGTTCTGAATACCGGTCTCGCGGAACCGCGCGAGATAGCCATCAAGTTTTGCATTGTTGTCGTCAAGAACGCTCATGCGCTGTCCTCCATATGGTCGCGGACGTTTCCGAATTTGGGTGAAAGCGCGGCATCAATGTCGCGCATCTCGGCCGATAGGGCGATAGACCGTGTTTCCATCGCAGGGGCCATGAAGTCTTTGAGGGCGGCAAAGATGCAAGCGATGGCGTGTTGCTTGACCTGATCCGTCCGCCCTTCGCGCAGCCGCACGCTTAGGTCGATAAATCCGTGCTTTGCATCTCCATCCGCCATCGCAACGTGATCCACTCGGGTGGCGCGCACGCGGATACCAGCGGTTGGAAAGGTCTCAACCTCAGCCGCCGCCGCTCTGATCGCTTCGCACAGCGCGCTCATATCCACGACATCCTCAAGGTTGCCGGAATAATCGATCTGAAAGTGCGGCATGTCATTTCCTTAACATGTTAATTGTTGCCAAGTTAAGTAGCGGACATAGTGGTTGTCAATACTTCACCGTAAGAGCACATCAGGTTTCATGACCAAATCGATCCCGCCAACCAACCGATCCCTCCCCATCGCACTCATTCGCGCCCGCGAGGGGGTGATGTCCCCTATCCGTGAAATGCTGTCGGAGACCGGTATCACAGAACAGCAGTGGCGCGTGTTGCGCGTGTTGGCCGAATTTGGCCGGATGGATACCAAGACCCTTGCGGACCGATCGAGCCTGTTGTTTCCCAGTTTGACACGGATCGCCGCGACCTTACGCGACAAAGGCTTCGTCACTCAAACCCGTGATGACAAAGACCGACGCCGACAGTTCATCGAAATCACCGCCATGGGTCAGAAAATCATCGACGACCATGCGCCGCAGGCGGCGATGATCGTGGCGGGTTTTAAGGAAACGCTGGGTGACCAAGACTATGAGACCCTTCTCGATCTGCTGACCCGGCTGGACCCGGGGGCACAGACCTAGACATTGATTGTCCCATCGGCGCGCCAGCCGTCGAAAATCTCGAGCGCCTTGTCTGCGAAGGCCGCATCGTTGATGTGACAAGGTAGGCGGTGGGTCGCTACGGTGTCAGGGACATGCGTTTCGAATTCGGCCAGAAACGCGGAAAGACCATCGGGGTTATACAAATCAGCGCCTTCGCGGTCCCACTCACCCAGCCCGTGTTCCGGAAGGATCAATGCTGTCGGTGCTGTGGCCTTTGCCAATTGTTCGCAATGCGCGCGCGCGACGCGTTTGGTTTCATCCGCTTGCAGGACAATCGAGGTGATCAAGCGGTTGTGCGCATGTTTCATATGCGCATCCCATTTGCTGTCGATGGGTTGCCATCCAACGACGTCCACCAAGTCATAGCATCCCGGCGCCACGATTTGCGGCGTCCCGCTGGCTCCGGCGTTGGTCAAACGATCCGCCCCGGCCGAGATGTTAGAGCCATGTACGTGGTTGCCCAATTCTTGCGTGCAGAAGTCAAAGACACAGGCAAAGGCCCCCTGCTCGGCGAGACTTTCATAAGCGCGCCCGCCCATGCCAGTCGCATGGAACACGGCCACTTCAAATCCACGCTCTTCCAGCGCAGGCTTCAGAGGGATCACATATTTCAAAGCCGAGGTGCCCAGCGAGGTCATCCCGATCAGCGGTTTGTCGGGATCCGGCCTTTGCACGGCTCTGGCCGCGCCCAGGACCCCGCCCGCAGCCTGCGACAGAGATGCCTTGCACACAGAATTGAGCCCATAGAGCCCGCCAGCCCAGAGGATCATTTGTGTATCAGCCGCCAGCCGTTCGGCAGGGATCAACGGAGAGAACGAAACTGTGGACACGATGTACTTCGGCACCCCAAGCGGAAGGGCAGACGCCACATCCAGCGCCAGATCGGTGCCCATCGTGCCGCCCAGCACGATAATCCCGTCATATTTGCCCTCGGCGTGTAAACGCGCGGCCAACAGGCTCGCACCCTTGGCCATGATCTGCATCGCGTGGTTTTCATCGCCACTGTCGATGGCTGCCTGGATTGAGCTTCCGCCCTCGGCGGCCACATCATGTTTGGAGTAGTCCGTGGGCTGGGATGGATCCCCGAGCACCGACACATCCATGGTCACGACCCGCCCGCCCTGATCGCGGATCACGCCGGCGAGATACCCCAACTCATCATCTTTGGTGTCATAGGTCCCGATGACCAGAATTGTTTTGGTGTCGCTCATAATTTGATCCACGCGGTCTTGAGGTTCACATATTTCTCGATGGCATGCAGGGACTTGTCAGCACCATTGCCAGACTGCCCCACGCCTCCCAGCGGCACAGTGCCATCCGCTCCGCCATAGGTGTTGATGTGCATGACCCCCGTGCGTACCGCGCGGACCATGCGGTGGGCGCGGCCTAGGTTCGCCGTCCATGCCGCCCCTGCCAGACCGTAAACAGTCGAATTGGCGAGCGAGATCGCCTCGTCTTCATTCTGAAACGCTGTCACGCCCAAAACCGGTCCGAACACTTCTTTCTGGGCCAACGTCGCATCGCGGGTCACGCCGGTGACAATTGTCGGGGCCATGTAGGTGCCACCGGTCTCCTCTAGTATGCGCGAGCCGCCGGTGACGACCTGTCCGCCCTCGGCGGTAGCGGTTTCGACAAAGCCTAGGTTCGCCTTCAACTGCACTTCGGAATTGATTGCGCCAATATGGGTGTCAACCTTGAGTGGGTCACCCACGCGCATGGCCTCTGCGGCCTTGGCGACTGCGGTGACAAAGTCATCGTGAATGGACGCCTCGACCAACAGGCGCGAGCCTGCAACGCAGACTTGCCCTGCATTGCGGAAAATTCCAGCCGCTGCGACCTTAGCGGCCTCATCAAGGTTTGGCGCATCCGCGAAAACAATATTGGGGGATTTGCCGCCCAGTTCCAGATAGACCCGTTTCATGTTGGACCGTGCCGAATACTCCATCAGCCGCCGCCCTGTGGCACCTGAGCCCGTGAACACCAACACGTCCACATCCATCGAAAGACCAAGCGTTTCACCCACCACGCGGCCTTCGCCGGTCACGGCGTTCAGCACGCCGGGTGGTAGACCCGCTTCAAGCGCCAGTTCCGCCATCCGCATCAGGGATAGGGATGCAGTTTCCGCAGGTTTCAGAACAACGGAATTGCCCATTGCCAAGGCTGGCCCCAGCTTCCATGCGCCGATCATCATTGGGAAGTTCCATGGGATGATTGCGCCGACTACGCCCACAGGTTCCTTGTGGATCATGCCCAGAATGTCGCCCGCAGTCGGGGCGATTTCGCCGTAAATCTTGTCCAGCGCCTCGGCATAGTAGCGAATTGTGGCCGCCGCCGACCCAGGCTCGGCCTTTAGGGCCATGCCGATCTCGGTCCCGTTGTCGCGCACACCCAGAACCGCCAGTTCCAAGGCATTTGCCTCGATCAGATCGGCCCATTTCATCAGCACCTTCTTGCGCGCGGCCGGCGGTTGCCCCGACCAGCGCCCATCCTCAAATGCCGCGCGGGCCGAGGCAATGGCTGCCTCCATGTCCGCAGCCGTCCCCGCAGCCGTCGTGGTCAATCCCGTGCCATCAATGGGTGAGATAATGTCCATCCGCCCGCCGTCCGATGCAGGCACATGTTTTCCATCAATCAGGTGATCGAAGGCAAGGACAGGCAAGGCGCGGAGCGCGTCGATCTTTGTTTGGTCCATCTGGCTATCTCGTCTGGGTATCGTGTAAGTCGTGATCGTCTTCGGGCTGATGCGCGCGCCATTCTTTGATGAGGGTGCGCAGATGCAGCGCCAGCACCAGAAGGATCATACAGAACAGAATGGCCGCAATGGGTCGGTCGATCACATCCAGAGGGGTCTTCAAGCGCGGCAGGGCGGAGCGCAGCTTCACCTCCATAATGCCGCCCAACACCATCCCCAGAATGATCGGCACAATCGGCAGGTTCAGCCGCTTGAGGATCAGGCCCAGCACCCCGAACCCAGCGGCGATCATGCAGTCGGTCAGCGAGTTGCGCAGGGAATAGACGCCCACAAAAGACAGCAGCAGGATCATCACCCCAAGGAACCGTGTCGGCACGCGGATGATCCTGGTCAGGAGGTTCGTTGAAAACAGCAGGAACACCATCACAATGACGTTCAAAGCGATCAGCGCAAAATAGAGGCCATAGACCAGATCAATGTTGTTCTGGAACAGTTGCGGGCCGGGGATCACGTTGTGGACATAGAAAACAGACAGCATCATCGCCGTCAGCGCCTCACCCGGAATGCCCAGCGCCAAAAGCGGGATCATCGCGGCGGCGGGCACGGCATTGTTGGCGGCCTCGGATGCGATTAACCCTTCGGGCGACCCTTTGCCGAAGTTTTCAGGCTCTTTGGATGTCTTCTGCGCGTAAGTGTAAGACATGAACTGCGCCGTGAATTCGCCCGTGCCGGGGATCATGCCAAGGATCACTCCGAACCCTGATGCGACCGTCGCCACACGTTTATGGCCCAGCAGCTCTTTGATCCCTGCGCCCATGCGGCCTGTGATGGGTTTGGCATCGGGGCTGTTGTCGGGGGCGGTCAGCAGGAAGAAGGCTTGGGACAAGGCGAACAGCCCCAGCACCACCACAATCAGGTTCACCCCAGATGACAGGAAGGAATAGCCAAACGTATAGCGCTGAGTGTAGGTCACTGCGTCCAGGCCAACGGTTTGCAGGAATATCCCGAACATCGCCAGCAACCCCGCCGCCATGATTTGCCCCCGATGGGCAAGGATCACGAGGATGATGCCCAGCAATGCAGCCAAGAAAATCTCGCGCGAGCCGAACATGGGCGCGATCAGGGCCAGGACGGGTGACAGCAGGATCAGGCACAGAATGCCGAAGATGCCACCCCAGAAGGATGCCGAATAGGCCAATGACACAGCGCGGTGCGCCTCGCCCCGCTCGGTCATCGGGTAGCCATCATAGGAGGTCAAAGCATTCACCGCCGTACCGGGCGTGTTGATCAGAACCGCCGGGATCGCGCCGCCGTACATGGACGAGCCGTAGATCCCCAAGAGCATCGTTAGCCCTACAATCGGGTCGAGCGAGAAGGTCGCAGGCAGCAAAATTGCAATCGCCACAGCTGGGCCGACGCCCGGAATTGCGCCGATGATTACACCCCCGATGGACCCCACCAGAAGCGCCAGCATCACATCCCAACGCGCGAGCATCTCAAGACCGGCAACGAGGTTTTCCATCTGAGCGGTCCTTTAGAAATACGTCAGCATGATCTGGCGCAGCCCGTCGGGCAGGCTCTCGTAGATCAGGCCCGAGGGCAGGTTAACCTTGAGGAAGGTCTTGAAAAGCAAAACGATCACGACGGCGGCGACAGCCGAAATGCCAAGTGTTGACACCTTGCGGTAGCCCGCCCTCAACGCCAGCGCGACAGCAAAAAGCACCGTTGAAGGGAGATAGCCTGCATAGGGCACAAGCAGCGCATAAGCGATGAACCAGCCCGCATATTCCAGCGATGAAATCCACAGCCAAACTTCTTGCCAGCGGCCGTAAATACGTTCGGACAGGGCAGACCCCAGCAGGTGGAAAGCCGCAAAGAGGACCATGCCGCCCAAGGATACCGCAGGCCAGAACCGTGGCTGAGCGAACAGCTTCCCGCCGTTTTTCCAAGTGGTCTGATCCATCAATTGCGACAAAAGAAATACAGACACCACCAATGCGATCCAGGCGAAGACAATGTCACCCGGTCGGCGGTAGCGCTTGAACAAGGATTGGAGCGTTTTCACACGCGACATGAGCGATGTCCGAATGTCAAAATGAAATACGGCCGGGCAACTCTGTGGGATGCCCGGCCAATTCTTAGACCTTACTCGGCCAACATGGCTTCGATACCGGCGAGGGTCTCGATATCCTGCGCGATCTGCGCCTTCACCTCGTCAGCGGACTGCCAGTAGACCAGCGCACCGGTTTCGGCGGCCAACGCCTGTGCGCGATCAGACATGACAGTCTCTTGCGCGACGGCGATGATCTTGTCCTGAACGTCCTGCGGTGTGTCGGCGTGCACAAACAGTCCGTTCCACAGGGACACATCAAGGCTTGGCGCCAGTTCGGCCACAGTCGGCGTATCAGGTGTCAGCGAAATCCGCTCGGACCCGATAGAGGCCAGCACGTTCACATCATCGAGGCAGGGCAGGATCAGTTGCAGCGTGGTGTTGATCACGTCTACGTCGCCGGAGGCCAGCGTGTTGCAATCCAGCGCATCAAACGCCGCGTCAGAGGCGTAGGAGAAACCCATTTCCTTGGCCAGGCCCAGGGTCACCTGTGTCGGCACCAGCGGTGCCCCGAAATGCCCCAGAACCACATCGTTGTCCTGAGCGTGAGCCGCCAGTTCTTCCATTGTGGAATAGCCAGCATCACCACTTGCAGCGATCACGAAGGGGTATGTCAGGAAATTGCCAAGCGGCACAAAGGGGTCAGGGTTCAGCTCGGGAATGCCGATCTGAGGGCCGACAACGGGCACTGCGATGATGAACGACCCAACCGTGTAGCCGTCAGCAGGCGCATTCGCCACTTCGATTGCACCTGGGAAGGGGCCACCACCGCCGCCGGGCTTGTTCACGACAGCTGTCGGCACGCCGTAGGCTTCCGAGAAGTCCTCGGCGATCATGCGTGTCAGCACGTCTTCCAGATCGCCGGGAGGCCACGGCACGACGAATTCCACTGGTTTTTCCGGATATTCAGCCTGTGCGGCCCCTGCGACAGCCGCCATGGCCAGCGCCATTGCCGTCACGGATTTCGAAAATTTGGACATTTCATTCTCCCTGTAAGTCGGTTCATATGTCGAACCGTTGTTATGGAAAAAAGGTTGCCTTGTTAAATATCTTCTGTCAAACTTTTTTTGTTCCCGCCAATCTGAAAGGGTTAAAATGTCCTCCGCCGCCAAAGCATTGACGCTCCTGTCCTACTTCTCTGCCGCCCGGCCAGAGATTGGGCTGTCGCAAATGTGCCGGATCGCGGGACGGGACAAAGCAACGACCTATCGGCACTTGCAGGCCCTTGAAACGGCTGGATTTGTTGAGCAAAATCCGGCGACGAAACACTATCGACTTGGCCCTGCAGTCATGCAGTTGGCACAGGTGCGTGAGGCAACCGTGCCGCGCAAAGAGGGGGCAAAGCCCGCCCTGACCGCCCTGGCAGACGTGACCGGTGAAACAGCGCATGTGACGGTCCTGTCAGGAGAGACCTTATACGGGCTTTGTGATTGCGAATCCCCTCACCATGGCATCCGAGCGGTGATTGATCTCAACATCTTTCCGTTTCATGCAACCGCGTCAGGCCTATGCGCGTTGGCGTTTGGGCCTGACGAATTGTTCGACGTCGCCGCTGCCTCGCTAGAAGGCTTCACTGAAAAAACACCGACCACCAAGGCAGATCTCGCCAGCCTCGTAGACACAATTCGTCGCAACGGGTTTGGTGTCGGCAATCAAAGCTATGCGGCCGAAACCAAAAGCCTGTCCGCTCCTTTATTTGACCAAAGCGGACACTTTGCTGGCGCCGTGGCTGTCGCCTGCGTGGCCTCTCGGTTCACGCCAGAGCTGGAACAGACAATCAAATCAGAATTGGTGATCGCCGCCCGCGAGATCACCCGCAACTGGGGCGGAACAACGCCCGCCGAAATTGAGGCCGCATGGGCCCGCTCCCTTTCACATCCGATGACAATGGAATCCACGCCATGAAAGATTCGAACTTCCTAAAGGAAAACAATGGCCGCTTTATGTGGCACCCAATGACCTCTCCTAAAGACAGCGCCGACAATCCCCCAAAGATCATTACCGGCGGCGATGGCGTGTCGATCACTGATATCGACGGTCACCGCGTTGTCGACGGGGTGGGCGGCCTGTGGAACGTCAACCTTGGCTATTCCTGCCAGCCGGTCAAAGACGCCATCGCGCAGCAGCTGGACACTTTGCCTTACTACTCGACCTTCCGGGGCACCTCGAACGATGTGTCGATTGAACTGTCTTATGAGCTGAGTGATTTCTTTGCCCCGGATGGATTGAGCCGCGCGTTCTTCACCTCTGGCGGGTCGGATTCAGTCGAAACCTCGCTGCGTTTGGCGCGGCAATTCCACAAGCTCCGGGGCGAAGCGGGGCGTACCAAATTCCTCAGCCTCAAGAAGGGGTATCACGGCACGCATATCGGCGGTGCATCGGTCAACGGCAACGCGAACTTCCGCAACGCCTATGAACCGCTTTTGCCCGGCTGCTTCCACATCCCGGCGCCCTACACCTATCGCAACCCGTTCAACGAAACAGATCCGGAGAAGCTGGCGCAACTCTGCTTGCAGGCGCTTGAGGATGAAATTGCCTTCCAGGGCGCAAACACCATCGCCGCCATGATCATGGAGCCGATTTTGGGCGCAGGCGGGGTGATCCCGCCCCACCACAGCTTTGCACCCGCCGTGCAAGACATCTGCAACCGCAACGGCATCTTGTTGGTCACCGACGAGGTCATCACGGCCTATGGGCGCACCGGCGCATGGTCGGGGGCGCGGCTTTGGGGCATCCAGCCTGATATGATGGCCACCGCCAAAGCCATAACAAACGGCTACTTCCCTTTTGGGGCGGTCATGCTGGGCGAGCAGATGATCGAGGTGTTCGAAGGCAATCCAGACGCCAAAATCGGACATGGCTATACCTACTCTGGCCACCCCGTCGGGGCAGCGGCTGCTCTGGCCTGTTTGGCCGAAACGAAACGACTGAATGTCATCGAAAACGCCGCGGCGCGAGGTACACAGCTATACGAGGGCTGCAAGGCGCTGATGGAAAAGTATGACATCATCGGCGACGTGCGCGGGGGCCACGGCCTAATGACCGCCATCGAGATGGTCAGTGACCGAAAGGCCAAGAAACCGATCGACGGTGGCACGGCCCAAACCGTACAAGAGGTCGCCTATCAGAACGGTGCCATGGTCCGAGTGTCCGGCCCCAACCTGATCCTGTCGCCGCCGCTGGTCCTGACCGAAGCCGACGCCACCACCATTCTGACCGCGCTTGATGCCGGTTTTGCCGCCATCGGAAAGGCCTGACATGTCCAATGATTACGTTGCCCTCTTGGGCACCAAGGGCGGACCCGCCGTACGCCCCGGTTCTTCTTTGCCGACCTCGAACCTCATTTCTCTGAATAAAGAGCGTATTGTTGTTGATTGCGGTCTTGGTGTCACAAAGGGCCTGATCGATCAGGGGATGCAGCTGCGGGATCTGTCGCTGATTTTCATCACCCACCTGCATTCCGATCACTTTCTCGAACTTGGTCCACTGCTGCACACGGCATGGACGGCTGGTCTGAAGACCCGCGTCGACATCTATGGCCCCGCTGGCATTGATGCCTATCTGGATGGGTTTCTTGCGTCCATGAAAGCGGACATTGATCTGAGGGTCGAGGACGAGGGCCGTCCGGACCTGCGCGACCTGATCGGCATCCATACGATCGACGCAGGTCATGTGATGGAGCGCTGCGGCATATCGGTTTCGGCCATCCGCACCGAACACCCACCGCTGATCGACACTTTCGCTCTCTCATTCAAGACAGCCGACAAACATGTGGTCTTCTCGGGAGACACCGCCCGGCTCGAAGCGCTTGAAGACTTTGCGCGCGGCGCGGACCTGCTCATTCACGAAGCGATGCTTGAATCTGCATTGCCCGCCCTAATGGCGCGGATCGGGAATGGGTCGGATAAACTGATGCACCACTGGCTGCGCGCGCATACCTTTGCCCATGATGCGGCCATGACGGCGGCTAATGCAGGTGCAAAGCGGCTGGCCTTGTCCCATCTGATCCCGTCCGATGATCCCGACTATGGCCCAAAAGACTGGCAAGAGGCCTGCGCTGACCACTACGAAGGAGACCTGATCGTCGGCCATGACGGTGTAAGGATCGAGCTATGAGCCGCCCTAACGCAGAACTCGTTGCGGACCGCGCAAGGCTCATGGGGCCCAATGTCTCGACCTTCTATGACGATCCGGTTCATGTCGTGAAAGGCGAAGGCGTTTGGCTTTGGGATGCAGATGGCCGCAAGTACCTCGATTGCTACAACAACGTGCCCCATGTGGGCCATTGCAACCCACGAGTGGTGGACGCTATTTGCAAGCAAGCCAGCACGCTGAACACCCATACCCGATATCTGCACGACGGCATCCTGTCCTATATCGAGCGGCTGACCGCGACGATGGATGCCAGCCTCAACACCGCGATCCTGACCTGCACCGGGTCCGAGGCCAACGACATTGCCCTGCGCATGGCCGAGGCAATGACAGGCAAACGCGGGATCATCGCTACCGATGCTACATACCATGGCAACACCTCGCTGGTCAGTCAGCTGAGCCAATCGAATATTCCAACGGTCGGGTTCGGCCTGGGCCAGTATTTCCGTTTTGTCGAAGCCCCCGACAGCTACCGCGACCCCGATCCGGACGGCACGGCATTTGCGGCCAAAGTGGCCGATCAGATCGCAGCACTCGAAGAGGACGGCACCGGCTTCGCCTGTCTTGTCGTCTGCCCCTATTTTCTGAACGAAGGTTTCCCCGATAATCCGGACGGCTGGCTCAAACCGGCAGCAGAAGTGGTGCGCAAGGCAGGCGGCTTGCTGATTTGTGACGAAGTGCAATCCGGGTTCGGCCGCACCGGCACCCATATGTGGGCCCATGAGAAAATGGGCGTGGTGCCGGATGTGATGGTTCTCGGCAAACCCATGGCCAACGGGCATCCGGTCGGTGGCGTGGTTGCAAACGGCGATATCGTGGCGGCCTTTCGCAAGGGCTACCGGTATTTTAACACCTTCGGCGGAAACCCCGTGTCCTGTGCGGCGGCCATGGCCGTGCTGGAGGAAATCGAGGACAAAAACCTCGTCGCCAATGCGCAAACCGTTGGCGCCTATGCCCGCGAACGGATGGACGATCTCGCGACGCGCCATGACGCAATTGGTGACGTGCGCGGCTCTGGCCTGATCTTTGGGGCAGAGATGGTCATGGACCGCGAAACCAAGGTGCCAGCATCCGACTTCACAGACCGCGTGATCAACGCCCTACGGCGCCGCGGCATCATCCTGTCCAAACTGGGCCGCCACAAGAACACCCTCAAGATCCGCCCGCCCATGCCATTCTCGCAAGAGAATGCAGACTTACTTTTTGATACGCTGGACACGGTTCTGGCTGAAACACCGTTAATCCGATGAGTATAGCAGAACTGGCGCTCCCGTTCTGGGGGCTCGACGGCGCGACGGTCACCTTGGTCGCCACCCGCGAAAACAAGGTCTACCGTGTCGAGAACGGACCAAACCGCTTTGCCCTGCGCCTGCACCGGCAAGACTACCGAACCGACAGCGAACTCGCCGCTGAATTGGGCCTCATGGCCATGTTGGACCACGCGGACCTGTCCGTGCCCGCCCCGATCGCGGCTCTTGATGGGTCACATCTCCAAATCGTGGGCGATGTACAGGTCGATCTGCTGACATGGCTAGAGGGTGAGACGTTGGATACGGCCCTGCCTGCGATGGGCCTTGATGCCCGCAAGGCCGCGTTCGAACGGCTTGGTCGGACCATGGCGCAGATGCACGACGCGATTGATGCTTGGCCGCAAGCCGCGCGCAGCGACCGCCCGTCTTGGGATGCCGACGGTCTTTTGGGGGATACGCCGCTGTGGGATCGGTTCTGGGACAATCCCGCCCTCACGGCGGACCAAAAGGCACGAATGCTGGCCTTTCGCGAAAGGGCCGCAACCGCGCTGTCTGACCTTGCGGCAGAGCTGGACTACGGCTTAATCCATGCGGACCTCGTCCCTGCCAATGTCATGATGTCGGACAACGCCCTACACGTTATCGACTTCGACGATGGCGGGTTTGGCTTTCGTCTGTTTGAGGTGGCAACGGCGCTCTTGAAACACCGACCCGCCCCGGATTACTCCGCTTTGCAAGACGCGTTGATCGGTGGCTACACATCCCTGCGCTCTTTGGATGTCAAACAGCTCCCTCTATTCCTTGCCTTGCGTGCGGCGACCTATGTCGGCTGGAACATCACCCGCGCGGCGGAAGATGAAAGCGGCGCGCGCAATGCTCGGTTCATCGCGCAAGCCGACGACCTGATCAGGGACTACATGGCGATGGGCTGACCTACGGTTCAAATGCTGAGGCGACGATTTCGGCCTTCTTTGCCCGATACATCTGTCCGGGCCAACGGAACCACTGGCAGATGCTGATGGGTGGAACCCAGCGGATGACCGCTTCGCTCGACAGATGTTCTTCGCAATTGTCGATGTCCTGCACGAAGCGGCCATTCAGATCGAGGCTGTCAGCGGCCGTTTTGTCCGCTCACCACCCATTCCCGCGCGACCAGGTGAACGGCCCCTATCTCGGAGGGCTGCCATTCATGCCTAGCGCGGCGAAGGTTCCGAGAGAGCCCATTCCAACTTATGCTGCGGAAGGCACAAATGACGACAACACTCTGGATCGCCGCCATTCGTTGCGCTTTGTTCAACGAGCTTGTGAAGCCGCATGGCGTTCGCAGCTCTTAGAGTCCCGAGATATCCACGAAAACCCGATAGTCTGCGATCTTGCCATCACGAACGCCAAGATGTGCAGCGAACGGCACCTCATGTTCTGATTGGTCCAAACGTGTGTAATGAACCGAGCCGTCACAGATCGCGGTATCGCCGCTAGACCAAACACGGCTGATGGTGTGACGCATTGCCTTAATCGTCGTAAAGAACGCGGCGTTGCTGTCTTTGACGACCTCGCGACCCGTGATCGGCTCAAAGTTCCCGAGTTGAAACTGCACATCGTCAGTTACATGATCGACGACACCTTGGGCATTCAACGCGTCAACGGCTGTGTAGAGCGAGGTGATCAGCGGCGCGTATTCGGAGGTGTTCTTGGCTGTTAGTATCATTGGGTTTTCCTTCCTTTGAGTGAGCGGATTGTCAGATTCAATCCGGACAGCGGCGTGCGCTGGCGGCAAACCAGGCACGTGGAGTGGACAAATGACCGTTTGTGATTGCCAAACCGGCGAAGATTAGGACGAGTGCTGCGACAAAGGCTGGCGAGATGGTTTCCCCAAAGGTGATCGCGCCAAAGAAGATGCCGGAAAGCGTCGCGAAGTACCCGACCTGAGAGAACCCAACGCCATCCGTGCGCCTCTGCACTTCGAAGGTCAGTGCGTAACTAATTGCAGTGATCAAGCCGACCCCGCCGATCGCGGCAAAGGCTCTGGGTTCAAGTGATGAACTTTCGTCCACATTCCCCGAAACCAGGAGTCCCCCACCGATCAGAACCAGTTGGAGAAAGAGCGTTCCGGCCGCGAGTGTCATTGGGTCTGCACCGCTCGGGTAGGCTCGGCTGCGGAATACATTGCCCGATGCAAGGACCAAAGGTCCGGCAAGGGCAAGAATGATCCAGACTGGTTCGACGTTCGACGTATCCAAGCCGCGCAGGGTGGCAAGGCTGATCCCAGTGAGGCCGACCAGAATTCCTAAAAGGCGATGAACTGGCAACATTCGCCGCTCAGCTATCGCCGCAATTGCAAAGGTGAACATTGGGGAAAGCGTCACCAGCGCCGCGTAGAACCCGGTCGTTACATGTCCAAGGACAATGTATCCGATCAGGCCCGGAAGGCTAATGCCGAGCAACCCTGCGCCGAGATAGTAGACCATGAAACGCGGGGCTGTTTGCGGCGCGGTGCCTTTGGCAAGGAGCACACCAAACAAAACAGCACTGGCCACGAACACTTGCCAAAACAGCGCGACATGAGGCGGCACCCCTGCCAAGGCCACGAACTTGGACAGCGTAAAGCTCACACCGACAAGAACTCCAATGAGAATGATCAGGACAGTAGGCGGGGCGGATCGAACGAAGCTAGGCATCACGCGGCTCCTTTCATGGGGGCTGCAAGCGCATAGAGCGACATTGGTCCGATTGGGATAATCCCGCTCGGGTTGATGTGCCGATGGCTCTTGAAATAATGCGCGCGAATGTGCGGCAGATCGATGGTGTCCGCTAAGCCTGGGAGTGAAGCGATCTTAGCCAGGTAGCGAGAGAGTGCGGGATAATCGGCAATGCGGGCGCGGTCGATCTTGAAGTGGGTCACATAGACCGGATCGAAGCGCAGCAAGGTCGGGAACAGCTTGAGGTCGACCTCGGTGAGCTGATTGCCCGCCAGAAACGTTCGATCCGCAAGTAGGCGCTCCAGATCGTCCAGGGTGTCGAATACTCGAGTGACAGCATCGCAATAAGCATCCTGGCTTGTCGCGAAGCCGGCGCGATAGACGCCGTTTCGAAACGGCTCTTGGATCAGATCGGCCGCACGATCGATTTCTGGACGAAGCCCTTCGGGGTAAAGATCGGGGCCAGTTGTATCCCGGAACGCCTGGTTGAGCATCCGCATGATATCAGCGGACTCTGTGCTGACGATCTTGCCGCTGTCACGGTCGAGCAAAATGGGCACTGTGATGGCACCGGTGTAATCAGGGGCGGCGCGCTGATAGATTTCGTACAGATACCGGTCACGGGGTAAACCATGTGCCGGATCGAAAGCCTGCTGGTCGATCACCCAGCCGTTTTCGGACGAGATTGGATCCATCCAGGTGATGCTGATGGTATCCCGTAGGCCTTTGAGCGCCAGAACCAGATCGACGCCGTGACACCAAGGGCAGGCCTTAGACAAATAAAGGTGATACCGGCCTTGCTCTGCTGGAAACTCCGCATTCTTGTCGTTCTCAATCCAGCTACGGAACCGGCTCGGCTGCCGTTCGAAGCGTCCGTTTGTTTGAGTTGGCTTGTCGCGTAGAATTCCGTTGATCAGCATCTTGGCCATTGGTCTCTCCGATATCTGTCGTGTTGAACGAGAGGTAAGTGGTTTCCAGAAGCGTGATAATTGTCTATCTGGAATACATATAGGTGAGAAAAAGTTGACCAAAGGAGCCAACCATGACCGAGATTGGAGCGATACCTGTGTTTGTCGCCGTGGCTGAGAATGGTAGCTTTGCCGCCGCTGCGCGAAAGCTGGGCATCACGAAATCCGCTGTGAGCAAACGCGTTGGCGGGCTCGAGGCCCATCTCGGCGCGCAGCTCTTCCACCGCTCAACTCGCAGCATCTCTCTGACGGAAGCCGGAGAGATTTATCTGGCGCATGCCATCCAAGCGCTCGGATCAGCGCAAGAAGCCGAAGACGCGGTTGCTGCGTTGCAAGGAGACCCGATCGGGCACCTCAAAGTCAGCGCACCGATGTCATTCGGTCAACTCCATGTCGCCCCTGCGATACCGGAGTTTCTTCGCCTGCACCTTGGTATCACCTTGGAATTGTCGATGGATGACCGATTTGTTGACCTGGTAGACTCGGGCATGGACCTGGCTCTGCGCGCGGGCTCTCTGCCTGACTCCGCACTTATTGCGCGCAAACTTGCTCCTATTCACAGCGTGATTGTAGCCGCTCCCGCGTATCTGGATCGCGCCGGTGCACCTCTTCATCCCCAGGACCTCATGGATCATGACTGCTTGCACTACGCCTATTCCCGCGATCCCCTGGAATGGAAGTTCATCGGCGATGATGGTGAGATCGCGGTCCGGACCAAGG
Organism: Ruegeria sp. YTSA168; assembly: GCF_059610045.1. Taxonomy (NCBI): domain Bacteria; kingdom Pseudomonadati; phylum Pseudomonadota; class Alphaproteobacteria; order Rhodobacterales; family Roseobacteraceae; genus Ruegeria; species Ruegeria sp. YTSA168. The sequence continues at coordinate 23,763 of NZ_JBXWMW010000022.1, forward strand.
GCCGGTTTCGAGTTAACAACAGCGAGGCGCTCTGCACCACGTTGGTCGCCGGTCTCGGAATAGGCCGCCTTCCAACCTTCATCGCCGGCGCCCACTTGGCCGCGGGACGGCTTCAACGCGTGTTGCCGGACTTCTTGATGCCCGAACAGGCGCTCTACGCGGTTTTTCCTGAACGCCAGCATGTTCCGGCAAAGGTAAGGGCTTTCGTCGAGTACTTTGCCAACTATGTGGGGAAGAAGACGCCTTACTGGGATAATGAGGCCGGGGTTACTTCGGAGAGCTAACCAACCCGCGCACGAACATGTCGATCGCTTCATTGCGCATGCCGTTATGACGCTTTGCAGGAATGCTGAACAACCCTTTGTGCAAGATCATTCCGTCGGTCAGAGCGGCGATAGCACGACCAAGCTGCTTGGCGTCCGCGTTCCCTCGAATTTGTTCCACTTCTTGCAGGTGCTTGATCTGACCGGTGTAGTGATCACCCAGTCTGTCGAAGAAACTCGCAACTTTTGCACTGAACGCATCAGACGCAAAACTTGGTCCAAACACCTCAAAGAACACGCGAACGAACTTCGCATGGTCATCTGAAATGTTCATGGTTTGTGAGAGACCGTCCACAAAGTCTTCCAGTGTTTCTGGCATCTCCTGCCCAAAAAACCTTTCTTCCAACGCTTTGAAATGTCGTTCCACCATCGATATGGCGATAGCTTCCTTGTTCTTGAAATAAAGGTAAAGCGTTCCCTTCCCGAGCCCGGCGGCTTCGGCCACATCTGCGATGGTGGCGGCGTGATAGCCCTTTTTTACATAGACCTGCATGGCAGCATCGAGAATCCCGTGCTGCATTTCTTCACGGTCAACGACCTTTGGCATTTTCCTACCTCAATTTCGGTTTTTTGCGGTTCTTGCATATTTATGACTGGACGTCCAGTCATTCAAGATATACATGACTGACCATCCAGTCATAAACGATTCGAGGAAGCGCAATGGAACTCACAGCTGAACGAGACACCAAGCAGGCGATGATAAGAGGCTTCAAACGGACCTGCCCGCGATGTGGCAATGGACATTTGTTTGATGGTTATCTCTCAGTCTCAAAGGAATGCTCTTCATGCGGGCTGGACTTGACGCACCAGCGTGCAGATGATGGTCCTGCCTACCTCACAATTGTTGTTGTCGGCCACTTGCTCGTGCCTCTGCTTGTTCCCGCCTACAAGGCCTGGGATTTGCATCCGGCAGTCATGGCAGCGGTCTTCTCTGCGGTCGCAGTTGGGCTGTCCCTTTTGCTCCTCCCCCGCCTGAAAGGTGCATTGATCGGCTTTCAATGGGCCAAGCATATGCATGGCTTTTAAACACTCAATTTTGACTGAACGTCCAGTCATATATCAAATGGAACATCTTCATGAACACTCTCAGACTTACCACGCTCACAATGCTGATCCCGTTGGGTTGGGCAATCTCAGTGGACGCTTATCCGCAGACACTCGAAGGTTCGGGCGGCACGCCTACAGACAAGGGAATAAAACCCTGCATTCCAGGTCGAAAATCGCGCGACAAACCTGTCCGGTACGACAAGCGCCGCTACAAACGCCGTAACAGGATCGAGATTATGTTCGGGCGCCTGAAGGACTGGCGCCGTGTCGCCACTCGCTATGACAGGTGCCCGAAGGTCTTCCTATCCGCAATCGCACTCGCAGCTACCGTCCTGTTCTGGCTGTAATTTAATGAGTCTGGAGCCTAACCACGGCGCTGGCGCCAATAATGAGGAGGCGTCGCAACGTCCGGTTCCCCATCTTTGAAGTGCGTCCCAGGCGCTGCTTGCCGCCAGTCGAATGCTGGAGTGGGGTTAAGCCTACCCATGCTGCAAAATCGCGGCCCCGTCTGAATGTCGAAGGGGGTGGAGCAAGTGCAGCAAGCGCTGTCGCGACAATCGGGCCAACGCCTGGTATCGCAGTCAACCTCCGGCATGTTTCATCTTCCCTGGCACGCTGTGCGATTTGCGCCTCCAGCTGTCTGATACGGCCATTCAAAGCGTCAAGCGTATCGACAAAAATGCTCAGGAGAGGGCGGGACATCTCCGGCAATTCAATGGTCCCGTCTTCGACTGCAGAAACAAGTTTACGGACGTGTGTTGGGCCTTTCGCAACCACAAAACCGAACTCGGATAGGTGGCCGCGCAAGGCATTGATGATCTGTGTGCGTTGCCGGACCAACAAGTCACGCGCTTTGAAAGCCAGGACCGCAGCCTGATTGTCTTCGCTGCGGACCTGCACAAACCGCATCGTTGGTCGTAGGGCTGCCTCGCAAATGGCTTCAGCGTCGATCGCATCACTCTTGCTGCGTTTCACAAACGGTTTGACGTATTTGGGTGCGATCAAACGCACCGTATGTCCGAGCGCTTTAAATTCTCGCCCCCAATAGTGGCTCCCGGAGCAAGCCTCCATAGCAATGGTGCACGCCGGCAGTTCAGCAACGAACGATAGAAGTTTGTTACGTCTCAGCTGTTTGCGAAAAACCAACTCTCCTGTGGCACTGCATCCATGAAGTTGAAACACATTCTTCGCCAGATCTATGCCGACGAGGTCCAAATTCGCCATTTTGCTAACCTCCTGATGGCTTCCATCTCCAAAACCTATCAGATGAGAGATCAGGGGATGTCCATTCCATCAGAACCCTCGGCCGTCATTGCTGATCCGAAGCGATCGCGGAAAGCGAAGGATCATCGGGATTAACCGAAAGCGCACGGTCCAGTACTAGTCTTCCTGCATTAGACCCGCCTGTTGCGGTCGCCAAACGTACCCGCATCACCCAGGCGTCAACATTTTGCGGGTCGAGAAGAGTCACTTCTTCAAAAGCTTTTTGAGCGGCGGATATGTTGCGCATTGTAAGTGCTATCCCGCCAAGAACCAGATGAGTTTCTGGATAGTCTGCGCGGTTGATCAACGAGTTTCTCCATTCTGACAATGCATGTTGCAAACGCCCTTGTTCGTGACGGGACAATTGCGATCCCCTTGCAGACAACATTGCCCGCGCAGCTGCGATCCTGACGGTCCGGAACGGATCCTCCAACAAAGGCAGCATCTTGGAAATCTCGTCTTGATCTGCATCGGTCAGCAAACCCACTGCACTGGCGCGCACCATCGGATCGGAATCATCCAACTGCGTAACCGCTAAGTCTCTCACCTCCTGTCCCGCATTCTGCTGCAACAACCACAAAGCCGTTGCACGTATGATTGCAGGCTGGGCAGTGTCGCGCACCAACTGGGCAAGATCATCACTAGCCGTGCCCAGATCGGCGCGCGCCGTCGCCAATACCTGCCCGAAATGTGCACCACGTTTTACGCTTTGCGGATACCAAGCCTCTAAGGTCTGGGCGGCCCATTCGGACGTTCGATCCGTATGGCAATCGGTGCAGGTATCCGGAGCCCCTGTCTCAGCCGCGAGATCGGGCCTTGGGATGCGAAACCCGTGATCTCGGCGCCCATCAACGCCCATGTAAATCTGCTCTGGCATATGGCAGCTTTTGCACTCTGCACCTTCCGAACCCATAGGATGAAAGTGGTGGGCCGGATCGTCATAGAGCGCGCGTGTTAAGCCAGGAAACTCTTCCCGCCCTGCTGGCGAATGACACTGGGTGCATACATCATTTCCTTCGGCGATGAGCGTTGCAGAGTGTGCGTTATGGCAATTGGTGCAACTGACGCCACTTGCATACATTTTAGACTGCAGAAAAGAACCGTAGACATAGACTTCGTCCAATATTTGGCCGTCCGAATGATAAAGACCAGGTCGCAGTAGCGCGAGGTTGTAGTTGTCGTGATACGATGATCCAGGCAGCGGATTACCGTCTCCAAACGCCTCACGACGAGAATGGCACGTAGCGCATTGCTGGATCGTCGCCTCCGCGCCCGCGTTGAAATCCATAGTCAGTCCGAGCGCGTTCAATTGCCCGTTGCTATTGGTAAGTTCGCTTCCTTTGGCCCAGTCCAGATGAGCTGAGCCGGGACCATGGCAGGCTTCGCAACCAACACCGATTTCGGCTTGGGTTGATGCGTAAGTACGCGTGTTCGGATCATAGTTCTTCTCAAACCCGGTAGCATGACATTCGGCGCATCGGGCGTTCCAGTTTTTGTAAGGCCCGGTCCAATGCAATCCGTCATCCGGCGGCAGGTCCTGATCGGGATAGAGGTGATACCAGCGTTCGTTTTCCACGTCCCAGACCACGTCGAAGCTTTGCAGCCGGCCTGGCTCAGTTTCGAACAGGTATTGCTGAAGCGGAGCGATGCCCACGACGGAATGCACCGGGTATTCAGTTGTGAGATCGTCCTTTTCAGTGACGGTGGCGCGATACTGCACTCCGTCAGTACTGAAACGGACGTTCATGCCATCATGGCTGAAGGAGGTGCCATCGAAATCTGCAATCACCGTATTCGGCGCCGGAGCGCTCCATGCCAGCGCGTGATGCGAACCGCTCCACGCAGCGGCGGCTTCGGTATGGCACTTGGTGCATTGCGAAGAGCCTACATATTCAAGCTCTTGCGCGGATGATACGGTGGGAAGCCCCAGAAAGGTTGTTCCAGCAATGGCAACCCATCTGATCAGGGGCGCTGATAAAAGAATGGCTATCTTTATATCCTTCCCGCTACTGGTTCACACCGGTGTAGACGCGCGACCAATCGCTGGCCATATCGACGATGAGCCAGCCCAGATCGGGACCGCTTTCCAGCCCATCGCACAGCCGACCAATATGGCTGTCGCAAGCATAGGCCACTTCGCGTTCACCATCCGTATGATGCACGATCAGGCCCAGCCGAAGTCCGTCGCCCGCCGTGGTCCATTCAATCATCGCATAGTCGCCGTCCGAGTTTCCACCAGCAATGATCGGTCGTTTCCCGATGATCCGGTCGATATTGATTGGCTTACCTTCTTTATCGTCAACAAAACCGATCGCCGGTTGTTTGATGATGGTAGGAACACCGTCGATCACCTCATAGGTGGTTTCGGTATAGGTGCCGATGACCTGTTCGGTCGGGATGCCATAGGCGGCCTCGGCAAAGACCCGCATGAAATGAATCCCACCACCAGAGACGATATATGTCTTGAACCCTTCGTCACGCAGATAACGCAACAACTCCACCATCGGCTGGTAAGTCATCTGGTCGTAACGCAGACCCGTAACCGGGTGAGTTGCGGTGGCAATCCAGTCGCTCACACTTGCCTGAAAATCGTCTACACTCAGACCACTATGGGTCGCCTCTAGAACTTCGATCACGGCTTTTTCGCCACCCTCAGACAGAGCCTTGTAATCACCTGCAGCAGCAGCCTTGAGCGCATCAGACTTGACCACTTCAGGGTCATCCTGCGCCATCTTCTGAAACGCTTCGACCGCATAGATCAGTTGGAAATATACCGGCTGCTCACCCCATAGCGTGCCGTCATTGTCAAAGACCGCAATACGATCGGTCGGCGTAACATAACCATCGGAATTGGGGTCGGTGACGCTTTCAACAAACGAGACGATCCGCGCCTTACTGTCTGTTTCATTCCAGGATGGCAAAGGGTCTGCAAATACGACCGAAGTGATGGAAAACAGCGAAAGTAACAGAAAATACCTGAGCATGAATTGGCACCTTAGCAGGGTCAAAGAAGACAGGCCGCCACGATTGTGGCGGCCCGGATCGGTTCATTATTCAGGATCAATCGCCTACAGGCGCGGTCATCTTTTCCATCACCTGTTCCAGATTGAAGCTGGCGGCTTTCTGGCGTGGTGGGAATTCCTGGAATGTCGCCAGGAAATTGCCCACATATTGCTGTGCTGGGACAAGGAAATAGGCCCTATTAAGCAGCCAGTCATAATAGGTGTTCGAAGTCCGGTAGGCGCGCTCATAGGGGTCACGTCGCAGATTGATGATCAGGGGGATGCGCAGCTCGGTCCATGGTTCCATCCAGGCGCGCAGGGTGCCCCATGCTTTCTGCTCAAGGAAAATCAGCTTCCAGTCGTCATACCGCAGCGCCGTTAGATCACCGTCATCCGAGAAATAGAAAATCTCTTTGCGCGGTCCCTCTTCCACCTCGCCCTTGAAATAGGGCAGGAAGTTATAACCATCCAGATGCACCTTGTATTCACGTCCGATGGCTTGAACACCGCCCTGAATCAGCTCCTCCTTGATATTGTCACGACCCGCAGCGGCCAGATAAGTCGGCAGCCAGTCCATATGGTGCATAATTTCGTTCGAGACTGAGCCAGGCTCAATCAAACCAGGCCAGCGCACCATCGAGGGCACCCGCCAGCCACCTTCCCAGTTGGTGTTCTTTTCACCCCAGAACGGAGTCATCGCAGCATCCGGCCAGGTGTTCATATGCGGGCCATTGTCGGTTGAATAGTGAACGATGGTATTGTCGGCGATACCCAACTCATCCAGCAGGTCCAGCAGTTGACCAACATGCATGTCATGTTCCAGCATCCCGTCGGTATATTCGTCGTTGCCCGGGTTACGCCGGTCATCAGCCACATGAGTGCGGAAGTGCATCCGCGTACCATTCCACCAGACATAGAATGGTTGCCCCTGCTCATGCGAGCGCTTGATGAAGTCGATAGCCGCGGCAACAGTTTCGTCATCGACTGTTTCCATGCGTTTCTTGGTTAGCGGGCCCGTATCCTCGATCGTGCCATCGGCCTTGGACTTGATCACGCCACGCGGGCCATAGGCTTCGCGGAAAGTGCGACCATCAGTCAGTACCTGATCGCCGGGATAGTCTTCGTTCTCGGGCTCTTCTTCGGCGTTCAGATGGTAGAGATTGCCAAAAAACTCATCGAAACCATGGTTGGACGGCAGATGCTCATCCTTGTCGCCCAGATGATTTTTGCCGAACTGACCAGTAACATAGCCTTCGGCTTTGAGCAGCCCCGCGATTGTCGGGTCTTCCTCTTGCATCCCGAGATCGGCGCCCGGCAGGCCCACTTTGGACAAACCGGTCCGAAACACCGACTGCCCCATGATGTATGAAGACCGTCCAGCCGTGCAGGATTGCTCGCCGTAATAGTCGGTAAAGATCATGCCATCATCGGCGATTCGGTCGATATTCGGCGTGTGATACCCCATTAGACCCATCGTGTAGGCCGAGATGTTGGACTGGCCAACATCGTCACCCCAGATGACAAGAATATTGGGCTTTTGCTCTTGCGCAGTGGCGGAAACGGCCAGAAAAATCGCGCAGGTGAAAGTTGTTAATGGCCGGATGATGCGCCGAGGCTCAAAGGCTGCAAACATGTTTTCAAACCTTTTTTATGAGTAGTAGGGAACCCGTACAGCTTACACGTAAATTTGAGTCTTTGTGTTAAAAAATTGATTTATGGAATTGCTCAAATTAGTCTGGATCGCGTTCGGGGTTCAACTCCGGTCATATTCTGGATGGTTTGAAAGCGGATTTAATTCAATGTTTTAACCAGAGGAGTGTGTTTTTCGAATGCTCTCAAAGATTGAGTGGAAGTGCGTCTCCTTCTGCTTCGAGTGTAAAATTGGTTCAGGGTAATGACGGAGTATTCCCATGTCCGCACATGATCAGATCCTCGACCTCAAAGCCAGGATGGGTCGGTCTATCATCGGTCAGACCGAGGTGGTCGAGCGCTTGCTGATCGGCTTGCTGGCCAATGGCAACCTGCTTATCGAAGGGTTGCCTGGATTGGCCAAGACACGCGCCGTCAAAGCGATGGCAAAAAATCTGGACGCACAGTTCAGCCGCATCCAATTCACGCCTGATTTACTGCCATCGGATGTCACCGGTACCGAGGTATACGTCCAGGCCAGCAGTACGTCCGAATTCCGGTTCGAGCCGGGGCCGATCTTTGCAAATATCGTGCTGGCCGATGAAATCAATCGCGCACCCGCCAAGGTGCAGGCCGCCCTGCTGGAGGCGATGGAGGAACGCCAGGTCACGGTGTCGGGAACGACACATAAGATGGAACCCCTTTTTATCGTCATGGCTACGCAGAACCCTATCGAACAGGAAGGCACCTATCCCCTACCCGAAGCACAAATGGACCGGTTCCTAATGCACGTGAATATCATCTACCCCCCGGTTGAGGACGAGGTTGAGGTCATCCGACTGGTCCGGGGCGAGGAACAGTCAACCAATCAGCCCAAAAAATCCAGCGCGTCCAAGCCTTCCGCCATTCGGCAGCAGGCCATCTTTGATGCGCGCGCGGAAATCTCCGGCATTCACGTCGCGGATGCGATGGAGCGTTACTTTGCCGATCTGGTGTACGCTACTCGAACCCCCGCAACCCTGAGTGGAGAACTGGCCAGCTGGATCGAGGTCGGTGCCAGCCCGCGCGCCTCGATCGCCCTGGACAAATGCAGCCGCGCGCACGCTTGGCTGGCCGGGCGAGACTATGTCGATCCGCTCGATGTCAGAGCCATTGCCCATGACGTATTCCGCCATCGCATCACATTGAGCTATGAGGCGCAGGGCGCTGGTCTGTCGCAGGATAATGTGACCGACGAGATCATCAAACTGGTTGCCCTACCATGATGACAGGCCTTCGGCCGAGGATGTTATGCCAATGAAGCAAACGGCAACGATTACAGAGCTTGGGCATGATCCCCGTATTCATGTCGACCTGCACCAGTTGGTCGCGCTCAGACGACGGGCCTCGCGACTGACCTTTCTGCCTCGGCAACCTGCGAATTCCGTTCTGAACGGTCGCCATGCCTCGAAACTGCGCGGCCGGGGGCTGAATTTCGAAGAACTGCGCACCTATCTGCCTGGAGATGATATCCGCACTCTGGACTGGAAAGTAACAGCACGCACGGGCACGCCCCATGTCCGGGTCTATACCGAGGAACGCGACCGCCCAACGCTGCTGCTGGTAGACCAACGCATATCGATGTTTTTTGGTAGCCAAGTCTACATGAAATCCGTCATCGCTGCCGAGGCCGCCGCCATTGCTGCGCATCTTTTGTTGGCGCAAGGCGATCGGGTCGGCGGGTTGGTCTTCTCGGACGACACCGTAGCCGAACACCGGCCCGTGCGCTCGGCCCTGTCCTTGCGACAGATGCTAGCCTCGATCGCTGACGCCAACGGTCGGTTATCAGCCCGGGGTCAGACCCGGCCCAACGTATTCAACCAGATGCTGCGCTCCGCGGTCCGAACTGCCAAGACAAACTATCTGATACTGATCTTCTCCGATTTCGACGGTGTTGATGCCGCGTCCGAGTCTTTGATCCGCGCCCTCGCCCGGCACAACAACGTGCTGCTGTTCAACATCGCCGACCCGATGGCAGCGCACATTCCGACTAATACACGCCTCGCCATATCAGATGGTGCCTTGCAGGCAGAGATCGACACCACTTCGACCGAGACCCGCAAACAAATAGAAGCCTTTGCGCAGGACCGGCTGGCGGTGATCCGGGGCTGGGCACAGAAATACCAACTGCCCTTACTACCGCTGTCGACGCAATCCCCTGCTCTGGATCAAATCTCTCATCTGTTGGGGGTGTCATGAACCCGGATCTGCAAGGCCTCAACCTTGTCGAGCTGATCGACCTCTTGGAGCCCGCGCCGGAACCTGCGCCAATCTCAATGATGCCGCAAACTGTTGGGTGGGTTTGGCTTGGGTTGGCACTTGCGCTGCTGGCCGGATGGCTGATCCGGTGGGCCACAAAACATCGCCAAGCCAACGCCTATCGCCGTGCAGCCTTGGACGCGCTGGACAAAGCCGCGGATGATCCGGCTTGCATCGCCGATATCCTCCGCCGCACTGCATTAAGCGGATTTCCACGCGGCGAGGTCGCAGGACTGACCGGCAAGGATTGGCTACACTTTCTCGATCAGACCATGGGAGGTGACCGGTTCTCGAATGGCCCTGGACGCATTGTCACGCAGGCCCCCTATTGCCCGGCCCCGGCATCTCCAGAGCTAACCCGCTTGGCACACGACTGGATCGTGACGCACAAGCAGCCAAAGCAAGAGGTCTGAAGTGATCACCTTAGTGTATCCCTGGCTCTTGCTCCTTTTGCCGGTACCCTGGCTGATGTGGCGGGTTCTGCCGCCGCACCGCGAGGAGGTCACGGCAATCCGAACCCCCTTTTTCCGACAGCTGACAGAGGCAGCGGGTGCCACACCGCAGGCGGGTGCGACAGTGCTGCGCCGGAGCAGAATTCAGATCATCACTGCACTATTAGTCTGGACAATGATCGTGATCGGTCTGGCAAACCCTCAACGGCTAGGCGATCCTATAGAAATCGAAAAATCCGCCCGCGACGTTGTGCTTGCCGTTGACATCTCAGGCTCCATGGACCAGCGGGATTTCATTGGTGAAAGTGGACAAAGGATGCAGCGTTTGGACGCTGTCCGCGATGTTATCGGGACCTTTATCACCGAGCGCGACGGTGATCGAATGGCCCTGATCGTCTTTGGTACGCGGGCCTTTGTGCAGGCCCCTTTCACAGAAGATCTGCAAAGCTTGGAGGAATTCCTTGATCAGACACAAGTGGGTATGGCCGGGCCGAACACAGCTATCGGAGATGCCATCGGCCTGGCGATCCGTATGTTTGACAGCAACGATGTCGAGAACCGCCTGATCATCTTGCTAAGCGATGGTGCAGACACCAACAGCCGGGTTTCTCCGGTCAACGCCGCCGAGATCGCCGCTGACAAGGGCGTTGTCATTCAGACCATCGGCGTCGGCGACCCTGAAGGGACAGGCGAAGATAGGGTAGATCTGACAGCATTGGAGGATATCGCTGACCGCACCGGTGGCGCATTCTTTTATGCCAATGACAGCTCCGCTTTGTCGCAAGTCTATGAGCAGATTGACGCCATGGCACCTCGGATCGTCGAAGAAACCAGCTATCGACCGACCTATTCGCTCGTTTGGGTGGCCAGCCTGCTAGCCGCCTTGCTGGGGATAGCAACGCTTGTTGCTCTGCTCGCTTCACGGACTTGGAGGCGGGCATGATCAATTTTCTTGATGCCTTCCACTTCCTTCGCCCTGTCTGGTTGATGCTTTTGCCCTGTATTGGGCTGCTTTGGTACATTGCAAGGCGTCGTCCCTGGAAGGAAAGACATGACGCCAGGCATTTCGCCCCGCATCTCGCGGTGGCACTTCAGGTCGGTTCAAACACCCGGCGGCGTATTCAACCAGTTGACAGCGTCATGCTCTGTCTCAGTCTGCTGGCACTCTCGGCAGCTGGTCCTTCATGGAGCCGTATCCCCAACCCGCTGATCACGGAAACCGCTCCACTCGTGGTGGCGCTCAAGGTGACACCTTCGATGGAGAACACCGATCTGGCGCCCTTTCGGCTGGATCGCGCAAGGTTCAAAATCCTTGACTTGATCGCCGCGCGGGCTGGCGGGCGCACAGCGCTTGTGGCCTATGCAGGCACCGCGCATCGGGTCGCACCACTAACCGAAGACCCAAATATACTGCGCCCGCTATTGCAAGGGTTGAATCCCAAGGTGATGCCGGTTGAAGGGAATGATGCCACTGCCGCACTGGAATTGGCACGCGAAATTCTGAAGGTCGCAGAAACGCCCGGCGCGATCCTCTTTGTACTGGATGATCTAGATCCGGCGACGGTTGCTGCGCTCACGAAGGACGACCTCGAACAACCACCGGTGGCGATGTTGGTCGCTGTGCCTTCCGGGAAAATCCCTGCCCAGATTAAGGGGCTCACAGGCGTTTCGGCTTTTGAATTAACCGCCGATAACCGTGACATCACGCAGATCGAACGGCAGCTAACCTCGGTGCAACAAGCGGCGCAGCTGAACGATGAGCGTCTTGATTGGGATGATCGCGGCTGGTTGCTGTTGTGGCCTGCGGCATTCATTGCGTTGCTGTGGTTCCGCCGGGGCTGGACCATGCGTTGGGGCGCCGCCCTCGTTATTGTCACCACGCTTCAGATGCCGGGCAGTGCACATGCTGAAGGATGGAAAGATTGGTTTCTGACGCCTGATCAACAAGGACAGATTGCCTTTCGAAACAAAGAGTTCGTACGAGCCGCGGACTTGTTTTCTGCCCCGATGTGGAAAGCTCACACATTGTTGCGCGCCGGCCGCTACGAAGAGGCCGCAGAAGTATTTGCCGGGTTGAGCAGTGCCGAGGCAGCCTTTTCCGAAGGTCTGGCGCGGATCGGCAACCGCGAATACCGCGCAGGTGCGCAGGCCTTTGAAACCGCTTTGGACCGCCAGCCAGATTTTCCTGCTGCTGCCAAAAACGCCGAAATCGCTTGGGCCATTGTCGAACAGGTCGAAACCACTCGCGAGCAATCCGACACTGGCGAGGAAAGTGGCATCGGGGCAGATGACATGACATTCGACAACGAAGCTCAACGCGGTGTGACCTCACAGGTCGATGCACCTATGGACGAGGCAACGGCGCCGTCTCCCGACCAATGGATCGACAGCATCGACACCGAGATGGGGGATTTCCTGCGCAGTCGGTTCCTCTACGACAATAGCGAGAAGGGCACATGATCCGCACTATGATCGCGATATCGTTCCTGTGCATTGGTGCCGGCATCGCCACCGCACAAGACCCGCGCGTTACGGCCGATTTGGAAAGCGACAGCACAATCGTCGGTCAGCCGCTGATGCTGCGCATTTCGATACTTGTGCCGACATGGATGCCGGAACCGCCGGTCTTTCCGGCTGTCGAACTTCCGTCACTTCTGGTCCGCCAGCCCGATCGTTCCTCGGGGCCGATCAGCAAAAATATCGATGGTGAAACCTGGTCGGGGGTGCGCCGCAGCTATCGCCTCTACCCGCTCGCGGGCGGCAGCTATACTTTGCCGACGGGCGACGTAACGATAACCTATGCCAACCCAAACACAAGTGAGCCTGTGACATTCGCTGCATCTCTTCCTGAACTGACCTTCGTCGCCACCATCCCAGAAGGGGCATTTGGGCTGGATCCGCTGATCATCGCCAGGCGGTTCGAACTTCAACAACAGATTGACGGAGATTCCAGCCTAGATGTCGGCGGAGCCATGACGAGGACTATTACAGCAAATATCACCGGCACCTCTCCAATTATGATCCCTCGCCTAACTCCTACATCTGACGGAGAAAGCCTGCGTGCCTATCCAAAGGAACCCCAAATCGACGAGAAAGTGGACCGCGGTCAGATGCTAGGGACGCGCACCGAAACAACTGCTTATGTTGCCCAAAACGAAGGGACCGCCGCATTGCCGGGGTTGTCGCTCGATTGGTTCAACATCGAGACTGGACAGCGGGAAACCGCGACAGTTCCCGCTATTGATGTGTCCATTCACAGTGCAGTTTCTGGCAGTGGAGACGAGTCAAAAACATGGCACTTGTCCAAAGTGTTTTGGCTTGTGCTGAGTCTGGGCTCGCTCACTGCAATAGCGATCTGGGCGTTTTCAGCGCGAGTAACATCGTTGCTGGCGGTCTTGAAAGCTCGCGCTTTCCAAACAGAATGGTACGCCGCGCACAAGTTTAGCAAAGCCATCTCACGCCGTGATTTGACGGCTGTGACAACCGCGTTTTCCGAGTGGAAGAAATATTATCCCGACGTACCAGAACAAAGCTTCTTGGTGCTGCTCAACGGGATGACCTCAATCGGCAAGGCTCGGTTTGGGGCGAAGACCGACGAGACCACCACGAACTGGCGCGCCTTACGCTTAGGGTTCTCAGCCACGCGCCACCGTTTGAGGAGCAAATACCGCCCCTCGCGCCGCAGCCCACAACTACACAACCTAAATCCGATGTGGTCCGGTAGTTCGACCCGCTCTCCAATCAAAGCAGCCTTCACCGAGGCGGACTAACGCGACGAGAGTCAGCCCAGCCATAGCCACATAAGGCATTCGGATCACGGGAATCTTATCCTGTGCCATGTCGTGCATTTTGCACCCGGTCTTACCGGTGTTATGGCGATGGCCAATGGTGGACTCCAATCAAACCGGAAGACAGTGTGGTCGCTGAATGGTAAATCTAGCGGATAGAGTGATGAAGCGGGCTGCACAGATCGGCGTCAGCGCCAATCAAACCGGTAACACTGTATACACCGCATCCGATTTCATGCGCCTGGCTTCGTGATATTTTGCCATTTCTCTGGGCTGGCCATTTCGAACCTGGAGATTAAAGGCACTTAGTTGCCTGCCTCCCGTCCAGAATAGAGCATCTGCTTAAACTCGATCCCTTCCGCATTGAATGTCCTGTGTGGATGGCTCCTGCATAGCAAGACATTTTTTGAGCTGATACGAGCGTCTGTCAGATGCAGTCGTG
>NZ_JBXWMW010000023.1:0-28130 GCF_059610045.1 Ruegeria sp. YTSA168
ATGACCAAACGCGCAGTCCAGGCCTGTTGATAGAAAACCAATAAACAAAGCAAAGCCCCGGTTCTCCGGGGCTTTTTCATGTGCGGCGCAGTCTGGGCAGTTTATGCGGCTGCCAATATGCGCCTGTGTCTTCCCGGGCTTTCTCATAGGCCTCGACCCGGTGAAGCGCATCTTGACCACCTGCAGCAAACAGATGGCCCAGCAGGCATTCGAGAACTGCCATGGCCCCGGAGAAGCTGGAGAAATGGTGCATCGAACGTGTGCTGATCTGCAAGCTGATGTCGGGGCGCACTCCCGGTGCGATCACTTCACTATCTGAAATCAGGATGATCCGGACACCTTTGTCGGCAGCAAAGCGCATGGTGCGGATGGTTTCCGCTGAATAGGGCCTGACCGTTATGGCAAGCAGGCAATCGTCGCTGCCTGCATCCAGCAGATCATCTGTGGCAGAGCCCATATGCCGGGGAACCAGTTGCAATCCGGGATGCGCCATGCGACCCGCATAATGAAAGTAATAAGCCAGAGCATAGCTGGCCCGCGTTGCTGTGACAAAGCATCGTTGCGTGTTTAGAATGAGATCTGTTGCGGCCTTGACCCGTCCAGGCTCCATAAGGCGCAGGGATCGGGCGACCACGTTCAACTCATTGCGGGCAAAATCGGCTTGGGTCGCGCTGAACGGCCCTTCGGACGATTGAAGCGATAGCCAATCCTGGTGCAAGCGATCCTCTCCATCCGTGACCAAGGCTTGCCGAAAGGGGTGACGGAATGCGTCGAAGCCGTCATAGCCCATCCGTTGAGCAAGGCGGACAAGGACGTTGGAGCTGACGCCGATCTTCCGGGCCGTTGTACGGATCGGATCAAGGCCGAAATCGCCGGGGTGATCGATCACATATTTCGCCGCTGCCTGCAGTTGCGGTGGCATGTGATCGATTTTTTGCCTGAGGGTTCTGATCAATTGGGTAAACGTATCGGTCATCAGAAAAAGAAAACATATGTTTTCTATATTGCCAATTGAAAACAGGGCGAAGCAGGATAGGTCGATCTTTGAAAATTCAGGAGGGTCCGATGGCCAGAAACCCCTATATACTTGTCGCGCCGAATGGCGCCCGGCGAGGGCCGGAGGATCACGCCAAGCTGCCGGTTACATTGGAACAGACCATAGCGACCGCACGGGCATGTCATACGGCGGGGGCGAATGGTCTGCACCTTCACATTCGAGACGAAGATGGGCGGCATTCGCTGGACGCAGGGCGATATCTTGAGGCCGTTGCAGAGCTGAACACGCAGATACCTCAGATGGATGTTCAGATCACGACTGAGGCAGCTGGCATCTATGACGTCGGCGCTCAGTTTGAGTGCTTGCGTCAGGTTCGACCCAAATGGGCCTCGATCTCGGTGCGCGAAATCGCTCGGCAGCCGGATCTGGCCGAGCGTGTGTATGGGATGTGTCATGATCAGGGCACGCGGGTGCAGCACATTCTGTATGACGCTGAGGATGCGGCGCTGTTGAAGACATGGCAGAAGGCGGACATTGTGCGAGACGGGCAGGTGGATCGCCTGCTGGTGCTGGGGCGTTATACGGTCAACCAAGCCTCCTCACCCGAAGATATCGCATCCATCCCGCAGGACACTTCCCCGTGGATGGTGTGCGCGTTTGGGCCGCTGGAACATGCGTGTCTGGCTGAGGCGGCGCGGCAGGGCGGTGATCTGCGGGTGGGATTTGAGAACAGCCTGACGAATTCGGACGGCCAGCCCTGGCCTGACAATACAGCCTCGGTCACAGCACTCATCGCTTTGCTTAAAGGAGCTTCCCAATGAGCCACGTATTTCCCCGCCATACCAAATCCACCTTGCCCGTCGCCGTTGCGGGTGACGGGTGTTACCTGATCGATGCCGACGGCAAACGTTACTTGGATTGTGGGGACGCGGCTGTGTCCTGTCTGGGCCATTCCAACCCGGCGGTCATAAAGGCCGTGCAGCAGCAAGTGGAACAAATAGCGTTTGCACATAGCGGCTTTATGACCACGGAACCGGCTGAAGCGCTGGCGGATTTGCTGATCAAACACGCTCCAGGTGATTTAGAGCGGGTTTACTTTGTATCGGGCGGGTCCGAGGCCACCGAGGCGGCGATCAAACTGGCGCGACAGTACTATCTTGAGATCGGGCAGCCCGAGCGCCGTCATGTGATTGCCCGCAAGCAGAGCTACCATGGCAACACGTTGGGGGCCTTGTCAGCTGGGGGTAATGAATGGCGCAGGGCGCAGTTTGCGCCGATGTTGATCGGGATGTCCCATATCGCGGCCTGTTACGAATATGCGGAAAAACCAGATGATGAGAGCAGCTTTGATTATGGTCAGCGCGTCGCCAATGAGCTTGAGGCCGAAATCCTACGCCTTGGGCCGGATACAGTTATGGCGTTCATGGCGGAGCCCGTGGTGGGCGCAACCTTGGGGGCGGTTCCTGCCGTTGAGGGGTATTTCCAGCGGATCCGCGAGATTTGCGATCAATATGGTGTACTTCTGATTTTGGACGAGGTCATGTGTGGCATGGGGCGAACCGGCCATCTGTTCGCCTGCAATCATGATCAGGTCAGCCCGGATATCCTATGTATCGCCAAAGGGTTGGGGGCCGGATATCAACCAATCGGGGCGATGTTGTGCACCGGAAAAATCTATGATGCCATTCGGGATGGATCAGGCTTTTTCCAGCATGGTCACACCTATATCGGCCATCCTGTGGCAACCGCAGCCGCACTGGCCGTGGTTCAGGAATTGACCTCCAAAGGCTTGCCAGAACGCGCCGGTTCGATGGGCGAGAAGTTGGAGGCTGCGCTGAACGCTGCCTTTGGCCAACATCCTCATCTGGGGGATATACGCGGGCGAGGTCTGTTCTGGGGGCTGGAACTGGTGGCGGATCGTGCGACCAAAACCCCGTTTGATCCCGCTTTGGGTCTTGCGGGGAAGGTTAAGAAAGCGGCGCTGGCCGAGGGTCTGATTTGTTATCCGATGTCGGGCACGCGCGATGGCAAAACCGGTGATCACGTCCTGCTGGCACCGCCTTTCATCATCGAAGAGACCCAGATCGACGAGTTGGTCACCAAGCTTTCGTCGGCGTTGGAAGCGTCCCTCTGACAATTCTGTGAAGGGTCTTTCAGCCGGCGAAGACCTGATTAAGGTCAACCTGCAATAAAGACGGTGAGGCCCCTGAAAATGCTCAAAGATATCTGGATCAGCTTCCGAAAACTTCCGGCCTGGGTTCAAATCTGGATGTCGGTTATATTGGTTCCGGCCAACCTGATACCGCTGGCGTTTCTGGATCAGCCCTATGGCGCAGTTATTACGGGACTGGCCATTCTGGGGATGGCATTGAACCTGCCGATCATGATGGCAGAGCGTGGCATGTCGCGCGCCATGGCGCTTCCGCATCTGCTGTTCTGGACGCCGATGGTTTTGATCATCGTCTACGTTCTGAACACGCATACCGATCTTCTGCCGATTTATGCGCAGTTTTTGCTGGTGCTGTTGGTGGTCGATCTTGTTTCGCTTGGCTTTGACTTGCGAGACGCGATTTTGTGGAACAAAGACCGTAAAAGCCAGTAGCGCGCGCGCAACAAAGCCCCCTTGGCTTCAAGGGGGCTTCTGCAATCGGGTTTATTTCTGCGGAAGCGGACCGATCATCATGATCATCTGACGGCCTTCCATCTTCGGCATGTTTTCGATCTTGCCGATTTCCTTAACGTCTTCTGCCACTCGCTCCAGAAGTTCACGGCCCAGGTTCTGGTGCGCCATCTCACGACCGCGGAAACGCAACGTGATTTTGACTTTGTCACCGTTTTCCAGAAACTTGAAAACGTTGCGCATCTTGACATCATAGTCATGGGTGTCGGTGTTGGGCCGGAATTTGACCTCTTTCACCTCGATGACTTTTTGCTTCTTGCGGGCTTCGGCTTCGCGCTTTTGCGTTTCATACTTGAACTTGCCGAAGTCCATGATCTTGCAAACCGGTGGATTCGCATTTGGCGAAATCTCGACCAGGTCGAGACCAGCTTCGTCAGCAAGTTGCATGGCTTTGGCGGGATGAACCACCCCGACATTTTCGCCTTCAGCGCCAATCAGGCGAATTTCGGGGGCACGGATTTTGTCATTGACGCGCGGTCCGGTGTCTCTCTGCGGCGGCGCGTTGTGGGGTCTGCGAGCTATGGGTTCATTCCTTTGATGATTGCAGAATTTCGAGCCCGGAATTTAGACCGGGCCGGGCAGCGTTTCAAGCGGCATAAGCGGCGGGTGGCGCGAAAAAACCGTGTTTCCGACGGTGTTTTTGGTGTTCAGGGCATCAGGACCCTGAACGCCGTGGTGATTTAGCCGACAAAGGCCTTTTCGATCACGAACTCTTTGGGTTCCGAGTTTGCGCCCTCGCGCAGGCCAAACCCTTCCAGGATTTCCTTGATATCCAGGTTGAAAGCCAATGACCCACAAACCATCGCGCGGTCGGTTTCCGGCTTGATACCGCCGTCGATATCCAAATCAGCAAACACGGTGCCGTCTTTCAGCAATTCGGTAATGCGGCCCATCTTGGGGCTCTGTTCCCGCGTGGTGGTCGGGTAGTAGCGGATCTTGTCGGCAAAGCCTTCGCCGATCAGCTCGGCCAGCAATTCGTCCTGACGGATGCTTTCGATCAGCTGACGACCATATTCCAACTCGGCCACTTCGCGGCAGGTATGGGTGATGATCACCTCATCGTAGTCCTCATAGGTCTGAGGTTCGCGCAGCAGCGAGGCAAAAGGCGCAAAGCCTGTGCCGGTGGCAAAGAACCACAGGCGCTTGCCCGGCAGCAGCGCGTCATGGACCAAAGTTCCAACAGGCTTGGGCCGCAGGATGATCTGGTCACCCGGTTTGATGTGCTGCAATTTTGAGGTCAAAGGGCCGTTCTGCACCTTGATCGAATAGAACTCCAGCTCTTCATCCCAGGATGGCGACGCAATCGAATAGGCGCGCAACAAAGGCTTCTGGCGGCCGGTCTTGGGGTCCGGGTCGCCCATCAGGCCGATCATTACGAATTCGCCCGAACGGAAGCGCAGCGTCGCAGGGCGCGACACTTTGAACGAAAACAGGCTTTCGGTCCAATGCTTTACATCGGTCACGGTCTGTGCGTCAGGCAGAACGGGGGCCTTCACGGCGGTCGCTTCACTCACGGGTTTCATCTCTGTCATCGTTTCACTGCCGGTGTGTTAAACCGACATCTCCGTTTAATCTTTGATCCAGGTCAGGAAAAGGGGACAGATTGCCCCCCTGTTCCGGTTGGCTGGCGATGGCGGGTTTAGCCGCGCAGGCGGGCCTGATAGTTGTTGTCTTGCCAATTGGCGCGGGCGAGCCATTGATCTTCGGGCTGGCGGGTGGCCAGGGCATCGTCAATCTCGACCTCGTCAAAGCCGCAACGACGTGCCATGGCATATTGATCCGCCAGTACATGGCCCTTGGCGCGGAGTCTACCTGCATAGCCCTTCAACCTCAGCGAGCGCGCAATGGTAAAGCCACGCCCATCCGCCGAAGATGGGAAATCCACCCGCACCATCTGCGCGCTGCCCAGACGATCGATCAACTCATCCGGATCGGTATCCGAGGCCACATCCAGCGCCACAACATCATTTGCGGCATCTTCCAGGGTGACAAACCCGTCAGTCCAGTCATCGGGGGCAAAGCCCTCATCGTTTACGATTACGTTCATGTTGTCTCTCCGGCGCGCACCATCTTGCCATCGACAAAATGGATGCCGCATTCTTCCTTGTTCTGATCGCGCCAGCGTCCGGCGCGGGGGTCTTCGCCTTCCTTGACCGGCGATGTGCAGGGTGCACAGCCGATCGAAGGGTATCCTTTGGCTACCAGCGGATGCCGCGGCAGGTTGTTTTCTTCCATATAGGCGCGCACGTCTTCGGGCGCCCAATGGGCCAGCGGGTTCACCTTGATCCGGCCGGTTCCGTCTTCGACTTCGAAGAAATCCAGTTCGGCCCGCGTACCAGCTTGAAACCGTTTGCGCCCGGTGATCCAGCCGCAATAGCCCGACAGGGCCTGTTGCAGCGGGAAGGTCTTGCGCAGGTTGCAGCAGGCATCCGTATCCCGCAGGCGCAGCGCGCCATAGGGGTCTTTGCGCTGTACATCTTCCTCATCCGCGCGGATGATCTGGACGTTCTGCAACCCTAAACGCTCGCTGACGTCCTGCTGGTAGGTCAGCGTCTCGGCAAACAGCATCTGGGTGTCGATGAACAACACAGGGGTCATCTTGTCGACCACCGCCACCATATGCAGCAGCACCACCGATTCCGCGCCGAAGCTTGAGACCAAGGCAAGCTTTTCAATTTCTTCAATGGCCCCATGCATTACGTCATGGGCAGAGTGATGGCGGAACCGGGCGTTCAGCGCACTAACCTTTTCGGTCAGTTCACGCCGATCCTTGCCCAGTTCCGTCTGGATCAGATCAAGCGGCATTCGCCTGCGCCTCGGGGTAGAGGGCTGCCTTGAACGGCGCCATGCCAACGCGACGGTAGGTTTGCAGGAACTCCTCTTCAGCGCTCTCACGCAGTTCCAGATAGGTGTCGACGATGCGCTCGACGGCTGGAACGATCTCGTCATAGGCAAAGCCCGGACCTGTGCGGTCGCCAATGGCCGCGGTCTCTGTGCCGTCGCCACCCAGAGTGATCTGGTAGTTTTCGACACCTGCGCGATCCAAACCCAGGATGCCGATATGGCCGACATGGTGATGACCACAGGCGTTGATACAGCCCGAGATCTTGATCTTCAGGTGGCCAATGTCGTGCTCCAGCTTCAGGTCTTCGAAACGGGTGGCGATTTCCTGAGCAACCGGGATCGAACGCGCCGTCGCCAGCGCGCAGTAATCCATGCCGGGGCAGGCGATGATGTCGCTGATCAGGCCAATATTGGCCGTGGCCAGTTCGTGTTCTTTCAGTTTGGCATGGATCGCGGGCAGGTCCGATTTGTGGACATGCGGCAGGATCACGTTCTGCTCATGGCTGATGCGCAGCTCATCATAGGCGAACTCTTGGGCCAAATCGGCCATGACGCGCATCTGCTCGGCCGTTGCATCGCCCGGGGTTGCGCCGTGTTTCTTGATTGAGATGGTGACAATCGCGTGATCCGCATTCTTGTGCGGCGCGATGTTGGTGTCGACCCACGACCGGAACACAGGATCATTGGTGTAGGCAGACTCAAAAGACGCAACCGAGCCTTCGCGGAAGGTGGGCGGCGCGAAGTGGCCCTTGATCTCTTCCAACAGGTTCATATCAGCGCCCTTGAACTGCGGGCGGACCTGAAGGAAACGCTCGTTCACCTTGGCGCGGATGGCGTCGATGCCGTGTTCATGCACGGTGATCTTGATCCGCGCTTTGTACTTGTTGTCGCGACGGCCGATCTGGTTCCAAACCGAAACCGTAGCTTCCAGGTAAGCCAGCAGGTCGTCAAAGGCGACGAAGTCAGACAGTTCCTTGCCGATCATTGGGGTCCGGCCCAGACCACCGCCCACGATGACGCGGGCGCCCAGAACGCCGCCTCTCTCAACCAGTCGCAGGCCGATGTCATGGGCCTTGATTACGGCGCGGTCGTTTTCGCTGCCGGTGATGGCGATCTTGAACTTGCGCGGCATGAACTGGAATTCCGGGTGGTCAGTCGACCACTGGCGCAGAAGTTCGGCATAGGGGCGCGGGTCGGCGACCTCATCCGCGGCGGCACCGGCGAAATGGTCGGCGGTCACGTTGCGGATCGTGTTGCCGCTGGTCTGAATGGCGTGCATGCCAACCTCGGCCAGCGCGTCCAGCATATCCGGCACGTCTTTTAGTTTCGGCCAGTTATACTGGATGTTCTGGCGGGTGGTGAAATGGCCATAGCCCTTGTCCCACTTTTCGGCCAACAAAGCCAGTTGGCGCATTTGCGCGCTGCTCAGCGTGCCATAGGGAATGGCGACGCGCAGCATGTAGGCGTGCAGCTGTAGGTACAGGCCGTTCATCAGGCGCAGGGGCTTGAATTCATCTTCGGTCAACGAGCCGTCAATGCGGCGCTCAACCTGGGCGCGGAACTGCTTGTTGCGTTCTGCCAGGAATGCTGTGTCGAACTCGGAGTAGCGATACATATCTAGCTGTCCTTAGTTGCAGCCCCGAAACCAGGGGCCTTGAAGGGGAGAGAGAAGGGCCAGTTATCAGGCCCGGGGCTGCGTTTCGGTTTCCTGCTTGCCATGGGCATAGTTCGAGGGTCCGGTGCTGCGGAACTCCTCTCGGAAATGGGTGGGTTCAGGGCCGTTTTCGCCAGCGGCTGCATCGGCCAGGTAGGCACCGACGATCTTGTTAGCCTGCCGGGCAGCATCCAGCAGACGCACCTGTGCATGGGCTTCATCGGTGATCAGTTCTGCCTCGGATAATTCGCGCGACCAGCGGTCATCCTCGGTCTGATAGATCACATCGCCTTCCAACAGATCATTGGCGGTGACAACTTTGGGGGTAAAAGCGCGGGCCATCAGGCAAGCTCCTTATTGAATTCGGTCAGGGCCTCAGCTGCCTGACGCGGGGCAAGGCCATAGAATGTCAGAACCGGGCCGTCCATTTCGGCGGCGCTCAGGTCGGTGGGCAGTTGATCGAGGCTGGTGGTGAGAACGCGCTGATCAGGGCGCGAGGCGTTTTCGACCAAAGTGATCGGGGTCGCGCGATCCGCGCCATGCATGATCAGACGGCCCTGAATGAACCGCGCAGATTTCTTGCCCATATAGATCGCGGCAACCGAGCCATTGCGGGCAAGCGTAGACCAATCGTGATCGGCAAAGCCTTTCATGTCATGCCCGGTCAAAAAGCGAACCGAAGAGTTGCGACCGCGCCGGGTGAGGCTTTGGCCAATTCCCGCAACGGCGGCAGACGCGGCGGTGATGCCCGGAACGATGCTCCAACGGATGCCCGCAGCATCGACGGCGTCGATTTCTTCATCCAGTCGTCCAAACACGGTGGGGTCACCGGATTTCAGGCGCACGACGCGGTTGCCCTTGAGCGCATAGTCGACCAGAAGCGCGTCGATATCACTTTGTTTCCAGGAGGGTCCAAACCCGGCCTTCCCGACATCGACAAGAGTTGCAGTCTGACCGGCGAGCGCCAGAATCTCTGCGCTGATCAGCCGGTCATGCAGTACGACATCCGCAGCTGCGAAGGCTTTGAGCGCCTTTTGTGTCAGCAGGTCCGGATCACCGGGTCCCGCGCCGACAAATTCGACATATCCTATTTTGCGTTCGAACTGCATCAGATCGTCCAGAGCGTGGTTTGACTTGTCTCTCAATATAGGAAATATTCCCAGCAAATCGCCATATTGCCGATCAAATAAGAACGTACGTTCCAATGATTGCATCTGGTGGGACGCGGGTTCTGAAATTGAAGGAAAACCGGAATGACGGTGCGGATAGACAGCACAGATCGGAAAATTCTGGCCGAGCTACAACGCGATGCCAGTCAGTCGCTGGACGAAATAGCGGCCAGGGTAGGCAGTTCCAAGACGCCTGTGTGGAATCGAATCCGCAAACTCAAAAGCGCCGGTATTATTGGCCAGCAAACGGTTTTGCTGGATGCCGAGGCGCTGGGGTTTGAGGCGACATTCTTTGTTCTGATCCGGACCTCGGAACATGAGGCAGAGTGGCAGCGCAAGTTCCTGAAAGCATTGCGGGATCAGCCCGAAGTGCAGGAGGCGCACCGCCTGGCCGGGGATATCGATTATATCCTGAAGGTGCGCGTTAAAAATGCGCGCGCTTACGATCAGTTCTATCAATCTCTGATCGCTGAAGTGCGTGTGCACAACGTTACCGCACTGCTGTCGATGGAAGAGTTAAAATCAACGACAATGCTTCCCTTGAATGCTTTAGCCGTTGAATAGGTGGTCAGGGGGCGCTGCCCCCGACGCCCCTGAAGGGGCGCCTCCCCCGGGATATTTTTGGCCAGATGAAGTCTGGATCCCTGTTCATCTAGCCCAGAATATCTCCGCCGGAGGCATCGTGCGGTACGCGCGATTCAGCGTTGAACCATGAGTTTTTTCAGGCCGTGGAAATGGTAGCTGTTCGAATAGTGCGGAGGTTCGGTCAATCGCAAATCGGGGCATCTGTCGAACAGGATTGGCAAGGCGATGCGCATTTCAAGCCGAGCGAGCGGCGCACCCACGCAGAAATGAAGGCCGCCGCCAAAGCTGGAATTGGTTTGGATCGGCCGAGTTGGATCGAAGGGGGTTGGATCAGACCAAGCCTCAGGGTCTCGATTGGCGGCCCCAAGCAGCAGTGCCACCTGATCACCGCGTTTGAATGAGTGACCAAAGACCTCGATATCTTCATAGGCATAGCGTGTGAACATATGTAGCGGCGGGTCGTAGCGCAGGATTTCTTCGACTGTGGAGTCTATGGTATCAGATGCCAACGCCGCTTTGTCAGTTTGGGTTTGCAACAGTGTTTTGACCCCATTGCCGAGTGAATGCACCGTTGCCTCATGCCCGGCATTTAAAAGCAGGATGCAGGTGGCGACCAGTTCATCTGTCGAGAGTTTCTCTTCTTCTTCCTCAGCCGCAATAAGGCGGGTGATCAGGTCATCACGCGGGTCCGTGCGTCGCTGATCGATGTAGCCCAGAAGAAATTCGGCAAACTCGCGCGAGGATTGCGCCGCCCGGTGTTCCGTTTCAATGGTGCGGTTGGCCTGGTACATGGCGACCATATCGTGGGACCAGCGCAGCAGGTCAGGGGCCATTGTCTCGGGCACACCCAGAAGTCGGCAGATCGTGATGACCGGGATTTGGGTACAATAAGCCTCCAGCAGGTCGAACGACGTATCAGTAAATTGATCGATCAACGCGTGGCAGAGCGTTTCGATGGATGGCGCAAGGCTGGTAATCGCGCGCGACGTGAAGGCGCGGTTGATCAAGGCACGTAGGCGCGTGTGGCGGGGCGGTTCAGTTTCGAGCAAAGAATGCGCCTCGATCGCCAACCAAGGGGCCAGATGATCGGGCGCGGGTTGGGCGCGTTCAGGTGGAACCTCACGGCCAAACCGTCTGTCCCGAAACAGTGCCTGCACAGCCTTGTGCGAAACTGCTGAGACCATCTGGTAATCCTCCCAATAGAACAGATCACCACAGGCGCGGGCCTTGTCGTAGAAAGGATAGGGGTTTTGGACAAAATCAGGATTAGTCGGGGATTGTGACAGGGTCTTCATGTCGCGCAGACTTGCCATCGGGCGTGGTGAATGCAAGACCCTATGTGATGCAAAGGGTTTGGGTCATTGTAGGATTTCTGTTGGCAGTCGGTTTGTTGGCGACCGCTGTCTGGTCTTATGGATACCGGCAGGCGCTGTCGCAACTGAGCCAAAAGGCTGAGGCCGATCTGGAACTGGCGGCTGACCGGTTGAGTACTCAGATGCAGGTCTATCAAGAGCTTGCAGTGTTGATGGCGAACCATCCGACGCTGCAAGACCTGAGGACTCCGGCACAGGAATTGGAGGCCCGTCTGATGCTGCTGGATGTGGCAGACAAGACAGCTGCAATCAATATGATCTATTTGGATCCGGCAGGCCGGGTTCTGGTATCCGCAAAGCCGGTAGGGTCGCGCAATATGGCAGCGCATCCGGCGTTCAAGCGCGCCCTGCAGGGTGCCATGGGCAGCGCGCATGGTGTTGAACCGGACAGCGGAAACAGGACCTATTCCTATGTCGCACCCAGTTTCGGCCCCACTGGTCAGGTTGATGGCGTGCTCATGGTGGTCGCGGACGTGCAGGATGTGGAACAGACCTGGCGCGGTAGTACCGAGGCGGTGTTTTTCGTGGACAATGACGGGGTCGTCTTTATCTCGAACCGGTCCGATCTTCTGTTCTGGTCACGGGCTGAGGGGCAAAGGGGGCTCACACCGCCAGATGGGATCCCGATTGATTTTGCCTCGTCTTGGGTGGGTGGACATGAGCTCTGGTCGTTGAACTGGGGTCGCTATTTGCCAAAACGGGCTCTGCATCTGACACTAGATTTGCCAGTGATCGACATGACGGCTGAGGTGCTGGTGGATGTGGCCCCGGCGCGGCGTTTGGCGGGCCTGCAGGCGGCAGCGGTTGCGGCAATCTGTCTGGCCTTCGGAGCGCTGTTGTTTCTGGCAACCGAGCGGCGGCGCACTCTGACCGAGGCAAATGCGGTGCTGGAAGGTCGTGTGGCGAAACGGACGCGTGACCTGACAACGGCCAATACGGCCCTTCGGCGCGAAGTGGCGGAACGGCAGGAGGCTGAAGCGGCGCTGAAGAAAGCGCAAGCGGATTTGGTTCAGGCTGGAAAGCTCAGTGCGTTGGGGCAGATGTCTGCGGGCATCAGCCACGAGTTGAACCAGCCGCTGATGGCGATCCAGCAATTTGCCGACAATGGCGCGGCCTATATGGAGCGCGGGCAGGGCGACAAAGCCGGGAAAAACCTTGGACGTATCTCGGAGATGGCCGCACGCATGGCGCGGATCATCAAGAACCTCAGGGCCTTTGCCCGCAATGAGAGTGAGCCGATGGGAAAGGTTGATCTGGTGCAGGTGATCCAGTCAGCGGTTGAATTGACCGAGCCGCGCCTGCGAGAGGAACAAGTGGCATTGGACTGGGTGCCGCCTTCCCATGCGGTGAATGCCTGGGGCGGAGAGGTCCGTCTGGCGCAGGTCTTTGTGAACCTGATCAACAACGCCATCGACGCTATGAGCGGTCAGGCGGACAAAAGGATTAGTATTCAGATCGACAGCGGCGATCGTCTGGTCGTGTTCATCCGTGATACCGGGCCGGGGATCGAAGACCCGGATAAGCTGTTTGAACCTTTCTACACTACAAAATCCGTAGGCTCGTCCGAAGGGTTGGGTCTTGGACTGTCCATCTCTTACGGTTTGGTGCAGAGCTTTGGCGGCAATATCCGGGGTGCGAATGCGGAAGAAGGTGCTGTGTTCAGCGTGGAACTGGAGCATTTTGCAGAGGACAAGGTGGCATGACGCGCAAGGTGCTGTTGGTGGATGACGACGCGGCGGTGCGTGAGGCGTTATCACAGACGCTGGAGCTGGCCGACTATGAGCCTCTGTCCGTGGGATCGTTTGTTGCAGCCAAGGATCACATACGTGCCGATTTTCCGGGTGTGATACTGTCAGATATTCGGATGCCGGGGCGGGATGGGTTTCACCTGTTGACCTATGCGCATGAAGTTGATCCGGACCTGCCTGTTATCCTGTTAACAGGGGAGGGTGATATCCCAATGGCGGTTAAGGCCATGGGGCAGGGAGCTTTCGATTTTCTGGAAAAGCCCTGCGCTGCTGCAGATCTGTTGACCGTCCTTGAACGTGCCTTTGCTGCGCGTGGCCACGTTCTTGAAAAGCGGGCTCTGAAATCAGAGCTTGAGCGCGGCGATCCGGCCGCGCGGCTGCTGTTTGGTTTGTCCACGCAGGCGGGAACGCTGCGCGACAGGGTGCGCAGCGTTGCCTCGACCGGGGCAGAGGTTCTGGTGACCGGCCCACCGGGTAGCGGCATATCAAAGGTGGCTGAGGTGGTGCATCTGATGTCACCCGTTGGGCAGGGATCGTTCGTGAAACGCCCTGCCTCAGAGCTAGGCGCAGATGATCTCGCTCATAGTGCGGAGTCTGCTGCGGGCGGGTCGCTATTTCTGGATGAAATATCGGCGTTGCCGGTGGCAACGCAATACGCCGCGCTCGAGCTGATGGAGCAGGGCACCCAGACACGGATTATCGCAGGTACAACGGCTGATCTGTCTGCTCTGTCCGATCAGGGGCAGTTCAACGCCGATCTCTTCTATCGGTTGGATGTCATGCGGGTGCGTATCCCATCACTTGCGGAGCGGCCCGAGGATATCCCGATTATCTTCCGACACTATGTCGCGCAAGCGGCTGAACAGGCGGGCATACCCGAGCCAGAGATTACGCCGGAACATCTGGCCTCGCTCATGGCGCGCGATTGGCCGGGCAATGCGCGATCGCTGATGTCGGCGGCGATGCGGTTTGTTCTGGGTATGCCAGAGGATGTCGCACAGGCGGCGGAACTTGGGCTCAGCGATCAGATGGCGCGGGTTGAACGGTCGTTGTTGATTGCTGCTTTGGGGCGGCATAACGGCAAAGCGGCAGAGGCCGCCAAGGCGCTGAAACTGCCGCGCAAGACCTTTTATGACAAATTGGCACGGTACCACATCAAACCGGAAGATTACCGCCGGTAAGCAAACCCTCCCGCCAGCTTTGTCCGCATGTCATGCGGGCAAAGCTGTTGGGCCGGGCAGCCCGCTGGCGCGGGCTGCGGGCGGTGCCTTTGGCTCATGAATGTGATTCGAGTCTGGTGATTCGATATCCGTGCGAAAATCCGCACATTCACAGATTTCGCTGTGCGGTTTTTCGCACAAACCTGTACCGCGCCATACGCGATTGAGGAAAATTTTCTTGTAACTATATGATATTTCAAAATGAATTGGTATTTCAATCGAAATTCATCAAATCGTTGTGCGGATAATATTGATTCGTTTGACTGCCTGGCATGCGGTGCCCGTGCGGCACCTGTTGAACTGTTTTGAAGTCAGGGAGGAAGACAGATGAAACTTCTAGCAACCGCCGCAACGGCGATAGCGCTTACGGTAACCGCCACAGCAGGCATCGCGGCCTGTGATGACGGCGAGATTGTCGTCAAATTCGCGCATGTTACCAATACCGACAAACACCCCAAGGGCATCGCTGCCTCGCTGCTGGAGCAGCGCGTCAATGACGAGATGCAGGGCGTGATGTGCATGGAGGTTTATCCGAACTCCACCCTCTACAACGATGACAAAGTGCTTGAGGCCATGCTGCAGGGCGATGTGCAACTGGCCGCACCGTCGCTGTCGAAGTTCGAGAAATTTACCAAACAATTCCGCCTGTTCGACCTGCCGTTCATGTTCAAGAACATCGATGCTGTGGATGCGTTCCAAGCATCAGCAGATGGTCAGGCGATGAAAGACAGCATGCAGCGCCGTGGCCTGCAGGGGCTGGCCTTCTGGCACAATGGCATGAAGCAGATGTCGGCCAACAAGCCTTTGGTTGATCCGTCAGATGCCGATGGTCTGAAATTCCGCGTGCAGTCCTCGGACGTATTGGTTGCCCAGATGGAAGCCATCGGTGGCAGCCCGCAGAAAATGGCCTTCTCGGAAGTCTATGGCGCGCTGCAGCAGGGTGTTGTCGACGGGCAGGAGAATACCTGGTCGAACATCTACGGCAAAAAGTTCTTTGAGGTGCAGGACGGCATCACCGAAACCAATCACGGCATCATCGACTATCTGGTAGTGACCTCGGTAGACTGGTTGGACAGCCTGGACCCGGAAGTACGTGACCAGTTCACGACCATTTTGACCGAAGTGACCGAGCAACGGAACAAGGAAGCCTTCGCAGTGAACGAAGCGGCCAAAGCCTCGATCACCGACGCAGGCGGCATCATTCGTGAGTTGAACCCAGAGCAGCGCCAGGCCTGGGTCGATGCGATGAAGCCCGTTTGGGATCAGTTCGCTGGTGACGTGGGTCAGGACAAGATTGACGCCGCGCAGGCGATCAACGCCGGGTTCTGATCCGGATCAGGCCGCGCGCCAGGGGACTGGGGAGTATTCGACGCGCAGGCCGGGCGGGCTGTGAAAGCCCGCCCGCTATCACTCTCATCACAAAAATTGCGGGGACAGAAAGATGTCTGGTGCGAAATCCGGCCCGACCGGGCTGGTCGACCATATCGAAGAAACCCTGATCGCATTGCTGCTGGGCCTGATGACGGCCGTGACCTTTGCCAATGTGATCGCCCGGTTCTTCTTTAATTCCAACATTCTATGGGCGCTGGAGCTGACGGTGTTCATGTTCGGCTGGCTGGTGCTGCTGGGCGCTTCTTATGCGGTGAAAAAGCACGCACATCTGGGCGTCGATGCGATCCTGAACATGCTGGCTCCTGCGCCGCGCCGCATTTTAGCGTTGATTGCCGTTGCCTGTTGTCTGGTTTTCTCGCTTTTGCTGTTGAAAGGGTCTTATGACTACTGGGCTGTGTTCGCGGATTTGCCGCCAACCTCGGGCCGCTGGTTTCCCACGGGTCTGAACTTTGATGCACGCAGTCAGAGCTTTTACGAAGTTGACGATATCCCGATGATCGCTCCGCTGCGGTTTCTGGAGGGCCTGATCAACTACGGCGAATATTACGAAAAACTACCCAAGGTCGTTCCCTATTTCATCCTGCCTTTGTCGATGCTGTTACTGGTGATCCGCTTTGCCCAGGTCGCTGTACAGATTTGGCGTGGTGAGACCGACCGCCTGGTCGCCAGCCACGAGGTTGAAGATGAGATCGAAGAGGTTCGCGCGCAGCAGGGGGAGCATAACTGATGGATGTTGTACTTCTTTTCTCGATGGTCATCGGGCTGCTGCTGATCGGTGTTCCCATTGCGGTGGCTTTGGGCCTCAGCTCGACCCTGTTTCTGCTGATCTATTCCGACAGTTCATTGGCTTCGGTCGCGGGCACGCTGTTTGAAGCGTTCGAGGGTCACTTTACCCTTCTGGCGATCCCGTTCTTTATTCTGGCCTCGTCCTTCATGACGACGGGTGGCGTGGCGCGGCGGATCATCCGGTTCTCAATCGCGTGTGTTGGGCATTTGCCGGGCGGTCTAGCAATTGCGGGTGTGTTCGCCTGTATGCTGTTTGCGGCCTTGTCTGGATCGTCGCCAGCGACTGTGGTCGCCATCGGGTCCATCGTGATCGCAGGGATGCGGCAGGTTGGTTACTCCAAAGAGTTCGCCGCCGGTGTGATCTGTAACGCGGGGACGCTGGGCATCCTGATCCCGCCGTCGATTGTAATGGTTGTTTACGCGGCCGCCGTCGAGGTCTCGGTCGGGCGCATGTTCCTGGCAGGGGTCATTCCGGGCCTGATGGCCGGTTTGATGCTGATGATCACCATTTATGTCATGGCCAAGGTCAAGAACCTGCCGAAGGGCGATTGGAAGGGCTGGGGCGAAATCTTCGTCTCGGCGCGTGAGGCGGGTTGGGGCTTGTTCCTGATCGTGATCATCCTTGGCGGCATCTATGGCGGCATCTTCACACCGACCGAGGCCGCAGCGGTGGCTGCGGTCTATGCTTTCTTCATTGCCAGCTTTGTCTACAAGGATATGGGGCCGCTCAGCACGGAAGACGGAACAGCAAATGTTTCGTTGTTTAAGAAACCGCATGCGCTGATTACCGCATTCTTCCATCCGGATACCAAACACACGCTGTTTGAGGCCGGTAAGCTGACCGTCACGCTGCTGTTCGTCATCGCCAACGCGTTGATCCTCAAGCATGTTCTGACGGACGAACAGGTGCCGCAGCATATTGCCGAGGCGATGTTGTCTGCTGGGCTGGGTCCTGTAACCTTCCTGATCGTGGTGAACGTGATCCTGCTGATCGGTGGTCAGTTCATGGAGCCTTCGGGCCTGTTGGTCATCGTTGCACCGCTGGTGTTCCCGATTGCCATCGAGCTGGGCATCGATCCGATCCATCTGGGCATCATCATGGTGGTGAACATGGAGATTGGGATGATCACCCCTCCGGTCGGGTTGAACCTGTTCGTGACCTCAGGCGTGGCAGGCATGCCGATGATGAGCGTCGTGCGGGCCGCGCTGCCCTTCCTGGCGGTGCTGTTCGTCTTCCTGATCATGGTGACGTATATCCCGTGGATTTCGACCTTCCTGCCGAACTCGGTCATGGGGCCGGAAATCATTACGAACTAGCGAGTGGATGGCCGGGCAGCAGATGTTGCCCGGCCAGGCTTGAACCCCGGGGCAGGGATGCCCATCTCGTGGACAGAGGACGACCTCCCCAACACGGGTAGATCATGCGGGACGACCCGTTTTGATAAGGGGTCACCTCATGGCATGGATCATGCTTGTTTTTGCCGGAATTCTAGAAATTGTCTGGGCGGGCGCGATGAAGCAATCCGCCGGTTTTACGCGGCTTTGGCCGACTGCGATTATGGGAGTTTCCATGATTGGGTCGTTTGGGCTGCTGTCGCTGGCGATGAGAGAGCTGCCGCTGAGCACCGCCTATACGATCTGGGTTGGCATCGGCGCGGTCGGCGCGTTTGTCGTCGGCGTCACCGTGATGGGTGAGGCGCTGACGCCCATGCGCCTGCTGGCCGCGGCTTTGATTATCGCCGGGATTGTAACGATGAAACTGGCCTGATCAGGCGTGTTCCAGCGCGTCGATAATGCCCGAGAAATCATCCGCCTTCAGGCTGGCGCCACCCACCAGTGCACCGTCCACATTTGAAACGCCAAAAATCTCAGCCGCGTTCGATGGCTTGACCGAGCCACCATAAAGCACGCGGACCGAACGGCCGACACCCTCACCAAACCGGCGTTCAAGACGAGCGCGGATGAAATCGTGCACGGCGCCGATTTCGTCCAGCGTTGGGACTTTGCCGGTTCCGATGGCCCAGATCGGCTCATAAGCGACGATCAGGTTCTCGCCGGTGGATTGATCGGGGATCGAGCCTGACATCTGACCGCCGATGATGTCCAAAGTGTTCGCAGCCTCGCGTTGTTCCAGGCTTTCACCAACGCAGATGATCGCCTGCAACCCCGCATCCATCACGGCGCGGGCCTTGGCGCGTACATCCTCATTTTGCTCGCCATGGTCCACGCGACGTTCCGAATGACCCAGGATTACCGCCGAAGCCCCTGCGTCCTGCAGCATCTCGGCGCTGATGTCGCCGGTATGCGCGCCGGCGCTTTCCGCGTGGCAATCCTGGCCGCCAACGGCCACACCAGAACTTTCGACGGTTGTGGCAGCACGCTCTAACAAAGTGGCCGGAGGACAGATCAGGATATCGACCCCGGGCGTTGGATGGCGCTCGGCCAGAGCCATAAGCTCGGCAAGGGCCGCGCCGGTTCCGTTCATTTTCCAGTTTCCAGCTGCCAGCTTGCGCCGCATATCTGTTTCTCCTGCTAGATCCGCGATTTGCCTTTCGGATAGCACCGTTGATCGGACCTTACAATTCCGGTTGCAGTTCCGGCTGCAGCTCGGCACGGTCCGCCGTGATTCGGTGAGGGCGCCATGATTGATAATCTTGATCTCGAAAAACTGGATAGCCGCGACAAAGACGAACTTGCCCGGCTTCAGCAAGCCATCGGGCAGGTGGGTTTTTTGACCATCGGGAATACTGGGCTTTGTGCTGAACGGGTGCAGCAGGTGATTTCGACTTACTTCGATTTCTTCCGGCAGCCTGAGCAGGATAAGAAACTGGTCGATATGGCTGCGACCGGGTCAAACCGGGGTTGGGGCGCGCCGAAATCCGAACAGGTGGATCCGAACGCCAACCCGGATTTCAAAGAGGTCTTTGATTGCGGCTATGAACTGCCTGAATTGAGCCCCTATCACGCGCGAAAACTGAGCGTCTATGCGCCGAACCAGTGGCCCGAGGCACCGGAAGGGTTCGAGCAGTCCATCCGTGCCTATTATGCGGATGCGTGTGGTGTAGCGATGCGGGTGCTACGCGCCATCGCCGTCGCGCTGTGTCGGGATGCTGACAGTTTCGACACGGCTTTTGACACGCCAATGGCGCTGCTGCGTGGGAACTATTATCCGCAGCGACCTGTCTGGGCGCGCGAGAAGGATTTCGGTATTGGGGCCCATACCGACTATGGCTGCCTGACCCTGCTGGCAACCGACGGAACTGCGGGCCTTGAGGTTCGCATGCCTGACGGGACCTGGGAAAGAGTCGAGGCCGCACCCGGCACATTCATCATCAACTTTGGTGAAATGCTGGAGTTCTGGACAGCGGGTCGCGTCAAGGCGACCGAACACCGGGTTGTTGGCGGGGCGCATGAACGGATTTCGGTCCCGTTGTTCTTTAACCCGTCCTACGACACCAATGTCGCGCCGCCTGAGTCAGATCAGGTGATTTCGGCAGGTGAGCACCTGACGAAACGCTTCAACGAAACCTATGTGCATTTAAAGTCGGCCTAAGCCTGTGAAGACAGACTTTCGTCAAACTTGATCGACTCGCCGCATCCGCAAGCGTCGACTACGTTCGGGTTTCTGAACTTGAAACCGGATTCCAGCAGTGAGACCTCATAATCGATCTCGGTTCCGAACAAGAACATCTGCGCCATTGGGGCAATCATCACGCGTGCGCCGTCTTGCTCGACGACCTCATCATGAGGATCGGCCTCATCCACGTAGTCCATGGTATATTCCATGCCCGCGCAGCCGCCCTTTTTGACACCGATGCGCAAACCGGCATGTCCGCCCGTTGTCATCAGGCGGGTGATCTGCTCTGCAGCTTTGGGCGTCATGGTCACGGCCTGTTTGCCGGGAATGCCGAACATTTGTGTCTCCGTCATCGCGCGATACTGTTAACTTAGGGGCGTCGACCGTCAGGCTCAAGTCAGAGCAGTTGAAAGACGCGATTTTTAGAGTAGATCACAGCGAGCCAAACGGCTTGCCTTGGTGCCGAGAGTGCGCATAGCGTGTGGGCAAGGCATTTGGCGGGGGACGTATTGCTCCGTATTCAGGTAGAAAAAGGGCATAAAAATGAGGATTCTATATACCAATATTAATGTAATCACGCGTGCGATTTCGGGCGCTTGCACAGTGTTTCTGCTGGCTTCGTCCGCGCAGGCCGAAACCGAGGCAAAGCGCCACCCTGTTAATTGCGCCACAGCCGAGGGTGATTTGCGGGCCATTGACGCCGAAAAGAAACATGCCGAGGATAAGCAATTGGAAAGCGTGGCTGCGATCACGCCGGCCGGGGCCTTGCTGGGGCTTGTGACAGGAACGGAGGGCAAGAGGCTGCAAATGCTTTCGGGGGATTACATCAAGGCGCTCAACGAACGCGAAGCCGAAATCAAATCAACCTGCGGTCTGAAATAGGCCCTGGATATCGCGTCTTCTACAAAGGAAAAGACCGCTCTCGGGCAAGAGCGGTCCAAATTCGGGGCCTGGCGACGGGGGGCGGCGCATTGGTCACGGCCCAAGCGCATCACTTCGTTCAACCTGTGCGATTGCAGATGCGCCGTATATGTCCCGCAGCAATGTGACAGGCGGCACACAGCAAGGTAACGCAAAAGCTAATGTTTTGTGACAATTGGCGCTAACTGGGCTGTGAAGGTCGAATTACATAAAGCCCAGTTCAAGCCGTGCTTCGTCGGACATCATGTCCATGCCCCAAGGCGGTTCCCACGTCAGTTCGACATCAACCTCTTTCACGCCAGCCACGGGTTCGATGGCTTCGACGATCCAGCCGGGCATTTCCCCGGCAACCGGGCATCCCGGTGCAGTCAGAGTCATGATCACTTTGACGGCGTTGTCGTCCTTGATGTCGATCGTGTAGATCAGGCCCAAGTCATAGATATTGACTGGAATTTCAGGGTCATAGACCGTGCGGCATGCGTCTACCACATGCTCGTACAGGGGGTGTTCGATGGTTGATGGCGCAATCAGTGGTGCACCTTCAAACTGTTCGCTGGGGTGAGTCATCTTTGCCTCGGGTCAGTTGCCTGACCGTTTATATAGGGAATGGTGTGCCCAGCGTCCAGTCATGCAGGCTGGGCAAAACCTTAAGGGTGTCGGTCATTGATATCGTGCTGGAATGTTTTCACTTGGCCATGCGGCAGCGCGAACATCCGGCGCAGGATCAGCCAGGCGATCAGGGACAGAACCGCAAAGATCAGCAGCAGGATGGGCAGCGATGGCGTGACGCCTGGAATGACAAGTATCAGACCAGTGATCGCGGCCCCGATCGCAAAGCCCAGAAAGATGAACCCGGGCAGCACCAGTTCCAGTATGCCGAGCGCCAAGGCGCCCGCCAACCAGATCCACCATGTCAGCCAAAAGGGATCAGCCATTACTTTGCCCCTTTCAGCATTTTGAACGCATCGCCAAACGCTTCCAAGGCGTTGGCTGGAACAACAATGGTTTGTTTGCCCGAACCATTGCCCAGCGCGTTGAGCGATTCCACCTGTTTCAGGGCAACCTGATACTGAGCAGCCTCAATCCCGTTATCCTGAATGGCTTTGGCCACAACGCCGGTCGCATAGGCTTCGGCATCGGCCTGAATGCGGCGGGCTTTGGCCGATTGTTCGGCGGCATACAACTCAGCATCTGCCTGCAACTCCACCGAGCGTTTCTGGCCTTCGGCCTCTGTCACTTGCGCACGGCGCGCGCGTTCGGCGTTCAGCTGCTGCAACATCGCGTCGCGCGTCGCCTGGTCAAGGTTTACGTCCAGAATTTCAGCACGCGTTACCTCGATCCCCCAGTCATCCACGGCAGTTTCAACGCTTTCCTGAATGCGAGAGATCAATTGAGACCGGTTCGATTGAACCTCATCCAGATCCATTTTACCGATCTCAGCACGGACAATGCCGGCGACGGTTGTGGCAATCGCACCGTCCACATCGCGGATACGGTAGACTGTCTTTTCCGGCTCCAAAATCCGGTAGAAGACCGAGGTGTCGATCTGAACCAACACGTTATCCTTGGTGATCGCGTCCTGGGTCGCATTTGGCAGCTGGCGTTCCAGTATCGAGATCTTGTGGCGTGCAACATCCAGAAACGGAACGATAAAGTTGATTCCGGGCCCAAGCACCGAGTGCAGACGCCCGAACCGTTCAACCACGTATTTTTCTGACTGAGGCACAATCTTGATGCCTTTGAGAATAACAATAACCACCAGTACGGCGGCCAGCAGGTAGATAATGTTCGATGAAAGCAATCCGATGATCTGCTCTTCTGTCATATCTGTCCTCATTTATTGTGTACTATAGTATACATTTGGGGATTGAGTCGTCCGATTTCAACTCTGGTATGGCGTGAATGCCGTGGGTTGCAAATAGCGTTGTGCGTTTGTGAAGAAGACAGTGATCGCTTTGCATCTGCCTGCGACTGCGCTATCGGAGCGGGATGAAACTGATAATTGATACAGACCCGGGCATCGATGACGCCATGGCCATCGCCTACGCTGCCGCCGCACCCGAGATTGACCTGATTGGCCTGACCACCGTTTTTGGCAATACACATGTCCACCAATCCAGCCGGAACGCCCGGTTTCTGGTCGATAAGTTGGGTTTGGATATACCCATTGCTCAAGGCGCGACCGCGGCTCATGGTAAAGACGATCACAGCCCATCCGAGCATGTGCACGGGCCAGAAGGATTTGGTGATCTGACCGATATCCCTGAGATTGGGCAGAACCATGATCTGACGGCGTCTGAGTTTCTGGTTGAAATGGCGCGCGAACATGCTGGCGAACTGGTGGTCTGTGCCGTCGGTCCGCTCACCAATATCGCTGATGCGATGGCGCTGGACCCGCAGTTCTCAAAGAACCTTGGCCGTTTGGTGATCATGGGGGGCGCTGTCTATTGCCCGGGCAACATCACCCCGCATGCCGAAGCCAATATCTATCACGATGCGCATGCCGCCGATGCGGTCTTTGCTGCGCCACCACAGACAGTTCTGGTGGGTTTGGATGTGACGTTGAAAACGCTGTATCAGAACGCGGATTTTGAGGCGCTGGCACAGAAATCAGCCGATATGGGTGTGTTTCTGCGGGACATCTCCAAGTTCTATTTGCAGTTCTACAAGGAAATCGGCGGCTTAGATGGTTGTGGCCTGCATGATTCCACTGCGGTGATCGCCTGCACCCATGGCCACATGTTCGACGTGGTACAAACCGGGTTGCGGGTCGTTACCGAAGGGGATGCGTTGGGCGCAACGGTACCTCACAACCAACGCCCACCTGTGACTGTCTGTCGGGACGTAGACGGCGCAGGGGTGGTTGACCTGTTCACGGCCCGAGTCGCCTCGCTGCCCTGACGGGTTGCAAAGCGCTTGCGGATCGGGCAAAGCCTGCCCGGTTCCGCGATCTGAGATGTTGATATGACCCAGCCGTTCTCTTTTGAACTCAAAGCCACAGATGGCAAGGCCCGCACTGGCGCGATCCACACACCACGGGGTGAAGTGCGCACACCTGCCTTTATGCCGGTGGGAACAGCGGCGACCGTCAAGGCGATGATGCCCGAAAGCGTGCGCGCAACGGGGGCCGACATCCTGCTAGGGAATACCTATCACCTGATGCTGCGGCCCACCGCTGAACGGATCGACCGGCTGGGAGGCCTGCACAAGTTCATGAACTGGGACCGGCCTATTCTGACGGACTCAGGCGGGTTTCAGGTCATGTCACTGGCCGGGCTGCGCAAACTGACCGAAAAGGGCGTGACCTTCAAATCCCATGTGGATGGGTCAAAACATGAACTTACGCCGGAACGGTCGATGGAAATCCAGCGCCTGCTGGGCTCGGATATTGTGATGTGCTTCGATGAATGCCCGTCGCTGCCTGCTGATCGGGATCGGATCGCCGAGTCGATGCGCCTTTCGATGCGGTGGGCCGAGCGGTCTCGGGATGCGTTTGGCGACCGCCCCGGCCATGCCTTGTTTGGCATCATGCAGGGCGGTCTGGAACAGGACCTGCGGGAAGAAAGCGCCCAAGCACTAAAAGCGATTGGTTTCGAGGGCTACGCCATCGGCGGTTTGGCCGTGGGTGAGGGGCAGGAGGCGATGTTCGACTGCCTTGATTATGCTCCGGGTTTCCTGCCCAGCGACAAGCCGCGCTATCTGATGGGCGTGGGCAAACCCGACGATATCGTTGGCGCAGTTGCGCGTGGCATCGACATGATGGATTGCGTTTTGCCGTCGCGCTCGGGCCGCACGGGCCAGGCGTTTACGAGACGTGGTGTCGTCAACATCAAAAATGCGCGCCATGCCGACGATCCGCGCCCGCTGGACGAGGAGTGCTCGTGCCCTGCTTGCTTGAACTATTCGCGCGCGTATTTGCATCACGTGTTCCGCTCGAATGAAATGATCTCCGGCATGCTGCTAACCTGGCACAACCTCCATTATTTCCAGGACATCATGCAGGAAATGCGGGATGCGATTGCAGCCGGAACCTTCGACGCATGGCAGGCTGATTTCCATGCAACACGCGCGCAGGGTGATATCGAGCCGCTTTAAGAAACAGCAGCAAGATCTTTCCAGAATTTCGGTGGATATCTCGGTCCGGTGCCTTGCAGTCCGGAAAACCTCGGGTCATGCTGCGAACTGAGACATGATGGTGAGGTTGAAATAGGGCCCTAATAGCCCCACCTTTAACCGTCCAAGACAGGAGATGGCCAAGCGTTGCCTCAAACAGGGACCAGAGCCGTCTTGCCAACGATAAGGATAGAGCATGCAAGAGCCTCTGAATTCCTCATACCCCGTCCTGCCGCTGCGCGACATTGTGGTGTTCCCGCATATGATCGTGCCGCTGTTCGTGGGCCGAGACAAATCGGTCCGCGCGCTGGAAGAGGTGATGCAGGATGATAAGCAAATTCTGTTGTCCAGCCAGATCGACCCCGGTGTCGATGACCCGGAAGTGGACGGCATCTATCAGGCCGGCGTTCTGGCCAATGTGCTGCAACTGCTGAAACTGCCCGATGGCACCGTGAAGGTGCTTGTCGAAGGTCAGGCGCGGGTGCAGATCACGGAATTCCTTGAAAACGATCAGTTTTTTGAGGCACGCGCCGAGTATCTGACCGAAATCCCCGGTGATGTGACCACCACGCAGGCGCTGTTGCGCACTGTTGCGGATGAGTTTGAGCGCTATGCAAAAGTGCGCAAGAACATCCCCGAAGAGGCCCTGACCGCAGTTGGTGAAACCACCGAGCCTGCCAAGCTGGCCGATCTGGTCTCAGGTCATCTGGGCATTGAGGTCGAACAAAAGCAGGAACTGCTGGAAACCCTCAGCGTCAGTGAGCGGCTTGAGAAGGTCTATGGCCTGATGCAGGGCGAGATGTCGGTTCTGCAGGTCGAGAAAAAGATCAAGACCCGTGTCAAATCCCAGATGGAGAAGACGCAGCGCGAATACTATCTGAATGAGCAGATGAAGGCCATTCAGAAGGAACTTGGCGATGGCGAAGACGGCAGCAACGAAGTTGCCGAGCTGGAAGAAAAGATCAACGAGATCAAACTGTCGAAAGAGGCGCGTGAAAAGGCCGAAGGCGAGCTGAAAAAGCTACGCAACATGAGCCCGATGTCGGCTGAGGCCACGGTCGTGCGCAACTATCTGGACTGGATCCTATCGTTGCCGTGGGGCACCAAATCCCGTGTCAAAAAGGATCTGGGCCGCGCGCAGGACATTCTGGATGCCGATCACTATGGGCTTGAGAAGGTCAAGGAGCGGATCGTTGAATATCTGGCGGTTCAGCAGCGTTCGAAAAAGCTGAAAGGCCCGATCCTGTGTCTTGTTGGCCCTCCGGGTGTGGGTAAGACCTCGCTGGGTAAGTCGGTTGCCAAAGCCACGGGGCGCGAGTTCATTCGCATCTCGCTGGGTGGTGTGCGCGACGAATCCGAGATCCGCGGTCACCGTCGGACCTATATCGGTTCGATGCCAGGTAAGATCATTCAGGCGCTGAAAAAGGCGAAAACCACGAACCCGCTGATCTTGTTGGACGAAATCGACAAGATGGGGCAGGATTTCCGCGGCGATCCGGCTTCGGCCATGCTGGAAGTGTTGGACCCGGAACAGAACAGCACGTTCATGGACCACTACCTGGAGGTCGAATATGACCTGTCCAACGTGATGTTCCTGACCACGTCGAACAGCTACAACATGCCTGGGCCTCTGCTGGACCGGATGGAGATCATTCCGCTGGCCGGTTACACCGAAGAGGAAAAGAGCGAGATTGCCAAGCAGCACCTGATTAGCAAGCAGGTCAAAAACCATGGCCTGAAAGCCAAGGAATTTGAACTGACCGATGAGGCGCTGCAGTCGATCATCCGCACCTATACCCGCGAGGCGGGCGTTCGGAACCTTGAACGTGAGATCGCCAAAGTGGCGCGGAAGTCGCTGACCAAGATCATCAAGAAAGAGGCCGACTCGGTTACCGTGACGCCTGAAAACCTGGATGATTTCCTTGGCGTGCCCAAGTTCCGCTATGGTCTGGCTGAGCAGGACGATCAGATCGGCGTTGTGACTGGTCTGGCCTGGACGTCGGTTGGTGGAGACCTGCTGCATATCGAGGCGCTGAAACTGCCCGGAAAGGGGCGGATGAAAACCACCGGTAAGCTGGGCGATGTGATGAAAGAATCCATCGACGCGGCCTCGTCTTACGTGCGGTCGATTTCGCCTAAGATCGGGGTGAAGCCGCCTCAGTTCGACAAGATCGATATCCACGTGCATGTGCCGGATGGCGCAACGCCCAAAGATGGCCCGTCGGCCGGTCTGGCGATGGTAACGTCGATTGTATCGGTCCTGACCGGTATTCCGGTACGCAAGGATATTGCAATGACCGGCGAGGTGTCCCTACGCGGGAACGCGATGCCGATTGGTGGCTTGAAGGAAAAACTGCTGGCGGCGCTGCGTGGCGGCATCAAAACGGTTCTGATCCCGGAAGAGAATGAAAAGGATCTGGCTGAGATTCCCGACAATGTGAAAGAGGGCCTGCAGATCATCCCGGTCAAACATGTCTCGGAAGTGCTGGAACAGGCGCTGGTGCGCGAGCCCGAACCCATCGAATGGGACGAGGCCGCTGAAGAGGCTGCAGCGGCGGCTGCCAAAGCAGCCGAGAGTGCGGGTCCGGCAGCGACGGCGCACTGAACTTTACAGCAGAAATTGGAAAGGCGGGCTTTAAGGTCCGCCTTTTTCGTATCTAGAAGCTGTTAAGTTGGCAAAGCCTATGGATTTTAGAGTAAGTTTTCATAGGAAAGAATGGTGGGTGATAAGAGATTTGAACTCCTGACATCTTCGATGTGAACGAAGCGCTCTACCACTGAGCTAATCACCCATAGCGCGTGCTGTTATCGCGTCCTAATGGCCCGCGCAAGCCCGAGCGGCCCGGAAAACGCTGTTTGACATACGAAAATGGGGCCTTTGATTTCGTCCGCATGGAAAAATCCGGCTTCTGTCAAAAAACTTCAAAACGCCGCTTGACGATGTCGGGGCGGGGCCATAATACACCCCAACGTTCCATCGGGAACGGGCAGTGGGCGGTTGTAGCTCAGTTGGTTAGAGTACCGGCCTGTCACGCCGGGGGTCGCGGGTTCGAGCCCCGTCAACCGCGCCA
>NZ_JBXWMW010000024.1:0-22253 GCF_059610045.1 Ruegeria sp. YTSA168
GTGAACCAGGCCGGCGGCGCCCCTCTTCGCACTGTATCAGGGTGTGGATGTGAAGACTTCACATAATTGAAAATTACGCCCCTTCTGCGTGTGTCCAATCCGGGGCTAATTCGAAATCGAGTTAAGACAATTCCCAAATCCTCCCGGAAAGCCGTGGCCAAATAGTAGCTCCTCAAGCCTAGCCAACATAACACCCGCCGATACTCAATTCGGCCAGGCTAAATTGCCCAAAGACACAGAACTGAGATCAAGACTCAGGCAATCCAGTAACGCCGCTTGGCGGTCAATCTGCCCGGTTCTGTCGCAAACTCCGTCCCCACCTGTCAGATCGAACGCCATTCTGTTAACGCGGGCTGGAATATGACAGGAGCAAACCGTGACGATCTCATTTAAGGGTGCGCATTTTCCGAAAGACGTGATTTTGCACGCGGTTTTCTTCTACCTACGCTACGGTGTTTCATACCGGGATCTGGAAGAAATCATGGCGGAACGCGGCGTTAATCTGGATCATGCAACACTGAACCGCTGTGTCAGCCGATATGCTGTGCTCATTGCGGACGCAGCGCGGTATAGAAAGCGTCCCACAGACCGTTCGTGGCGCATGGATGAGACATATGTGAAAGTGAAGGGTGAATGGGTTTATCTCTATCGCGCCATCGACAAACACGGCAAGACCCTTGATTTCATGCTATCCGAGCGCCGGAACAAAGCCGCTGCGACGAGGTTTTTTGCCCGCGCGCTTGAGGTAAACGGTCTACCGCGCAAGATTGTCATCGACAAAAGTGGTGCCAACACGGCCGGCATCAAGGCAATCAATAAGATGCTCAAGAGCTTTGGTTGTCCAATCCCGATTGAGATGGTCAGGCGGAAATACCTCAATAACATCATTGAACAGGATCACCGCTTCATCAAACGAAGGATCAGACCCATGCTGGGCTTCAAATCTTTCGCTTCAGCCGCATCTGTCCTGGCAGGCATAGAACTGGTCAACATGATCCGCAAAGGTCAATTCACGCCCGGACTCCGTCCGTTTCAGCAGTTTATCCAGCTGGCGGGTTAAACTGCTAATCAATTCCACAGATGCTCCGCCATCCAAAAAATTTTTGCGACAGAACCGGTACAGTGACAATAACGGTGGACCAGTTCAATTGGGGAGGCTCAACCTTCCTCCATTCACATTCAAGAAAACTGAATAGAGCGAGCTGGTCGCCGTTACAAAGAGCCGATTGAGCTTCGCGCCACCAAAGCAGACATTCGAGACAATCTCAGGAATATGCACTTTCCCGATCAAAATTCCTTGGGAATTGATGCAATGCACGCCGTCGGCGGCTGAGCTCCAAATGCGGCCATCTCGGTCCAGCCGAAACCCGTCAAAAAACCCGTTTGTACATTCGGCAAAAACATCGCCTCCGGAGAGAGATTTCCCATCATCGCTAACCGAGAAC
The DNA here is from genome assembly GCF_059610045.1 of Ruegeria sp. YTSA168. Lineage (NCBI taxonomy): Bacteria > Pseudomonadati > Pseudomonadota > Alphaproteobacteria > Rhodobacterales > Roseobacteraceae > Ruegeria > Ruegeria sp. YTSA168. The sequence goes on from NZ_JBXWMW010000024.1 coordinate 1,446, forward strand.
TTGCGGACATGCGCCGGACCACCCGGTTTATGAGTACCACCAGTATCAGCCACAAAGAGCGTCTTGCCGTCATGTGAAAAGGCCAGACCGTTTGGTTTCACAAAATCTGTCGCGACCGCTGTCACCTCTCTCGTGTCGGGATCGATACGATAAACATGGCAGGCACCAATCTCGCTTTCGGCGCGCTCTCCTTCATAGTCCATCATGATGCCGTAAGACGGATCGGTGAACCAGATTGAGCCATCTGATCTGACAACCACGTCGTTCGGAGAATTGAGCCGCTTGCCTCCCCAAGCATCTGCTAGAACGATGATCGATCCATCATGTTCTGTGCGGGTCACCCGGCGGGTCAAATGCTCGCAGGAAACCAAACGTCCCTGCCCATCAACCGTATGGCCATTGGAGTTGTTCGCAGGCTCGCGGAACACCGACACCGAACCATCCGTATCATCCCAACGCATCATCCGATTGTTGGGAATATCGGACCACACGAGATAGCGGCCAGCAGCAAACCAGGCAGGTCCTTCCGTCCAGCGCGCACCTGTCCACAGTCTTTCAACGCGGGCATGCCCGATGAAACAACTTTCAAACTCTTTTTCGATGACCTCAAACCCGGTGCCTTCCAAAACGCCAAACACTATTCTGCTCCTTCGCTTGAGGGGATTTCCAATTGGTCGCCGGGCCGGACAGTACCCCATCCCATTTTTGCTCTTCTGTTACCTGGCAATGATGGGTCAGGCCCCCAAATTGCCTGATATGTATCATGGGCCCGGCCAGAGCGTTGCAGGAAAATGGCAACGGCAATCAAAAGAAACCAATATCCGGCGATCATAATCCACATCCAGCGCGGCGCGTTCGACGACCAAAGCCCGCTGAGGATCGCGAGTGCCGCCAGAAGCAGCGCAAGATATCCCAACACGCGGTGAATATGCTCAAACGCGACTCGCCATGCTGTCATATCGTAGTGATCGCCGGACAGGCTGCCATCGCTTGCTGGTGCCGTGGGGCCCCCCTTGCTGCCTCGAAAGACGCCCAAAACAACCTGTGCCGTTCCCAGACCAATAACCGTATAGCCCAGGGTCGCATGCAGCCAAGCGTCAGGGCGCTCTCCTGTGTTGGCGAGGACAAGTCCAACCCCAACGAGTGACAATACATAGGCAAAGGTCTGCCCTTTCCAGTGGCACAACCACCAGAACCGATTATCCAGCTCATGCGGCCAATTCTGACCCGGCAGGATCTTGAAGTAACGTGCTGCCAAGACCGCGGCTGGACAGATCACACCCCAGGCGATCACCATGCACCGAGCATGCCAAGACACGAGGAATCCAACGTCATGTCCTCGCGTTGAGTCGATAGGTGAAAGCAGCCAATCGATCATCAGCCCTTCACCGCTCCCGCTGTCATACCGGTGATGATCTGCCGCGAAGCCACAAATGTGAAAATGATCGGCGGTACGGCCAGCAACATGCCCGTGGCCATGATCACACCCCAGTCAATGTCATATTCCGTGATCGAGTTCACGATTGTGACGGGCACTGTCCGCGTCGATCTGCCAAGCAGGGCATTGGCCAAAAGGAACTCATTCCAGGCGATGCGGAAGGTGAAGATCGCGGCAGCGGCAAGGCCCGGTTTGATGATGGGCAGTACCACCAGATAGAACACCTGAAAAGGATTGGCACCGTCCATACGCGCCGCTTCTTCCAACTGGATCGGAACCTGTACGATGAAACTCTGCAATATCCAGATAACAAAGGGCAGGTTCATTGCAGTGTAGACGAGGATGATACCTGCATAGGATTGATCAAGGTGATACTGAAACGTCCAGATGCCAAATACTGGTACCAGCAATACGGCTGGCGGGACCATCCGCATCATCAGCGTTGTCATCGAAACCGCACCACGGCCCATAAAGCGAAACCGGACCAGAGCGTATGCCGCCATACAGCCAATCAAAAGGGTAATACCTGTCGAGATTGTCGCCACGATCAGAGAGTTGCGCAGGGCGCGGCCGAAGGTCGGATCGCAATACTGCACGTGATCCGGGTTGTACCACAGCACGTCGCACAAGACCGTTTCATAGTTCCTGATCGTTGGTGTGAAGAAAAAGGCCGACACACTTTCATCGTATATGTCGACATTCATTTTGAAGGACGTCGCCAGCATCAAAAGGATTGGCCCAGCTGACATGACAACCAGCGCAGCAAGTAAAGCATAGAAAGCCGGATTTTGTTTTTCGGTCTGAATAGCCATGATCTTCAGCTTTCCGTTTGTTCGGCGGCGGCACGCATTCTGGCGGCCCGCGCTTCTTGAACCTTGGTGTACATGAACATCCCCACGGTCAGCCCCATCAGCATCAGCAACAGGACATTCGACATCGCTGCGGCCTCACCCAGTTCCTGAAACTCCTGAGCGGTGCGGAAGATACGCAAGGCAATGATCTCGGTAGACAGGCCAGGGCCGCCATTGGTCAGAACTAGAATGACCTCAAGCACTTTGAACGCATCAATCAGGCGCAACAGCAGGGTCACAATCAAAACCGGCATCATCAGCGGTATCTTGATCATTGTGATCTTCTGCCATTCGCTTGCACCGTCGATCTCGGCAGCTTCCAATGCGGACCGTGGCAGCGACTGCATGGCCGCCAGCGCGAGAATGAAAATAAAGGGTGTCCACTGCCAGACATCGGCAATCACGACCGCAATAAACGACCACGTGCTGTCCGACAGCCATGGGATACCTTCGTCAAACCCCAGACTCTTGATTGTGCGGTTAAAGATGCCGACTGTCGGGTGATACATATAGCGCCACATCAGGCCGACCACGATGGGGGCGATCATCATGGGCAGAATGAAAACAGTCCGCAGCATGGACATGCCGCGTATGTTTCGATCCAGCAGCAAAGCCAGACCAACACCCAGAGCCATCTCCAGCGTCACCACGATGAAAGCAAATTTGATCGTAACCCAGAAGCTTTCGTGGAACGCACTGTCATGCAGAAGATTGATATAGTTCTTTAGTCCAACAAACTCGGCCTGACCAATGCGCTGGCTGGGACTCCAGTCAAGGAAACTGGCGTAGATCATATACCCTATCGGATAAAGCAACGCGAAGATCAGCACGATCGCCGCCGGCGCAAGAAACAGATAAGGGGTGAGCCGATTGGCCCGTGCAACAGCGCTCATGACTGTGGCCCTTTGACTTGTTGGAGTATTGTCTTGGGAGGCAGCGCCCGATCAAGAATTCAGGCGCTGCCCCAATGAGTTACCTATTGCTGCCAGGTGTAGTAACCGGCATCATCCATGATCGCTTTGCTGCGTTCAGCCACGCCATCCAGCGCTGTCTGGATGTCAAGGTCTTCGGTCAGAACTTGGCTGAGCGTTGTCCCCAGATCAGCATTGATCTTACCCCAAACCGGGATGATCGGACGCCAGTCGGGATCGGCATGTTTCAGGGCTTCTCCGAAGACCTCAAGATGCGGTTGTTCAGCCAGTACGTCCGGGTCGGAATGCGTCGAGAACCGGGATGGGTTTCCACCGGCAATCGCGATGGCCTTGTCCGCCTCTTTCGAGGTGAGCCACTGCATCAGCAGGAAAGCCGCATCCTTGTTCTGGGCGTTTGTAGGGATACCAATGCCGAACCCACCAGTCTGGCTGCCACGGCGCGCGCCTTCGGGATGCGGAGCCCAGCCGACTTGGCCCACGACCTTTGACTTTTCAGGGTTGTTGACCTGACCGGCAAAGACGGTGGAGTCCAGGAACATCGCTGAATTGCCCTGCAGGAAAGATGCGCCTGCTTCGGCAAACCCAAAGGTCTCGGCCCCCTCTGCGCCACAATCGACAATTGTCTTCAACGCTTCGGCGGCTTTAACCCCCTCTGCGTTGTTCATAATCGGGTTCCAGTTCTCGTCGAAGATGCGACCGCCCAGAGGCGCAAGGTGCAGTAAGTAGGCGTGCGATGCGTGATGCCCCGAGGCCGCGCGCGATGCCAAGCCACCCATGCCGGGTTCCAGCTCGGGTATTTTGCACGCCAGTTCCAGCAACTCGTCGTAGGTTTCAGGAACCTCAAGCCCATGCTTTTCGAAGATGTCTTTACGGTACCCAAGGATTGATGTCTCTGATCCGAACGGGATGCCGAACAGCGACCCAGTAGGTCCCGGCAGATATCCTTTGCTGCCGCCCGCGACACCAATATTGCCGACATAGCCATCAATCAGATCATCTGCGTCATAGGCCGGATCTGCAAGCGCGGGATTCATAAAGTACTTCGCAAGGTTTTCCAACTGGTCGGCATAGACATAGTCAGCCTTGGAAAACACCACATAGGCGATCAGGTCATAATCACCTTTGTTTTTGGTCAGTTCCAGTGTCTGCTTCTCGCGCATTTTCAGGTACTGAAGCTGATCGACTTCCACGCGAATTCCGGTTTCTTCCGTGAATTTCGGCAGCACCTGCATGACCGCATCAAAATGCGGATGGGCTGGGAAGTTAACAACCAAAGTTGTGCCTTCGTAGGGTTCGTAGGGATTGGCGATGGCCAACCCGGCTGTCAGTGTCAGGGCCGCTACGCCCGCACCGGTTTGTTTGAGTAAGTTCAGCATTTGCTCCTCCCATGCTGGTTTTGGGCCGCTGTTAAAGGGCGACCTCCCTTTCGCGATCAAAGAGATGAATTGCGTCTGCGTTGACTTCGAACCGAAGGGTTTCACCCAAAGCGATGGGTGTGTCCGATTTCAGTTCGACCTCAACTTTTTGACCTGCGCAGTCACAGATCAGAACCGATTGCGCGCCGATGTATTCCGAAACAACGACCCTGAGATCCAGGCTGGCAGTCTCTGGCGCATCCGGATTGTAGCTTAGATCAGAAGGCCGGATACCAAGGATAACATTGCTCAGGTCAGCGTTCGACAGGGTTCTCTGACGGTCCTGACCGAGGCCAATTGCGAAGCCTGCGCCGGTTACGAACAACCGGCCGCTTCGATCTTCGACCGTTGCATCCAGAAAGTTCATTGGAGGCGATCCGAGGAACCCGGCGACAAACTTGTTGGCCGGGCGCTTATACAGCTCTTCCGGTGTGCCTTGTTGCTGAATGTACCCGCCATGCATCACGACGATCCTGTCCGCGAGGGTCATCGCCTCGATCTGATCGTGGGTGACGTAGATCATGTTTTTCTGCACCTGTTGACGCATCAGCGCCAGCTCAGCCCGCATCTGCCCGCGCAATTTGGCGTCCAGATTGGATAGCGGTTCGTCGAACAGAAAGGTGCTGCTGTCGCGCGTCAGCGCCCGCCCCATTGCAACACGCTGGCGCTGTCCCCCTGACAACTCGCCCGGCTTGCGATGCAGATACTCGGTGAGGCCCAGCATCTTGGCGACCTCGCCCACCTTCCTGTCAATCTCCGCCTTTGGAACTTTCTGCAGCCGCAACGCGAAGGACATGTTCCGCGCCACGTCGAGATGCGGATAGAGCGCATAGTCCTGAAACACCATTGCCAGATCGCGGGCCTTGGGCTCCAAATGGCTGACCGGTTTTTCATCAATGAAAATCTCACCGTCCGAGACCGTCTCAAGCCCGGCGATCATGCGAAGTGTCGTGGACTTCCCGCAGCCGGACGGCCCGACAAAGACCGTGAACTCGTTCTCCTCCATCTCGAGGTCAATTCCATGCAGAACCTCAAAGTCCCCGTACCGTTTCACGAGGCCTTCCAACCGTATCCGGGGCATTGTTCCTCCACCCTTTGTTACCGGTCACAATATCAGCTATGTGACCGGTCACATAGTAAATTATATTTATTCTCATCAAGGGTTTAGAAATTTAAAGGGGCTTGCAGCTTTCGCGAAACTCTACGCGCGGTGTCAGCGTTACGTGGCAAGGCGAATCTGTTGAGATTTCATCCTCGTCCAAAAGGCGCGAAATAAGCTTGCCGGTTTGCCGCCCGATCTCGGTCGGATCAACAACAACGGTGGAAATCGAGGGGGAACTGAACCGCGAAACTTCAAAGTTCCCGAACCCAACGACAGAGATATCTTCGGGCACGGATTTACCAATTTGCAGAAGACGGCTCTGAACGCCAAAGGCAGCCATGTCCGATACGCAAAACACGCATTCCACCTGCGGATACTGTTCCAGAATAACGTCAACAGCCGCAGCACCATTTTCGATAGTAAGCGGCGGCGTTCCCAACATGATCTGAGCGTCGGCGTTCAGCCCCGCACCGCGCATGGCCTGCTCAAAACCGTCCCGGCGTGCGGCGCCTCGGGTCCAATCATCCTGCCTCTCGCCAAGAAACACGATGTTCTTGAAGCCGCGCTCAATCAGCGCCGTCGTCATGTCACAAGCGGCTTTGGAATTCGAGAACCCAACCGTGTGCGCAATGGGATGTTTTGGTTTTTCCCAGATTTCCACTATGGGCACCGATACGTCGGCCAACAAATCAAGCGTGCGCTGTGTATGACCGTCGTATGAGAGAACGATCGCTTCCGGGCGGCGGCGCAACATGGTTTCAACCAACTGCTCTTCGCGCTCCGCCGAATAGTCCGTGTGTCCCAGCAGCAGTTGAAGACCCACCTTTTCCAGCTCTTCCGTCAGGCTTTGAACCGTCAACGCAAAGTGCAAGTTATTCAGAGAGGGCAAAAGCACCGCCACAAAGCCGGATTTCTTGGTCGTCAGCGATCCTGCCATCTGGTCAGGTACATAGTTCATCTGCTTGACGACTTGCAGGATATGGTCGCGGGTTTCTTTGGAAATAGGGCTGTTTTTCTTCAGTGCCCGACTGACTGTCATCCGCGAAACGCCTGCCGCTTTGGCGACGTCTCGCATCGTGACATGCGTGCGACCGGGAATCTTGTTCGTCATGCAACCACCGCCTTTGGGCAGAAGTTAGACCACCTTGTTCCCGGTCACAATCTCACAACGTCAGCCCTGCAATTCGCTGGGTAAAAGCGCTGCAGGCATATTCTGATAGCTTACAGGTCGCAGCCAGCGCACGATGGCCAGAGTACCAACCGATGTGGCGCGAATGTCCGTGCTTGCCGGATAGGGCCCACCATGCATCATCGCAGAACACACCTCGACCCCCGTCGGGAAACCATTGGCCAGCAAACGGCCTGCCTTTTCTTCCAGCATCGGCATCAGGCTGCTGGCTAGGTCTGTATCTGCGTCATCCAAGTGCAGAGTCAAGGTCAGCTGACCCTCAAGGCATTCGGCAACCGCCCGCATCTCGTCAATGGAGTCACAGCGCACGAGTATACCCGCCGCCCCAAAGACTTCGTGTTGAAGCTTTGGATTTGCCATCCATTCCTTGGCACTGACCTTGAACAGCGCTGGAACAGCCGCGCGGTTGCCGGTTGCCGCCCCGCAAGACGTGACCTCGACCATCAGGTCGCGGAACTCCCGGACGCCTTGTTCAAAAGCCTCGTGAATTCCATCGGTAAGCATCTTCTGTTCAGCCGTATCATTCAGTGCAGCCGCACAGGCCGACTCCAGCGCGTCAGACTCAGGCCCGGCCAGCATGACAGCAACGCCGGGGTTGGTGCAGAATTGGCCCGCGCCCATTGTCAGCGACGCGGCCCACCCCGCCCCGATGTCAGCGGCGCGGGCAGCCATTGCGGCAGGCAGGCAGAACATTGGATTGACCGAGCCCAGCTCACCATAGAATGGGATCGGCTGCGGACGCGCGTGGCATTGATCATAGAGGGCACGCCCCCCGGCCAGCGATCCGGTAAAGCCAACCGCCCGAATTTCAGGATGCTGCACTAGCGCAGACCCGACCTCACGCCCCGAGCCTTGTACCATCTGGAATGTCCCCGAGGGCATGCCGCACATCTCTATCGCTTTTGCGATGGCTTGCGCCACAAGCTCGGCGGTTCCCGCATGGGCGCTGTGCCCCTTGACGATGACGGGACACCCAGCAGCCAGCGCCGAGGCCGTATCCCCGCCCGCCGTTGAAAAGGCGAGCGGGAAGTTCGACGCACCAAAGACGGCCACGGGGCCGATGGCTTTGTGCGTCAGGCGCAGATCAGGACGGGGGAGTGGCGTCCGATCAGGAAGTGCGCCATCTTTGCGGATATCAAGATATCCGGTCTCTTCGATCAGATCGGCAAACATGCGCAACTGCCCGGTTGTGCGGCCACGCTCGCCCACAAGACGCGCCTCGGGCAGTCCGGTCTCAGTCATGCCGGTCTGTGTGATTTCGTCCCCCGACACATCCATTTGGTCCGCAATCGCACGCAGGAACGCGGCACGCTCGGCCTGGAGTTTGCCGGAGTAAGCGCGAAAGTCCCGGCGTGCGGCCTTGCAGGCTTCGTCCACCTGCGCAGCCGTTGCCTGTGCAAAGCTCTGCCCGTCCAGATCGTCCGACGCACGCGAATTGTCTGAGCCGACCCACTTGCCGTCGATCAGGTTTTGTCCAAGGATCATGTTATTTTCCCCAATTCAGGACCATCGGGTCCAACGGTTTCAAAAGGTCGATCAACCGGTCCCGGATGGCCGGTCGCAGCGGATCTATGGGATGACGGCAGAACTCGGACCGGATCACGCCGCCTTCGACCATCGCGGCCTTGCAGGATTGCCAGCCGCATTGGCGGTTTTCGTGGTTGATCGCCATTGCCACACGTCCATAAGCGGCGGTGGCCTCGTCAATGCGACCCGCGTGGTGATGGGTGAGGACCGGCTTGATCTGATCTACGATCATGCCCGAGGTCATCGATCCTGTGGCACCAGCATCCAGATCGGCCAACAGGGTGATGCCCTCTTCACCATCAAAGGGTGCTTCGATGGCATCACCGCCTTCCGCGATTAGCGCGCGCAGCTTGTTGGCGGCGCGCGGGCATTCGATCTTGAACAACTTCACCATGTCGATCTCTTGCGCCATGCGCACCAGCAGCGGCACCGGCAGATCGACGCCCGACAAGGGCGCGTCCTGCACCATGATCGGAATGCCGACCTCACCCACGGCTGCAAACTGTTCGAATGTCTGCTGAGCGTTCCCTTTCAGAAGCGCGCCGTGATAGGGCGGCATCATCATCACAATGTCCGCGCCCAGTTCCTTGGCGAATTTCGCCCGCTCTACCGCGATCTGAGTGGCGAAATGGCTGATCGTCACAATTATCGGCACGCGACCGGCGACATGCTCAAGGCTAAGCCGCGTCAGGGTTGCACGTTCTTCGTCTGAAATAAGGAATTGTTCCGAGAAGTTGGCCAGAACGCAAACCCCGTCCGCGCCCTGATCGATCAGACAATCCAGAACGCGCTTCATCCCCTCAAGATCAAGCGAGCCGTCATCGTTGAACGGCGTCGGCGCGACGGGCCAGATACCGGTGTAAGTCATGGTTTACTCCGTTATCTCAAAATGTTTTAGGTGCTTGTCGGTGATCTTGATCCCCAGACCGGGCTTGTTGTCATCCAGGTCCAGCATTCCGTCTACGGCATCCGGATCGCCTTTGAAGATGTAGTAGAACAGCTCATTTCCAACCTCGACATCGAAGACCGGGAAGTATTCACTGATCATGCAGTTGGCGTTGGCCATGGTCAGATGGTAATTGTGCATCTGGCCCGCATGCGGGATGACCGGCACCTGAAAAGCCTCGGCGATGGCGTTGATTTTTTGCGCCGCCGTGATGCCGCCGACGCGATTGGTATCATATTGCAGGACGCTGACGGCTTTTTTCTCGATCAGATCTTTACAGCCAATGACCGAAAACTCGTGCTCACCCCCCGAGATCGGCACGATGTTCATCGCGTTGAGCTCGCGATAGCCTTCAACATCATCAGCAATGACCGGTTCCTCCAGCCAACGCGGTTCATATTGGACCAGCTTTGGCAGCATCCGCTTGGTATAGTCGAGGTTCCAGCCCTGGTAGCATTCCAGCATAAGGTCCACATCGTAGCCGATCACCTCGCGCACCGCTTCAACCCGTTTGAGGTTCTCGCGCATACCCGCCATGCCGTCCTTTGGTCCCCAGCCAAAGCGCATCTTGTATCCGGGATAGTTGTTTTTCTTAGCCTCTTCCGCCTCGGCCTGCATAGCCTCAATAGGGCCGGAATAGAGCTTGGAGTAATAGACCGGAATCTTTTCCTTGGTGCGACCGCCCAGCAATTTGAACACTGGTTTGCCAGCCAGTTTGCCCATCAAATCCCAGATCGCCAGATCCACGGCCGAGATCGCCGTCATACCAATGCCTTTGCGGCCCCAGGCGTGACTGCGCCGGTACATCTTTTCCCACAGATAAGCATAGTCGAACGGGTCTTCGCCGATGACCATAGGCCCGAACCAGTCATCAATCGCCTTCTTGACCACCGTGGGCGCAAGCGCAGCATTGCCGATACCGATGGTGCCGTCCTCGGTCTCAATTTCGCAGGTCAGCCACTGGTGGAACCGGAACGATGACATTGCATCGCCCTTGTCCCAAAGGACATCCGATGCATTGGTGCAGAAATTGCCGGTGGGTGGCACAGTCGGCCCGGTCCAGTTCCAGACGCGGGTGCGCACGGATTTGATTTTGGTCATCTTGGTCTCCTCAGTCCGCGCAGCGTTCTGCGCGATGCGTCTTTGCCATACGCACCAACAGGTCGAACGCCTGCCGCGTTGCGCCCGGATTGGCCTTGTTCTGTCCGGCAATATCGAAAGCGGTGCCATGGGCCGGGGTCGCCACCGGAATGGGCAACCCACCGGCAACGGTCACGCCGCGCTCAAACCCCAACAGCTTGATCGCGATCTGACCCTGGTCGTGATACATGGTCACAACCGCATCGACCTCACCGCGCTGCGCCTTCAGAAACACCGTGTCAGACGGCCATGGCCCCGTCACGTTCAACTGTTTCTGCTGTGCTTTGCGCACGGCGGGCTCCAGAATGTCGATCTCTTCCCGCCCGAATTTTCCGTTGTCGCCGGCATGGGGATTCAGCGCGGCTACCGCGATGTTGGGGCGGGCTTTCCCGGCCTTTCGCAGCGTTTCATTGGCCAGATTGACCGCCTTCAGTATTCCGTCTTCGGTGATATTGGCGGCGACATCTTTAAGACCAATGTGAGAGGTGACGCGCGTTGTCATCAGCTCGTCCAGAACGTTGAGTTCCGAGTGGTATCCATCATGGCCCATATAGCGCGCCATATAGCGGTGTTCATCCTCGGCATTCAGGCCTGCCGCTGTCATCGCGGCCTTATTGAACGGTCCAAACAGGATGCCATCGACCTGTCCGGCCATCGCCAGATCCATCGCTTGGTCGAGACAGCGAAGGGATGTGGTTCCGCCCTCAACGGTGACCTCTGCGATCTTCACGTCTTCGGGTGCAATCGTATCGAGCTCAAGATGCGACAGACCCGGTTGATCTGCCACCGCATCCACTGTGTTTAGCGGCACATCCAGTTCGGCCTGTTCCGCGCCGCGCTGCCAGAGGTGACTGTCACCCACCAGAACAATATCTGCGGCCTCCTGCACGCCGTCCTGGTTCAGCAATTTGGCAATCAGTTCCGGTCCGATCCCCGAAGGGTCGCCGGGTACGATAGCAATGCGCGGTTTCGTCATGCCGCAGTCTCCCAGTGTTTTGAAAATCCATCGGGCAGGATCACCATCACATCCGGTTCCTTGCCCGTATCAAAGGTCTGCACCACCTCGAACGTGTCGAGGTTGAACCGCTGCACCTGTTCACAATCAATAGCGATATAGGCGAATGCGGCCTCGTCATCGATACACAGCGCCAGCGGGTTCGCAGGTGTTTTCTGTTCGTGCACCATTTCCCCCGTTGCCTCGTCAAAGACGGAAAACGACCCGCCGAAGTGGTTCATCGTGACCAGCCGGTTTCGTTTCGCATCGTAGTAGATGCGGCAGGGGTCATCTGGCGTCGGAAAGCTGCGCTTGATTTCCAACGTGTCCGTATTGATCACTGCCACGGTGTTGGAAATGCGCTGCGAGGTATAGAGCGTCTGCGCCTCTTCCCGCAGGCAACGCCCTTCGGGTTTCTGACCGGTCTTGATCGAAATCGGAGCAACAGATGCATCATAGGGGTTGAACACCGTCACATCGCCCGAGGTCAGGTTCATCGAATAGGCCGTGTGCCCGTCTTTGGTCAGCGCAAACAGATGGCATTTGGTGCCGCCGGTGGGGGTGATGTGATCCCAGCCCTGATCGAAGGCGCGCGGGTTTTCCTTGACCAGCAGATGTCCGGTCCATTCCGAAAGCACATAAAGCCGGCCTTGTCCGTCAAGACCGATCCCATGCGGGCGGGCGTGCTCGCCCAGATCATAGGTGTGAACGATTTCCTGCTTGCGGATATCAATCACTATGACCGAGCGGCCATCGGTGCCGTCGATGCCTGAATTCTGCACACCGTAGTGTCCGACATAGGCATAGTGAAAATCGTCATCGACCACGAACTCATGGGGGAAATGCGGCAGATCCAAACGACCCTGACGGGCACCTGTTTCAATATCGTACCAGCTTACGCAATGGCTGCATTTTTCGATCAGCATCATGGATTGCGCCATCTTGGATCCCTTTCCACATCAACTTTTTTTCTTATGTGACCGGTCACATCGTTATTAACCGCACAAGCAAACGTCAATCCCCAATTCGGTTTGAACCGTGGGTATGGGCGGGGTTCCCCGCCCAGCCCGTTTAGCGCTCTAGCGCGCCAACACCCGAAAACCGGAACGCTTCCTGTTCCAGTGCATCCAGTTCTTCGGTGCTCATTTGGTCATGCGCGACCGTGATCCGACCGAGGAAGACAAAAGGCAGTTCGTCCTGGCGGCCCTCCATATGCGCCTTGATCGCTTCGGCTGTCGCCGCGCCGACGTCATCACCCATGCGCATGGGCGTCGCGTCCAGCTCGCCTCGGCGGATGGCGTCCAGTTCAAGACCAGTGCCGCCCCAACCGGTTGAGAACACGTCTTTCTCTTTGCCAACTGCAACCTGTGCTTCGACTGACCCCATCGCCATCGCGGTGTTGGCGTTATGGATGATCGTGGCTTCGGGGTAGGCTTGCAGGATCAAGCTGGTGCCCTCAAATCCGCCTTCGCGCTGGTACTCACCGTAGTGCTCATAAACGGTGGTCCAGTTCCCTTTCTCTTCGACGCAGGCCTTGAAATCACCTGAACGCTGGTCGTCGGTAATGCCAGGAATTCCGCGGTTCATCGCCATCGTGACGTCACTGCCCAGCCGTTCCAGCATATAGTCGCACATGGTCAGAGCACCGGCGGCTGAGCTGAAATCGAACCAGGCATCCGGCTGATTTGTCAGCTCTTTCGGTGGCGTGTGGAAGGCCCAGACGAAGGTTGCAAACCCGTCATTTCCGGCCATCTTGTCGATATTGTCCGCCTGAATAGCCAGTTCCGACGGGCCAAAGATGACAAAGTCATAAAGGTCCGCATCCTGAACCACCTGATTGGCATAGGTCGATTGCAGGCTGTGTTCGATCTGACGGCTGGCGAACTCGGTGGTCTCGAATTCGATACCCAACTCGTCCAGACGCTTAGTCATCGCCAGATAGTTGCGCGCCCAGAAATCCGACGTGTCGGCAGAGGGGTAAATCAGCGCGATCTGCAGCGGCCCGTCCTGCGCGCCCGAGTACTTGACCGCCTCGGCCCCCGTCACGGCTTGCAATGCTTCCAGCTTGCCATCGGCATTCACCTCACCGGGAACCCAATAGTCGCGCTCTTCGATGCCCGGCAGCTCTTTCAGCGGCAGTTTTCCGTGCCCGTCGGCAAAGGCCGCAGTGGCACACATGCAAAACGCGCTTGTCGTCAGTAGTGCTTTGTTGAATTGTTTCACGGTAAGTCCTCCCTTTCGCGAACATTGTGGGGTCTTGCAGGTGCGCAGGGACTCCTACCTCCCGGCGCACCACCTTTATTGCCTTAGCCGCTTGGCGCAGGCTCGGTTGCCAGCCCGGCCCCGAGGGCCAGCAACAGCATCAGTGCTCCGATCAACGCGGCGGAGAAACGTATCAGTTTCTGCGCTTCTTTGGTGCGCAGCCCGGCCAGCAGGCTGCGTGCGCCATCGCGATCTTTCTTTTGCATCCATGTGTAGAGCGCGACCGAACTGACAATCACGACGCCCGAGGCAACCGACTGCCAGAAGAATTCGATCCGCAGCGTGACCAACGCGTTGATCATCATCGACAGAAGCAGAACACCGGCCAGCGACCCCAGCATCGAGGCGCGCCCGCCGAACAGCGAGGTGCCGCCCACCACAACCGCCGCGATGACATGCAGGTTGAAATACGGGGCCGAGGTCGCCTGAATGGCGTTCAGCTTACCGGTCAGCATGACACCCGCCATCGCCGCCGCCGCACCCATCAGCACATAGGCATAGATCTTGTGGCGATCGACGGCCACGCCGGTCATTTCACTGGCTTCCGGGTTCGAGCCAATGGCAATCGTGTAGCGCCCGAAATAGGTGCGGGTCAGCACGACATAACCAATCGCCATGGTGATCAGACCCAGAACCACCGGAACCGGAATGAAACCGGGAATCTGACCGCGCCCAATTTCAGTGATCAGGTCGGGGAAACGGGCCAATACCAGCCCCTTGGCAATCACCAGTGCCAGACCGCGATACACAAGGTCCATGGCCAGCGTGCCGATCAGGTCCGGCACCTTGAACCGGGTGATGACCAAACCGTTGATCAGCCCCATCAACGCGCCGAGAACAATGGACAAAGGCACCGCGACCCAGGCCGGAAACCCGTATTGCTTGACCAGAAAGGCCATCAGGATCGCGGACAAAGCCGCGATGGACCCAATCGACAGGTCGATCCCGCGCTGGGTAATGACGAAGGTCATTGCCATCGCCATCGGCATATAAAGCGCGGCATCCAGCAGGATCAGGTTGAGGTTGGTCAGGCGGAAATACCGCGCCGGTTCGGCGATGCCCATAAAGAGAAGGATCGCCAAAATCATAACCATTGGGCCGATGAAAGCCAGATACGGCTCAAGCCGGTCCATGATGGTTCTCTGGTCTGGGTTTGTCATTGCTGCGGACATGTCGTTCTCCTTCACGCGGCCGCATCCCGGGCACCGACGATCAGGCCCAGAACATCTTGAACGGAACTTTCCGCAGTTTTGACGACGCCAGCCGCGCGGCCACGGCGCTGCACATGCACGCGGTCCGCGACCTCAAAGACGTCATCCAGCGAATGCGAAATCAGGATCACGGCAAGACCCTGTTCGCGCAGCGTCTTGATCAGTTTCAGCGTCCGCGCGGTTTCCTGCGGACCCAAAGCTGCCGTGGGTTCGTCCATGACCAACAAGCGCAGATCTTCGTGATACACCGCACGTGAAATCGCAACGGCCTGCCGCTGACCACCCGA
Source organism: Ruegeria sp. YTSA168 (assembly GCF_059610045.1). Lineage (NCBI taxonomy): Bacteria > Pseudomonadati > Pseudomonadota > Alphaproteobacteria > Rhodobacterales > Roseobacteraceae > Ruegeria > Ruegeria sp. YTSA168. The sequence continues at coordinate 16,740 of NZ_JBXWMW010000024.1, forward strand.
GAGGCTTTCAGTCATCACATCCATCGACCGAAGCCGGACGCCGAGCCGTTCTTCCAGCACCCGTGCGGCCTCGGACTTCATGCGTTTGTTGTCTAGAAACGGAATGCCGAACACGTTTGTGGTAAGCTCATTGCCCAGAAACATGTTGGCCGCCGGAGACAGGTGATCTGCCAGCGCAAGCGTCTGGTAGACGGCATCAATCCCGTTGGCGATTGCGTCAGAGTGGCTGGCCATTTCCAACGGCTTTCCATCCAACAGAATATGACCTTCGGTCGGTTGGTACACACCGGTCAGAATCTTGATCAGGGTGGACTTGCCTGCCCCGTTGTCGCCAACAATGGCAAGTACCTCGCCCGCATAGGCCGTCAGGTCTACATCCTGCAGCGCGGTCACCCCGCCAAAGCGTTTTGTTATTCCTTGCATTTGAACCAATGGCTGATCGCTCATGGTTTCCTCCTTTGCACAAAGCTCCGCCATGGCGGTTGAAAGACCGCTGAGTTGGCTTTGCGTTGTGTCATCTTTTCGAGCGGGGCCCTCGCCAATTCAGGCAAGGACCACCAGATCGGTTACTTGCCCCAGATCATTGCGTAGGCTTCGCGATAAGGGCTGTCCGGGTCGAACTGATTGCTGTCGCCCAGCTTTGCCAGACCTTCCTCGGTCACCAGTGCGGGCGACGTGACATAGCCAGAGCACGCCTCGCCCTGAATGGCGCGGTTCAACTCATCTACCAATTGCCAGCCTTGCAGATTCAGCGGCTCGGCCACGGTGATGGTCTGATAGTTGCCGCTGCGGATCCGCTGGAAGGCAGCCTCGGAACCATCACCAGCCGAGCCCGCTTGAGGCCCGTCGTCGGACGAGATACCCGCCGCCGCCAACGCAGGTCCCATGAAGTCAAAATAAAGATCGTTGATCGCTAGCGCGTGTGTCCACTGGTCGCCGTATTTCTGCAGCAGGCTCGTGGTCAAAGGTCCCATTCGGGCCGATGTATCGGCGATCGGAGTATCGACATATTCCAGCACCGTACCGCCCGCCGCTTCGATGGTTTCCTTGATCCGATCGGCCTTATCGATGGCGATCTGATAGGTCGAGTCGGTGAAGATTATCGCGCCGACCCCGTCGCCGCCGTCTTCCATGGCCCATTCGGCAGCCACCTCGGACACCGTCATGGCGTCGGTTGAAACATTGGCAAAGATGCCGCCGGGTGCGTCACATCCGATCTTTGGACCGGAATGCCAGGCGACCATTGGAATGCCTGCACTGACAACACCTTCCAGTGCGGCTTGCTGTTCGACAGCGTCAAAACCGTTGATGATGATGCCGTCCGGCTGCAAAGCCAACGCCTGGCCGATGGCTCCGGTCCGCCCCTGAATGGAACCGGCTCCGTCCAGCACGCGAACGTCCCAGCCAATGGTGCCAACTGCTTCCTCGACGCCATTGGTGACCCCGAGAATACCACCGTTTTTGAGGTCGCCAGCAACGACAACAATGGATTTACCCTCTGCGGCTGTTGGTCCGCTGGTGGGGCCGTCAAACGCCGTCTCGGCGGTCACCGGAAATCCCAAACCGGTCAGAAGCGCGGCAGCGGATACCGCCATGAAAGTCCGTTTCAGCATAATCTCCTCCCTTATGCTGTTTACTTTTTGGCGCCTTTGCGTCGCTGAGCGTAACCGGCGATACCGATTGCGATCAGAAGCGTGACACCGTTGAACATCGGCTCGACCCAAAAGGATCCACCGAATTGCTGAATGCCCGAGATACCAACAGCCAGGATCGCGACACCCACGACTGTTCCCCAAACATTCACGCGTCCCGGCTTGATGGTCGTGGACCCAAGAAAGGCCCCGACCAAAGCAGGTAACAGGAATTCAAGACCGACCGAGGCTTGCCCGATCCGCAATTTCGACGCCAGCAACACGCCCGCAAAGGCGGTGATCAGGCCTGATGACATGAACGCACCAATGACGAATTTTCGCGTCGGAATACCGTTCAGCTGCGCGGCGCGCTGGTTTGCACCTATCGCATAGAGATACCGGCCAATCGGCGTGTACTCCAGGATCAGCCACATCACGACAGTGATAGCCAGCACATAAAACCCGGTGATTGGCAGGCCGAAGACAAAGGTGCCGTTGATGGCATAGAAACTCTCCGGCAACGCGCCGACCATCTGACGTCCGCCTGTGTGCCACAGCGCCAGAGCATACAGGACCGTGCCTGTTCCCAGCGTGGCAATAAAGCTGTCGATCTTGGCGACCTCGACCAGCAGACCGTTCAGGAAACCAGTCAGCAGGCCCAGCAACAGAACAATCGCCACCGCAATCGGCCACGGAATGCCGTACAAGGTCTGTAGAGAAATCGCCAGGACATGCCATAGTACAATCCCATACCCGACCGTCAGGTCGATACGGCCTGCCGCCATCGGTATCATCGCTCCCAATGACAGAAGCGCAATGATTGCCTTGTCCGAGATAATCGCCCGTAGGTTCAGAAGCGTTGGGAACGTGTTCGGCAGAAGGATCGAAAACAGGATGATCAGAAAGCCCGTCAGCAGGACCAGACCATAAACCGGCAGAAACCGCAGGATTCGTGTTTTGACCGAGGCACCTTTCAACTCGGCCTTGGTGGGTTCCAGCGCGTTGGATTCAAGCGATTGCATAGTCGTATTCCTTAACTCGCCACGGCGTTCGACGCCGAGGCAGCCTGTATCAGGTTTTCAGTAGTCAGTTCAGTGCCGGTCAGCTCGCGTACGATCTGCCCCTGACTGAAGACAATAGCGCGATGGCAGATGGCCGCGACTTCCTCAAAGTCTGTCGAGACGACAATGATGCCAACGCCGTCCTCCATGGCGCGGTTCAGCAGGGCGTAGATTTCTGCCTTGGCACCAACATCCACTCCGGCTGTCGGGTCTTCACAAATCAAAAGCTTGCGTTTGGTTTCAAGCCAACGCCCGATGACAACCTTTTGCTGATTCCCACCCGACAAGCTTTCGATCGCCATGCTCTGATCGTTTGGAGACAGAGCCACATCCGCACCAATACGCGCCGCACTTTCCGTTTCAACCCGATGGCTCATGAAGGACAGCAACGACCGGCCTATGGCCGCAGGATTGAGGAATGTATTCTCACGGATCGTCAGCGACATGGCGACAGATTCTTCGGTTCTGTCCCGCGCCACCAGGCCGATCCCGGACGCCATTGCAGTTTGCGGCGAGCTCAGGTCAGGCGTTTCACCATGCAGGTTTATCTGGCCGCTAAACCCTTCCGACCCGAACAGCGCGCGCGATACGTTCTCATGCCCTGCGCCGCGCAGTCCCACAAGACCGACGATCTCATTGGTCTGCAGTTGAAAGCTGACATTATGCGCCGCTTCCATATTCAATCCGGACACCTCAAGCAGCGTATCGCCTGGCGGGATGTCCGGCTTCATCACCTGCCGCGTCTTGCGGCCAACAATCATGTAAACCAGTTCTTCCGGTGTGGTATGGTCGATGCTGCGCAGACCCACCATCTCGCCATCCCGCAGAACAGCAACCCGGTCGGCAATCTGAAAAATCTCATCCAACCGATGAGACACGTAAATCATGCCGACGCCCTGCTCTTTCAATGGGCGTAGCGCCTCAAACAGCCTCTCAACCTCATCTGCTGGGAGAGACGCCGTTGGCTCATCCAGAACAAGATAGTCGCAATCCACCGCCAGCGCACGCGCGATTGCGACAAGAGATTTCTCGGTGCGTGACAAGTCCTGAACCCGTGTGGTCGGATCGAATTCACATCCCACCTTGTCCAAGGCCTCCTGCGCAAAGCTGTCGACCGACTTCCAGTTGATCAACCCACTCTTTCGAGAATAGCCCAAGGCCAGCGCGATGTTCTCGGCCACTGTCATCCATTCGATCATGCCCAAATCCTGGTGGATAAAGGCGACGGACTGGCGTTCACCAAATCCGCCCGGGCGATGTTCATAGGGTTGGCCGTTGATCAGAACCCGCCCTTCATCCGCTTTGTGAATGCCGCCAAGGATTTTGATGAGGGTCGATTTGCCTGCCCCGTTTTCGCCCAGGAGGGCTACAATCTCACCGCGCTCGACATTCAGGGAAACATCCCGCAGCGCATAGGTGCCGCCAAAATGCTTCTTTATCCCGTCGAAGAACAAATTGTTTTGCGCAGTGCTAGGCACAGCTGCCTCCTCCCAGATCTGGGTAACTCCAATGCTCCTCAACATCGTATTGAGTTACCCGTAACGTTACGCTAGCATTCGCACAGGCCATACGAATGTCAACAAAAAAGAGTTACCCGTAACGTAAATGAGCAGTGACCCTGATAAAATAAGTAAAAACAACAAGGTGAGCCTCGCGGAAGTGGCAAAGGCTGCAGGCGTTTCGAAGATGACTGCCAGTCGAGTCTTACGGGATGAAGGCGGTTTCTCGGAAAAAACGCGTGCCAAAGTAATGGCCGAAGTGGACAGGTTGGGGTATCTGCCGAATCGTTTGGCAACGGTTTTTGCCGGTGACAAAAAGTCGACTTTTGTCGGCGTCAGCATCCCGGAACTGGGCAATGAAATCTTCGCCCAGGTGCTGGAAGGCATAGATCGCAAACTTGGTGCGTTCGGCCACCAAACCGTTTTGGGCCTCACCGAGCATGAAATCGACCATGAGGAAAAATGGATCGAGACCGTACTGTCCTGGCAACCTGCCGGGCTGATTATCACAGGTCGCTCGCACAGCCAAAAAGCGATCCAGATGCTGCGCGGCGCGGGTATCCCGTTGGTCGAAATCTGGGATTTCAATTCAAGCCCGTTGGACATGTGCGTGGGGCTCAACCACTTTGACAGCGGCTACAGCATGGGTCGCTATTTGGCTGGAATGGAGTATCAAAAATTCGGCTATGTCGGCACATCGCATGACGTGGCCAACGCGGCGACGGCACGTCTTCACGGATTTTCAAAAGCGATCGAAGATGCAAACGGGCGGCTGGAAAAGCAGTTGCTGCTCAAAGACACGCCGGGGTTCTACACCGGGTTCTACGGCACGGAACAATTGTTGGCAGCCCATCGCGACGTTGAGGTCATCTTCTACCAAAACGACAATATGGCGATCGGCGGGCTGCAATATGCGCAGAAGATCGGGTTGAGTATTCCCGACGATATCGGAATTGCGGGATGGGGTGACTTGCCAATTTCGGCGATTCAACCTTATCGGTTGACTTCTATTGCAGTTCCCCATCTCAAGATTGGCCAGATTGCGGCCGAGATGGTTCTGGCCCAAATCAACGGCGAACCAGTCAAGTCCACTACAGATGTCGGGTTTAGGCTTATTCCTGGGAGTACGGTACGAAAGAAAAAAATAGACCGAATGGGTAAGTTGTGAATAGCCAGCTAGGTGGCGCAAGGGGCTCTGTTGCAAACTTTTGGCGGTTGACGGTCTGGTGGCTATCGGGTGAATGACTGGTTCTGTCGCAATTTTCTTTGAAGGCTGATGATATCGCGCAGGCGGGTCTATTCCCCTGCCAGTTGGGCAAATTG
>NZ_JBXWMW010000025.1:0-16981 GCF_059610045.1 Ruegeria sp. YTSA168
GGCAACGCTGCGGTCGAGACCAAGGTCAAGGCCGAAGTCGCAGAGCTTTGCGCCAAATTCCCGATCTATCCGAACCTCTAGGACGAAGGAAAAATACCATGAGCTTTTATTCAATCGACCAAGCCCCCGCACGCCTGAACCGCAGCGAGTTAGCGGTGCCCGGCAGCCAGCCTGGCATGTTCGAAAAAGCCGCCCAGGCGGATGTGGACGTTATCTTCCTTGATCTGGAAGATGCTGTCGCGCCGGACGAAAAGGAACAGGCCCGCGAGAACATCATTGAGGCGTTGAACGATATCGATTGGGGCAACAAGACCATGTCGGTGCGTATCAACGGGCTGGACACCCATTACATGTATCGCGACGTAGTGGACGTGGTTGAACAGGCAGGCGAACGGCTGGACCTGATCATGATCCCCAAAGTTGGAACTGCCGCCGACGTCTATGCCGTCGACATGCTGGTCACTCAGATCGAAGACGCCAGAGGGTACAAGAACCGGATCGGGTTTGAACACATCATCGAAACCGCACTGGGAATGCAGAATGTCAGCGAAATCGCGGCTGCGTCGAAACGCAACGAAAGCCTGCATTTCGGGGTTGCCGACTATGCGGCGTCAACCCGTGCACGGACCACGATCATCGGCGGCGTAAACCCCGACTATTCCGTTCTGACTGACGCTGATGCAGATGGCGGGCGTATGACGCATTGGGGCGACATGTGGCACTATGCGCTGGCCCGCATGGTGGTCGCCGCGCGCGCCAACGGCCTACGCCCAATCGACGGACCCTTTGGTGACTTTCAGGACCCCGACGGGTATCGCGCCGCAGCAAAACGCGCTGCAGTTCTGGGCTGCGAAGGAAAATGGGCCATTCACCCCAGCCAGATTGCCCTGGCAAATGAGGTCATGTCGCCATCCGATGCCGAGGTCACCAAAGCCCAGCGTATCCTTGTCGCCATGGCCGAGGCTGAATCGGCGGGCAAAGGCGCTGTGTCTCTGGATGGCCGCCTGATCGACTATGCCTCGATCCGGCAGGCCGAGGTTTTGGTGGAAAAAGCAGGTCAGATTGCCGCGGCCTGACCAGAATTGTGACCGAGCAATTGTCAATAAACCTGCGGGACAGTGCCGCAGCCATCTTTGCTGCGGCAGATCCGGCTGCATCATTGCGCAGACGGTTACGGGCGGCACCTTTGCCTTCGCCACAACTGGGCGGACGCAGTATCCTGATTGCGATTGGGAAAGCTGCGCCCGCCATGATGGCAGAGGTATTGCAACACGTTCAGGGCGATCATGTCGCGCTTGCAGTGACGCACCGCGAAAACCAGACGCTCGTTCCCGGCGCAACGGTGTTGACTAGCGCGCACCCCATCCCGGATGAACGCGGCTTGAAAGCAGGGCGGCAGGTCCTCGCACTGCTCAGCGCTGCACGTAAGCAAGATCAGATCATTGCGCTGATTTCGGGCGGTGGTTCAGCCCTGGTCCCCGCACCCGTTGATGGAATGACCTTGTCGGACAAAATCGTAGTTAACGAGGTGTTACTGTCTTCCGGGCTGGACATCGTTCGGATGAACTTCGTGCGTTAGCACCTGAGCCAGCTCAAAGGCGGTGGATTTCTGCGGCACGGCTCACCTGCACCAGTGACAGCTTATATCCTTTCGGATGTGATCGGAGATGACTTGCGCGCGGTCGCCAGTGGACCAACCGCTGGACCAATAAGAAGCCACGCCGATGCCCGCAGGACCTGTATTGAGGCCGGGATATGGCATCGGCTACCCAAATCTGCCCGTACCCATCTAGAACGGAGTATTCCTGAACAAACCAAAGCGCTTGCGGCAACCAACCATCTGATCAGGTCGAATACGATCAGTCTTGAAGCAGCATTTCGCTGTACCGCACAGACCTGCCGGGCCGAAATTGTGTCCGACACATTGATTGGCGACGTGTCTGACGCAGCCGAACAGATTTTTCAGGCAGCCCAAGCCGCGCCTCGTGGCCACCCAACCGCCCTGCTATTTGGTGGTGAAACAACTGTACGCCTGCAAGGCTCAGGTCGTGGTAGGCGCAATCAGGAGTTGGCGCTGCGCGTCGCTCAATTGGCGGAAGAACGCTCGATCCCCGGTAACTGGATCTTTCTAAGCGGCGGCACGGATGGCCGCGATGGGCCGACCCCGGCGGCGGGCGCAGTTGTGGATGCCGGAACATTCAGACGCATCCGCAAGGTAGGGCATGACCCTGCCGCCTTGCTGGCGAACAACGACAGTCACAAAGCTTTGACACTCTCGGGTGATCTTCTGATCACCGGCGCGACCGGAACCAATGTTGCAAACATTCAGGTCCTGCTGCATGCTCCTGACGCGTGAGGCGTGGTGAACTCGGCAATCGCTGGGTTTGATCCATACGATATTCTGGCCTTGAAGTCGTCCAAGAGACGCCTAACGGACACAAGGGCTGAATACCGACATGACGCGACCATGAGCCCAGGCCGCTCTGAAAAAGTGGTAGTTGGCAGCGGTCATGGTCAGGCGACAGCAGATTAACTCGCGTAGGTTTATGGGCACCGCAACGGCGCGGTGATCAAAAAAAGGCTCGATTACCGATGTCAGAGTGGCCATAGGAATTCCATCGAACAGCAGAAACTCGATATCGGCTTCATTCCCTGTCAGCATGATTATTTTACTATCAGGAAAACTTGATGCTATGATGGCCCGAACTGACTGGGTATCGCAGCGCTGCTGCTTGCGCATCAGATCCGAACCAGTATAGCAGGACATTGAAAGCGAGACATTGAGGAAACGCGAAGCAGAAATGACAGTCAATCTGACGCAGGATCCACATTCCGTTCGAACAGGTGAACGCGAAAAGGTGCTCGAAGTTGCAATCGGTCGTGAGGTCCGTGCTTTTCGCAAAAAACAAAACATCACTGTCGCAGAACTCGGGCAACTGACCGGCCTGTCTATTGGTATGTTGTCAAAGATCGAAAACGGCAACACGTCGCCCTCTTTGACCACGTTGCAATTGTTGGCGGATGCATTGTCGGTGCCTCTGACCAGTTTTTTCCGCCAGTTCGAGGAACGGCGAGAAGCTGTGCACACCAAGGCCGGCGAAGGTGTGGAACTGGAACGTGAAGGGACGCGCGCCAATCATCAATACAATTTGCTGGGACATATTGGCGCCAACGGTTCAGGCGTGATTGTCGAGCCTTATTTGATTACGCTGACTGTGGAATCTGACGTTTTCCCGACCTTCCAACACGGTGGGATTGAAACGATCTATATGCTTGATGGCGCTGTCGACTATCGCCACGGTGACAATATCTATTCGCTAAAGCCCGGTGATACTCTGTTCTTCGATGCGGATGCCCCTCATGGCCCAGAACGGCTGGTAAGCCTACCCGCGCGTTACCTTTCAGTGATCAGCTACCCGCAGACAAACTAATCTTTTTACGCAGCAGGAAGTCCGTGGGCTTGTCGTAACCCTCGTGGCTTCCGGTACTTACAATCGCAAATCCGAGCCGCGAAAAAACGTGATGGTTTTCAGTGAGTTCGATGCGCGTTTCCAGTTCAAGCTCGGACAGGCCAAGTGTCACCGCGCGGCGCTCGGCATGGTCGATCATCGCTCTGCAGATGCCCTGCCCGCGCATATGTTCCTGCACTGCCAGCTTTCCCAAATAGAGGCGATCCGGCTTTGGGGTCAGGAACATGCAAGCATAAAGAGGGCGGCCGATAGCCCAGATCTCGCCCCCAGTTCGGCAGTGGGCCTGCATACCTTCGACGGTGAGCCGATGAACCGAGGATGGTGGGTCTATCCTGCCGTCCATGTATTGGAATGACGTGCGCAGCAGCGCGAGCACGTCATAAAGCGCCAAGGCATCATCCTCTAACCGCCAAATGGCTTTGTCCTGATCAGCCACGACCCATCCTGACGCTGGCTTACTTTGACAAGGGCGGTTCTGTTTCCAGATCGGGCCATATACCGGGCGAGGTTGGCAGACCGTCGTCAAACTGGCTGAGATAGTCTAGCATCATGGGACGGTTGTCGATGAACCCTTTGTAAGTGGCCAATTCAACCGGAAGATCGCGGATCACGCGATGCAGACGACGACCCCATTTTGGGACGGTCATCAGATCCTGGAAACTGCACAGGTAACAGCGGATCGGGAATACCAGAGCGTTTGACCGCGGCAACCGGAAGAAAGTCTGCAATTCAACCCGAAGATGCTGTTTGTGGGCAATGTTTTCAGGCGTGAGCGTGGTCTTTTGGATGCCCCATTTGTGATAGTTTTCCGGGCTGGTATCCAGCAAGGGGTTCACCGTCATCGTCCAGTTCAGACGTCGCGCAGGTGCACCTTGCTGAATGTTCAGAAGGAATTTTAGCGCACGTTTGAATATTCCCATCTCATGCGCTTTCGGAACCGGTGCATGCCATTCGAAAAAGTTCATGCCGATGTCGAAATCCAGACTCCAGTCGGCCTGGGTCGTGACCATCCCCGCGTCCATCCACAACATCTCGTCCCGTTGATCCAACACAGCGAAATCGCCCTGTGCCTGACGGGTGATGTATTCCATTGGCCCGTAGGGCAGTGTGGTTTCATCCATGAACGTAAAACTGTGATCAATCCCAAGCGGCTTGTTGATCCAGCGCCACTGATTGCCGTTGCGATGCAGCTCGAACAGGTCCGGATAGTCCTCAGACTTGCTGACCATGATCAGCTCAAGCAAATCCCAACCCGCCAAGGTCATATGTGGCAGTGACTGACAGCGCAGCGGGTCCTGATCCAGAACGATGGCACGATCTTTCATCTCGGAGACGTAGTGTTCGTCTACATCGAACCGCATCTCATAGACCGAGCCCTCGGGTCCGCCCCGGTGCTGTTCCATGTTGACCGAATACATGTAGCTGTCTTCGTGGAACGGGAACGGAAAGCGTTTGATCGCCCATTCTGAGTTGTGGAACGTATAGTCGTCGCGGAAGGACTCGTCGTTGAATTGAATGGTCATGTTGGGCCTCCTCTCAGCGGTCCAGCACGAGGGACCTGCCCTCGAAGCGCGATACACAGGGCATGATTTTCTTGCCAGCTGCCTTTTCTTCTTCAGTCAGCCAGTGATCGCGGTGAACAAAGTTTCCGTCGTGATCCAGCACAACGGTTTCGCACTGACCGCAGGCCCCGCCGCGGCACAGATACGGCGCATCCACACCCTCGCGTTCAATTGCTTCCAGCAGGCTTTCGTTTTCACCCACATGAATGATCTTGTCCGAGGTCGCCAAGCGCACTTCGAACGGTTTACCGGGTTGCGGGGCCAGAAACTCTTCGTAATGTACGCAGTCCTCGGGCCAGCCTTCTGCAGCGGCAGTGCTACACACCCAGTCGATCATCCCCTTGGGGCCACAGACATAGACATGCGTACCTAAAGGTTGCCCGCTGAGCAGGTTCTTTAGATCGATCTGCTGATTCTGATCGTCGTAATACAGATGCGTTTCGTTCGGGTGCCGGTCTGTTAGTTGCTCGGCATAAGATGCCAAGGCGGTATTGCGGCAAGCATAATGCAGCTCCCAATGACCATGAAGAAGTTCCAGTTGTTTGATCTGCGCCAGAAACGGCGTGATCCCTATTCCGCCGGCCAGAAACAGGTGCTTGCGGGCCCGCAAATCAAGCGAGAACAGGTTGACCGGGTAGCTGATGGTCATCTCGTCGCCCAGCTTGACCTGACGGTGCATGAACAACGACCCGCCCCTGCCCTGATCATCGCGCCGGACAGAAATGGTATAAGACGACTGATCGAAAGGATCGGACATCAGGGAATAGGGATTGAGCCGGGTAATACCTCCATCCTGCATCTCGACAACAGTATGTGCCCCACCCGAGAAGGTAGGCAACTGCCCGCCGTCAACGCGTTCAAACCGGAATCGCGTCACCAGCTCGTTCAGCGGGGTAACTTCGGTCACTTTGACCTGAATTTTCTCGGCACCACTCATTCATAGATCCCCTTCGGCTCGGGCACGTTACCATGGTCCTCGGCGTCAATTCGGACACCCTGATAAGCGGCAAGGCGGCGGGAATAGTGGTCACGAACAAACAGGTTGAGCCCACAATGCGCGCAGATGAACGGATCGATCTCGACATCTTCGGTGACGCCTTTGCAGTGTACGCATTGCATTCGGCGCGCAACCGAACCGCGATGCTCGGTCTGTATCGCGGTGTGCGGAAGACCCGCAGCCATCACTTCATTCGTGGCCTGACCCATCATGCCTTCGGTGCCGGTCAGATAGACCTGTAAACCCATATGTGCGTCTTCCAACACGCGACGAATACGGTACAGCGCGGCAGCATAAGACGGACCTTCGTAGAATTGCGCAGGATTCAGCGCCTGCAGCTTTTTCGAGAAGTCCGTCCCTTTGGGGATGTAGATCAGATGGGTTTTCGCCATCAGGTCGGGTGTCGCTATGTCAAGAACCGCCTCGGCCCCTTCGGCCTCGGCGATTATGAGATGATGTTCACCTGAGCGAACCTCTAGCGTGCCCCAGACCGGGCGGCTTGCGATTGACTTGGGAAATTCGAACTTTGACATCGTGCCCTCAAATCGGAAAAGGGCGCCTCGGTGTGTCCGTTGCGCCCCTGAAACTCAGCCTTTTGCGGTTCTGATCGATTTGTCCTGATCGTAGAACGGCATCTCTTCCGCAGTCGCCGCTATTTCTGTCCCATCGCCGTTGCGCACTGTCAGCTTAGTGCCTGGTGAGGCACAGGCGACCGGCATCCGCGCGATGCCCACATTGTGGCTATTGATTTCGGAGTACATACCGAAAGTGACAACACCGACCTTTTCACCGTTCTGCAGCAGGTCGGCACCCTCGTCCGCCGGGGTCGTGCCGTCCAGTTTCACCCCATAGATCTTGAACCGCTCTTTGCCTTGCGATGCATAGTGGTTCTCGGCCCCTATGAAGCCGGTTTTTCCTGGTGACACAGTGAATTCCAGACCCAGCTCCCAAAGCGTATCACCGCAGGTTTCATCGTCGAACGGATAGGTTTCCGAGTTATCACCGGGATAAAACAGCAGGTAGCTTTCGGTGCGCAACAGATCGAGCGTCGAGAACTGAACCGGGACGATGCCCATGTCTTTGCCTTCGGCCAAAATGTTGTCCCATAGTTGCACCGCATGTTTGGCCTGACAGAAAATTTCATACCCGCGCTCACCGGTATATCCGGTCCGAGAAATCATCACCGGGCAACCATAGAGTTTGGTTTGCATGATGCCGAAGTAAGCCAGATCGCGAATTCCGGGGATATGCTTAGCCAAGAAATCAACAGCGACCGGTCCCTGCAGCGACATGTCATGCATGTCGTCGTCAAAAATGACCGAACAGTTCTTTCCAGCCGCAACCGATGTCAGCTGCTCCATACCTGTCCCCGTGCCATGCACGACAAGCCACGTATTCACCGAGAGGCGGTAGATGATGCAATCATCGATAAACTTGCCTTCGGAATTCAGGATTGACGCGTAAGTCGACCGGCCCGGCATGATCTTTTCCACATTCCGCGTGGTGACACGGTCAATGACATAGGCCGCATCTTCGCCGACCACATGAACCTTCTTCAGACCTGACACATCCATCAGCCCTGCCTTGGTGCGGATCGCTTCGTAATCTGCCTTGGCGCGTTCCGGGCTATGGTCGTAGAACCATGCGGTCCCCATACCGTTCCAGTCTTCTAGCTCGCCGCCGATTTCGGCATGGCGCTGCGCAAGGGCGGACGTCCTCCAAAGAATGGCCATTGTTCAGCTCTCCCGTTGATTGCTTTTTTCTTGACCATATTGAGGCCGATGTTGGATCGAAAATCAACACCCATGTGCAGAATATTTTCCTACTGGGAATATTAGGCTGCGTTTTCTGCACCCTTAGAAAATTACCAGAATTGGTAAAAGTGATTATTTATCAATGCTATAATCTAGTCTTCAGCATGTATTACTGTGCGTGCGCCAAATACCCTAAAGATATTTGCCCAACATATCTATTGACAGGTCGCCAATGAGATTGTCCCCTGAGTAGATAAATATTCCCAGCAGGAAATCCATCGCAGAACAACTTCCTGCTGCAACAATAGGGAGACAACAAAGTGGATGGTAATCTAAATGCACTAACCACGGTCTTTACCGAGTTTTACTACTGGGTAACGGTCGTTTTCATGTTCCTCATCCATGTGGGCTTTTGCATGTACGAGGTCGGTGCCAGCCGTGCCCGTAACCATATGCACACATTGATGAAAAACATCATGATCATCCCGCTGGTGACGGTCACATTTTTCTTCTTCGGATGGTGGATTTATTGGGCGTTTCCAAACTTCCCCTTCTGGGGCGGTCTAGACACCGAAGCGGGTGCTGCGAATCTACCTTGGGCAGACACGATGGCAACCAACCTAGGCGACAGAATCACTGGGGTCTTCTGGGCCGCATTCCTGTTGTTCTCTTGGACAGCTGCCTCGATCGTTTCGGGTTCCGTCATCGAGCGGATCAGATCTTCGGCTTTATGGGTACATGCAGTTATGATCGGTTCGGTCTGGTGGATAATTGACGCTGCATGGGGCTGGCATTACGGCGGCTGGATGGTGCGAATTCTTGGCTACCACGATGCCTATGCTTCCGGGGTTATCCACGCAATTGCAGGCGGCTACGCACTTGGCGTGATTATGGTCCTGGGTCCGCGTCTTGGCAAATTTGCCAAGGATGGCACACCGCGGGATATTCCACCTCACAACCCTTGGCTGCTGACCATCGGGATTTTCCTGATCTACACTGGTTTCTGGGGTTTCTACGCCGCATGCAATGTGCCTGTGATTTCGCCGGAAGGTATCGACGGCCAGATCACCGGTGTGACCTGGACCGCAACCAATATTTATCTGGCACCAACCACGCTTTCCGCGATTACCTTCAATTTCCTCATGTCGCTGTCCGGCGGCCTGATGGCGGCCTATGTGATCTCGAAGGGTGATGCGTTCTGGACCTTCTCAGGCGGGCTTGCCGGGATCATCACAGCTTCGGCCGGGAACGACCTGTATCACCCGATCCAGGCGATGATCATTGCCGCTATTGGTGTCGTGATCGTGTACAAGCTGCACTATTGGGTTGAGCGCCGGTTCAAGCTGGACGACGCCGTAGGCGCAGTCGCGGTACATGGCTATGCCGGTTTTGTTGGGCTGGTGATCTCGGGCTTCGTCCTGTGGGGCGTGCCGTCATCGCCATACGAAGGCTATGCCACAATCAATCCGATCGGTCAGATCACCGGCGCGGTCATCATGTTCTTTGTACTGGGCTTCCTGCCCGGCTGGATCCTGGCAAAAATTCAGGCGGCTGCAGGTGTGCTCCGCATCCCGGAAGAGGTTGAACTTCAGGGTCTCGATTATGCCGAGCACCATGCCTACGAAGACGCCAAAGCAGCAATTATCCAAGCTGATAAAGAAGAACTCGCTGCCCGCGGCGTCGCAGCTAAGTAAGGGAGTAAGACATGTCTACAAACGGATACTCAAACTGGGCAGTCGATCTTGCCGAAGTCGGACCGATTTATCCCTTCCAGGGTTACGAAGTTCTAATGTTCATCATTGGCCTGGCGTTCTGGATCGGATGGCATCGCATCCAGTTCGTCCGCGAACGCGAGCACCTTGAAAAGGCGCGCCACACCGGGGACGAAGAGAAGGTGAAGGCGCAGTTGGAAAGATACTAACCCAGCTCTGAAAACAGGCAATGGACGCGAGAACTGCATGCGCGTCCATTGCCTGTTAGTAATATTTTATTCCTGTGATTATTGCTTTCCCGACACATTGTTGATAGCATCGAATCGAAACGAAACACACAAAGGAGACCGGCCAGCCATGTGCGGGATTGTAGGATTATTCCTTAAGGACCAGTCGCTTTCACCCAAATTGGGTGAGATGTTGACAGACATGCTGATTACCATGACAGATCGGGGCCCTGACAGTGCAGGCATTGCGATCTATCGTGATGGTTTGCAAGGTCAGAGCAAGCTGACGCTTCAATCTGCAAACCCCGAAACAGATTTCGCAGGTCTGGCCGACGAATTGGGTCGGGTTCTAGGTGGAACTGTCACGCAGTCGGACAATGATACACATACCGTGTTGAATATTCCTGCAGGCCGCTTTGAAGACGCACGCGCGGCGCTTGCGGAAATCCGGCCGTCGGTTCGGATTATGAGCCATGGCGATATGCTGGAAATCTACAAGGAGGTCGGTCTGCCCAAGGACGTGGCTGCTCGCTTTGATATCTCGGCGATGACTGGCACGCATGGCATCGGCCACACGCGCATGGCCACGGAATCCGCGGTCACGACGATGGGGGCACACCCGTTCAACACCGGGTTGGATCAGTGTCTTGTGCACAACGGCTCGTTGTCGAACCACAACTCGTTGCGCCGCAAGCTGCGCCGTGAAGGGGTCGTCATCCAGACAGAAAACGACACCGAAGTTGGGGCCGCCTACCTGACCTGGAAGATGATGAACGGGGCGACTTTGGGTGAAGCACTGCAATCCAGCCTGGATGATCTGGATGGCTTTTTCAACTTCGTCGTGGGCACCAAGGACGGGTTTGGCGTAGTGCGCGATCCGATTGCCTGCAAGCCAGCTGTGATGGCCGAGACCGATCAATATGTGGCCTTTGGCAGCGAATACCGCGCGCTGGTCAACCTGCCGGGTATTGAAGATGCAAGGGTTTGGGAGCCCGAACCCTCGACAGTTTATTTCTGGTCGCACAATGACAGCCCAACAACCCACGAAAAGGCCGCCTGACATGCAGACTTATGATGTATCTGAAAGCGGCTTGCGTGGTTTGAACGCGGCGTTGCAGGCACAAAGCAAAGACACCAATCAGACCAATTGGGAGGTGCAGAACCCCAAGGGCAGCCACGCGATTGCCGTGGGTCTGGATGCGCCGATCGAGGTGACCGTGAAGGGCTCGACAGGTTACTATTGCGCGGGGATGAACCAGCAAGCGACCATCAAAGTTGAGGGTTCGGTGGGTCCCGGTGTGGCCGAAAATATGATGTCGGGCACGGTCATGGTCGATGGCGACGCCAGTCAGTATGCCGGGGCGACCGGGCACGGAGGGCTGCTGGTTGTCAAGGGCAACGCGTCCTCGCGCTGTGGGATTTCGATGAAGGGTATAGACATCGTAGTGCATGGTAATATCGGCCACATGTCGGCTTTTATGGCGCAACAGGGCAATCTGGTGGTCTGCGGCGATGCGGGCGATGCACTGGGGGATTCCCTCTACGAGGCGCGTCTTTTCGTGCGCGGTTCGGTCAAGAGCCTGGGCGCAGATTGCATCGAGAAAGAGATGCGCCCCGAGCATCTTGAGATCCTGGCCGATCTATTGGAACGCGCCGAAAGCGACGCAAAACCCGAAGAGTTCAAGCGCTACGGCTCGGCCCGCAAGCTCTATAACTTCGACGTCGACAACGCACAGGATTACTAAGGGACATGAAAGATATGGACAATAACGGTATTCCGCGCACGGTCCCGATCCAGTCGGCGACCTTCACCAACCCGATCAATGCCGAAATCCGCCGCGCGGCGGCCACTGGCATCTATGACATCCGCGGTGGCGGCGCCAAACGCAAGGTCCCGCATTTTGACGACCTGTTGTTTCTGGGCGCGTCGGTGTCGCGCTACCCGCTGGAGGGCTACCGCGAGAAGTGTGACACCAGCGTCACGCTAGGCACCCGCTTTGCCAAGAACCCGATCCAACTGGATATTCCGATCACCATCGCAGGCATGAGCTTTGGGGCGCTGTCGGGTCCTGCGAAAGAGGCCCTGGGCCGCGGCGCATCGGCAGCGGGAACCTCGACCACTACCGGTGACGGTGGAATGACCCCTGAAGAACGTGGCCATTCGACCAAGCTGGTCTATCAGTATCTGCCTTCGCGCTATGGGATGAACCCCGACGATCTGCGCAAGGCTGATGCGATTGAGGTTGTGGTTGGACAGGGCGCAAAGCCCGGTGGCGGCGGCATGTTGCTGGGTCAGAAAATCAGCGACCGCGTGGCCGAGATGCGCACTTTGCCCAAAGGCATCGACCAGCGCTCGGCTTGTCGTCATCCGGACTGGACCGGGCCGGATGATCTGGAAATCAAACTCCTTGAGTTGCGCGAAATCACCAACTGGAAAGTGCCAATCTACGTCAAGGTAGGTGCAACGCGGCCCTATTACGATACTGCGCTGGCAGTGAAGGCCGGGGCCGATGTTGTGGTGATGGACGGGATGCAAGGCGGCACGGCAGCCACGCAGGACGTCTTCATTGAACATGTGGGCATTCCGACATTGGCCTGTATCCGCCCGGCCGTACAGGCGCTGCAGGATCTGGGTGTTCACCGCGAAGTGCAGCTTGTGATCTCGGGCGGCATTCGCACTGGCGCTGATGTGGCCAAGGCGATGGCCCTTGGCGCGGACGCGGTTGCCATTGGCACGGCAGCACTCATCGCGCTTGGCGACAACGATCCGAAGTGGGAATCCGAATATCAGAAGCTGGGCACCACCACCGGCGCCTATGATGACTGGCACGAAGGGTTGGACCCGGCAGGCATCACCACGCAGGACCCCGAACTGGCTGCGCGTCTCGATCCGGTTGATGCCGGTCGCCGATTGCGAAACTACCTGAAGGTGATGACGCTTGAGGCGCAGACCATTGCGCGCGCCTGTGGTCACAATCACCTGCACAACCTCGAACCCGAGGATCTGTGCGCCCTGACAATGGAGGCGGCGGCGATGGCCAAAGTACCACTGGCGGGCACCGACTGGTATCCCGGAAAGGCCGGGTTCTGATTTGTTAAACGACAAAAGGCGCGGCCCTAAAGGGCGGCGCCTTTCTTCTATCGAAACGCATCAACAGGGAAAGGAAAGCCGACCATGACAACAGATCTGGCTGCTTTCGCCAAGGAAAAAGGCGTCAAATACTTCATGATCTCGTTCACTGATTTGTTCGGTGGACAGCGGGCCAAACTGGTTCCCGCGCAAGCGATTGCCGACATGCAGGAGGACGGCGCAGGTTTTGCTGGATTTGCCACCTGGCTGGACATGACGCCCGCACATCCTGACATGCTGGCGGTGCCGGACCCGTCCTCGGTCATCCAACTGCCTTGGAAGCCCGAGGTCGCCTGGGTCGCTGGCAACTGCGTGATGGAAGGCCAAGACGTCGCGCAAGCCCCGCGCAACGTACTGCGTCGCCTGATCGATGAGGCCGCCGCCGAAGGGATGCACGTCAAAACCGGGATCGAGGCGGAGTTCTTTTTGCTGACCCCCGATGGCGAACAGATCAGCGATCCATTCGATACCGCTGAAAAGCCTTGCTATGACCAACAGGCGGTGATGCGTCGCTATGATGTGGTGCGCGAGATCTGCGACTACATGCTTGAACTGGGCTGGGGTCCCTATCAGAACGACCACGAGGACGCCAATGGCCAGTTCGAAATGAACTGGGAATTCGACGACGCTCTACGCACCGCCGACAAACATTCCTTCTTCAAGTTCATGACCAAATCGGTCGCCGAAAAGCATGGGCTTCGGGCAACCTTTATGCCCAAGCCGGTCGAGGGGCTGACGGGCAATGGCTGCCATGCCCATATCTCGGTCTGGGATGCGCCCGGGGCGGATGCGAAAACCAACGTATTTGCCGGTGAGGGCGACGGTCCGACCGGTGAGGTTGGATTGGGAGAGCGCGGCAAGCATTTTCTGGGCGGCATCATGAAACACGCCAGCGCTTTGGCGGCAATTACCAACCCTACGGTGAACAGCTACAAGCGGATCAACGCGCCGCGTACCATGTCGGGTGCGACATGGGCCCCCAATACCGTGACCTGGACCGGCAACAACCGCACCCACATGGTCCGCGTCCCTGGCCCTGGACGGTTCGAACTGCGCCTGCCCGATGGCGCAACCAACCCCTATCTGTTGCAGGCGGTGATTATTGCGGCGGGCCTGTCTGGCATTCGGTCCAAAGCCGATCCGGGCAAGCGATGGGACATTGATATGTACGCCGAAGGCCACAAAGTACGCGGCGCTCCCAAACTGCCCTTGAACATGCTCGATGCCCTTCGGGAATATGACAAGGACAAGGACCTAAAGGCGATGATGGGGGCCGAATTCTCTTCAGCGTTCCTGAAGATGAAGCATCAGGAATGGAATTCGTTTGTGTCCCACTTCTCTCGCTGGGAAAAAGAAAACACATTGGACATCTGATCCATTGATCCAAACGAAGTACGGGGCCACAGTTTGTTCTGTGGCCCTGCGCTCTTTAACCACGCTGCCACTTTAACCGCATGAATGTTCTGATTTTTCAACATACACCGGGCGAAAACCCGGTCGCGTTTCTTGAACATATCGCGTCGCATGACGACACCTCCCGGATCGTACACCTTCACGAGGGGCAGCCAGTTCCCAATCTGGCAGGTTTCGATCTGCTGCTTGTTCTGGGCGGTCCCACGGACATCTGGGAAACCGAGGCTCATCCTTGGCTTGTCTCGGAAAAACTGGCCATCAAGACGTGGGGTCAGGATTTCCAGCGGCCGGATTTCGGCGTTTGACTGGGCCATCAATTGTTAGTTGATGCACTTGGTGGGCGTTGTGCGCCCATGACCCAGCCTGAAATCGGTGTGTTACCAGTCAATCTGAACAACAGCGTGCAACATGATCCGCTTTTCGGTTCCTTGCCCCGACAATTCCGAGCGCTTCATTGGCATGGGGTTGAAGCTATTGAACTGCTTCCCGAGACGGCAATTCTAGCGCGATCCGATGGGTGCGCCGTTCAAGCCATACGCGTATCGGATTGCGCGTGGGGCGTACAGTTTCACCCCGAACTTGTTCAGGGCACGATTCAATCATGGATGAGCGATCCTGCCAACCATCAATGCGCCGTGGAATGGCTTGGATCCGCGGACGCAGCACACAACATGGTCTCTGAAACTGACAAAATTTCTGAAGAGCAATTCAGGATGACGTCCGGCATCTATGCCAGATTGCGACAGATCTGATCACGGGTAATCAGTCATGAACTTCAAGGTTCTTTCCGCTGTCTGCCTCAACCCTCCAGTCGGGCACGTCGTTGATTAGCATCAAAGCAGCGCGATGCAAGGTTGTGCGCATTTTTTCCACCACCGGACCGTCCATTCCGCAATCCGCCAACGCGGCTTCAAAGGTGTCCAGCCAGAGCTCGGCGTCAGCCTCACGTATCGGCACATGCGCGTGGATTTCTCGCAAGTCCATATGACCAAATCGCTCACGATAGTAGGCACGACCGCCCAGAAATCCGCTCAGGAATTCAAACTGCGCCTGTCTTGTATGTGATAATCCATGACCGCGGAAATGTAGCCTATGCAACGAATACGCAGCCGGGTCGGTCTCCATGCGGTCATAGAACCGTTCAACGAGAGCTCGCAGTTTTTTTCACCACCAAGTTGGCTCAAAGCTGACGACATAGGTCTCTTCTCCGGCTCGATGTTGTCAATAATTATTGCATATCAGGAATATTAGTTTATCTCCAGTGACATGTCGGCACGGTTGAAATTGAAAGTCAGACACAGAAATTCCTGGAGCATTCGGATGGACGAGGCGACCGGGTGAGCGCCCTTGAGTTGGGTCTGCTGGCTGCTTTGTGCTGGGGCTTTCACGATCTCGCCGTACGATATGTCAGCCAAACCGTGAACATCTTTGCGGCATTGATGGCCGTAATGGTTGCCGGGGCCACGCTACAGTTCGGACTTGTTGCAATCTGGGCAGGGTTCGCCCCCATCTCCGCCGAGGCAATGTGTTACGCGCTTGCAGCGGGCGGCTTCTATTTGCTGGCTGGTCTCAGCATGTATGCTGCCTTTCAGCGCGGGCCAGTACGTCTGGTTGCACCGCTTGTCGCCAGTTATCCGGTCTTGTCGGTCACTCTTGCGATTTGGCGTGGATCCGAGGTCAGCATCTGGCATTGGCTGGCAATTATCGCCATTGGTGTCGGCGTGGCAATTGTGTCCGCGCGATCTGAGGACGACAACGCGGAATATCCTGCCGCCGGGCCGACGATTGCCTATTCCATACTTGCTGCAATCGGGTTCGCTGCGACATTCGCGTTGGGGCAGTATGCAGCTGAACTGGGCAACGAGTTCATTGTTTCGCTGATTGGGCGCCTGACAGCCATCTTTGCGCTGGCGGTAACCGCCATTGTATCACGTAAG
This sequence comes from Ruegeria sp. YTSA168, assembly GCF_059610045.1. Lineage (NCBI taxonomy): Bacteria > Pseudomonadati > Pseudomonadota > Alphaproteobacteria > Rhodobacterales > Roseobacteraceae > Ruegeria > Ruegeria sp. YTSA168. The sequence goes on from NZ_JBXWMW010000025.1 coordinate 16,203, forward strand.
TCACTTTGGCCGTGCACTCAGGCCCTACCCCTATTGTGCCTGATGGGGGCGCTCGATGCGGTGGCGCTTCTGTGCGTAGTATCTGCCGGGGGTTTGCCCAATGCCCAATATGCATCCGTCGCAGCCTCTATCTTCGGGCTACTTACGGTTGTTTTGGCTTGGGCGATCTTGAAAGAGAAAATGGCAACATCTCAATGGTTTGGTTGTCTCATAGCGTTTGCCGGGATTGGCTATCTCGCGATTTGAACATCCGCTCGACTATAGCGATTCCATGAGCCCGATGGGCCGCTACAGCGCTGTTCAATACACAATCAACTTCGCCAGGACGAACCGATTCAGGATGATTCCATGCGCCAGGTCGTATGAGGTCTTTGTATCGCTGTAATTCACCTCGCAGGTTGAGAACATCAATATGCGCAGGCGCATCAGGCAATAGGAGTACAGCATAGACATCCTCCGCCTCGTTCAGTTGTTTGATCTGAGCCCGGCACTCATCCTGCGACATATCCTTGCCCTAAAGTTGCTGTCCCAACGCCATGCCATTTCGTGCCGTACGGGTGATCAAGGTGCGGACCCGCGCTGCATTTGTCGGAGATTGGCCAATGCAGACGATGACCATACGCTCCGTTCGGCCTGAAATATGCCAGTATTGCTGCGCACTGGTGCTGCTAGATTTTCTACCGGTTGAAGCGCCAGTTGTGAGGCTCAGGCCGTCAGGCCTTCGGGTTCTGGCAGTTTGTTTGCGCGGCATGCTGCTGTGACGGTGTTTGCGAGCAGGC
>NZ_JBXWMW010000026.1:0-9007 GCF_059610045.1 Ruegeria sp. YTSA168
GTTGCAGGTGATATGGGCACGACCAAGCGCCTTCTCGGTCGCGTTGCCCTTGACGCCTTTAGGGCGCAGGTCGACCAGCACCACATGGGTGTCGGTGCCGTGGGTCACCGTGTCCAGACCGCCCTTGATCAGTTGATCCGACAGCGCTTGTGCGTTGGTCACGACCTGCTGGATGTAGCCTTTGAACTCAGGACGCAGCGCCTCACCAAAGGCCACGGCCTTGCCTGCGATGACGTGCATCAGCGGGCCGCCCTGAATGCCGGGGAAGATGGCCGAGTTCACTTTCTTGGCGATCGCCTCGTCATTAGTCAGGATCATACCCCCACGCGGACCGCGCAGGGTCTTGTGCGTGGTGGTCGTCGCCACATGTGCATGCGGGAACGGGCTGGGGTGTTCGCCTGCCGCAACCAGACCGGCGAAATGTGCCATGTCCACGTGTAGGTAAGCACCGACCATATCCGCGATCTCGCGCATGCGGGCAAAGTCGATCTGGCGCGGGATGGCGGAACCACCTGCGATGATCAACTTGGGGCTATGCTCTTTCGCCAGCGCCTCGACCTGATCGTAGTCCAGCATGTTGTCCTGTTTGTGCACGCCGTATTGCACGGCGTTGAACCATTTGCCCGACTGGTTTGGGCGCGCACCGTGGGTCAGGTGACCACCGGCATCCAGCGACATACCCAGAATGTTGTCGCCGGGCTGAATCAGCGCCTGAAACACACCCTGGTTCGCTTGCGAGCCTGAATTCGGCTGAACATTGGCAAACTCACATCCGAACAGCTGCTTGGCGCGGTCGATGGCCAGGTTTTCGGCGATATCGACGAACTGGCAGCCGCCATAGTACCGGCGACCGGGATAGCCTTCGGCGTATTTGTTGGTCATCACCGAGCCCTGTGCCTGCATCACGGCGGCAGAGACGATGTTCTCGGACGCGATCAGCTCGATCTCGTCACGCTGGCGGCCCAGCTCGGATGTGATCGAGCCGAACAGTTCGGGGTCACGGTCGGACAGGGACTGAGTGAAGAATCCATGGGTGCGTTGCGGGGCATTCACTTTAAAATCTCCTGAATTAGTTACCCGGTCCAGCCAAGACCAGCGGAAATGGCGTTCATGGATTGCAGCAGGGGCACGGGAACCGACCCTGCCTGCGGTTCGTTTCGGGCTTGTTGCAGCAGTTCGACTTGCAATGCGTGAATGCGGGCCAACTCGGCCCGTTTTCGGTCAAACCGCTCACAAAGACGGGGAAAGCGATGACCGATGGTCTGACCACCGGTTAGAAACTGCACGGCGCTGCAGGCGCTATCGTATTCCGTCTTGATCGCCTGCGAGACGCGCTGGCGGGTCTCGGTATCGGGGACCAATTCGCCGTATTGCGCGGCGATATCCATATCCGCCTGATAGAGTGATTTCTCCATCTCATCGACGGCGAGGCGAAACAGGCGGGAGCTTTGAAACATATCCTGTAGAACGTCATCGCCGCGCGCGCCTCGGAACTTGCGAAAGCTGGTCATGGCGGCGCCAAACCCGTACCAACCGGTGATCAGGTGGCGGTTCTGCGACCATGCAAAGACCCATGGAATGGCCCGTAGATCATCCAGACTGGCTGCGCCGAAGCGGCGGGTTGGCCGAGACCCGATTTTCAGGCGAGCAAGCTCCTCAACAGGACTGGCCTGCTGGAAATAGTCCAGAAAACCCTGCATCTGCAAAAGCGAAACATAGGCTGTCTGTGACAGTTCCGACAAGGCATCCAGCGCGTCATCAAACTCGGGCCGTGAAGGCGCTTCGCTGGGGTTGGCCGTATGGCGTAGTGTACTTGAAAGCAGCAGTTCCAGATGCGCCGCAGCTGTACCGCGGTTGGCATATTTGGTCGAAACCACCTCCCCCTGTTCGGTTACCCGCAGCCGCCCTGCAATTGTTCCGCTGGGCTGCGCCGCGATGGCGCGTCCTGTAGGTGCGCCGCCCCGGCTGACCGAGCCGCCGCGGCCGTGGAAAAAAGTAGCTTTGAAGCCTTGCGAGGCCAGTGCCGACACGATCCGGCGTTGGGCGCGCTCCAGTTCCCATGTCGAACAGAAATAGCCGCCATCCTTGCCGCTGTCCGAATATCCCAGCATCACCTCGATAACCTTACCACCGGTCTTGAGGCTGCGGCGTGCCAGCGGGACATCCAAAACACCCAGCAAGATCGCCGGAGCGTTGCGCAGATCGGCAATCGTCTCAAACAGCGGAACCACCGAAATATCCAGTGTTTCGGACCCGAACCCGGCATAACGGGCCAGCAGGTAGACGCCGAGAATATCATCGGCAGAACGGGTCATGGACAGGATGAACGGGCCGATTGCCTTGGGATCTGGCCCTGATCGCACGCTGTGGACCAGCGCCAGAAGGGCGAGCAATTCCTGTGCCTGATCGCTCAGTGCGTCGCGGCTTTGATAAGGCAGGTTCTGATCCGCCAGTTCGGTTCGCAAACGGGCAGACCATTCGGCCGTGCCATAGTCTGGAGCCTGGCTGGATTGTGACCAGATTTCGGCCAGAACATCGGTTGTGACGGTCGAATTCTGACGGATATCCAACGTTGTGGTTCGGAACCCAAAAACCGTCGCAGCTCGGCGCAGGGGGCGGATATGTCGTCGCGCCAGAATATCGGCATTGACCGCGCATAATGCGTTATCAAGCGCGTCAAGATCGCTCACGAATTGTGAGATATGATCATAGCTGCCATCTGTCAGCTTATGGCGAATGGCGTTGAGAGCTTGCCGGAACGGTTCGTTCTGATTGCGATCAGCGTTCGGTGCGCGGTCGATAATTTCCTTTACACACGCCCTGTTTGGTTCGGGCAGGGGCAATATGAGGGCACTGATGCTCAACCTGCTTGCAGCCCGATCAATAGCTTGACGATAAAGATCCAGAACCGTTTCTCGCCCGCGTTTCAGAGCCAGTGCGGTCATCTCGGCCGTGACATTCGGGTTGCCGTCCCGGTCGCCGCCGATCCAGCTGTGAAAGTGGATATTGGGTGTTGCGCTTAGCGTCTGGTCCAGCACATGCAGGCAAGCCTGATCGAAACGGTCCATGACCTGAGGGACAGCGTCAAAGATTGCATCGCGGAAGAATTGCAGCCCCCATTCGATCTCGTCATGCAGGCTTGGCCGCGACAGGCGGAGTTCACCGGTCAGCCACAAAAGATCTATCTCGCCTTCCAGATCATTCAGCAATTCTGCGCGTTCGGTCGGGGTCCAGCGTTGCGTCTCAAGACTGACAAGGTTGCGGTAAATCCGCCGGTGAATTTCCAGAACGGTAACCCGCTTTGCCTCGGTTGGATGGGCAGTCAGGGTGGGACCGGCACATAGATCAGTGGTCAGCTTTTCCGCCTGGCTGCCTGTCAACGGCAGGCCGGACAACACCTCGGCAAACCCACCTTCTACGGCTTCGGTGCCGCTTCGGGTTTCGGTCAGGCGACGGTCCCGTACTTCGGCGTTTTCATCGATGATGCGCAGCAGTTGGAACCAGATCGACAGGGCCTGCAAATAGGGCGTTGCCTCGGGTCCGGTGGGGATGGGTTGCGGCGGCATGGCCTCGGCCCAGGTCGCTACATGGGGCGCCCGTTTCAGCAATATGTTCCGCCACAGCGCACGCAGTTCAAGGCGCAGCTCTTCGGCATAACTCGAAGGGTCCGGGGTAGGCTGAATATTCCGGGCCAGCGCTTGCATCAGATCACCTGATCCCGCGGGGTGCGGCCTGCAAAAAAGTCGCTCAGGTTGTCGAGAACGCGGAACCCCATGGCTTCGCGGGATTCGCGCGTGGCGCTGCCCAGATGGGGCAACATCACCAGATTGTCGCATTGCAACAGGTCCGGGCTGATCCGTGGTTCGCCGTCAAAGACATCCAGTGCAGCGCCGCCAATCGTGTCGAACATCAGCGATTGTACCAAGGCGTGCTCGTCCACAACTTCGCCGCGTGCGGTGTTTATAAGGAATGCTTCAGGCTTCATCAGGTCGAGCCTGCGCCCGTTGATCAGGTGCCGGTTTGCTGATCCTCCGGGGCAGTGCAGCGAGACAAAATCACATTGTGGCAGCAAATCATCGACCGTTTCGACCTGCGTTGCGTTGAACTGCTTGAGAACGTCAGTTGGCACTTTACTGCGGTTCTGGACCAGAATTTTCATCCCAAAGCCGTGATGCGCGCGTCGTGCCATTTCCTGCCCGATGCGACCAAATCCGATGATACCAAGCGTCTTGCCGCTGACCTTCGTGCCGACAAGGTGGGTCGGACGCCAACCGGACCAGTTTCCTGCGCGCAGCTCACGTTCGCCTTCGCCGGCGCGGCGGGCAACCATCAGCAGCAATGTCATAGCCAGATCGGCTGTACACTCGGACAGAACATCCGGCGTATTGGTCACAGTCATCCCAAGGCTACGCGCCAAAGGTTCGCAGATATGGCTGTATCCCACTCCATAATTGGCAAGGATTTTGGTTTGTGCTGCAGGTATGTCCAGCGCTTCGGCGCTCAGCGTGTCGGTGACCGTGGGCAAAACCGCGTCATAGTGTTTTAGCGCATTGCGAATCTCCGCCGGGGACATGGGCTTGTCCCCGGTGTTCAGTGCCACGTTATAGGTTTCGGCCAGTTGCGCCTCGACGGCGGCAGGCCAGCGACGGGTAACAAGGACCGAAGGCTTAACCATCACGCAGCCTTTCCTATAACACGGGCGATTGTTTCGCCTATGACCGCCGGATTTTCGGCCACGGTCACGCCTGCGGCCGAAAGGATTTCAACCTTCTCAGAGGCGCTTTCACCAAAGGCCGAGATGATCGCGCCTGCATGACCCATGGTCCGCCCCTTTGGTGCGGTCAGACCGGCGACATAGGCAATAACTGGCTTGGTGACGTGATCGCGGATATACTCGGCAGCCTCGGCTTCCTGCGGGCCACCGATCTCGCCGATCATGGCAATGACCTCGGTGTCTTCGTCCCATTCAAACCGTTCGAGAATATCACGAAACGACGACCCGTTGATCGGATCACCGCCGATCCCGACACTGGTCGACACGCCAATGCCGCGCTCTTTTAGTTGCGCTGCAGCCTCATAGCCAAGTGTGCCCGAACGGCCAATGATGCCGACATTGCCGGGCAGATAGATATGGCCGGGCATGATCCCCAACAGAGCTTTGCCGGGGCTGATCGTTCCGGCACAGTTCGGACCAGTCAGCACCATGCGCTTGTCCTTGGGATAGCGATACATGTAGCGTTTGACGCGGATCATGTCCTGAGCCGGAATGCCGTCGGTGATGCAAACGCAATAGCGAATACCCGCATCTGCGGCTTCCATGATCGAATCCGCCGCAAACGGGGGCGGGACAAACACAAGACTCGCATCCGCGCCGGTGGCTTCGACAGCCTGTTTGACGGTGTCAAATACGGGCACACCCTCTACGGTTTCGCCGCCTTTTCCGGGAACGACGCCGCCGACTACATTGGTGCCATATTCTAGCATGTCCTTGGTATGAAAGCGCGCCATGCGTCCAGTGATACCTTGCACGATAACGCGCGTGTCGCGGTCGAGAAGAATGCTCATTATACAGCCCTCACCTTGGTGTTTTGGGTCAGATCGTTCTGCCAAGCGCCAACCGCCCGTTCAGCAGCTTCCATAAGAGTCGTGGCCCGAATAATCGGAAGGCCAGATTTGGCGAGTATCTTTTGGCCTTCTTCGACATTCGTCCCGGCAAGACGTACAATAACGGGGAGGTCGATTTCCAACTCGCGCAAGGCCTGCACGACCCCTTCGGCAACCCAGTCGCAGCGGTTGATACCGGCAAAGATGTTGACCAGTACGGCCTGAACGTTCTTGTCGGACAGCACCAGACGGAAGGCTTTTGCCACTCGTTCCGGCGAGGCGCCGCCGCCAATATCGAGGAAGTTCGCAGGCTCTCCACCGGCAAGTTTGATCGTGTCCATCGTGGCCATTGCCAGCCCGGCACCGTTCACGATACAGCCGATATTGCCCTCGAGGCCCACATAGGACAGCCCCCGATCCGCCGCGCGGCTTTCACGTGGGTCTTCCTGGCTTTTGTCGCGTAGTTCCGAAATTTGCGGATGGCGAAACAGCGCGTTGTCATCAAAGCTCATCTTCGCGTCCAGCGCCAGGACGCGGTCGTCCCCGGTGACGACCAGAGGATTTATTTCAACCATGGTCGCATCCAATTCGCTGAAGGCAGCATAGCAACCTTGCAATGTCCGGACCATTTGCTGAATCAAACGGGCTTCTAAGCCCAGGTTGAACGCGATTTCGCGCGCCTGAAACTCTTGCAATCCAACAGCGGGTTCCACGATCGAGCGCACGATGCTGTCAGGACGTTCGGCGGAAATCTCTTCAATCTCCATTCCACCTTCTGACGAGGCTACGATCATGACCCGCTGGCTGGAGCGGTCCAGAACAAAACCCAGATAGATCTCACGATCGATCGGCACGGCGGATTCGACATAGACACGATAGATGCCCTTGCCCTCAGGCCCGGTCTGATGGGTCACCAGCTTGCGACCGAACATATCGTCGCAGGCCTCTTGGATCTCGTTTTCGCTGTTACACAATTTGACGCCGCCTGCCTTGCCGCGGCCTCCGGCATGGACCTGGGCCTTTACGATCCACTTGTCGCCGCCCAATTCGCGCGCGCGGTACGCGGCCTGTTCGGGGCTGTAGGCCAGCGCTCCCGAAGGGATCGCGACGCCAAAGTTTGAAAGAACCTCTTTCGCTTGGTATTCATGAATGTCCATCTGCAATCCTCCCGTTCATGCAGTGCGGTTACGCAGCGATCGACGTGCCGTATCGGCTTTCGAGCAGCGCCTCGATTTCTTCAAAATTAACCTCGCCGCCCAGTTCTCGTATGGCTTCGGCAAACAGGCGCACGATCCGGCTGACGGCTTTTCGGTTCAACTGATTGAGGATGCCGATGCGGACCTGCACCGGTGCGCTGAGCGTCGGCCAGACGCCGAACCCGCGCGCCCGGCAATTCTGCACCAGTTCCATCTCGCGCCCGGCTAGTTCCGGCGGCAGGTTGAGGACCAGGAGGCTGGGCATATCCGAAGTCACTTCGCATCCCATTGCGGTTACGGCGTCACGCAGCACCTTTTCATGCGTGCGGTACGAGCCCGATCGCTTTGCCAATCCTTCAGTCAGCGTCAGACGAAGGGATTCATGGAAGGCGGCCACAGCGTAGCCGGAATGGGTGCGGTGATAGGTACCTTTCTCGACGTCCTGCCCATCGACGATTCCCCAATGACGGGCCTCGAAAATGGGATTGTGGACATAGCTGTAGGCACCTGTTGATTTCAGGCTGTCGATGTATTCGTCGGAAAAGCTGACCGGCGCATAGGTCAATGGCAAGCAGCACAGACCTTTTTGCGGGCAAGAGGCCCAGCCAGCGATGCCCGGATAGTCGTCGATCCGGAAATCCTCGACACCCAAAGACGAAACGGCATCGATCAGACCCATTGCGCCGTGACGTTCACAGGCATCCGAGAACCCGCGAAGATCATTGATACGACCTGAACCCGTTTCCCAATGCGCCATGAACGCCCATTTAGGCTTCTGCTGGGCCAGTGCGGCCTCGACCATTTCTCCGGTCACCGATTGGCCATGCGGTACGTCGATGACGGTGACACTGGCTGCCTGCGGGTCCAGAGGATTGGCGGCGTGCTCTTCCCGCGTTGCCGCCTTGATGCGAAGTGTCAGCGTGTCGATGCCTGAAAAGGTGCCGTTGTTAAATGCAACAACCTTGTCGCCGGGCATGACGGCCGAGAACATGGTGTCCAGTGCGCTCCAGCCGGTGCCTGCGACTGCGAAGGTATATGTATTCGAAGTGCCCCAGATCTCGCGCAGCATGTGTTTGCATTCGACCATGCCGCGCAGAACATCGCCCTGCATGTGATCCGCAACTCCGGCGTTGGAGAAGGCCTTCAGAACGCGAGCGTCGGTGTTACCTGGCCCCGGACCAGCAGCCAGCGTCTCAGGGATTTCGAGCGTGGGGTAAATCTGGAAAGTCATTCGATCCTCCTTGATCGTCGGGGTGTCGACCACGCCCAAATATCGTGTTGTGGATCAGAAAAGCGTTGCTTGCTTCATCGCGCAACGTAATTTACTACTGCTTTGGTACTTCCAATCAGATGGAAAGAAACCTACCCGTTTTGGCAAGAATGCCGATGTATACCAAGATAATCCCTATACTAATGGGTAGTAAATCGGAAATTTGGATGTAAAAACAATGTCAGGCCCTTCACAGCAACCGATTGACGTTATGCTTGCCGACAACAATCCGCTTGTGTTGTCGGCCATGTCAGAGATTTTTGAACGCGATCCGCGATTCTCTCTGGTTGCTACATCTGCAACCGCCGAAGGCTTCTTGGGCGCGGTCATGAGAGTACCGGTAAAGGTCTGCGTGATTGCCTGGAGTTTGCCGGTTCTAGGTGCAGCCAAACTGATCGAAGTTATGCGTGAACAGGAAAACGCGCCCCGATTTGTCGTTTATGGCGATGAAGCGGGGGAAGTCCCGCGCCTCGCAATGCAGGCTGGCGCAGCGGGGTTCGCTTCGCGGTCGGGTGAGGCTGAGCGCCTGTTGGAAACCTGCGCAGACGTAGCGGCTGGCAAAATGGTATTCCCATTCATCGACGTTCGAAAAATGCAGAGAGACCCGATCCATACCCTGTCACGTAAAGAGCGCATCATACTTGAAGCACTGGCCAAGGGCTTGTCGAACCGCGATCTTTCGAAAGACCTGCAAATCTCAACCAACACTGTCAAGTTTCACCTGTCCAATATATACGAAAAGCTCTCAGTCAAAAATCGGGCGCAAGCGATTGCATTCTATTACTCTTCTGGCGCAGCCTCAGATTAGTTGAATTGCATCAATAACCGAGTGTGTACAATCGAACGCGCAATGCCTGCGTGTAATTTTCAATTATGTGAAGTCTTCACATCCACACCCTGATACAGTGCGAAGAGGGGCGCCGCCGGCCTGGTTCAC
>NZ_JBXWMW010000027.1:0-8979 GCF_059610045.1 Ruegeria sp. YTSA168
GCTTGGCACCGATTTCCTGAATCGGCTTCTTGTTCGCCTCACGCGCGATTTCGATGTCAGATTTATAGCTCATTGGGTTCTGGGCTCCGTGCAAAGTAGGTCGAACGAACTCAAACCCGCCGGTATTTGCGACCGGGGGTGGAATCGGATACTTTCTTTAAGGTAAATAAATTTTCCCACTGGTCAATATCTGAATTGCAGAGACTTTGACAGAAAGGACATTTTGGGCGCGATGGCACCATCGGCTCACGCGTAGCGTTTGCGCCCCGCGCTAAGCCCCAGTAACCAATCCTCAACGATGCGGCGTTCAGGAAATGTTTTGTGTGTTGGGCTCTTCAAAAGATAATACCCCGACTGTGTTCGCACCGATATGTCCTGGATTGGTCTAACCAACGCACCGCTTTCAAGCAGCGGGTCAACAAGATGGGCCCAACCCAATGCGACGCCCAAACCATCTACTGCCGCTTGTATAGAGAGAGGATAGGTGTTGAAGGCCACTGCGCGTTCCATCGATGCAGTGGGTATTCCATTGCCACTAAGCCAAGTATGCCATGTCATCCATTCCGCATGACTGCTCGTCACTTCAATCAGATCCAACTCCGGCAGGGCAGATAGAGTTGCCGCCTCTGGATTACTTAATAGGTACTCTGGGCTACAGATCGGGAACACCGTTTCTCCGAACAAAAGCTGAGCGTCATATCCGGGCCAATCCCCATCCCCACGCAAGATTGTCAGATCCATCGAGTCAGCTAGACACTCAGCATCGCTGTCGGAAGACACCAGTGAAATACGGATGCGGCCATTGGATTTGTTGAACTTGCGCAACTGCGGCATCAACCACAGAGACGCAACGGAATTGGTAGCAGAGATCGAGACCGTGTTGGCCTGATGCTTGGCCAGCATATCGCGACTGACATCCCGCATCAGGTCCAGCGATTTTTCCACGGTGGCCAACAATATGGCACCTTGCTGCGTCAGTGAAACCGATCGATGGCCTCTGACAAACAAGGGTACGTCATAGTGTTGTTCCAACAGACGTACTTTGCGACTGATAGCGGTTTCAGAAATATTCAGCACCTTGCTGGCCTGCGCAAAACTCTGCGCCTTCGCCGCGGCCTCAAAAGCCAGAAAGTAGTCGAGTGGCGGCAGAATCTTACCGGTAACTGGAGCTTTCTTAGGCATACGCGAGCTGATTCCCACTTTGGATGTATTCACAATCAAAAACATCTGCCCGCATCAGTTTGCTTTCGATCAGGCAACTGACTGTTAAAGTAGCGAAAAGTTGATTTAGCCTCAAGAAATTATAGCCAAAGCCCCGCAAATCTCTGTTCTGTGTTCAGCGCATTTCTAGGCAGAATGCACAAATTCGGGGCCGGAAGAGCCCTAACATCAAAATGAACGTCACTCAGGGAGCAAACATGAAACTTACAAACCTACTTTCTGCTGCAACCTTGGCAGCGATAGCGGGCACCGGAGCCAATGCAGAAGACAGCAGCGATCCGATCGTCATCCCAATTCATAACTGGTCCAGCCAGATCGTGATGTCGAATGTTGTCGGCCTGATCTTCGAAGAGATGGGCAACAATGTCGAATACGTCACCACCGACAGCCAAGCGGTCTACGAGTCGGTACGACTTGGCGATGTGGCACTGGAAATGGAAGTCTGGGAAGGCGCGTTTGGCGCATCCTACCGTGCAGCACTTGAAAAGGGAGGTCTGCATGATGCGGGTGATCATGACGCGGTCACGCGCGAAGATTGGTGGTATCCAATGTGGACCAAGGAGGCCTGCCCGGGCCTGCCCGATTGGCAAGCCCTGAACGATTGTGCTCACCTGTTTGCGACAGCCGAAACAGGTGACAAGGGCCGGTATCTGGATGGTCCAGTTGACTGGTTGAAGCATGGCAAAGAACGAGCCGAAGCGCTTGATCTGAACTTCACCGTAATCAACGCTGGCTCTGCCGCAGCACTTTGGGCCGAGATTGGCGCAGCTGAGGCCGAAAAAAAGCCGGTTCTCGTATTTAACTGGACGCCAAACTTTGCCGAAGCCGTCTGGCCCGGTGAGTTTGTAGAATTCCCGAAGTGGGAAGACGGATGCGACAAAGATCCGTCCAAGGGTCCGAACCCGGATGCCCTGTACGATTGTGGTAACCCGGCTTCCGGCTACCTGAAAAAGGCGGCTTGGGATGGCATGAAAGAAAAATGGCCAGCCGCATATTGCGCCCTGACCGAGATTTCTTTCACCAACCCACAGATTGCTGAGATGGCGAAGCTGGTCGACACGGATGAGCTTGAGCCTGAAGAGGCAGCCGAAGAATGGCTAGATGCCAACCGTAGTGTCGTTGATCCCTGGATCAGCGCCTGCAGTTCGTAACCCGTCCAAATACGACAATACTGGTGCGGCCTTGACCAATCCGCGATGCGAGGCCGCACTCAACAAGGAAGAAAAACAGCCATGTCAGCCACAGCGCCTGTGATATCAGCCAAAAATGTCTGGAAATTGTTCGGACCCTCGCCCGTGAGCTACCTGAACTCCCTGCCAGCAGGCCGTAGCTTTGATGAGATTCGTGCAGATGGGTACATTGCTGGGGTCAAGGACGTCTCAATCGAGGTTGGCCGTGGCGAAATGCTGGTCATCATGGGGCTTTCAGGATCAGGGAAGTCTACTTTGGTGCGGTGCTTTTCGCGCCTGCACGACATTACTGGCGGCACCATCGAAGTTGACGGTCAGGATATTATGAGCCTTAGCGAACGCGACTTGATCGAGCTACGGCGCAACAAGATGGGTATGGTGTTTCAATCCTTCGGCCTGCTGCCACATCGAACAGTTTTAGACAACGTTGCATTTCCGTTGGAGATGCGTGGTCAGGATCGTCATGACAGGCGCGAGCGCGCGCTGGAGGTCGTGAAGCTGGTTGGGCTTGAGGGTCGTGAAGAATATTTCCCGCGTGAACTCAGCGGCGGGCAACAGCAGCGTGTTGGTATCGCCCGATCCCTGGCGATTGAACCGGATATCTGGTTTCTTGACGAGCCGTTCTCGGCTTTGGACCCGTTGATCCGGCGCGAAATGCAGGACGAGTTTCTGCGTCTACAAGAAATGCTGGGAAAGACCATTGTCTTTATCACACATGATTTTGACGAAGCGCTGCGCCTGGCGGACCGGATAGCGATTATGCGAAACGGTGCGGTGGAACAGTGTGATACGCCGGATCAGATCGTCATGAACCCTGCCACGAAATACGTGGCGAAATTCACCGAGGACATCGACAAAGCCCGCGTGGTGCACGCGAAGGGACTGGCAAAGCCGGTCAATGGGCACGCCTTGGAAGGCGCGCCAATCAATGGCGGTTCGACCATCCACGAATTGGCGCGGGTTCTGGTCAATGACAACCGCATCCTGTTGCCGGTCGCCGATGATAAGGGCGTTGTCACCGGCGTTCTGGAACGCGATGCCGCGTTGAACGTTCTGCTCGGAGCCGAGTGATGGCGACGCTGACCACTGAACTGCCGGAAACTTCGGACAGACCGTGGGGACGTACCCGCGTGCTTACTGCTCTGTTGATTGCGGCATTTGCGCTGATTCTTGCTAAGGCTTTTGGTGTTCTGCCTGAATGGCTGAACCGCATCCCAGAGGCTGCAATACCGCCGACGGCACAGGTTTTGGACGCCATTTTTAGCTTCATTCAAACCGACCTTGGCCTAATTTATGTTACCCGTTTTATCGCTGAAGGCCCGCTTGAGTTTTTGCTGGACACATCCGCAAACCTTTTGGAGGGCAAGCGTCGCTGGCCCTATCTGGGGCCAATCCCATGGTCAGCAGTCGCCGCTGTTGCAGCTGTCGTCGGATATGCTGTTGGCGGTTGGAAGCTGGCCGCTTTGGGGGCCGGAACCTTCATCTGGACCGCAGCGATCGGACAGTGGAAGATGGCCATGCAGACAATGTCCGTCATTGTGGTTGCAGCACCCCTAGCCTTTCTGCTGGGTTTGACCCTGGGTATCGCTGCTTGGAAATACGGCTGGTTCGAGCGGATGCTGAAACCCATCTTGTCCGTTCTGCAAACACTGCCGTTTTTTACATATCTATTGCCCGCCGTGATTTTCTTTAAAGTCGGGCCAACAGCCGGGGCCGTCGCGACGATTACCTTCGCCATCCCGCCGATGATTCTGATGACCACTCTGGGCCTGAAGAAAGTCAGCCCCGAAGTGGTAGAAGCAGGCAAGATGTCCGGATGTACCCGCTGGCAGATGCTGCGACATGTCTATGTTCCCGCCGCGCGCACCGAGATTCTGGTTGGAGTTAACCAAGTGATCATGTTGTGCCTGGCCATGGTGGTGCTGACCGCTTTCATCGGCATGCCTGGCCTTGGCGCCAAACTGTTGGCGATGATGGGCAGCTTCAAACTCGGGCGTTCTTTTGAGATTGGTGTGACCATCGTTCTTCTGGCGGTCATGCTTGATAGGATGTCAAAGGCTTGGGTCATCAAACAGCCCGTTCATTTCGAACGTGGTACGCCGTGGTGGAAACGGCACCAGATCTCACTGATCGCGCTGGGTCTGTTTGTTGGGTTCACTCTGCTGTCGCAGGTCTTCCCGATCCTGGCCGAAGTCGGCCGCAAACAACATCTGAGCCAGGGCAAGGAAATCGACGCGGTGATCAAGTCGTTCCTGGCCATCGATGCTATCAAAGGGACAACCGAATGGTTGCGCTGGTTCCTGAACGTCAAGGTTCTGATCCCGTTCCGGAACACGTTGCTTGCCATTCCGACACCCGCTTTCATACTGCTGGTGGTTTCCTTTGCCTATTGGGTCGGTGGTCGCAAACCCGGCATCTATGCCGCAGTCTTCTTTATAATCGTGGCTTTCTCGGGCTGGTGGGATCGCTCCGTTATCACGCTCTACACCGTGATTTCAGCGGTCGCGCTGGCGACACTGATCGGTATCCCCCTGGGAGTTGTCGCGGCCCGATCCACCCGCTGGTCCAATAGCATTCTGCTGGCGTGCGACACCGCGCAGACCTTCCCAAGCTTCATCTACCTGATTCCTGCGATCATGTTGTTCGGCGTCAATGATGTGGCTGTTGTGTTCTCGATCCTGATCTTCGCCGCTGTACCGTTGATCCGGTACACGATTATTGGCCTCAGCAGCGTACCGCCGGAAATGACCGAAGCGGCCGACATGTCCGGCTCGACCCGTCGACAAAAGCTGATGTCGGTGCAGTTCCCACTGGCGCTGCCAACAATGGCGGTCGGGTTTAACCAGGCAATCATGTTCTCGTTCTTCATGGTCATCATCGCGGCGTTCATCGGCACGCAGGATCTGGGACAGGAATTGCAGCGGACACTGGCGGGCACCGAGTTGGGCAAGAACTTTGTCCTTGGGATGAACGTGTCGCTGATGGCGCTGACCTTTGACATGGCCATCAGCAGCTGGGCGGAACAGCGTAAAAAGCGACTAGGGCTAGACTGAGATGGCACAGCTACAAAACAGACGCAGTGTTGCCCGTTTCGACGATACAGGATTCATCCGGATGCGGATGAAGGGTCTGCCAGACGAGCAGGTTTGGTGGAAGAACGTCAGCTTTGATGAGGAGACCGGGCAAGGCAGCTATCTTATGAAGATGGCGCCGGGCACACGCTCGAACCCCTACATCCATCACGGACCAGAGGAGTTCTTTGTCCTTGAAGGCGATCTGACCGATCACGATGGGTTTTGCTATCGCAGAGGGGATTTCGTCAGCCTTGCCGTGGGATCCAGCCATTGCTCGCACACTGAGGCGGGCTGTCTTTTGGTGGTCACGCACCGCGGTGCGACGGAATCCATTCAGGAAGGTGTATTATGAATGTGAAGCCGGTTTTTGAAGTTCCATTCGAACGGAGCGGGGTACTGGCCCCTGGCCTTCCGATCCTGCCCCACGGGACAGAGCGCCACCCGATTCCAGGAATGGGGTCGCGCGCTGTTCCGATATCCAAAGGCGATACCATCACGCTGTTGGACCGCGATGGAATGCAACCGGCCGAAATGGTCTTTTTTGCTCCTGACCGGAGTTCCGACGCAGCCATGCTGGGCGCGCAGGGGCATGGGCGACCCGAAGGGTTGATTGCAACGCTGGCAAATGGCTCCGCTTCAGGGAAAAAGGTACTGCGAGCTCTGGAAACCGCCGGTTTCGAAGTCGGAAAAGGTGACGCAATTCGTGCTTTCACAGATGGGTCACGCCCCGGCGACATGGCGCATTTCGTCGCGGAAAACGATGGCCTTTTGATCGTCGCCGCACCCGGCAAGGCGATGCGCCCAGAGGACCACAATCCGCCCACGGATATCATCTTGTATATCCAGCGCTCCGCACCCGGATTGGAAAAGCCCGATGTAGGCCCGCCTGATCCGTTGGCTGATCCTTTGAAGGACATCAACATTCAGCCCGGCAATGCCAAGTCCTATGAGGTCAAAGCAGGAGAATTCATACAGATCGTGGATATATGCGGACGCGAATGTTCCGATTTCCAGGCCTTCAGCCGCCGTGCACTGGATCAGGGAATCGAGCGCGAAATTGACCCGACGACAACCCGCAGCCTGATGGGAAGTTTGTATCCTCAACCGGGGATCTTCTCGAAATACTGGTCGGTCGATCAAGAGCCTTTGGTCGAAATCGTACAGGACACTTGCGGACGGCATGACACCTTCGGCCTTGCTTGTACCGCGCGGTACTACGAAGACCTTGGCTATCCCGGTCACGTGAATTGTTCGGACAATATCAACAAGGATCTGGATCAGTATGGCATCAAGCCCCGCGGAGGCTGGCCGGCAATCAATTTCTTTTTCAATACAATGCTGGACGAGACCAACGCTATTGGAATGGACGATCCGTGGTCACGACCGGGCGACTTCGTCCTGCTGCGTGCACTGACTGATTTGGTCTGCGTCAGCACTGGATGTCCATGCGACATCGATCCGGCGAATGGCTGGAACCCAACCGACATTCAGGTGCGAACCTACAAAGCGACCGAAGATTTCAAACGATCCTACGGCTACAGAAAATCTGCGGAGGCGGATGTGGAAGAAACCAAAAAAACCGCGTTTCACGACTGCTTTGCGCGGCATACCCGTGATTTCGTCGAATACAATGGCTATTGGTTACCCAACACGATGACCAATCACGGCACCATTGCCGAGTACTGGGCCTGTCGAGACAAGGTTGCCGTCATGGACTTGAGCCCATTGCGGAAATACGAGGTTGTCGGACCCGACGCAGAAGAGTTGATGCAGCTTTGTGTGACCCGCAACATGAAAAAGCTGAGTGTTGGTCAGGTCGTCTATACGGCCATGTGTTATGAGCACGGCGGTATGATCGACGATGGTACAGTTTATCGTCTGGGTGAAACAAACTTCCGCTGGATTGGCGGGAACGACACCAGCGGATTGTGGCTGCAGGAGCAGGCACTCAAACGCCATATGAATGTCTGGGTGCGCAGTTCGACAGACCAGCTACACAACATCGCGGTGCAAGGGCGGCACAGTCGCGACGTTCTTTCCAAAACATTCTGGACGCCACCTCAACAACCGACGATCGAAGAACTGCCATGGTTCCGGTTTACCGTCGCACGTGTGGGCGATGTGCAGGGGACGTCAGTGGTTATTTCCCGGACCGGTTATTCGGGTGAACTTGGATACGAAATCTTCTGCCACCCGAACGATGCGGTAGAAATCTTTGACCGCGTTTGGGAAGCCGGTGAGGAATATGGCATCGCACCGCTCGGGCTCGCGGCACTCGACATGTTGCGGATCGAAGGTGGATTGATCTTTGCCGGATCGGAATTCGACGATCAGACGGACCCGTTTGAAGCAGGCATCGGCTTTACTGTGCCGTTGAAATCAAAAACCGACGATTTCATCGGACGGGCCGCGATCGAAGAGCGCAAGGCACACCCGCACCGCAAACTGGTTGGTTTCGAGGTCGAAGGCGGCACGGTCCCCTCGCCTGGCGATTGCGTGCGCATTGGAAAAGCGCAGGTTGGCGAGATTACAAGCGCAATGAAATCACCAGTTCTTGGCAAAGTAATCGCATTGGGCCGGGTTTCTGTTACCCATGCTACCATTGGGTCGGACATTGAAATTGGGCAGTTGGACGGGCAGCAAAAACGGTTGAAAGCCAAGATCGTTCCATTCCCGCATTTTGATCCGACAAAGGAACGTGTGAAAGGGATATACGCAGAAGTGACGGTTTCGGACGCTGCAGAGTAGCAGCTAAGAAAGGCGACGATATTCGAGTTGATCATGACCGATCGTTGCCAAGCCTCAAGAAAGCGCTCGTCATTCGACTGTGGGATTCTGTCTAAAACGGGCATTTTCAGATTGCCCCTCTTTCAAATCACCATGGTCGCTTTACTGGCGTTGTATTGAATACCCAGTTTAGCGGACGAATTTGATCGGATTACTATGCTGGAAAGCTACGAAACCACTGCTGTCGCTCCCGAAGGCGCAATTTGTGAAACCTTTATGGGCTTGGCTGGCACCAAGGGCATTTCATGCTTTTGGTCATTTTCGTATCGAAGCGATAACGCAGAGCTATTTTTTCGCGACGCTTGGCTTGAAGTTATTGGTTGTCGCGAAGGTGGCAGCCCATCAGTTTCCGACCCTGTGAACCACCCCGACAGCTACAACTTGCGGGAACTGATCACAGAGCTCGGCACATACCGCGTGTCGAAGAAGGACAAGAGTCAGCAAAACCAAACGGTTCTGTTGCGAAGTTTACCGAAGTTCAGAGAAATACATCCGACTTGCTTTGTTATGCGAGCAGTTCTCTGAATTGTTGAAAGGGACAGAGTCCGGGTTCTGTCGCAAACTCCGTCCCCAACCTGTCAGATTCGAACGCAGTTCTGTTAACGCGGGCTGGAATGTTCCAGGAGCAGGCCGTGACGATCTCATTTAAGGGTGCGCATTTTCCGAAAGACGTGATTTTGCACGCGGTTTTCTTCTACCTACGCTAC
>NZ_JBXWMW010000028.1:0-7178 GCF_059610045.1 Ruegeria sp. YTSA168
CGGACACACGACTGCATCTGACAGACGCTCGTATCAGCTCAAAAAATGTCTTGCTATGCAGGAGCCATCCACACAGGTCGTTCGCTGCAGTGCAAAATAGTCTTGGTTTCCGACAACTGTGTAGCAAATCCGTTTAAAATACTTGAGAACAAATCAGCTTTGTATTCAAGCATGAAGGGCCGGTACCCTTTGAGATGCACCGGCCCCCTTTTCTCAGACGATCTGCAGGCTGTTGTCGGTATCGAAGATCGTGACCGTCCCGAAGGTTTCGATACCGCTGACCGTGATCAGCAGATTGCCATCATCTTCTTCGACGGCGATATCGTTCATGTCGGTGTCTTGGAAGATCAGGTTGTCCAAATCGATACCATCACCAATGATCTGATCCGATCCGAAATCGCCAGAGAAGACGAACATGTCGGCGTTTGTGGCGCCAATGAACAGGTCATCGCCCGCGCCTCCGTCCATGATGTCCTTCCCGCGTCCACCATCGATGATGTCGTCTCCTGCACCACCGTGGATAAGATCGCGACCGCGACCGCCGGAGAGGTAGTCGTCACCATCTCCGCCATCGATTTTGTCAGCTCCGCGTCCACCGAGAATAAAGTCATCTCCGGCCAGTCCATTCAGGACATCACGGCCTGCAAGACCCACGATGACGTCATCCCCGCTGTCGCCGGTCAGTTCATCGCCACGGCGTGTGCCGACCAGGAACTGATCTTCCACCGGCTCCGGCGCTTCCAGCGTGAAGCTCGCCACAACCGGTTCATGATCCGAGGCAAAATCGGCGAAATCGTTGTTGACGTGAACAATATCAACATTGGCACCGGACAACAGACTGTCCGAGACGAAAATGTGATCCAACACCTGAGCATTACCCTGGAAGATGAAGGTATAGGCTTCGTCCCCTTCCAGTTGGTTGATTAGGTTAGTTAGAACCTTCTCCTCACCGACACCCGGCAAATCCTCGGACAATTCATCCGTGAACTCGAAGGTGTTGAGGTCGCCCAGAACTGCGATGTTGGCCTCACCATCTTCCGCAAGCAGACTGTCGACAACTTCATTGATCGCCTTGGCCTGTGCTTCACGCTCGGCTTCTCCACCCTGTGTAAAGGGCTGCGGTCCACCGAAGATCGGCTCGGACCCGAAGCGGGACGAGAAGTGGTTGTTGATGAGCGTGATCTCCTGCCCGTTGAAGGTAAAGACCCCCAGCAGCGGATCGCGCGAACCTTCAAATGCATCCGGGTTGGACACACCCATCTCTGCCAACACGTCGCTTTCCAGCGTCACAAACTCGTTCGCCTCGACCCGATCAGGGTTGTACAGGAACGCGTTGCGGATATTGCCGCCGGGAACGCCGCCGTTTTCGCCATCTTCGTCGACAATAGCGCTTTCAAAACTGTATTCAGGTCCGCCAGCGGCCACGATGGCATCCACAATGGCCTGAAGCGTTTCATCCGCGCTGAGCGTGCCGTCATCAGTGACGCCCGAGTCGTCCTGGATTTCCTGCAGTGCAAGAATGTCCGGGCTTCCCAGATTGCTGACGATCTGTTGCGCCAATTGCGCGATCTGATCAGCATCACCGTCATCCGGGTTCGACGTGACGTTCAGCACATTGTAGGTCGCAACTGTAAGTTCGCTTTCGGAACCCGCGATCTCGGTCACCTCAGCCGTGTTCGAGCTCGCCTCTTCCACGGTGAATTCTTCGGTGACATTGATCTCGTAGTTGCCAAAGCCGTAACCCACGACGCCAGTCACACTGCTAAGGTCATCACCCACATTCAGTTCGGGCGGTGTGAACCCATCCGGCAGCAATCCGCTGTCGTACTGGATCTGGATCCGTTCGGGGTTCAGATCGCCCAACCCGTCAGCATTGGCGTTCAGGTTCAGTGCACCCCGATCGTTCAGGCCCGGCGTTGTTCCTTCCCCATCATCAGCGACGACCCAGGTTTCGTTGAACCGGTTGGTGGCCGAGATCGCTACGGGATTGTCGACGGTGACCAGCATCCCTTCAAGGCTTTCATAGAAGTCGATCCCGTCGTTTTCAGGATCGAACTCGCCGGGCTCTTCCTGAAGATTCACCGGCAGCTCATCTTCGGAAATCACCACCTCGGTCGGGATCGGACGGCCATTGGCACCCAGAACGACCGCTTCGACAGTGTTGCCCGAGGACAGCACCTCTTCACTATCCGCGCTGATCTGAGTGATCGACAGATTGCCGGTTCCGGCACCGCCTGGAATGAACTCCGACACTTCGCCGTTGACCTTCACCTCATCCCCAACAACAACCGTTGGTGTAGAACCGGTGAAGACAAAGATGCCATCCGAGGTCGCGGTATTGCCATCACCTTCTGCGTCCTGAAGGTAGTAGCCGTTGCTGTCGACTGCCGTAACGATGCCTTTGGTTGTCACAACCTCACCATCATAGTCCGAGATGTGGCCCTCGCCCTGAATGTCCATGATCGTGGTGATCGGGTTCAGCTCGGAAAGATCGTAAACAGCTGTGGTCCCCGACACTTCGTAGGAAACAGCGATCTGAGCGTTGCCGGTTGTGCTTTCATCCGCCGGGATGAATGTGATCAACTCGGGCGAATGCAGCGCCGGTTCGCCTGCAGGGGCGTTATCGACATGCAGTGGTGGGATGTAGTTTACGAAGGTGGAGTTTGCTGGGTCAGAGATGTCATAGATCATGATCCCGCTGTCCCGCTCCAGCCCGATGAAGGCATAGGTGCTCTCGCCAATTTCACCAATGGTGATTGCTTCGGGCTCGGGGCCTTTGGCATCCGAACGGTCCTCTCCATCGTCGCCATCGTCATCATTGAAGCGTTCAGGCGCGATCTCGGCGATGATTTCTTCGAAATCGGAACCCGAGTCGAACACCAGATTGCCATCCGCATCAAAGATCGAGAACGAGCGCGAAGAGAAAGTGTGCAGAACGTCGATGTCTCCATCGCCATCGGTGTCGCCATCAACGGTCGAAACCTCCAGACGTTCCAGCCCAGTGATATCAACGCTCGGGTCGATCAAACCTGCAGCGGCCAAATCTTCGACACGCGCTTCGTCAAAACCGCGGCTGTCGCCTTCATTGGCTGTGGCAATGTAAGTCTGGCCATTCACCTCGAACGAGGCAATCGCATCCGGCATCCGGAAGCCAACCAGATTATCGAAATTGGTGATGTCGATCTCTCCGTTGTCGTTGGGGTCCAGCGCGCTTTCGCCACTGAAATCGACCGTGCCTAGTGAGAACACATCGACGACCGTGTTGGTCGCCAGATCGATCTTGGCAATCGCGTTGTTTTCCTGCAGCGACACAAAGGCGGTGGTACCGTCCGGGCTGATCGCGATGTATTCCGGTTCGATATCTTCAGCAAAGCTGACACCGTCCTGAATGCGGATGCCGGCTGCGCGGGCCTGCTCTTCCAGACCGTTAAATTGGGTGAAGTCCAGTATCTGCGCGCTTGGAGCAGCTGGGTCCGTTGTGTCGATGACCGCGACGGTACCCAGCGGGTTGTCGTCATTGTCGCTGTCGTCGTTCTTTTCGCCTTCACCGGCAACCAACAGCTGCGTGCCATCTTCGTTGAACGTCAACTGATCCGGCAGGTTACCAACTTCGATGGTCGAGATCAGTTCCTGAGTCTCGGCATCGAACAGCGCGACAAATCCGGGTTGTGACAGCATGGTTGTTTGGCCAAACACTGTCTGTTCGATCGGCGCGACTGAAATCGCAACTGCAACAACACCATTCTTGACCGCAACCGACTGCACGCCGTCATAGCCGTCCAAACCAGTCAGATCGATTGTCGCGGCCAACTCGTTGGCGGCCCCTGATGTTTCCGGGATCTCGAAGATGTCGATCCGGCCTTGCTCTCCGTTTGTGACGTAGAGCTTGCCATCCTCATGCGCGACCACCTCCGATGCACCGTCTCCACCTTCGCCCTCAAAGATCGCCAGGGTGTCGAACAGGATTTCTCCGGTGGGTTGAGGTGCCGGTTCTTCGGTTCCGTCCAGCACTGTGTCGTCTGTAAAGTTCAGGTTCTGAATGCGCCCGTCGCTGTCGCGCCCAACATCCGCTTCGTCAAATGCATTGGCGGCATCGCCAAAATTGTCGTTCAGATACTCGGCCAGTGCGTCCTGCTCGGTACCATCACTTGCAAAGGTCGCATCGCCGGTCAGGTTGCCGTCATCCACGCCGTCACCGTCCAGGTCGTTCAGATCCAGACGTTCGGCCTCGGGACCGGTCGGGAACGGATAGCCATCTCCACCGCCCGCAAGGAAGTTCAGTGTGACAATGCGTACTGTTTCCGTCGAATCGCCAACGATTTCACCGTTTTCAACCAGTTCCATGACCAGATTTCCGTCTTCGTCGAAAATCGCCGCAGTCTGGATACGTTCGCCCGCAGGCAGGTCCGGGTCGAATGCAAACTTGACGCCCGAGACCTGCGGGAATGAGCCCGCCACACCAGGCAAGCCGCTGATGCCGTGCTCCAGCACCTCCACAAGCTCCTGCTTGGTCAGGGTCAGTAGGGTCAGGGCGTTGTTGAAGGCCAATGTGGTCTGAATGTCGTTCTGGCTGATACCACCTTCGGGCTTGATAACGTTTCCGTCGCTGTCGACCAACTCACCATTCGGCAGACGCGTGGCCGAGGTGCCACCGGGCAGCACTACAGTTTCACCGATTGATGCCCGAATACCGCCACCGTTTTTGATCGAGACAAGAACATCAGCATCCGTTTCCTTGGCAATCGCCAGATTGGCATCGGCGGTCAGGTTGCCCAGATTGGTTTCCTGCGTACGCACACCATCGGGATCGGTTGGATCGTCTGTCCCCGAGCGGTTGCCGTTCAGAAAAACGTTCGACACACCAAACACATTGGATTCTGCAGCGATGATTTGCGCTTCAATCTCATCCACAATCTGCTGGATTTCAGGATCAACCAGGTTTTCCGCATTCAAGTCGGCAACGCCCTGATCATCCGTTGCGTAAGCACCGGATATATCCGAGTCATAGCTCGTTGGGATGATATTGCCCTCGTCATCGAAATCGATGACCAACCGGCCAACATATTTGTAAGAGCCGTCGGTATTCACAACTGCTGTTTGTGTGCCACCGGCATTGGTCACAAATTGCGGATACTCGCCCTGTACACTGTCATCATCGCGCGGTCTGTCATTATCATCAAACAAGCGTGTGTTTGACCCACCTGCCACGACGATATCTACATCCGTAAGCCGCTCGGCCAGGGCCAGCTCGATATCAAGGTTCTGCATATGCGCCAGCAGAACGACCTTGTTCAACGTCGGGTCCGCTGCCAGCAGCGCGTCCACCTCAGCCTGAATTTCGGCCGCCAGCGCATCCAACTGGTCCGGCGTTGGCGTCGCATCGAATGGCGCGGGTGAGACACCAACGCCACCGGGGCTGGAAATCGATGCCAGAGTTGGCGTGGTCGCTCCGACGACGCCGATATTCTCACCGTTCACGTCGATGACCACGGATGACGTAACCGAGTTTGCCTGCGGTGCTTGTCCGCCAGCAACCTCAAGGCCGGCCAGCGCGGGCTCGGTCGAGAAATCCAGATTCGCGGACAAATACGGGAAGGCCGCGCCCGCGAAGTCGCCGCCCAGAATGGTGCTGCCATCGCCCGCGCTTCCATCGATCAAGCTTGCCAGCAGTTCAGGCCCACGATCGAATTCATGGTTGCCAAGCGCAATGGCCTGCACGCCGAGTTCGTTCTGGATTTGAATGTCCGCGATCCCCTCGGCACCATACAGCACCTCAGAGGCACCAAAGAACACGCCGGGAATGAAAGCGTCGCCCGAGGATAGGAACAGCGTATTATCCTCGATCCCGTCATTGCCAAGATCCTGTGCTTTCAGCGCATTCACAACCGCAGACAGGTTCGGTGCGCTCGTGATGGCACTGGTCGATGCCTCCTGATCCGCAATGTGCAACAGCTCCAGCGTAAAAGCGCTGGTCGGGGCCAAAAAGGTCGGGTTCACTGTACCCAGTGTGTCGGCGATAGCCGGGTCAGTCGTGAACTCATCAACGCTGATCGAAACGCCGCTGGTGTTAAAAACCTCGGTGTCGCCAATAGTATTGACAGCGAAGAAATCGCCATCAGATCCACTGCGAAAAATCAACTGTGGCTCGGCCCCGGTAAAGGCAAAATCAACACCGCCGAGTTGAGCACCGTAGACGAAGCTTTCATCTGTTTCATTGTCTGGAACACCGACTGCGTCAAAAACGGTGTTGATGCCAAAAGTCGCGGGATCAACGTCCAGAACGCCATCATTGTCAGTGTCAAAATCGTCACCGACCACACCCGTAAACTCATCCACCAGAACATAGGTGAAGCTGGGATTCTCCAGGTCCGGAACCGATACGGTTAGAATTCCGTTCAGATCAAACACACCATTCACTTGAAAAGCGCGATCGACAGTTCCGGCTGACGATCCTTCGTCGCTTTCGATACTCAGCAGCCAGCCGGAAAAGCTCTGATTTGGCGTTCCGTACAATTCAATAGTCTGTGTTGACGGGTCGGACCCAGCCGGATTGGGCTGAAACTCGCTGATCAGAGCGTTCATCGATATTCCTTTCAAAATCCATGATGTGAATGTCAGTTTGCTAAGGGGCTCGCAGCCTGACGAGAGACAACGAGGTGTAAGATTTCATCACAGTTTGAAGAAAACGCGTCACATTGTTAACATTTTTGAAACAACAAGATGACACGGTGGAAGAGTGGTGATCGCCAGCAGTACAATGCATGCACGAAGGCCGTCGATCCAATACGTGCAAACCCTGCATTGTGCTGAACAGCGTAGCAACGAGGTGACATCCAGAGCGCCGATACGTTACTGATGCATTGGAAAAGAGGGCAATTTCACAACCTCAGTGAACCATCGGCTTTCCCCGCAGAAGGCTGAACACCGACACGCCTCATGAGCTCCGGAAGTACAGAGGCGCTTCGTTCTTATGAGCATCTGCGGGACTCTCCACACTCAACAATAGGACATCCGTTCCAATCCATCGGAGGTTCACTGCCTAGACCCGACATTAAATCACAACCCGGCAACTCGAATGATCGTTGGGCATCTCGAAGGTCTTGTGTGGATGGCTCCTGCATAGCAAGACATTTTTTGAGCTGATACGAGCGTCTGTCAGATGCAGTCGTGTGTCCGGC
>NZ_JBXWMW010000029.1:2500-6186 GCF_059610045.1 Ruegeria sp. YTSA168
TGATCTCGGTCGGTTCCATCGTCTGATGGACGGCACGGTTTGGGTCTAGCCGGCCCTGTCTCGTGTATCCCGATCGAAACGAACAGAGTTGTCCAAGTCAAATATACTAACCCGAGCGACCTGCGTTGATCAGCTGCACGGCTGAGAGACCATATGGGGTTGCTCATTTGTACTCTGATTGTCCTCAAGTAGCCGAATAGGCGGTAGGACATGAAAGAGTGCGGGAAATGTATGTTTTTGGTTCAGAAGAACGATCATCTTTAGTTACCAGCTGGATGATCACGATCGATCTGACCGAACTCTGCAGGCCGACAGGCCGAAAGAGTTCACGTCCTCAAGTAGCCGAATAGGCGGTAGGACAAATGGTCAAGTCTTTCTTTTTCTGGATCAAATCAAGCGCGAGAAGGGCGTTTGGTGAATGCCTTGGCAGCAAGAGGCGATGAAAGACGTGATACTCTGCGATAAGCCATGGGGAGCTGAGAATAAGCTTTGATCCATGGATCTCTGAATGGGGCAACCCACCTGAAAGTTTGTTATTGTTAGCTGTGCTAATCAATAATGGGCTTAACCAGGTATTTATGACCTGAATACATAGGGTTATAAAGGCAAACCCGGGGAACTGAAACATCTAAGTACCCGGAGGAAAGGAAATCAATTGATACTCCCCTAGTAGCGGCGAGCGAACGGGGACCAGCCGAGCCGTGAGTGTGAATAGAACCTGTTGGGAAGCAGGACCATAGAGGGTGATAGTCCCGTATATGAAGCATGATCGGACGTATTAAGTAGGGCGGAACACGTGAAATTCTGTCTGAAGATCGGAGGACCACCTTCGAAGGCTAAGTACTCCTTGCTGACCGATAGTGAACCAGTACCGTGAGGGAAAGGTGAAAAGCACCCCGACGAGGGGAGTGAAACAGTACCTGAAACCGAACGCCTACAATCAGTCGGAGGATCCTCGAGATCTGACGGCGTACCTTTTGTATAATGGGTCATCGACTTGGTCTCACGAGCAAGCTTAAGCCGTTAGGTGTAGGCGTAGCGAAAGCGAGTCTTAATAGGGCGTATGAGTTCGTGGGATCAGACCCGAAACCGAGTGATCTAGGCATGGCCAGGTTGAAGGTAAGGTAACACTTACTGGAGGACCGAACCCACATCCGTTGAAAAGGATCGGGATGAGCTGTGCCTAGGGGTGAAAGGCCAATCAAACTCGGAGATAGCTGGTTCTCTGCGAAATCTATTTAGGTAGAGCGTCATCCGAATACCCCGGGGGGTAGAGCACTGGATGGGTAATGGGGCCCCACAGGCTTACTGATCCTAACCAAACTCCGAATACCCGGGAGTACTAGATGGCAGACACACTGCGGATGCTAACGTCCGTAGTGGAGAGGGAAACAACCCTGACCTACGACTAAGGCCCCCAATTCATGGCTAAGTGGGAAAGCAGGTGGGACGACCAAAACAACCAGGAGGTTGGCTTAGAAGCAGCCATCCTTTAAAGATAGCGTAACAGCTCACTGGTCTAAATAAGTTGTCCTGCGGCGAAGATGTAACGGGGCTCAAGCCATGAGCCGAAGTCTAGGGATGCGTAAGCATCGGTAGCAGAGCGTAGTGTGACATAAGACTTATCCTGTATTGCCGCTGGTCATTTGGCGCGAGTAATCGCGCTCAAGTCGCCGAATAGGCGGTAGCGCAGGATCAAGTCTTTTCGATGAAGCGGGCGCGTGAGCGATCCCGTGGAGAGATCACTAGTGAGAATGATGACATGAGTAGCGACAAAGAGTGTGAGAGACACTCTCGCCGAAAGTCCAAGGGTTCCTGCTTAAAGCTAATCTGAGCAGGGTAAGCCGGCCCCTAAGCCGAGGCCGAAAGGCGTAGGCGATGGGAACTAGGTTAATATTCCTAGGCCGTGGAGTGGTGACGGATCTCAGAGGTAGTTCATCCTTATTGGATTGAATGGGCTGCTGAGAGGTTCCTGGAAATAGCCCTCCTATAAGACCGTACCCTAAACCGACACAGGTGGACTGGTAGAGCATACCAAGGCGCTTGAGAGAACGATGTTGAAGGAACTCGGCAAAATACCTCCGTAAGTTCGCGAGAAGGAGGCCCGGTTCCTAGGCAACTAGGGGCTGGGGGCACAAACCAGGGGGTGGCGACTGTTTATTAAAAACACAGGGCTCTGCGAAGTCGCAAGACGACGTATAGGGTCTGACGCCTGCCCGGTGCCTGAAGGTTAAAAGGAGAGGTGAGAGCCTTGAATTGAAGCCCAGGTAAACGGCGGCCGTAACTATAACGGTCCTAAGGTAGCGAAATTCCTTGTCGGGTAAGTTCCGACCTGCACGAATGGCGTAACGACTTCCCCGCTGTCTCCAACATCGACTCAGCGAAATTGAATTGCCTGTCAAGATGCAGGCTTCCCGCGGTTAGACGGAAAGACCCCGTGCACCTTTACTACAGCTTCGCACTGGCATCAGGATTGTGATGTGCAGGATAGGTGGTAGGCTTTGAAGCAGGAACGCAAGTCCCTGTGGAGCCTCCCTTGAGATACCACCCTTCGCACTCTTGATGTCTAACCGCGGTCCGTTATCCGGATCCGGGACCCTGCGTGGCGGGTAGTTTGACTGGGGCGGTCGCCTCCTAAAGCGTAACGGAGGCGCGCGAAGGTTGGCTCAGAGCGGTCGGAAATCGCTCGTTGAGTGCAATGGCAGAAGCCAGCCTGACTGCAAGACTGACAAGTCGAGCAGAGTCGAAAGACGGCCATAGTGATCCGGTGGTCCCGAGTGGAAGGGCCATCGCTCAACGGATAAAAGGTACGCCGGGGATAACAGGCTGATACTGCCCAAGAGTCCATATCGACGGCAGTGTTTGGCACCTCGATGTCGGCTCATCTCATCCTGGGGCTGGAGCAGGTCCCAAGGGTACGGCTGTTCGCCGTTTAAAGAGGTACGTGAGCTGGGTTTAGAACGTCGTGAGACAGTTCGGTCCCTATCTGCCGTGGGTGTAGGAGACTTGAGAGGAGTTGCCCCTAGTACGAGAGGACCGGGGTGAACGATCCACTGGTGGACCAGTTGTCGTGCCAACGGCAGTGCTGGGTAGCTATGATCGGACAGGATAACCGCTGAAGGCATCTAAGCGGGAAGCCCCCCTCAAAACAAGGTCTCCCTGAGGGCCGTGGAAGACCACCACGTCAATAGGCCGGAGATGTAAGCGCAGTAATGCGTTCAGTTGACCGGTACTAATCGCCCGATAGGCTTGATTTGATCCAGTAATGGAAAGACAAATCACCAAAAGCATACACTGACCTTGAGTTGGACAACGTTGATTGATGTGAAACCCCGTAAAGGGGTGACATAACAACCGAGTGGCACCGCGCATTCGCAAGCGAATACGCTGCCTGCCACCCGTCGCTTTCTTGCTCTGCAAGAAAGTCGACATGGGCTTTTCCTCGGTTTGGTGGTCATAGCGCAAGTGAAACACCCGGTCCCATCCCGAACCCGGAAGTTAAGCACTGCCGCGCCAATGGTACTTGGGCTTAAGCCCCGGGAGAGTAGGTCACCGCCAAACCTAGCAAAAGCCCACATATCTCTCTAAACGATCAGCAAAACACCTGGCGCGGGGTGGAGCAGTCCGGTAGCTCGTCAGGCTCATAACCTGAAGGTCAGAGGTTCAAATCCTCTCCCCGCAACCAA
>NZ_JBXWMW010000030.1:0-4462 GCF_059610045.1 Ruegeria sp. YTSA168
AAACGCACCCCTCTTTATTCTCTTCACGTTGGTTTGGGAGGAAAGTTGGTTGATTTTGCGGGATGGGAGATGCCTGTACAGTATCCTTTGGGGATTATGGGGGAGCATAAGCAGTGTCGTGAGAAGGCGGCTTTGTTTGATGTGTCTCATATGGGTCAGGTGATTTTGCGGGGCGAGAATGTGGGGGAGAAGCTGGAAGCTTTGTGCCCGCAGGCTTATGCGACGCTGAAGCCCGGCAAGGCGCGGTACGGGTTCTTTACGAACGAAGATGGCGGGATCATGGATGACCTGATCGTGTCGAATGCGGGGGATCATTACTTTGTGGTGGTGAACGCGGCGCTGCGGCATCAGGACATTCCGCATATGCAGGCCAACCTGGACGGCGTTGAGGTGACCGAGATCTTTGACCGCGCTCTGGTGGCGGTGCAGGGGCCCAAAGCCGAAGACGTGGTGGGGGCGCTGTGCCCTGCGGCGCGGGACCTGAAGTTCATGGAAACCACCGTGGCGGATATCAACGGCGTCGAATGCCGGATCTCGCGGCTGGGTTATACCGGTGAGGATGGCTACGAGATCTCGATCCCCGAGGACAAGGCCATCGAGGTCAGCAAGGCGTTTCTGGCGCATGAAGATTGCGAAGCGGCCGGTCTGGGCGCGCGCGACAGCCTGCGGCTGGAGGCGGGTCTGTGCCTTTATGGCAATGACATCGACCAGAGCACCTCGCCGATCGAGGCCAGCCTTGGCTGGGCGATCCAGAAGCGCCGCAAGGAAGAGGGCGGGTTCCCGGGGGCTGAGCGCGTGCAAAAGGAACTGGCCGAGGGTCCGGCGCGCAAGCTGGTGGGCATCAAGCCCGATGGCCGCGCGCCTGCCCGTCAGGGTGTCGAGGTGCAATGCGCCAATGGCAACACCATCGGCCAGATCACCTCGGGCAGCTTCGGCCCCACGGTGGGTGGCCCTGTTGCGATGGGCTATGTCTCGGCGGGCCATGGTGAGCCGGGCGAGAAGGTCAACCTGATCATCCGGGGCAAGGCGCAACCGGCTGAGATCGTGGCGCTGCCCTTTGTCACACAGAATTACAAGCGTTGAAGCCAGGAGAGAAAGACATGGCAACCTATTATTCCGAAGAGCATGAATGGCTGATGGTCGAGGGCGACACCGCCACGCTGGGCATCACCAAACATGCCGCCGAACAGCTGGGCGAAGTGGTGTTTGTCGAGCAGCAGGAAGCGGGCGATGAGTTCGAGAAGGATGGTGAGATCGGCGTGATCGAATCCGTCAAAGCCGCTTCGGAACTCTACGCACCGGTCGATGGCGAGATCGTGGAAGTGAACGAGGCGCTGGCCGACAATCCCGGCGCGCTGAACGAAGACCCCGAGGGTGAGGCCTGGATCTACAAGATCAAGATCACGGATGCCGCGCAGCTTGAGGATCTGATGGACGAGGCTGGCTACAAGGCCTTCATCGGCTAAACACATTCGGAGCCCTGCACGGGGCTCCGCCCATTTGGGCCGAACCGGCTCGTGATGTATCGGAGGCCTGCGCGGTCTCCGCCCGACCTGACTTATCCTTGAGGAGCGCACAGATGGCCTTCAAACTGACCGATTACGAAGCCTATGACTTCGCCAACCGCCGCCATATCGGGCCCAGCCCGACCGAGATGCGCGACATGCTCAAGGTGATCGGCTTCAAGACGCTGGACCAGCTGATCGACGCCACCGTCCCGCCCGCGATCCGGCAGAAAGAGCCGCTGGACTGGGGTCCGGCGATGACGGAACGCGACGCGCTGTTCCACATGAAAGAGGTGGCGAGCAAGAACACCGTTCTGACCTCGCTGATCGGTCAGGGCTATTACGGCACCACCACGCCCGCGCCGATCCTGCGCAACATTCTGGAAAACCCGGCCTGGTACACGGCCTATACGCCCTATCAGCCCGAGATCAGCCAGGGCCGGCTTGAGGCGCTGTTGAACTTCCAGACCATGGTCAGCGACCTGACCGGGCTGGATGTGGCCAACGCCTCGCTGCTGGACGAAGCCACAGCAGCCGCCGAAGCGATGGCGATGGCCAAGCGCGGCGGCCGGTCCAAGGCCAACAACGCGGCTTTCTTTGTCGACAAGAACTGCCACCCGCAGACCATCGCGGTGATCAAAACGCGGGCTGAGCCTCTGGGTATCGACGTGCAGGTGGCTGATCCCGATCAACTGGATGCGGGCGCGGTCTTTGGCGCGATCTTCCAGTATCCGGGCACCCACGGTCACGTGCGCGACTTCACCGCCGAGATTGCGGCGCTGCATGAACATAAAGCCATTGCCATCGTTGCCGCCGACATCCTGTCGCTGGCGCTGCTGAAATCCCCCGGTGAGATGGGCGCGGATATTGCCATCGGCTCGACCCAGCGCTTTGGCGTGCCGATGGGCTATGGTGGCCCGCACGCGGCTTACATGGCGACCAGCGACAAGCTGAAACGCTCGATGCCGGGCCGGATCATCGGTGTGTCCATCGACAGCCGCGGCAACAAGGCCTATCGCCTGTCGCTGCAAACCCGCGAGCAACACATCCGGCGTGAGAAAGCCAACTCGAACGTCTGCACTGCGCAGGCGCTGCTGGCGGTGATTGCCTCGATGTATGCCGTGTACCACGGTCCCGATGGCATCAAGGCCATCGCGCAATCGGTGCACCGCAAGACCTCGCGCCTGGCGGCTGGCCTGGAAGAGGCGGGCTTTGCCGTGGAACCCGAGGTGTTCTTCGACACCATCACGGTTGAGGTCGGCCATCTGCAGAACGTCGTGATGGAGGCCGCCGTGGCGCGTGGTGTGAACCTGCGCAAGGTGGGCGACACGAAAGTGGGCATCAGCCTGGATGAACAGACCCGGCCCGAGACCATCGAGGCGGTCTGGGGTGCCTTTGGCATCGATCGTCAGGATGACAGTGCAAATGTCGCCTATCGCCTGCCCGATTACGCGCTGCGCGAAAGCGAATACCTGACCCACCCGATCTTCCACCAGAACCGGGCCGAGGCCGAGATCACCCGCTATATGCGCCGCCTGGCCGACCGCGACCTGGCGCTGGACCGGGCGATGATCCCGCTGGGGTCCTGCACCATGAAGCTGAACGCCACGATCGAGATGATCCCGGTCACCTGGCCCGAGTTCGGCAATCTGCACCCTTTCGTTCCAGAAGATCAGGCGCAGGGCTATCACGAGATGATCGCCGATCTGAACGACAAGCTGTGCCAGATCACCGGCTATGACGCGATCTCCCAGCAGCCCAACTCGGGCGCGCAGGGGGAATATGCGGGTCTGCTGACCATCCGCAACTATCACTTTGCCCGCGGCGAAGGGCAGCGCAATGTCTGCCTGATCCCGACCTCGGCCCATGGCACCAACCCGGCCTCGGCCCAGATGGTGGGCTGGCAGGTTGTGCCGGTGCTGGCGGATGAGAATGGCAATATTGATCTGGCTGACTTCCGCGCCAAGGCCGAGAAGCATTCCGATCATCTGGCCGCCTGCATGATCACCTATCCGTCCACCCATGGCGTATTCGAGACCACCGTGCAGGAGGTCTGCCAGATCACCCATGATCACGGCGGTCAGGTCTATATCGACGGCGCCAACATGAACGCCATGGTCGGCCTGTCGCGTCCCGGTGACATTGGCGGCGATGTCAGCCACCTGAACCTGCACAAGACCTTCTGCATCCCCCATGGCGGCGGCGGCCCCGGCATGGGTCCGATCGGCGTCAAGGCGCATCTGGAAGAGCACCTGCCTGGCCACCCGGAATACGGCACCGCCGTTGGTCCGGTCTCAGCCGCGCCGTTTGGCTCGCCCTCGATCCTGCCGGTCTCATGGGCCTATGTGCTGCTGATGGGTGGCGCGGGTCTGACCCAGGCGACCAAAGTGGCGATCCTGAACGCCAATTACATCGCGGCGCGTCTGCAGGATGCCTATCCGATCCTCTACACCTCCGAGTCCGGCCGTGTGGCGCATGAATGCATCCTCGACACAAGACCCCTGGACGAGGCGGCCCATGTCACCGTGGATGACGTGGCCAAACGTCTGGTCGACAGCGGCTTCCACGCGCCGACGATGAGCTGGCCGGTGGCGGGCACCCTGATGGTGGAGCCCACGGAATCGGAACCCAAGGCCGAGCTGGACCGCTTCTGCGACGCCATGCTCTCGATCCGCTCGGAAGCGCAGGACATCATCGACGGCAAGATCGACGCGGAAAACAACCCGCTGAAAAACGCCCCCCACACGGTGCGCGATCTGGTCGGCGACTGGGACCGGCCCTACACCCGCGAACAGGCCTGCTTCCCCCCGGGCTCCATGGGCGTCGACAAATACTGGTCCCCCGTCAACCGCGTCGACAACGCATATGGCGACCGAAACCTCATATGCACATGCCCCCCAATGACCGAATACATCGAAGCCGCTGAATAAAAACATCCACCCCCAAAGGGGGAGTAC
>NZ_JBXWMW010000031.1:0-3798 GCF_059610045.1 Ruegeria sp. YTSA168
TCTCGATGACCGTGAACGGTACTGCTGTGATCGGGGAGGTTGAGGGTCGGACGTTGTTGTCTGGTTTTCTGCGCGATCATCTAACGCTGACGGGAACGCATGTGGGGTGCGATACGGCGCAATGTGGGGCGTGTGTTGTGCATGTGAATGGCGCGGCGGTGAAGTCCTGCAACATGCTGGCGCTTGAGGCGGATGGGGCCGAGATTGGCACGATTGAGGGTCAGGCGGATGCGGATGGATCTCTGAACGTGATCCAGCAGGCGTTTCAGGATCATCACGGGCTGCAATGCGGGTTTTGCACACCGGGCATGGTGATGAGCGCGGCGGCCTTGCTCAAGGACAATCCGCGTCCGACGGAAGCTGAGATCCGCAAGTATCTGGAAGGCAACCTGTGCCGCTGCACGGGCTATCATAACATCGTCAAGGCGATCCTGGCCGCATCTGGTCAGGACGTCAGCAGCATCGCCGCCGAATAAGCGGCCTCAGGGAGGAGAACAAGCAATGCCCAAAGACAGTGGCATCGGAGCCAGTTCCAAGCGGCGCGAGGACGTGCGCTTTCTGACCGGAGCAGGCAATTATACCGACGACATCAACGTACATGGCCAGGCCTATGTCCATTTTCTAAGGTCCGACATCGCGCATGGCCGGATCATCAGCCTTGATACCTCGGCGGCCGAGGCCATGCCGGGCGTGGTCAAGGTGTTTACCGGCAAGGATTTCGAAGGCGTGGGCGGCATGCCCTGCGGCTGGGAGGTGACGGACAAGCACGGCGCGCCGATGCAGGAGCCTGCGCATCCCATTCTGGCCCAAGGCAAGGTCCGCCATGTGGGCGATCCGATTGCCGCCGTTGTGGCCGACAGTCTGGAACAGGCCCGCGATGCGGCCGAGGCGATTGATCTGGATATCGAGGAACTGCCCGCGGTGATCGACATGAAGGCCGCAGCCCAAGAGGGCGCGACGCTGGTCCATGACGATCTGAAGAACAACATCTGCTATGACTGGCAGTTGGGCGAGGCGGATGATGCCAAGGTGGGCGAGGTCTTTGCCAATGCGGCCCATGTGACCACGCTGGATCTGGTCAACAACCGCCTTGTCGCCAACCCGATGGAACCGCGCGTGGCGGTGGGGGAGTATTCCCGCGCGACCGAGGACTATACGCTCTATACCACCTCGCAGAACCCGCATGTGATCCGCCTGCTGATGTGCGCCTTTGTGCTGGGCCTGCCCGAACACAAGGTCCGCGTGGTGGCCCCGGATGTGGGCGGTGGCTTTGGCACCAAGATTTTCCACTATGCGGAAGAGGCGTTCTGTACCTTCGCCGCCAAGGCCTGCAACCGACCCGTGAAGTGGACCTCGAGCCGGTCCGAGGCGTTCATGTCGGATGCTCATGGCCGCGACCATGTCAGTAAAATCGAACTGGCGCTGGATGCGGACAATAACTTCATCGGGTTGCGCACCAATACCTATGCCAATCTGGGGGCGTATCTGTCGACCTTCTCCAGTTCCGTGCCCACATGGCTGCACGGCACGCTGATGGCAGGCAATTACAAGACGCCGGTCGTTCAGGTAAATGTGAAAGCGATGTTCACCAATACGGTGCCGGTGGATGCCTATCGCGGTGCGGGCCGGCCCGAGGCGACCTATCAGCTGGAGCGCGTCGTCGATAAGGCCGCGCGTGAGCTGGGCGTTGATCCGATTGCGCTGCGGCGTCAGAACTTCATCACCCAGTTCCCCTATGACACGCCGGTGGCGCTGACCTATGACACCGGGGACTATCACGGGACGATGGACAAGCTTGAGGCTGCCGCCGATCTGGCAGGTTTTGCCGCGCGCCGTGCGGCCAGTGAAGCCAAGGGCAAGCTGCGGGGCTTAGGCATCAACTGTTATATCGAGGCCTGCGGCATTGCGCCCTCGAACATCGTTGGCATGCTGGGGGCCCGGGCGGGTCTCTATGATGCTGCCACCGTGCGGGTGAATGCCACCGGTTCGATCAGCGTCATGGTCGGCGCGCATAGCCACGGGCAGGGCCATGAGACGGCGTTCCCGCAGGTTGTGGCCGACATGATCGGCATCGACGAGTCGATGGTCGAGATTGTGCATGGCGACACCTCGAAAATCCCCTTTGGCATGGGCACCTATGGCTCGCGCTCGCTGGCGGTTTGTGGCTCGGCCATGGTCAAGGCGACCGAGAAGGTGATCGACAAGGCCAAGAAGATCGCCGCCCACCTGCTGGAAGCCTCCGAGGCCGATATCGAGCTGAAGGACGGTCAGTTCAGCGTGGCAGGCACCGACAAATCGGTGGCCTGGGGCGATGTGACCCTGACGGCTTACGTGCCGCATAACTACCCGCTGGAAGTGGAGCCGGGGCTGGAGGAGACCGCGTTTTATGATCCGGCCAACTTCACCTTCCCTTCAGGCGCTTATGCCTGTGAGGTCGAGGTGGACCCGGAAACCGGTCAGGTCAGCATCGAGGCCTTCACCGCCGCCGATGACTTTGGCAATATCGTCAACCCGATGATCGTGGATGGTCAGGTGCATGGCGGCATTGGCCAGGGCATCGGGCAGGCGCTGCTGGAGAACTGTGCCTATGACGAGAACGGCCAGCTGCTGAGCGCGTCCTTTATGGATTACGCCATGCCGCGTGCCGATGATGTTCCGTTCTATGGCGTGGATCATTCCAGCCAGACGCCCTGCACGCATAACCCGCTGGGTGTGAAAGGCTGTGGCGAGGCCGGCGCGATCGGCTCGCCGCCGGCGGTGGTCAATGCGGTTCTGGATGCGCTGAACGCGGGCGGCAAGGCGGTGGATCACATCGACATGCCGGTGAGCCCGTCGCGCGTCTGGGCGGCGATGAACAGCTGAGTGGAGATGTTGGGGTGCGAAGGGCCAGCCCCTCGCGCTCCCCGGGATATTTATAGCCAGATGAAGAATGGATCCGTGTTCTTCGGAAAGGAAAAGCGAAATGTACAATTTCGAGTTTGAAAAGCCCTCGACCATTGCCGACGCAGTTGCCGCGATGGGGGCTGAGGATGCGCAGGCATTGGGGGGTGGGCAGACGCTGATCCCCACGCTGAAGCAGCGCCTGGCGGCGCCATC
The DNA here is from genome assembly GCF_059610045.1 of Ruegeria sp. YTSA168. NCBI lineage: Bacteria > Pseudomonadati > Pseudomonadota > Alphaproteobacteria > Rhodobacterales > Roseobacteraceae > Ruegeria > Ruegeria sp. YTSA168. Next base: position 3,097 of record NZ_JBXWMW010000031.1, read on the forward strand.
GGTGCTGGTCAGCATGGGTGGGATTGCCGAGATGCAAGGCGTCTGTGTCGAGGATGACGGCGCGGTCGTCATTGGCGGGGCGACGCCCCATGCGGTGGTGGCGCGCGAAGCGGCAGGCAGCTATCCGGCGCTGGCGGCGCTGGCGGGTCAGATCGGCGATCCGGCGGTGCGCAACCGTGGCACCATTGGTGGGTCAGTGGCCAATAACGATCCGGCAGCCTGTTATCCGGCAGGTGTGCTGGGATCGGGGGCGACCATCGTGACCAACACGCGCCAGATTGCGGCGGATGACTTCTTTCAGGGCATGTTTGCCACCGCGCTGGATGAGGGTGAGATCATCACTTCGGTCCGGTTCCCGGTGCCGCAGGCGGCGAGCTACCAGAAATTCCTGCAGCCTGCCTCGCGCTTTGCGCTTGTGGGGGTCTATCTGGCCCGCTTTGCCGATGGTGTCCGCGTCGCCGTAACAGGCGCCAGCGAGGATGGCGTGTTCCGCTGGTCGGAGGCCGAAGCCGCGCTGAACACAGAATTCCGCGCCGATGCGTTGATGGGGCTGAAGGTCAACCCGAGGAACATGATCGCCGATCTGCATGGCAGCAAAGACTACCGCGCCCATCTGGTCTCCGTCATGACCAAACGCGCAGTCCAGGCCTGTTGATAGAAAACCAATAAACAAAGCAAAGCCCCGGTTCTCCGGGGCTTTTT
>NZ_JBXWMW010000032.1:0-2990 GCF_059610045.1 Ruegeria sp. YTSA168
CCCAATGAGCTATAAATCTGACATCGAAATCGCGCGTGAGGCGAACAAGAAGCCGATTCAGGAAATCGGTGCCAAGCTGGGTATCTCCAGCGATGATCTGCTGCCCTATGGCCATGACAAGGCGAAGGTCAGCCAGGACTTCATCAACTCGGTGCAGGGCCGCGAAGACGGCAAGCTGATCCTGGTCACCGCGATCAACCCGACCCCGGCGGGTGAGGGTAAGACCACCACCACTGTTGGTCTGGGCGATGGTCTGAACCGCATTGGCAAGAACGCGATGATCTGTATTCGCGAAGCCTCGCTTGGCCCGAACTTCGGCATGAAGGGCGGCGCTGCGGGCGGCGGCTATGCGCAGGTTGTTCCGATGGAAGAGATGAACCTGCACTTCACAGGTGACTTCCACGCCATCACCTCGGCCCACTCACTGCTGTCGGCGATGATCGACAACCACATCTATTGGGGCAACGAGTGCGATATCGACATCCGTCGTGTTGCATGGCGTCGCGTGGTCGACATGAACGACCGCGCGCTGCGTCAGATCACGGCGTCTCTGGGCGGTGTGTCGAACGGCTTCCCGCGTGAGACGGGCTTTGACATCACCGTTGCATCTGAGGTCATGGCGATCCTTTGCCTGGCCAACGACCTGAAAGACCTGGAAAAGCGTCTGGGCGACATCATCGTTGCTTACCGCCGCGACAAGACCCCGGTTTACTGTCGCGACATCAAGGCCGAAGGCGCAATGACAGTACTGCTGAAGGATGCGATGCAGCCGAACCTGGTGCAGACACTGGAAAACAATCCCGCCTTTGTGCACGGCGGCCCGTTCGCCAACATCGCACATGGCTGCAACTCGGTCATCGCGACCAAAACCGCGCTGAAAGTTGCTGACTATGTCGTGACCGAAGCGGGCTTTGGCGCCGATCTGGGCGCCGAGAAGTTCATGAACATCAAGTGCCGCAAGGCGGGCATCGCACCGTCGGCCGTTGTTCTGGTTGCTACCGTGCGCGCGATGAAGATGAACGGCGGTGTGGCCAAGGCTGATCTGGGTGCAGAGAACGTTGATGCAGTTCAGTCGGGCTGTGCCAATCTGGGTCGCCATATCGAGAACGTCAAATCCTTCGGCGTTCCGGTTGTTGTCGCCATCAACCACTTTGTCACCGATACGGATGCCGAAGTGCAGGCCGTGAAAGACTATTGTGGTGATCATGGGGTCGAGGCGGTTCTGTCGCGTCACTGGGAACTGGGCTCGGAAGGGTCAGCGCCGCTGGCCGAGAAAGTGGTCGAAATCGTTGAAGGTGGCAGCGCGAACTTCGCTCCGATCTACCCGGACGAGATGCCGTTGTTCGAGAAGATCGAAACCATCGCCAAGCGCATCTACCGCGCCGACGAGGTTCTGGCCGACAACAAGATCCGCAACCAACTGCGCGAATGGGAAGAAGCAGGCTATGGCAACCTGCCGGTCTGTATGGCAAAAACCCAGTATTCGTTCTCGACCGATCCGACCCTGCGCGGCGCACCCACCGGCCATTCGGTTCCGGTGCGTGAGGTCCGCCTGTCGGCAGGTGCCGGTTTCATCGTGGTCGTCTGCGGTGAGATCATGACCATGCCGGGCCTGCCACGCAAACCGGCCGCTGAAACCATCTGCCTTAACGACGCAGGTGAGATCGAGGGCTTGTTCTAAGCGCCTGAATGATACATCTCGTGGTCTGGGGATATCCCTGGGCCATGAGGAGAGAAACATGCCCACTCTGATACCGCCGCAAGACTGTCGCTCGATGCGGGAATTGCGGCCTCAGATCGACAAGCTGGACCGCCAATTGATCGAATTGTTGGTAACGCGCGCGGGCTATATCGACCGCGCATCACAGCTGAAACCCGGCGAGGGGCTGCCCGCCCGTATCCCGGATCGCGTCGAAGAGGTGGTGCAGCGTGTGCGCAAGAGCTCGGATGAATTGGGCATGGATCCCGATCTTGCAGAGAAGCTCTGGCGCATTTTGATTGACTGGTCGATCGCCCGCGAAGAACGCGTGATCGGCGCTGACTGACCGAACAGGCGCCGCGTGCGCCTGCTCCGTTTTGGAAGAGGGGATTGAGAAATGGTAGCCCAGGTTATCGACGGCAAAGCCTTTGCTGCAAAAGTACGTGCGCAGGTGGCTGATCAGGTTGCAAAGCTGAAAGAAGAAAATGGCATCACACCCGGTCTGGCCGTGGTGCTGGTGGGCGAGGACCCGGCGAGCCAGGTCTATGTCCGCTCGAAAGGCAAGCAGACCGTTGAGGTCGGCATGAACTCATACGAACACAAGCTGGACGTGGATACCTCGGAAGAGGATTTGTTGGCGCTGATCAACAAACTGAACAATGACCCTGCTGTGCATGGTATTCTGGTACAGTTGCCGCTGCCCAAGCATCTGAACGAAGATCTGGTGATCAATTCGATTGATCCGGCCAAGGACGTTGACGGTTTCCACATTTCGAATGTGGGCCTGCTGGGCACCGGTCAGAAGTCGATGGTTCCGTGTACCCCTCTGGGCTGCCTGATGATGCTGCGCGACTATCATGGATCGCTGTCGGGTATGGACGCAGTGGTCATTGGCCGGTCGAATATCGTGGGCAAGCCGATGGCACAGCTGCTGCTGGGCGACAGCTGCACCGTAACCATTGCGCATAGCCGCACCAAGGACCTGCCGGATGTGGTCCGCCGCGCCGATATCGTGGTTGCCGCTGTTGGCCGGCCCGAGATGGTGCCGGGCGACTGGATCAAGGAGGGTGCCACCGTGATTGACGTGGGCATCAACCGGATCGAACGTAACGGCAAAAACAAACTGGTCGGCGACGTCGATTATGCCAGCGCGGCCGAGCGCGCAGGCGCCATCACCCCGGTCCCCGGTGGCGTCGGCCCGATGACCATCGCCTGCCTGCTCGCAAACACCGTCACAGCAGCATGCCGCGCAAACAAACTGCCAGAACCCGAAGGCCTGACGGCCTGAGCC
>NZ_JBXWMW010000033.1:0-2684 GCF_059610045.1 Ruegeria sp. YTSA168
GAAGGTCTTCCTATCCGCAATCGCACTCGCAGCTACCGTCCTGTTCTGGCTGTAATTTAATGAGTCTGGAGCCTAGAATCTAGCAGCACCCGAATCGCCATACAAGAAAAAACGCTCTTGAGCGAACGGGTAAATTTTGTCTGCCGATAGATAATCATGAAAACACTATCAGCATTGGCTCCAAATGGAGCAACCTTGTCGGGAACGGCAGGGCAGGGGAGTAGTACGCCCAAAAAATGGATACTTCTTCGTGCCGTTGAAGAGGCGAGAGAACCTCTTGGGTTAAAGTCCACAACTCTCAATGTCCTGAGAGCGATGATTTCCTTTTTAGGCGGTGATCAGATTGCTGCGGACCAAGATGATCATCACATCTGCTTCGCTTCCAACGCGGCAATCGCCAAACGAACTCACGTCAGCGTGCAGACAGTTGAGCGTCATATCTCAACGCTGGTTGAGCTTGGACTTATCCGCCGCGTAATGAGCGCAAACGGCAAGCGATGGGCACGCCGGGATCGACAGGGCAGGGTGGTCACCGCAACTGGTCTCTCCTTGATGCCTTTGTCTGAACGGCACGCTGAGTTCATCCAGGAAGCCCAGAGGCATGCTGATCGAGTTCTGGAGTTCACTGTACTCCGCGACAAGGTTTCCGCCTCTCTGGCGCGCCTTAGGGACCTCGTAGCAAATGACACCGCGATCTCTGATTTGATGACCACCGTACGCAATGCTCTGCGTCGCAAACCAGATGCGAATGTACTCAGCGAGCTGCTGGCAGAAATCTCTGTGGAAATCTCCGAGATAAGACAGACAGATACAGAAAATTTGAGGGCCAGTGACAGTGAAATTGAGGGGCACAAAGAGGACTCTTTGAATCCCAAAGTTAAGAAAGAAAAACTTTCTCAGATTCAGGTTTCTCCAGACCAAATGGAGCGCAGTTTTCCACGGCTATGCGCAGAACTACGCTTTGCAAAAGATCAGCACCACTGTGATCGGCTTATGGATAATATCGCCGAGTATCTACGACTTGGCAAAACCTGGTATGCAATGAAATCAACGTTTGGCCCCGCTATTCGCTTTATCGTTCTCGGATACATCTTCCAACGTGCTGAGAACATACAGTCTCCAGGGGCTTACCTGATTTCATTGTTAGTTAAGATCGAAAAGGGTGAGTTGTCTCCAAAAGCGATGCTCTCGCGGACCTCCAATGCTACGTAAATTTGGGAAACAGGGCGAGATTTACCGTTTTCAGATTAGACCTCCAATCGATGATCGGATTGAAGAATTTGAAAAGGTGAGCAATAGGATTGACCTCTATAAATCACGTGACCATAAATAATGAGCTATAGAAAGGAATATTATACCTCACGATGTGGAACTGGCAGAACCCTGACTGGCCGACTTTTCGTTACGATGCCGCAAGACTCGAACCAAACGAGCAACAGTTCCTGTTGTCCTCAGGGGAAGTTCTCGGAGCCGTACATCATGTGAACACATCAGATCGAGATCAATTGCGTATCGACCTGCTGAGCGAAGAAGCGATGAAGACCAGCGCGATCGAAGGTGAGATGCTGGATCGGCTCAGCGTGCAATCTTCTTTGCGCCGACATCTTGGACTGGCTCCCGACAGCTATCCATCCAAACCGCGCGAGCAGGGCGTTTCTGAAATGATGGTGGATGTTTATTCCAACTATTCGGAACCACTGTCACACGATACCCTGTTTCGGTGGCATGACATGCTTCTGTCCCATGACAGGCATCTGGAAAAAATTGGATCATACCGGAGCCATGAGGATGCGATGCAAATCGTCTCAGGCAGGCTGGATCGACCAACCGTGCATTTCGAAGCACCACCTTCACATCAGGTTCCGACTGAAATGGACCAGTTCGTAACCTGGTTCAACCGGACCGCACCGGATGGTCCAGAACCTTTGCGCGCACTGATCCGGGCCGGTTTGAGCCATCTTTATTTCGAGAGCATTCACCCCTTTGAGGACGGCAATGGCCGGTTGGGTAGGGCGCTGGCTGAAAAATCCCTGGCACAAAACATTGGTCAGCCAAGTCTGATTGCGCTTGCATTCACGATTGAGCGAGAGCGTAAGGCTTACTACGACCAACTCGAACGCCACCAAAAGACACTGGAAGTCACACCATGGCTCGTTTGGTTTGCCGAGACCGTCCTTACAGCGCAGCAGGTGACTCTTGAGCGGGTTGGGTTCTTCATATCCAAGACACATTTCTATGACCGGCATCGCGATCAGTTCAACGCCCGCCAAAGCAAGGTAATCGCCCGGTTGTTCAAGGCTGGGCCGGATGGGTTCAGAGGCGGATTGAGTGCCGAGAACTATATCTCGATCACGGGAACGTCGCGCGCCACTGCTACGCGGGATCTGCAGGATCTGGTAGAGAAAGGTGCTCTGACGCGAACGGGTGAACTTCGGTACACACGCTATTGGCTGAACTTGGACCGGGAAGGGTAGGGGGAGGAAAAACGGCACCAGCTTACTTCGTACTGGGTTGTACTCGTGTCAGCCTCAAGCTGCCCTTCTTAGGGCACGAAGGGCGGAAAGCAGCCATTCGCTGCAACGGCGAGATCGACAAACGCAAGAATGTGAAGCGGATGGGGTGGATGGCTCCTGCTCCACCGGCGTCGCAATGCGCCATAATGCAGTTGTCTATCACTGCTAGGA
>NZ_JBXWMW010000034.1:0-1721 GCF_059610045.1 Ruegeria sp. YTSA168
GTAATTTTCAATTATGTGAAGTCTTCACATCCACACCCTGATACAGTGCGAAGAGGGGCGCCGCCGGCCTGGTTCACAGGTATCTGATCCACAGGGCTTGATCGTCTGAATCTCCGACGACTTCGTCAATGTCAGCTGGGTTAAGGCCAAATTCCGCAACCAGATCTTCGACCTGAACTGATTGGAAGCTATCGAGACTTCGCACAAGTCGGCCTTCTTCAAATGCGATCAATTCGTGTGTTCTGCCGGACCAACGGACGATCCCGCCGCAGAGCGTCCGATGTTCGATATCGACCAGTTCTGCCACCGGGTCTGCAAAGAAATCGCTCCACTTGAGAAATCCTGTACTGACAGCTCGCGCAACCGCTTGTTCGATCGTCCGGCTCTTCAGCTTGGTGGTGATCGAAGATATCTGCGCATCCACCGTTCGAGAGGGGTTTCCCGTCTGTTTGGCAATGACAGACGGTATCAATCCTGACGCAAGCATCTTCAGAACATCCAACTCATCACCAGACAAGGAATCCGATGGAAAGTTGAAGACCGTTTCAATGACGTCCAGCGCGAGCAGGTGCAGTATCTGGGCTTCGTGGCGCAAGGCAGGGAGCATTGTCGCGATCAATGCCTCCCATTCGGCACGAGGCGCATTGGATGTGACGGTAAACACGCCGCGCTCACCAAAAGGATTAATGACCGGAATAGTCAGGCCGTTGCGGCCAACGCCAAACCGTCTGGCAGCTTCAAAAAGCGCTGCATAGTCAGTCTGGTTGTCGAATGCTGTCCAATCAATCGGAGCGATCATGGTGGCGCCGAACCGAATGAGGGGATCGGCCAGGATCAGGTCGTTTTCAATGTAATGCCTCGTCCATTCTTCCGGAAACGTGGTGCAGCCGTGAACGATGTTTTGCGACTTGTCGACATGGGCATAAGACGCATTCTCAAATCCAAACCTGCTGCAAATCTCCTGGAGGCGTGCCTCCCCGGTTTGCCGGAAATCCAGTTCTGACCTGCCAATATCTGCGATCTTCATAGACCGTCTTTCTGTTCCGCGCTGCCGTTGAGGCCGCATAGCAACCTAAAGCTGAACAAACCACTCGGGATTTCCCGTAGCCAATCACAGATGCGAATACAGTTCTGTCCAGAAGACGGAAACAGATCGGAAACCGCCGATTGGAGATGTTGATTTGCAAGGCGAGCGACGCAATGCCCATCGGGTTGTGAAACATCCTTTCCGCCCTAACGAAGCCCATGGTCTTCCTCCCGCGCTCTTCGTGCCAACAGCCCCATGAAACTGGAAATCAGGTTCAATTCTCCGCGTTCATCTGCTTGAACCATACCGCGAAGATATCCTCCTGGATTGACGACTTGTGGCAGTTTCGGATCACTCAGCCTTGCGTCTGTGATCACTCCAGCCAGGATCGCGCCCATGAGGGTCAGTCGATTGATTGCCTCATGCCAGGCGAAAATATTGGTGCCAATCTCAGACAGCCGGGACCAAATGCCGGTCTCGATAGCATAAAGCGATGGGTTGGGATTCTGATCGCCACCACCAGCAATATCGATATGCATGCGCAGCTCGGGTGAAGCCAGGTCATAGAGAATACGATTGTTCACCCGAGGCAGCTTTTGGGCCTTGCGCCCCGCCGGATCTGTTGGATGATTGCTTTCTGAGCAATGCGAAGGGCCGTCAGGCCCGGAGCCAGAACAATCTGGTTCCGAGGCTT
>NZ_JBXWMW010000035.1:0-1585 GCF_059610045.1 Ruegeria sp. YTSA168
ATCTGTTGGATGATTGCTTTCTGAGCAATGCGAAGGGCCGTCAGGCCCGGAGCCAGAACAATCTGGTTCCGAGGCTTCAGCCGAGGGCATTGAACTCTCGCCATCGGCGTTACAGGACAGAATTGTTTCTTCAATTTGGTCTTGTATATGGGACCCGAAACAAGCTTCGGGCGCACCCGAAATTTCACCGGGTTTTGCGACATGTCCTTCGATGCGTTTCCAAAGGTCATGAGCGGCTTGAACATGGCATTTCAGCCGATCCAGCGACATGTACTTCAGCTTGTCGGAACGCGGCCAGGATCGAAACGCCTCCATCATGTCTTCAGTGCCTTTAGGAGGGCAGGGGAGTGAAAGGAGACGCCCATCAATATCGGTGAAGGAGATCAGAACCATCCGGAATTTCGGCGCCTTAATCCGAATGGAAAAATACCGGCATTGCGAGATAGCGACGTCACGCTCTTCGAATCCGGTGCTATCTTGCTCCATTTGGCTTTGAAGCATGGCCGTTTCCTTGGCGAAAGCGCACAAGAGCGCGCGCAGGTGATGGCCTGGAGCTTCTGGCAAGTCGGAGGCTTGGGGCCAATGATCGGGCAATGGGGCCATTTCCAGATGGCCGATAAGAAGCTCCCCTATGCCATAGATCGCTACCTCACAGAGACAATCCGCTTGTTTTTTGTGCTCGAAGGTGCGCTTGCCGATGGCGCCTACCTTGCGGGGGCCAACTACACGATTGCCGACATGATGACCTACCCGTGGGCATCTGGCGGGCTGACTTTCCTGCGTCAGGCCGAGGCAACGGGCCTGTCTGATTTGCCCAACATCGAAGCCTGGATCACGCGCGTCGCCGAACGGTCTGCCGTGCAGACAGCTGAAGAGAAACTGTCCAAACTCTGACCCTTTTCCTCACCGGAGATCTAATCATGAACCGCAGAGAATTCCTGATGACGAGTGCTGCCGCTCTCGGCGTACAATCCCTCGGAGGAAATATGGCCCTGCCTGCCGGATTGATCTGGTGCCTTCCACGTCGACTATCACCCCATGGTCGGTGTCGATCAGGTAGTTGTCGGAATAGCTGAAGAAAGCAGGCCCTTTACGCGCTGCCGTCCATTGGCTGGCAGGGTCAGAATGAGATGTGAACTTTGGCTGGGCCTCGCTGACAGCCCCGAAAGCAGCCTCATCCAGCGTGTTGAGATACTCGCGGACCGCGCGGGGCGCATCGGCCGGATCGATACTCGTCGCATCCCACTCTTCCTTTGGTGTTGAATTCTGTTTGTTGGCATCCGCCTCGATCAGGCTGGCATCAATTGCCAGGCGCTGCCCGCTCACCAGACCTTCCGCGATGCAGCGCGCCACAGTCGTATCAAACAGATGACGCAGCAGTTCACTCTCACGGAACCGACCATGCCGGTTCTTTCGTACGGGATGAGTTGAAAACCGACCCTTCGCGGCACCTTGCCTGAACTGGTAAGACGCGCAACAAAGCGGACTTTCAATTTTTTCGATTGAAAGTCCTGTGTGGATGGCTCCTGCATAGCAAGACATTTTTTGAGCTGATACGAGCGTCTGTCAGATGCAGTCGTGTGTC
>NZ_JBXWMW010000036.1:0-1511 GCF_059610045.1 Ruegeria sp. YTSA168
GTGTCTGTCGTCATATAAAATGGGACATCAGAGCGGCTTGAACATTGGAGGCTCTGGTTCGGTTGTGTGATTGATTATGCTGCTTGTTTTTGATGTTGCAAGCGGCGCTGTCGGATCGTCAGTTTCTTGATCTTTTCCCTTTCTCTTAGAATGGCTTTGTCCCTACCAAAGTAGACGTCAGCGGGTGTGACGTTGTTCAGGCTCTCATGGTAGCGTTGGTTGTTGTAGTAATCGACGAAGGTCCCGATTTGGCGTTCGAGATCACCGGGTAGGTAGTAGTTCTCGAGCAGAACCCTGTTCTTCATGGTCTGATGCCATCGTTCTATTTTGCCTTGAGTTTGCGGGTGGAATGGCGCTCCGCGAACATGGTCCATCTTCTGATCCTCCAGCCATTTGGCCAGATCGCCAGAGATGTAACAGGATCCATTGTCGCTGAGCAGACGGGGTTTGTGTCGGACCACGGCCTTGTCGCAACCTGATGCTGCCAGAGCCAACTCGATCGTGTCTGTTACGTCCTCAGCACGCATATTTGTGCAAAGCTTCCAGGCGATGATGTAGCGGCTGTAGTCGTCGAGGATGGTGGACAGGTAATACCAGCCCCAACCAATGATCTTGAAGTAGGTGAAGTCGGTCTGCCACATCTGGTTGATGGCGGTCGTTTTGTCTTTGAACTGGTCTGCCGCCTTGATCACCACATAATCTGGTGCGGTGATCAGATCCGCTGCTTTCAGAATTCGGTAAGCTGATGATTCAGAGACAAAATACCGCTTCTCATCAGTATACTTAACCGCCAGCTCCCGCGTAGTCAGCGCCTCATGTTCCAGCGCGAACTCGATGAGATCGTCACGGCGGGCATCAGGGATGCGGTTCCAGACCGACTTTGGATGCGGCGAACGATCTGCCAAAGCATCAAAGCCGCCTTCGACATATCGGTCATACCACCGGTAAAATGTGGTGCGCGGTATACCCAGCATATCAAGGGTCATCTTTGTGGGCAGATGCGACGCTTCAACCGTGAGGATGATCTCCAGTTTCTCAGACGCAGGATACCTCATTCCTCGAACTCCCCAGCCCCTGTCATGCTTTTTTTGAGCAGACGGTTTTCAAGGGTTAGGTCGGCAACGCATTCTTTCAGAGCCATGGCCTCAGATCGCAATTCCTTCACCTCAGGCGATGTCGCCTGACGCGCTGTGTCGCCGGAAAGACGCCGCTTTCCAGCCTCAAGGAATTCCTTCGACCAAGTATAATACAGGCTGTCAGAGATGCCCTCCCGGCGACACAACGCAGAGATGCTTTCCTCCCCGCGCAATCCGGCCAAAACAATCCGGATTTTCTCCTCCGCCGAGTAAGTTTGGCGGGTCTTGCGGCGGATATTTTTGACCAGCTTGTCAGCTGCGTCTTTCGATGTTCCGGGCTTCTTGTTCATCTTCGCTCCTTAAAGGCTACGATGAACCAGAAACCCTCCGTTGTTCAAATCCTCAAATCTGTCCCATAGGTGCTGACGTCAGACA